>JBMONC010000085.1:17109-53677 GCA_049324875.1 Bacillota bacterium
ACATGGGCGCAACATGGGCGCAACATGGGCGCAACATGGACGCCACAATGGCGGAACATGGGCGCCACAATGGAGCAACATGGGCGCCACAATGGAGCAACATGGGCGCTACATGGGCGCCACCTGGGCTTCAGGTTGGCGCAACATGGACGCCCCCTACCCGTCACATGGGCGCCCAACGGGCCTCTCGCGGGCCCCTCACCACCGTCACTCCAGAGCCCATGGCTCCCCGCACCGATCCCATCCAGACGCCACATGGGCAGGAGGGGGCCTGGACCGAGGCCATCGACAAAGCCCATCCCAAACGGAAGGCGCCCCCACCCGGGGGCGCCTCTGCACCTACCGCTATCCCATCGAGAAGAGTTCCTTCATCCGCTTCACGTTGGAGCGGCTGACGATCACCTCGGAGTGCTCCTTGTCCTTCAGCTTCAGGATATAGGCCCCGTTGAAGTACGGGCTGATCTCCTTCACCTGGAAGATGTTGACCAGGTAGGAGCGGTGGGAGCGGAAGAACTGCTCCGGGGGGAGCCGCTCGGTCAGCTCCTGGAGGGTGTAGCGGGTCAGGAGCCGGTCGTGGTGGGTCTGGACGAAGACGTTGTACCCCTCCGAGAAGATGTAGACGATCTCGTTCAGCGGCAGGGGGATCTGCTTCTCATCCTTCTCGCAGAGCAGGAAGGAGAGCGGGGGTTTGCGCTCCGCCGCCCGTTCGCCCTCCTCCCCCTTCTCGGGGGGAGTGGCCGCCGTGGCGGCGCCGGCGCTCTCCCGCAGCCGCTGGATCGTCTCCGCCAGCCGCTCCTCCTCCAGGGGCTTGAGCAGGTAGTCCACCGCCCGGATCTCAAAGGCGGGCACGGCGTAGTTCTCGAAGGCGGTGACGAAGACCACCTTCGGCATCACCTCGCGCCCCTTCAGCTGCTTGGCCAGCTCGATCCCGGTCATGCCGGGCATCTGCACATCCAGGAAGATCACATCGTAGTCGAGCGCGTTGATCAGCCGCATCGCCTCGCGGGCATTGGTCGCCTCCCCGATGATCTCCACATCGGGGAACCGGCTCAACTGATACCGCAGCTCCATGCGTGCGGGGTACTCGTCATCGACGATCAGCGCCTTCAGCACCATGGCGGATCTTCGCTCCTTCGGAAGCTTTCCGATCATTTTATGCGAATGAGATAGCGTTCGCCAAGTCCCTGCCGGTGAGTCAACGGAAAATCGGCATGGGATGCAGCAAGCACCGCCCCTGTCGCGGCTCAGTCAGCGGTCTGGGAGGCCCGCTCCAGCGGGATCCGGACCAGGATGGAGGTGCCGGCGCCGGGGGTGCTGCGGATCCGCAGCCGGTACTGCTCGCCGTAGAGCGACATCAGCCGCTCGTTGACGTTGGTCAGGCCCAGCCCCATGTTGTGGCCGAACCCCTCCTCGAAGACCCGGCGGAGCCGCTCGTTGTCCATGCCGACCCCGTTGTCGGCGATCAGGATGCGCAGCTCATCCCGCACCTGGTGGGCCCGGATGCGGAGCTGGCCCCCCTCCTCCTTCGGCGCCAGGCCATGGACGATGGCGTTCTCCGCCAGCGGCTGCAGGGTGAGAATCGGCACCTGGGCGCCCAGCACCCGCGGGTCGATCGCCATCTTCACCCGCAGCTTGTCGCCGAAGCGGGCCTGCTCCAGGGAGAGGTAGATGTTGATGTAGTCGATCTCCTCCTGGAGGGTGACGAAGTTGGCCCGGGTGGAGAGGGAGCGGCGGAAGAACTGGGCGAGGCTGATCAACAGCTCCCTGGAGCGCTCCACATCGGTCCGGGAGAACATGATGATGGTGTTGAGCACGTTGAAGAGGAAGTGGGGCCGGATCTGCGCCTGGAGCGCCTCCAGCCGGGCCCGGGTCACCAGCTGCCGCTGCCGGTCGGACTCGGCCAGCTCCATCTGCAGCCCCAGCAGGGCGGCGATGCCCACCGCCAACCGGACCACGTAGCTGGGCAGCACCTCCGGTGAGGTCCGGTAGAGCTTGAAGGTCCCCACCACCTTGCCCCGGTACTTCAGGGGCGTGATCACCGCCGTCTTCAGCGGGTGCGGGCAGCCCTTCTCGTCGCAGGAGAGGATCTTGGCATCGGTCACGATCTTGGTCTCGCCGGTGTCCAGCACGTACTTGGTGGCGCCGGTCAGGATCGGGCCGCCCTGCTGGTGGCGACGGCAGCCGATCCCCGAGAAGCCCAGGATCACCTGGTCGTCGGTGATCGCCACGGCGTCCACCTCGGTGATCTTGTGGATGATCTCACAGATCTTCTGGGCCGACTCGAAGTTCAGCCCCTGCTTCAGGTAGGGGAGCGTCTCCTCGCCGATCCGCAGCGATGTATCGAAGCTGGAGATCGACTCCAGGGCGCTGGGGGAGAGCGACTCCTCCAGCCCCGGCCGGCGGAGGAGCCAGGCGGTGGCGATCAGCTGGCCGAGCACCAGCAGCGCCAGCGCCGGCAGGGCCCAGGGCGGACTGAACCAGAGCAGGGCGAGGGCAAGCGCTCCCACCACCCCGACGAGGACGAGGACCTGCTGCTTGCGATGGATCGTCACGTGCCATCCCCCCTCGGTGGCCTTTCTTGGAGCCTAGCGGGTCACCTCGGCGCAGTCGGAGCGGACGCCGCTCTCGGTCACCGCCACCACGCCCCAGATGCCCTCGGTGTGGCTGTCGGTAAAGCCGGGCTGCTCCCGGGTGGTAAGCAGCTGCCACGGGTCGCCGGGTGCGCGCTTGTAGTAGACCTCATAGCCGACCACGTCCAGCTCGACGTTGGCGGCCCAGTCGATGCGGGTGCCGTCATGGAGCGGGATCGCCTGGACCGACCAGGGCTCGTTGGGCCGGTCGCTCCGGTTCCAGTCGAAGAGGAAGAGATCCCGGTAGTAGTTGACGAACGCCGGCGGCGCTTCCAGCTTGATGGCCATCTCCCGGGCGTAGCGGAAGGAGTTCTCCGAGCCGTTGATGGAGGAGATCACCACGGCGCCGTCCACGATCAGCGACTTGTTGTGGTACGAGCGGCCGATCCCGGTCTGATCCATGTTGACCAGCCGGGCCTCCAGCTTCAGCCCCTCCTGCTTCGCCAGATCGTTCAGGTAGTCCACCACCTGGTGGTTATCCCGCAGGCTGTCGGCCCGGACGTTGCGCCGGTCGAGCAGCACCTTCACCTCCACCCCGCGCCGGGCGGCGGCCACGATCTCCTGCAGGTAGGGCTGCGGGTAGTTGGTGAAGTTGGCTGGCTCGGTGGGGCTGCCCCACCACTTGTTGATGTAGGCGGCGCTGACCCAGAGCTCCCGCTTGGCGTTCCGCAGCAGCCCCAGGAAGCCCTGCTCCCGGTCCAGGGTGTTGTCGGGGGAGAGGATCCGGGTCAGGGTGACCTGGCCGGTGACGGTGAGCGGCTCCGGCTTGACCGCCGTGTACTTCAGGCAGGGGCCCGGGTCGTAGGTATCGGGCTGGAGCGGCCGGTCCCGCTCGGGGTTGTAGGGCCGGACCTCCACATGGTTGGAGCCGAAGTCGAAGTCCCAGACCTCGCGGAAGAGCTCCACCACCCCGGGGCCGCCCTGGATCACCGCCAGCCACTCCCGGTTGCCGCAGGTGGGGTTGGTGGTGTTGTAGACGGAGCCGACATAGTTGCCGGTGGCCACCATGACGATCTCATCGTCGATGATCACGTATTTGGCATGGACCGGGTTGAACCGGCTGGAGAGGTCGCCGTCCCACTTGTGGTAGTAGAGGATCTCGACGCCGCCCTCGTGCAGGATCTGATGGGCTTCCTTGTCCCCATCGTAGGGCTCCGAGCCGGCGGGGTTCCGCTCCAGCGCCACCTGGACCCGCACGCCCCGCTTGACGGCGGCGACCAGCCGCTCGGCCAGCTCCTTGTGGTTGAACTGGTAGCCGGTCAGCCGGATCGACTTCTGCGCCCGGTCCACCAGCTGGAAGAGGACGGTGCCGGCGTTGTCCGGGGCGGAGAGGGCGGTCAGGGTCATGGGGCCGCTCACCGTGCGGACCGGGAAGTTGGACTGGCCGGCGTAGAAGACCCGCTCCGGATCGGTCCGGGTACCGCCCGACCAGGAGTCCGCCCTGGGCTCCAGCAGCAGCCGGTCGCCCTCCCGGAGCCGGGTGATCACCTGGTTGCCGGGGGTCAGGGGGAAGGAATTGACCAGCTCCACCGGCGGGCCGCTCCAGGGGGCCGGCGGATCGGCCACCGCCCCGAAGGCCAGGATATCGATCAGCTTCCCCTTTTCGTCCAAAAGCTTGACCAGATCCCCCGTGTCCTTCATGACCGGGGCGCTCTGCCCGCTCTTCAGGTCGGGGACCGCCCTGTCGGCATCGACCCCGTACTCGTAGTCGGGGGTTCGGTTCCAATACTTGGCGAAGTAGGTGGCATCGTTGGCCAGGTAGAGCACCTGGCCCGGCTCCAGGGAGAGCCTGGGCAGCTTGACCCGCCCTCCACCGGCCTCGATGGTCCAGCCGTTAATCGTCTGCTTCCGGGTACCGGCGTTGATCAGGGCGATCGCTTCGCCCTCCCCCTCGCCCTGCACCAGGGCGGACTTGGCCCGGGCCGCCGGCAGGACCTGGTACAGCCGGATCGCCTCGGCTGCGCCCGGGTCGCTCTTCGGGGCGCAGGCAGCCAGGCTGGGGAGGAGCAGGAGAAGACCGATCAGCAGAGAAAGTAACCGCCGTTGCACGGCTCCACACTCCATTTCCTCTAGACGCGGTTGACTCGTGACCCGTATTGATTCGCTCTGCGTCCCGTTCGCGCCTGCTGACTGAGCAGAGGATCCGATCGATGGGAGGCCTGTGCCGTTTGACAGCCATTCACCCGCCCTATCAACCGCCCTCCGAGGTCGCCCCCGACATTTTCCTGGTGCCGGTTCCGATCCCCATTCCGCTGCGCTATGTCAACTGCTACCTGCTGCGGGGTCCGTCGGGCTGGACGCTGGTGGACACCGGGTTCCACGACGAGCTGGCGGCCGATGCCTGGCCGCGGGCCTTCGCCGACCTGGGGATCCGACCGCAGGATGTGAAGCAGATCCTGGTCACCCACTACCACCCGGACCACCTGGGGGCAGCCGGATGGCTGCAGCAGTGGACCGGGGCATCCGCCCTCATGCACGACATCGAGTTCCGGCAGATGGAGCTCTTCTGGGGCGGCGGCATGGCGGAGCAGGTGGAGCGGCTGGTCGCCTTCTTCACCGGGGAGGGGATGGATCCGGCGATGGCGGAGGCGATCGGGCAGCACCACCTCCGGCAGTTCGAGAGCGTCCAGCCGCTGCCGCAGATGCGGCCGGTGCCGGCGGGCTCCCTCCTCCGGCTGGGGGCGGGGGAGTACGAGGTGATCCACACCCCGGGCCACTCGGACGGGCTGGCCATCTTCCTGGACCGCTCCACCGGCATCCTGCTGGCCAATGATATGATCCTGGCCAAGATCACACCCAACGTTTCGCTCTGGCCCAAATGCCGCCCCAACCCGCTGGAGGACTACCTCGCCTCCCTCACCCGGGTGGAGGGGTTGGGCGCCCGGCTGGCCCTGCCGGGCCACCGGTCGATCATCCGGGATGTGGCCGGGCGGGCGGCGGAGATCCGGCACCACCACGGCGAGCGGCTGGCGCTGATGGCGGCCGTCACCCGGGAGTTCCCGGGCGGGGCCACCGCCTGGGAGGTCTGCGAGCGGGTCTTCAGCCCCGAGACGCTGACGATCCACCAGGTCCGGTTCGCCATGTCCGAGACCCTGGCCCACCTGGTCTACCTGGTGGAACGGGGGCAGCTGGTCAAGGAGGGCATGCGCTACCGGGAGGCCTGAGGACGTGGAAAGGGCCGGGGACGTGACCGCCCCTGGCCCTCACCGGTTTTCAGCTTCGCGTGAGTTAGTGCGAGCAGCCGCCGCTGCCGCAGGTCTTGGGAGCGCCCGCCTCGCCGGCGGTCTTGAACGACTGGCCGCAGCCGCAGCTGGAGACAGCGTTCGGGTTGTTGATCGCAAAGCCGCCACCCATCAGGCTGTCGACATAGTCGATGGTGGAGCCGTCGAGGTACTTGAGGCTATTCGGGTCAACGACGACCTTGACGCCGTCGGTCTCTGCCACGCTGTCATCGGGACGGGGGTTGCGCTCCAGGGCCATGCCGTACTCGAACCCGGAGCAGCCACCGGCACGTACCATGACACGCAGCGCCAGGTTCTCACCCTTCGCCTTGATGATCTCCTTCAGACGATTCGAAGCCTTATCGGTGAGTGTGATATTCACCGGAAATCCCCTCCTTTCCGATCTGTGATTTCTATTTTACCATAGTTGCCTATGGTCAAGTCAATTGCGCCAGAAGGTGGGTCCTCATTACCCAAAAGGATAAACTTCCCCCGCTCATTCCCGCTTATTTGGTTTATAATACAGAGTAACAGCTCTTGCCATGACCCGCAAGCGCCGTTTGTGCGTCGAATCAGGCGTGACCGAGAGCGTTCCCGTCTTCACGAGGGAGGAACAAGAGATGGCCGACGAGTTGGGGCTTGTGGCACACGAGAACACGCAGATCCCAGATCTGTATTATATGCTTTCAGACGCTGAGCTCGACCAGCGGATACGGGCTGCGAAGGCGAAGCTGGGGGATGAGCTGGTGATTCTGGGCCACCACTACCAGGGGGCCCGGGTGATCCAGTGGGCCGACTTCACCGGCGACTCCTTCAAGCTGGCCCAGCTGGCCCTGACCCGGTCACAGGCCAGGTATGTGGTCTTCTGCGGCGTCCACTTCATGGCGGAGACCGCCGATGTGCTGGCCCCCGAGGGGACGGTGGTGGTGCTGCCCGACATGGGCGCCGGCTGCTCCATGGCGGACATGGCCAACGAGCGGCAGGTGGATGAGGCCTGGCTGACGCTGCAGGAGCGGCTGCCGGGGGTGAAGGTGATCCCCATCACCTACATGAACTCCACCGCTGCGCTCAAGTCCTTCTGCGGCGAGAACGACGGGGCGGTCTGCACCTCCTCCAACGCCGAGGGCGTCCTCCGCTGGGCCTTTGAGCGGGGCGATAAGGTCCTCTTCTTCCCCGACCAGCACCTGGGCCGGAACACCGGCTACCTGAAGCTGGGCATCCCCCTGGAGGAGATGGTGGTCTACAACCCGCTCCTGGGCGACTTCGAGTGCACCGAGGAGGAGCTGCAGAAGGCGAAGATCATCCTCTGGAAGGGCTTCTGCTCGGTCCACCAGAAGTTCACCCCCGAGCAGGTGGATGAGGTCCGGCGCCTCTACCCGGAGATGAAGGTGATCGTCCACCCGGAGTGCTCGCTGGATGTGGTGCTGAAGGCCGACTACGTCGGCTCCACCGAGTATATCATCAAGGTGATCAACGAGGCGCCGGCCGGCTCCCAGTGGGCGGTGGGCACCGAGATCAACCTGGTCCACCGGCTGGCGGAGAGCCATCAGGATAAGCTGGTGGTCTCCCTCTCCGGCCCCAACGTCTGCCCCTGCGCCACCATGTACCGGATCAGCCCGCAGCACCTCTGCTGGGCGCTGGAGAGCCTGGCGGAGGGGAAGGTGGTCAACCAGGTGAAGGTGCACCCGGATGACCGGAAGTGGGCCCGGGTGGCGCTGGAGCGGATGCTCGCGATCTTCAAATAGCACGGGAACCGAAAAACGGGTGCCCTGCCGCTGGAGCGGTGGGGCGCCCGTTTTGTGTCGCAAGGGGCTGCGGGCCACCCCCCGGGACCACCTAGCTTCCATAACGATGCCGGTCAGAGGATCACCAGCGCTGCCGCCGGAGGGGGATCCCTCCGGCCTCCTGGATCAGCCGCTCCGCCTCCTCCGGGGAGAAGGCTCCCTCCAGGTGGATCTGCCCCAGATCGTCCGCCCCGCTGCTCAGCGCCTCCTGGGCCACCTTCGCCCCCTGCGTGGCGGGGCTGGCCTGGATATGCCTGATGTTCGGGAGAAGAACCCGGGCCAGAGCGACCATCCGCAGGTACTCCCGGCTGGAGACCGGCGGCGGGGTCTCACCATCGGCGGCCGGGCGCCCGTCCGGCAGGGTGAAGACCGCCATGGCAGCAAAGGCGGGACGCTTCATCGCCTGGGTCCGCTCCTGGACGGCCCGGACCCGGTAGAGGTGGCCGACCCGCTCGCGGGCGCTCTCCCCCAGCCCGAAGACGAAGGGGACAACCACGGGAAGACCGGCGTCGACGGCGCGATGGACCACATCGAACCACTCGTTCCAGGGGCCCCGCAGCAGCGCCCGGTACTCGGGACCCCGGGTCTGGAGCCTCTCGGCGCCGCCGGCGAAGAGCCCGCCCATGCCGGCCTCCTTCAGCTCCTGAATCACATCGGTCGTCCGCTTCTGGTAGGCGGCGTTGAAGACCATGATCTCCGTGGGGGAGTACGCGAAGATCTGGAGGTCGGGAAAGCGCTCATGGATCGCCCGGACGAGACCGGGGTAGTACGCCCACTCCAGATCGATCCGGTGGCCGCCCTGCAGGAAGATCTGGGTCGCACCGGCGGCGACCGCCTCCTCCACCTCCGCCACCACCTGCTCGGCGCTCCGGGTGAAACCGTCGGGGTGATCCTTCGTCACGGTGCCCGTGCAGAAGGGGCAGCGGGGCTGGCAGATGTTGGAGTAGATCACCGTCTTGCTGACGGCGTAGCCCACCTTCCCCTCGGGATGGTGGTGGCGGGCGACCCGGTCTGCCGCCGCGGCCATGGCGGCCGGCTCCCCCTCGGCGCAGAGGTAGATCGCCTCGTCGGGGAAAGGCCGCTCGCCCTTCAGCGCCTTGGTCAGGATCGAGTCGGTATCAAAAAAGGAAAGATCAAGGTTCATCGGGTTGCCTCCAGCAGATCGTTCGGGGGTGCCGGTCGGCATCCCCTCCAAAACTTATTCTACGTCTAACTTACAGAGAGGGGCAAGTCCCCTGGAAGGGTGCGGAAGGAGCGGGTGCGATGAAGGGGGAGCCGCGCGCCCTCACGGTCTTCTACGATGGATGGTGTCCGCTCTGCACCGGGATCAAGCACCGGCTGGTGCGGCTCGACTGGCTGGGGCAACTGGCCTTCGCCTCGATGCGGGAGCCGGGGGTGGCCGAGGAGGTCGGGTTTCCCGCCCGGCGTCTGGCCGAGCGGATGCATGTCCGGATCAACAAGACCGGCCGGGTGGTGGACGGGATCGATGCGGTGGTGGCCATCGCCGGCCGGGTGCCGGCGCTCTGGCCGCTCTGGCCGCTGCTGCTCCTCTCGGCCTGGACCGGGCTGGGCGAGCGGCTCTACGACTTCATCGCCGCCCGTCGGACGATCATCCCGGTGGGCGCCTGCGACGAGAATGGCTGCCCGATCCACCATCAGCCCAGGTAGGTCTGGACCTCCACCAGCACCTGCCGCCCGGTCAGGCCCGAGCCCCCCTCCTCCCGGGGGGAGCCGCCGATCCCCGCCTGGCCGCCCCAGGTGTGGCCGCTGGGCTCCAGGGCGGAGAGCCGGGCGAAGAGGGGGCGCAGGTCCAGCTCCTCGGGGATCGCCACCAGCGCCGGGTTGGCTCCCACGGTGAACTTGGGCGCCGGGCAGGACCAGCCCGACATGACCGCCTGCGGCTCATGCAGCACCACCAGGGCGGCGCCGCGCCGGTAGAGGGCGTGCATGGCGCCGATGTAGTCGCTCTCCACATAGGCCACCTTGCCGATCCGGGTCGTGACCCAGCGGGCGCCCTCCGCCTCACGCTCCGCCGCCTGCTCCTCGGCCCGCTTCGCCTCCTGGAAGGGGCGGAAGGGGGCGGGGAGCATGGTCGCGTCAAAGCGGCCGTAGGGGTCGACCCCGGCCTCCTCCACCCAGGTGAGGAGCCGCTGAAAGTGGATCGACCGCTCACCATCCCGCCGGTGGACCAGGTTGATGCCCGCCGCCAGCCCCTGCAGGGTCTCGGGGAAGGGATAGGGCTGGGGGTTTTTGAAGAAGAGGCCCCGGTCGGCCTGGTCGACATAGCGGTCCAGGGGGGAGGGCTCCCGCCCTACCGCCTCCAGCAGGATGATCGGGGTGGCGCCGAGCCGGTGGTCCTGGTGGTGGTCGAAGTTGCCGGCTGACGGGTCGTGGACCCGGCCGAGATCCCAGACCAGCACCTGCCGGTCCCTCAGCTCGGATGGGGTCACCTGAGGGCGGTACTCGACCTGCAGAGCCTCCTCCAGCCCGGCCTCCGCTCGCAGCTGGGTTACCCGGCGCAGGAAGGTCTGGGCATCCAGGTCGGTGTTCGGGTGGCTGACGCCCCTCCGGGCGCCCAGGAGCAGTTCGATCATGGCATGATTCAAGCTGGCCTCACCTCTCCCAACCGCATAACTGCCGGAGCCAACGGGACTCCTTTCGAGAGCCGCTCTGCCGATTCCTCTCGCGCGCCGAGAGCGCCCGCCGAAGCGGGCGCTCCCCTATTCCCCGTAGAGCCGCAGGGCCAAGAGCACGTACATGGCGTGCGACCAGGTGAGCGGCACCACCCAGACCGCCTCCCCCGTGACCGGATCGACCTGCTCGGCCAGCAGCCCGGTGCGGGTGCGGCGGGAGACCGCCCAGTCCAGGATCTGCTCGGCCGCTGTCCGGTTGCCCCGCTCCGCCTCGTAGAGGCCGAGCCAGAGGGTGCAGAGGATCCACGGGTTGAGGCCTCCCCGATAGTGGTCGCCCTGGTAGCGGAGCATCCCGCCGTTGGGGCGGGACCAGACCCGCTCCACCAGCCGCTGGACGGTTCGGAGCATCACCGGGTTGTCCGGCTCCACCACCTGGAAGGGGGTGCTCATGCCCAGCAGCGAGGTGTCGGGCACCGGGTCCTCCTCCAGCAGGTAGATGGTGCGGCCCTTGGCGCCGGTCCGGGTCCGGACGGGCAGCCCCGCCTCGCGGGCCTGCTCATAGCGCCAGGCGGGCACCTCCAGCAGCCGGCCGCGCAGGAAGAAACCCTCCCGGACCGTCTCCCGCAGGATCGCCTGCTTCAGCTCAGCGGCGGCGGCCCGGTACCGGGCGGCCTGCTCCGGCTGGCCCACCATCTCGGCCAGGTCGGCGGCGGCCTGGAGGCCGCCGAAGACGGCGCCGCTGGAGTAGGTCAGCTCGGCCACCCGCTCCTCCCACAGGTCCCAGGAGAGGCCGGGCAGGCCGGTCTCCGGGTCGATCTGTCCGATCAGCCAGCCGGCGGCCCGCTGGACGCTGGGCCAGACCTCCCGGGCGAACTCCCGGCCGCCGTGGAGCCGGGCGTGCAGCCCCATCCCGTAGAGGATCGAGCCGGTCTCGTCCACCTGGAGCAGCCCCCAGGAGGGGCCCCAGTGGCCGGAGGCGTAGTGCCGGTGCATCCACCAGCCCTCGGGCTCCTGGCTCCGCAGCGCCCAGCGGTAGAAGGCGCCGGCCATCCCGTGGTAGCCGGCCAGGTCCATCGCCACCGTGATGTAGGCGGCGTCCCGGCCCCAGACATAGGCGTAGCCGCCGCACTGGGTGACCCCCGGGTCGAACTCGGGCGCGGCGATCACCGCCCCGGTCTGCTCGTCGGACATCAGCTTGAAGGCGAGGAGCGACCGCCGGTAGAGCGACTCAATCTCCGCCGGGCTCGCCGGGCCCGGGAGGCCGGGCAGCGCCGGCGGCTGCGGCTCCCGGGCGCCCACCCGGAGCGGGCGGGCCTGGGCCAGGAAGTCGGTCCAGTAGGCCCGTGTGGCCTCCAGCAGCCGCTCCGCCCCCTCCGCCCGGGCCGCCGCCAGCAGCCCGCGGACCTCGGCGGGGCTGCGGCCCATCGCCCAGAAGAGGGTGAGGGTGACCGACTCGCCCGGCTGGAGCCGGCCCAGGTCCCACAGACCGGATGCCGCCACATCCCCGTTGGTGATCTCCCGCCCGGGGAACTCCAGCCGGTCGGCCATCTCGAAGACGTGGCCGGCCGGACCGGTGGTAAAGCCGGTAAGCGGCCGATCGCCCCCCACCGCCACGAAGAGGTCCCGGCGGAAGCCGACCAGGGCGTCGGCGGGTTCATCGTACATCGCCGTGTTGTAAAGGGGGTTCTCATCGATCCGGATCCACTGGTAGAGCAGGTAGAGCAGGTGAGCCGCCCCCTGCCCCCGGTTGGTGAAGGTCAGCTGCCGGACCAGGAGGTCACGGCCCGGGGTGACGGTGTCCCGGTACTGGACCGTCAGGCCGGACTCCAGCCGGGCGGTGGTCAGCAGGATGTTCTGGTCCGGCTCGTACCCCTGCTCGGTGGCCCAGAGATCAGAGTCCTGCCAGATCACCGGACCGCCGTTGACCGAGAGACCTCCCAGCAGCCGTTGGACCTGCTGCCCACCGTCGATGTGGGGCCAGAAGAGCCGCTGAATCTCGGCGTCCCGGGTCAGGGTGGCCAGCGCCCGCCCGTTGCCCAGGATCGCATCGACCAGATAGGGTTTCATCTTCAACGTCCATCGTCCTTTTGGTGGGTGTCGGGAGCGGTCACAGCCTGCGGCGCCGGAGGAGGAGGATGCCGGCGACCACCGCCAGCACGGCCCCCGCCCCGACCGCCGCCCAGGGGGTCGGGCCCAGGCCGCCTGCGCCGCCCCCCGCCGCAGCGCCCAGGGCGAGCACGTAGGCGGTCTGGGGGGCCAGGGTGAGCATCCGGCCCTGGGCTGCCGGCTGCGCCTCGCCCAGCAGGTTCCGCACCCGCTCCCCCTCCCCGGCCACGCCGGTCAGGTCGAGGCTCTGCTCCGTCTTGGCGTTGTTGATCGCCACGACGAAGCGGCTGCCCTCATGCTCCCGCAGGAAGGCGACCACTCGCGGGTTCTTGCCGATGGGGGTGTAGGTGCCCCGGGTGAAGGCCGGGTTCTCCTTGCGCAGCTTGATCAGCGCCTGGGTGTAGGCGAACATCTCCGGGTTGGCGTCGAACTTCATGTCCCGCCGGTTGTCCGGGTCGTCCCCGCCCTGCATGGCCACCTCGGTGCCGTAATAGAGGATCGGCATCCCCGGCGAGGTCAGCAGGTAGGCCAGCGCCAGCCGCAGCTTCTCGGCGCCGCCCGGGGCCGAGCCGGTGACGAAGCGGGGCAGGTCGTGGTTGTCGATGAAGGGGGCCCAGACCTTGTCAGGCGTCTCCTTCAGCTGCCGCAGCACCGTGGCGTGCAGCACCGAGGGATCGCCGCCCCTGGCGAAGACCTCCTGCATCGGGAAGAGCCGGGCAAAGTCGACCAGCGAGTCCAGGCCGGTCTCCAGGTAGCCCTTCAGGTAGTTCAGGTCCCCGTTCCAGGCCTCGCCCATCAGGAAGAAGCCCGGCTTGTGGGCGTGCAGCTCCCGGCTGTACTCCGCCCAGAACCACTTGGGTACGTGCCGGACGGTGTCCAGCCGGAAACCGTCCACCCCGGTCTGATCGATCCACCACTTGGACATCTCGATCAGGTACCGCTTGACCTCCGGGTTCTCCTGGGCCAGGTCCGGCAGGCCGGCCAGCTTGAAGTTCTCCACCTGCTCCTGGCTCTCCCAGTTGGTGATGGAGCCGGTCTGGTGGAACCAGTCGGGCCGCTCGGTGACGAAGGGGTGGGTGGGCGCGGTGTGGTTGACCACCACGTCGAGGAAGACCTTCATCCCCCGCCTGTGCGCCTCGTCCACCAGCTTCTTCAGGGTCGCCATGTCGCCCAGGTTGGGATCGACCTTGTAGAAGTCGATCGCCCAGTACCCGTGGTAGCCGCCCTGCTGGTTCTCCACCACCGGGGTGAGCCAGATGCCGGTCACACCCAGGTTCTTCAGGTAGTCAAGCTTGTCGATCACGCCCTGCAGGTCGCCGCCGTGGATCCCGGTGGCGTTGTTGGGCTCGATCCCCTGATCGTTGGACCGGTCGCCGTTGTGGAAGCGGTCGGTCATGATCAGGTAGAAGATATCGTCGCTGTAGGGGCGGGCCACCGGCTCCGCCGCCCGCACCGGGGCAGCGGTGGCCGCAACCGAGGCCAGGAGGAGCAGGCCCAACAGGCCGGCGGCGAGGGCGCGACGGGTGCTCATCCCTTCACACCACCCAGCGTCAGACCGCCAACCAGGTAGCGGGAGAAGGCGATGAAGAGGATCATCGCCGGGATCATCGTCATCAGCGCACCGGCGGAGTAGCGGCCCCACTCGGTGTTGAAGGAGGACTGGAGGGTGACGAGGCCGACCGGAAGGGTGTACATCGCCGCCTTGGTCAGCACCACCCGGGCGATGATGTACTCCGACCAGCCGGTCATGAAGGCGAAGAGGGCCGAGATCGCCAGGGCGGGCGCCGCCAGGGGCAAGGTGATCCGGAAGAAGGACTGCCAGTTGGAAGCCCCGTCGATGGCAGCGGCGTACTCCAGCTCCACCGGGATGGTGTCATAGAAGCCCTTCATCATCCAGGTGGAGAAGGGGATGGCGGTCGCCACATAGGGGATGATCATCCCCTGGTAGGTGTTGAGCAGCTTGAACTGGGAGAGGAGCAGGAAGGTGGGCAGGAGCAGCATGGGGGCGGGGAACATCTGGGTGGTCAGCAGGAAGGTGAGGAAGCCCTTCCGGCCGGTGAAGCGGAAGCGGGAGAGGGCGTAGCCCGCCGTGGCGGCGATCGCCACCGAGATGACGGCGGTCAGGCCCGAGACGATGATCGAGTTGCCCATCCAGCCCAGCAGCGGCTTCTCGAAGAGCATCACCCGGTAGTTCTCCCAGGTCATGTCCGAGGGGACGAAGGCCAGCTCGGTGGTGTAGAGGGTCTGGCTCGGGCGGAGGGACATGTTGAAGATCATCCAGATCGGGATCAGCGAGATGACGCAGGCGGCGATCAGGGTCAGGTAGATCGCCACGATCTTCAGGGGCGAGTCGCTCTTTTCGAAGAGGCTCTCTCGGATGCGCATCCGCTTGGCCACTAGACCACCCCCTCATCGGCACGGTTCTTGTAGACGAAGAGAACCGCCCAGATCATCAGCATGATAAAGATCAGCAGCGAGAAGGCCGCGGCGTAGCCATAGCGATAGAAATCAAACGCCGCCCTGTAGACATAGCTGACGAGGATATCGGTGGACCGCCCGGGACCGCCGCCGGTCACCAGGTAGATGACATTCACGGTGTTAAAGGTCCAGACGGTGCCCAGGGTGGCCGCCGGGACGAGGACCGGCTTCAGCATCGGCAGGGTGATGTGGCGGAACTTGTCCCAGCCGCTCCCGCCGTCCACGTCGGTCGCCTCGTACAACTCCTTGGGGATCGCCTGAAGGCCGCCCAGGGAGATCATCATCATGAAGGGGATGCCCAGCCAGATATTGACCAGGATCACGGCGATAAAGGCCCAGGTGGGATGCTGCAGCCAGGGGACCGGGGCGATGCCCATCTGCTTGAGCACCAGGTTGATGAAGCCGAAGTCGTGCTGGTACATGGTCTTCCAGGCCAGGGCGGCGATGTACTGCGGGATCGCCCAGGGCAGGATCAGGATCACCCGGAGGATCGCCTTGCCCGGCAGTTTCCGGTTGAGCAGGATCGCCAGCCAGAGGCCGATCACCACGTGGAAGAAGACGTTGACCCCCGTCCAGACGACGGAGCGGATCAGGACCTCCCACAGCTCCGGCTCGGAGAGGATCGAGACGAAGTTCCTGAATCCGACCAGCCGGAAGTTGAAGAAGTTCTGGAGCGACATGTTGGTGAACCCGATGTAGACGCCGTAAAGGAGCGGGTAGACCACCATGACCGCCATCAGCAGGAAGGCGGGCATCGTGTAGGCATACGGGTTCCACGGCTGCGCCCCGGGAAGGAGACCTTCAACGGAACGAGATCGGCGCGCCATATCTTGCACCTCCCGTGGGCTCTCCCGCCGAAGGGAACGGGGAGTGGACAGACCACTCCCCGTCCAGGCGGAACCAACCTTACTTCATCTCAGAGATCAGCTTGAGCGCATCCTTCTGGGCCTGGGCCGCGGCCTCCTCCGGCTTCGCCTGACCAGCGATCACCAGCTGCCACTGCGGCTTCCAGCTGTCCCAGACGGCCCGCATCTGCGGGATGATCGGCATCGGGGTCCCGGTCTCCAGCTGGTACTTGGCCTGGTTCAGGATCGGGTCGTTCTTGACCACCTCGGACTCGGCGGCCTGCTTGTTGGAGGGCTGCTGCTTGTGGAGCTTGGCCAGCTCGATCTGGATCTCGGCGGAGTTCATGAACTCGATGAACTTGGCCACAGCGGCGGCCTCATCCTTGTCGGTGACCAGCTTGGAGACGAAGTAGGACTTGGTGGAGGTGTAGGGCTTCGGCCAGTCAGCGCCGGAGATCTGCGGAATCCGGGTGATGCCGATGTCGAGGCCCTTCTCGATGTAGCCGTTGACCGACCACGGGCCGTTGATGATCATGGCAGCCTTGCCGTCCTTGAAGAGCGCCTCGGAGGCGTCGTAGTCGGACTCCTTCGGGATGACGCCCTTCGCCTTGAAGTCAGCCAGCAGCTTGAAGGTGTTGACCATGGCCGGGGTGTCGAGGGTCGGCTCGTTCTTGTCGTTGAAGACCTTGCCGCCGAAGCCGCCGAGCCAGGGGGCGACCCAGAAGGGCTCGGTCTGGTTGAAGACCAGGGCGTAGCCCTCGGGGTTGGACTTCTTGAACTCCTCGGCGAACTTGAAGAGCTCGTCGGTGTTCTTGGGCGGGTTGGGGGCCAGCTTCTTGTTGTAGATCAGCATCAGCTGGTTGCCGATCCGGTCGGGGATGCCCCAGAGCTTGCCGTTGTACCGGTTGCCGTCCACGGCGATCGGGTTCAGGGTGCCGAGGAAGCCCGGGCTGAAGAAGTTGTCCAGCGGCTGGATGACGCCGGCGGTGGCGAAGACGCCCACGTTGTCGTCGGGCCCGTAGACCACCTGCGGGGCCTGGCCGCCCTGCACGGCGGTGAGGAAGTTGGAGCGCAGCTTCTCGGTCTCATAGTGGACGCGGGTGATCTTGATGTTCGGGTTCTTCTCCATGAACTTCGCCAGGACGGGATCGAAGAACTTCTCGGCGTTCTCCTCCTGCTCCCAGAACACGATCTCGAAGTTCTTGGCCTCCTGCTTCTGCTGTCCACCGGTGGCGGGAGCCGACGGCTTCTCCTCCTTCGGAGCCGCGCAGCCAGCCAACAGGCCGGCGACGAGAACGGTAGCGGCCAAACGCTTCCACATCTTCATCCGTGCTGCCTCCTCATGTGATTCTCTGGTGTGTGCCGGAACCCGAGAGCCCCTCCCTCTCGTGCAAACGTTTGCATTTGCGCGGGTCGACAAACCCTTGCACGGAGAGCGTCTACGCCTGCACCTCCGGAACTCGGTCGATCCTGCTGTGCAAACGTATGCTCAAATATTCGCAGGTGAAAAGGGAAATCCCT
The DNA here is from genome assembly GCA_049324875.1 of Bacillota bacterium. Lineage (GTDB taxonomy): Bacteria > Bacillota > Sulfobacillia > Symbiobacteriales > Symbiobacteriaceae > JAWLHU01. The sequence continues at coordinate 34,328 of JBMONC010000085.1, forward strand.
GCAAGGGAGCGGCCGGTCCGCAAAATAATTTCGGACCCCGCCTTTGGTATTGGGCAGGGTCCGCCATTTTGCCTACCAGCCGGGCCGGCTGGCGAGAATTGCCTGGGCCTGGTCCACCGGCAGGGGCCGGGTGAAGTAGTAGCCCTGTCCCTGATCGCAGCCGAGCGCCCGCAGCTCTGCCAACTGCTCCGCCGTCTCGATCCCCTCGCCGGTCACCTTCAGGTTGAGGGTCTTGGCCAGGGAGATGACGGTGCCGACGATCGCCGAGTCCTCCACATCCTGGCCCAGCCGCTCGACGAAGGAGCGGTCGACCTTCAGCGTGTCCACCGAGAACCGCTTCAGGTAGGCCAGCGAGGAGTAGCCGGTGCCGAAGTCGTCGATCGCCAGCCGGACCCCCAGCCCCTTCAGCTGCCGGAGCGCCTGGGTGGTGGTGACCAGGTCCTGGACCAGCACCGACTCGGTGATCTCCAGGGTCAGGTGGGACGGGTCGAGCCCGGACTCCTCCAGGGCGGCGTGGACCTCGTCCACCAGCCGGTGGTCCTGCAGCTGCCGGACCGACAGGTTGACGCTGAGCACGATCTCGGCGTACTCGGGGTACTCCCGCTGCCAGCGGCGCACCTGCAGGCAGGCCTGCCGCAGCACCCAGCGCCCGATGGGCAGGATCAGGCCGGTCTCCTCGGCCAGCGGGATGAACTCCCCGGGCGAGACCACCCCCTTCTGGGGATGCTTCCAGCGGACCAGCGCCTCCAACCCCAGGATCCGCCCGGTGTTTACCTGCACCACCGGCTGGTAGTAGACCAGCAGCTCCTCCCGGTCGATCGCCCGGCGCAGATCGGTCTCCATCTGCAGGCGGGCCATCAGCCGCTCCTTCATGGAGGGCGAGAAGAGCTCGTACTGGTTCTTCCCCTTCTGCTTCGCCCGGTACATGGCCACATCGGCATCCCGCAGGAGGTCGTCGGTGGTCAGGTGACCGGGGGAGGAGACCACCAGGCCGATGGAGGCGGTGATGAAGATCTCGTTGCCCGCCAGATCGAAGGGATCGTGCAGATGGGACAGCACCTGCTCCGCCACCTCGATCGCCTCGGTGGGCTCCCCGACCGCCCGCACCAGGATGGCGAACTCGTCGCCACCCAGCCGGGCCAGGATGTCGTCAAACCGGAGGCAGCCCTTCAGCCGCTCCCCTACGGCCACCAACAGCTCATCGCCCCGCCCGTGGCCCAGGCTGTCGTTGATCAGCTTGAAGTTGTCCAGGTCGAGGAAGAGAACGGCGAAGCGGCGGGCTCGGCCCGTGGCCCCCGCCATCACCTCTTCGAGCCGCCGGACGAAGCAGGTCCGGTTTGGCAGGCCGGTCAGCGGGTCGTGCAGCGCCTGGTGCTCCAGCCGCTCCTCGCAGGTGACCCGGCAGGTGACATCCCGGGAGAGGGTCTGGTAGCGGAGCGCCCGGCCGTGCTCCAGGAAGCCGCGGATGGAGGTCTCCATCCAGAGGTAATCGCCGTGCCGGTTCTGCATCCGGTGGGTGACGACGACGCCCCGATGGGTGAGTCGCACCTCGTCGAAGGCCTTGCGGAACCGCTCCCGGTCGTCGGGGTGGACCATGGTTGCCAGCATCTCCAGGGTTCCGCCGGCCAACTCCTCCGGGGTGAAGCCCAGCATCTGCTGGCTGGAAGGGCTGGCGTAGCGCAGGGAGCCATCCGCCTCGAAGAGGATCACCAGGTCGGCGGCGTGCTCGGCCACCAGCCGGAAGAGCCGCTCCTGCTCCCGCAGCGACTCCTCGGTCCGCTTGCGGGCGGTGATATCCTCCACGGCGATCACCACCCCGGTGGTGGCGCCTGTACCATCCCGCAGGGGAGCCCCGGCGATGAAGCCGGCGAAGCGCTGCTCCTCCCGGGCCTTCATCTGGACCTGGCCGGACCAGCGCTCACCGGAGAGCAGCCGCCGCAGCCCCTCCTCGCCGGCCAGCCGGTCGGCGGCGATCACATCCAGCACCGGTTCCCCCAGGACCACGGCGGGAGCCCAGCCGAAGAGCCGCTCCGCCGCCCGGTTCCAGTAGGTGATCCGGCCCCGCAGATCGAGGGTGAGCACAGCGCTCTCCACCGACTCCAGCACCTGGAGGTAGAAGCGCAGATCCTCCTCCGCCGCCGTGCGCTCCTCAGCCACCCGGAAATAGACCGATAGCCCATCCCCGGAGGGATAGGCACGCACATCCAGCAGGGCGTCCATCCCTGCATGATATTCGGTGAAGCGGACCGGCTCCTTCCCGGTCATCGCCCTGACGCACTGCTGGTAGATGGAGGAGGGCCCCGCCTCGGGGAAGATCTCCCACAGTTTGTGCGCCATCAGCTCGCGCCGGCGCAGCCCCAGCATCTCCTCCGCCGCCTGGTTGACCTGGATGATGCGGAAGTGCGGGTCGATGGCGAGGTAGCCCTCATCCGGGGAGTCCAGGGCGGTGGAGCCCTGCCCCATCTGGAGGGCCGAAAGGCCCCTGCCCTCCCTCCGCAGCAGCCAGAGGACGAGACCGGCGCTCAGCAGGAGGAAGAGCCATCCCTTGAGATTCTGCACAGCGGAGAGCAGCTGTTGGTCCGAAATGAGGAGTCGGAAAAGAGGCTCGGACAGGAAGATCCAGAGTCCGGCCGCCAGCGCATATAGGAGACTGACACGCACGTAGGGTTGCTGCTGCCAGAGCTTCAAGGTGATATTCCCCCGAGAGTTCGAGTGGACAGGCTGGCAGCCCGCTGCAGGCCGCCCTTCCTGACGTGGACACTACGGGACTCTGACACGGGGCGTCTTCCCCGACCCCAAGGGCACGGGACGGCGAGGACGAATGCCGCAACCTTGTAGAGGTCCGGACTATACAGGAAGTCTAACGTATGGTTATCAATGGTGTCAATGGCGCTGGAAACCCAAAGACCCTGGTCTGAGGCGGAAATACCCAGGCCAGGGTCGCTCTTACTCAATGTTACATTGGATTTCGCCGATTTCCATTGTCATTGGAATCCATTGACCCCGCGAGCCGCCCCCTACCTGGCGGCAGATGAGGCGTCCCGGCGGGCGATCTCCGCCATCGCTTCCAGGCAGAGGCGGATCAGCGCCTCCTCCCCCCGGCGGAAGTCCGGGTTGGTCCCGTGGTTGGCGATGGCGATGCCGGCGGCGGAGGACTCCAGGATGTCGCGGGCGGGCCCGCCATCCAGCACGAAGGCGGCGCCGGCCCGCCAGCCGTGATAATGGGCCAGGGTGAAGGCGGTGTCCGCCTCCATCTCAATGGCCAGCACCCCGGCCCGCTTCAGCAGCTCCCGCTCCCGGGGGTCGTCGGGGGCGTAGAAGGCGTCACCGGTGGCGCAGATCCCGGTATGGACCCGGGTTCCCAGCCGCTCCGCCGCCTCCACCATCGCCCGGGTCAGCGCAAAGTCCGCCGCAGCCGGGAAGATTGCCGGCAGGTAGGCGTGGGAGGTGCCCCCGCCCCGGACCGCTGCCGTGGCCACGGCGATGTCGCCCACCCCCAGGAACTCCTGGACCGCCCCGGCGGAGCCCACCCGGATGAAGGTGTCGGCCCCCAGCCGGGCCAACTCCTCCATGGCGATCGCCGTGGCCGGCCCGCCCATGCCGGTGGAGCAGACGGTCATGAAGATCCCCTGGTAGGTGCCGCTGTATAGATAGTAGCCCCGGGTCGCGCTGACCACGCGGGCGCCGTCCAGCATCTCGGCGATGCGGCGCCCCCGCAGATGGCTGCCGGGGATGAAGAGATAGCGGGAGACCTCCTCCCTGCGCACCTTGATGTGATGCTCGGAGAACCGCTCCCCCTCCCGCAGCTCCGGCAGATACTCCCGATAGGCGTGCTCCGGATTCTGAAGCGCCATGCCCCTCTTCCTCCCTCATCCAACATTGATAAGTAGGATGCGTCTGCACTCCGCATCGCCCCTGCGGATACTTTTGCCATCGGAGCAGGCGCACCTGCCCCGGTGGCGAAATGTAGTCCAGAGTCGAGGGGATAGACGTAGGGGAGGGTCGCACCATGAAGATCTTGATTCTGGGGGGAACCGTCTTCCTGGGCCGGCATCTGGTGGAGGCTGCGCTGGCCCGGGGGCACGAGGTGACCCTGTTCAACCGGGGCGTCCGCAACCCGGACCTCTTTCCGGAACTGGAGCGGCTGCGGGGCAACCGGGACGGGGACCTGGAGGCGCTGAAGGGGCGGCGCTGGGATGCGGTGATCGATCCCAGCGGGTACCTTCCCCGGGTCGTCAGGGCCTCGGCCGAACTGCTGGCGGATGCGGTGGAGCACTACACCTTCATCTCCTCCATCTCGGTCTATGCCGACCCCTCCGTACACCGTCTGGACGAGAGCGGCGCCCTCGCCACCCTGGAGGATGAGAGCAGCGAGGAGGTCATGAAGCATTACGGGGCGCTGAAGGCGCTCTGCGAGCGGGCCGCCGAGGCGGCCATGCCCGGCCGGGTACTGAACGTCCGGCCCGGCCTGATCGTCGGCCCCCACGACCCCACCGACCGCTTCACCTACTGGCCCGTCCGGGTGGCAGCGGGGGGCGAGGTGCTGGCCCCGGGCGAGCGGTCGCGGCTGGTCCAGATCATCGACGCCCGGGATCTGGCGGAGTGGATCATCTCCATGGTGGAGCGGAAGGGGACCGGGGTCTACAACGCCACCGGGCCCAACCGGCCCTACAGCATGGAGCAGCTGCTGGAGGAGTGCCGGAGCGCCGCCGGGAGCGACGCTCACTTCACCTGGGTCGACGATGCGTTCCTGGTCGAGCAGCAGGTGACCCCCTGGACCGGCCTCCCCCTCTGGATCCCCGGACCGGGCGGTGCCGGGCTGATGAATGTGGATGTGAGCCGGGCCCTGGCGGAGGGGCTGCGCTTCCGTCCGCTGGGGCAGACGATCCAGGATACGCTGGCCTGGGACCGGACGAGGCCCGCCGACCTGCAGCGGAGGGCCGGCATCAGCCGGGAGCGGGAGGCGGAGCTGCTGGCCGCATTCAGAGGAAGGGGCCGATAGCATGCGGGTCTCCTTAGGGCTGCGGGTGGGGGCGGCGATCCTCCTGGGCACCGCGGTGGGCTGTTTCGTCTTCATCATGGGCATCTTCGTGGGGATCGCCGTGGGCTGGGCCTTCGTCTTCGGCGACGGCAACGGGCATGAGAACTGGTTCCTGCCCCTCGTCAACCTGGTGGCCCGGAGCGTCGCCTCCCTCTGTATCCCGGTGGCCTACTGGCTGCTGGTGCCGGAGCACCGCGCAAAGGGCCGCCCCCTCCTCCTGGTTGCGGCCCTCAGTCTGGCAGCGGCCCTCCTGCTCCTCCCATGGGACCTGAAGCTCTAGGCGGGAGCGGCTACCCGCTCACAAACCGCCGGGTCCGGCGGGCGTAGCGCTCCAGCCGGTCGGGCAGCACATCCACCCCGATGCCCGGGCGGGTGGGGACGGTCAGCGTGCCGTCGGGGTTGAGCACCGCCGGCTCGTCGACGATATCCTCGTGGTAGTACCGGTCGGAGGCGGAGGTATCGCCCGGCAGGGTGAAGCCCGGCAGCGTGGTCAGGTGGATGTTGTGCGCCCGCCCCACGCCGGACTCGAACATCCCGCCGCACCAGACCGGCAGGCCCCGCTGGTACATCAGGTCGTGGATCTCCTTGGCCGCCTGATGCCCCGAAACCCGGCCCACCTTGATGTTGATCATCCGGCAGGAGCCGAGCTCCAGCGCCTTGCGGGCATCCTCGGGCGAGTGGACCGACTCGTCCAGGCAGACCGGGGTGGTGACCGCCGCCTGCAGCCTGGCGTGGTCGACGATGTCGTCCCAGGCCAGGGGCTGCTCGTACATCAGCAGGTTGAGCTCGTCCATCGCCTGGAAGGTCGGGATATCCTCCAGGGTATAGGCGCTGTTGGCGTCGGCCATGATCGGCAGGTCGGGGAAGGCGCGGCGGACGGCGGACAGGTCCGGCAGGTCCTTGCCGGGCTTGATCTTGATCTTCATCCGCTGGTAGCCCTGCCCGGCGAAGCGCTCCACCACCCGCACCAGCTCCTCAGGCGACGGTTGGATGCCGATGGAGACGCCGACGCCGATCCGCTCCTTCTCGCCCCCCAGCAGCCTGCAGAGGGGAACTCCCTGGGCCCGGGCAAACCAGTCCCAGACGGCGTTCTCCAGCCCGGCCTTGGCGAAGTTGTGGCCCCGCACCGGGGCGTAGAGCTCCCGCACCCGGGAGGGGTGGGCCACCTCCCTGCCCAGGACCAGGGGGACAAGATAGGTCTCGAGGATGTGCCAGGCGGTCTCGGCGGTCTCGTAGTTGTAGGTCGGCTCGTTCAGCGGTGAGGCCTCACCCCAGCCGTAAAACCCGTCCCCCTCCACCTTCACCAGCACAAGCTGCCGCTTCTCCAGCACCCCGACGCTGGCCTCAAAGGGCGCCTTCAACGGGAGCTCAATCAGGGTCAGTTCCACCGCCTCAATCCGCATCGAGCGGCTCCTCCTCCCGAGACAGGCCGTAGAAGCCCGCCTCATCGCTCTGCTCAAAGCTTGTGATGATGTAGCCCTCGGCCAGCGCCCGGGTCAGCGTCTCCCGCACCCGCATCCGCCAGGCCATCGCCCCGGGCGGGTCCTGCCGCTTGATCCGCTGGAAGCCGAAGGGCACCTCGCAGCGGAGCGCCGGGGCGGGCAGCGGGGGCGGGGCGGCGCCGTCCAGGATCGCCTCTACCCGGGGCGAGCGGAGGTGCCATTCCAGCAGCAGCCGGTCGCTGGGCAGCCCCCGGTTCAGCCCGTCGGTCATCTCCCCGTAGTGGTTCACCAGGTAGCGGCGGACAATCCCGCCCAGCCGGGCGATGTTCAGCCCGGCGTTGACCGCCTCCAGCGGGTCGTAGGTCCAGGTGATCAGCTCATACCCCTCGGAGCGGGCCCAGCGGCCCTGCGCCAGCTTCAGCTCCGCCCCCAGCCCCTGCCCCCGGTACTCGGGCAGGACGGCCAGCATGTGGGAGAGCAGCGCCGGACGCCCGTACTGCCGCCCCCCGAACCCATAGCAGAAACCCACAATGCGCCCCTGGTCCTCCGCCACCAGCACCCGACCGCCCCACTCATGGGCGGTGTGCAGGTGATGGAAGGGGACCAGGTTCAGATCGTCGAGCCCCCAGACCGCTCGCTGCAGGTCGATACAGGCATGCAGGTCGGCATGGCTCTCAGCAGGTCGGATTGATACAGCGGCCACCAGCTCTCCCCCCGGCCCGTTGGATTTTCCCTTGGATTCTTTGTCCCGTCTCATCTTCCTGCTTCCATGCCGCTGAACCGATTGCGATATAATGAGAAGGACGCCTTGCGGAATGAACAGGATGGTGAGAGCCCGTGACCCGACTCCTTCCCCGCCTTCTCCTCCCCCTGCTCCTGCTGCTGCTGGCCGCCTGCTCCACCGGGGCCGTGACCGAGGTGAAACGAACCCCCGGCGAGAAACGGGCCGAGACCACCCTCACCCTGAACGGAACGCCGGTTCAGGTCACCCTGACGGTGACGGCGGAACAGCTGGCCGTCACGGCAGCGGGCGGACAGCTCTTCGCCGCCCCGAACCCCCTCCCCGGCTTTACCGAGGTGGGCCTCGAGCCGGTGGATGGAGGCGAGAGCGACCACCTGCTAGTCAAGGTGAGCGACCCCAGCCTGACCCGGGGCTGGGTTCTCCTCCCCGGTTCACCCGTCTGGAGGACCGGGCTTGAGGTAGAGGCCGACCAGGGGGTGACGGTGACCGGCAACCTGGTGATTGTCGCCTACCGCACGCCCCGGGAGGGCGGCGGCTTCACCGTCGCCTCCCGGATCTACCGCTACGACCCGGGCACCGGTCGGTATGAGACCAGCAAGCTGCCTGGCGGGGCGGCGGCCGCCCCGGGCGCCGGCCATGCCCACGCCCCCGGTCCGGCCGATTCCGACGCAAGCGAGGTGTCGCCCTTGAGCCGTGTCGAGCGCTACGTCTACCTGGTGGTGGGCGCCCTGCTGGCCGCCCTCTGCCTCCTGCTCCTCTTCCGCTTCAACCAGGCGATCAGCCAGCGGGCCCGCACCGAGGTGGAGCTGCGGGTGCAGCTGAGCAAGGCCGAGGCGCAGGTGCTGGAGCAGCAGCAGGAGATCGCCGAGCTGAAGGGCCAACTGCTGGCCGCCCGGAGCGCCGGGAAGGAGGGCGGCAGCCCGGTGGTCGCCCTGACCGAAGGGGATCTGGCCGAGCTGAGGGCCCAGGGGCTCCAGAGCCCGGTGGCCGACCTGATCGCCTCGCTGCAGCAGCGGAGCGACCTGATCCCCCTCGCCTCCACCCTGGGCGGGAGGATGCGCTTCGACCCGCCGGAGCGCTGGACCATCGCCCGGCGGTGGGTGATCGCCCCCTTCAGCGACGGCCACACCGGGGGATACCTGCTGCTCCGCTACAGGGTGACCGGCGGGACGGTGGAGTGGACCGCCCTGGATATGTTGCAGGAGTAACGAGGGCAAAGCAAAGGCCTGCGGCGCGAAGCCGCAGGCTTTCTGTGATCACAGGGTGTACCGCTGGCCCGGCTCCAGCACCTTGAGGCAGAGCCCGCCGCCCTCCCGCCGCTCCAGCACATAGACCCGGCCCTGCCCGTGGACCCGCACTTCCTGGCCGCAGCGGATCTCCAGGCAGATCGGTTCGTCAATCCCCAGCCCGTACCGGACGGGGCGCCGCTCCATGGCGGCCACCAGGCGGGGGAAGCCGCCCAACTCGCTGAAATGGGCCTCCACCAGGCAGTCCTGGATCAGTCCGAGCCCCTGGCCCAGCACCAACTCTGCCCCACAGCCATCCTCGCTGCCCCGCAGGCAGAGCCGGTTGGTCGGGGTGGTCAGCCGGTCGCCCCAGATGGTGCATTCCGCCGGGGCGATCAGGGCGCCGGCGGAGAAGCCGCCGTAGGGCACGCCGCGCCAGAAGGCCTCCCGGATCGCCGCCCGGGGCTCCGGCTGGGTGTAGATCCGGTGGTAGAGCCGGGTATCGCCGCCGCCCATGTAGAGCCCCGTACAGCGGCGTATCGCCTCCACCGCAGCCCCGTCCAGCGCCTCGCTCCCCGCCGGCGGGCAGATCACCTCCACCTCGGCCGCTCCCAGGGCGAGGAAGGGGGTGCGGTAGTAGTCGAGGTAGGGCTCCCAGCCGCGGGTGAAGAGCAGCCCGATCCGGGCCGCACGCCCGCCCGCCGCCTCCACAAAGGGAGCGGCGGTGGACTCGAAGTTCTCAAAGGTGCCGCCATGGAAGAAGAGCCGACGCATGTGGGGTCCCGTCCCTTCCGGTCGAATGGCCTGACTTGGCTGATCCATCTGAGAGCATACAACAGCCCGTCCACCCCGCGGAAGGTTCAAATCGTAGGAATGTCGAAAACCGAGCCGGAATGACTAACGGAGCACCGGCCCGGTACCCTCCGGCTGGATCAGGGTGAGAGCACCACCTTGATGCAGCCGTCCTGCTTTTGATCGAACAGTTCGTACCCCCGGGGCCCCTCCTCCAGCCGCATCGGGTGGGTGATGATCCGCTCCGGCTGCAGCCGCCCCGCCCGCACGTGCTCCAGCAGCAGCCCCCAGTACTTCTGGACCGGGGTCTGGCCCCCGTAGATCCGCAGCCCCTTGGCGAAGATCTCCCCCCAGGGGAAGAGGTTGTTCCGCCCGCCGTAGACCCCCACCACCCCGATCGAACCGCCCCGGCGGACGGCCTGGATCGCCTGGGAGAGGGCGGCGATGGAACCGGAGTCGATCTTCAGGAAGGTCTCGATCCGGTCCCAGGTGGACATGGTCGCCTCCAGGCCAACGCAGTCCACCGCCACATCGGCCCCCTTGCCCTCGGTCCGCTCCTTCACCGCCTCGCCCACGTGGGTATCCAGCAGGTTGACCGGCTCGGCCCCGCAGATGCGGGCGGCCGCCTCCAGCCGGTAGGGCAGGTGGTCGACGGCGAAGACCCGCCGCGCCCCCTGGAGCCAGGCCGACTGCATCGCCATCAGCCCGACGGGGCCGCAGCCCATCACCACCACATCGTCGCCCTTCTTCACCCCGCCGGCCTCACAGCCGAACCAGCCGGTGGGCAGGATATCGGACAGGAAGAGCACCTGCGGATCGGTCAGCTCATCGGGTACCTTCAGCAGCCCCACATCGGCGTAGGGCACCCGCAGGAACTCCGCCTGGCCGCCGGCGTACCCGCCGTACTGGGTGCCATAGCCGAAGATCGCCCCGTTCTCGCCCTCCGGGTTGGCGTCATCGCAGAGGGAGTAGAGCTGATGCTCGCAGTAGAAGCACTGCCCGCAGGCGATGGGGAAGGCGACCACCACCCGGTCCCCCCGCCGCACGCCCCGCACCGCCGTCCCCACCTCCTCCACGATGCCCATCGCCTCATGGCCCAGCACCATCCCCCTGGGCAGGGCGGGGATCAGGTTGTGAATCAGGTGCAGATCGGAGCCGCAGATGGCGGTGCTGGTCACCCGGATCACCGCGTCGGTCGGCTCCTTCAAGTCGGGGGTGGGGACCTCCTCCACCCGAACGTCGTGAACCCCGTGGTACGTCAGCGCTTTCATTCGACCCACCTCGGGTCTAGACTGCCCCGGGGGGCCGGGCGGTACTCACCGGCGGGGCTCCACCAGGATGGAGCGGGCGTCATGCCAGCGGAAGGTCAGGTCGAGCCCCTCGGCAAGGAGTTGGAGCGAGGCAAAGAGCCGCCCCTCGCAGAGGAACGCCTCCGCCCCGACCACCTCCCCGTTCAGGATCGCCACGGCGCTCCGCTCCCGCCCCTCGGGGAAGTGGATGGAGAGCACCCGCCCCTCCCGGAGCAGGCTGGCGGTGCGGACCCCCTCCTCCCAGTGCACGCCCAGCGGCCCCGGCGCCAGCGGGCTGACCAGCGGGCGGACGGGTGCCAGCACCAGGGGGCCGTCCGGCTCCCGGTAGCCGGTGCCCACCCGGCGGGCCGGACCTCCCGGCAGCCGGACCAGCAGCTCCACCGGGCGCAGCGCCGCCAGCCGGGCGCAGCCCTCGCCGGCCGCCGGGTCGACCACCGCCACCGGCTCCGCCCCGGGGAGCCGCTGCTCCCAGGCCGTCGGCAGCCAGGCGCCCCCCGTCATCCCCAGAAGGGCCAGGACCGCCCCGGCCCACCACAGCCATCTCCCGCCCAATGCGAAACGCCCCCCTCCCCCCTCTATGGTACCTGTAAGAAAAAGGTACCGTTAGGGGAAGAAAGGATGTCAGAACAAATTTCCCGGGGGCGAAAGGGAGGCACCCCCCCGTTGGCAGGGAACTGGCACAGCCTGCCCCCCTTGTGCTACACTGGAGGCGTTTTCCGTGCCAATCGAAGGAGGCCGAACGCCAGGTGAACCGCAAGGTACTGGGACTCCTGTTCATCACCCTCTTCATCGTGATGCTGGGCTTCTCCATCCTCTTCCCCATCGAGGCCTACTACATCAAGTCGTTCGGGGCGGATGAGCGGTCGATGGGGATCATCATCACCCTGTACTCGCTGATGCAGTTCCTCTTCAGCCCCCTCTGGGGCCGGCTGTCGGACCGGGTGGGCCGCAAGCCGGTGCTGATGATCGGCCTGGCGGGCTACGCCGTCTCCATGGCGCTCTTCGGCGCCGCCACATCGCTCTGGCAGCTCTTCGCCGCCCGGGCGCTGGCGGGTATCCTCTCCTCCGCCACCCTCCCCACCGCCATGGCGGTGATCGCTGACTCCACCGACGAGGCGAACCGGACCCGAGGGATGGGCTTCCTGGGCGCCGCCTTCGGCCTGGGCGTCATCTTCGGGCCCGCCCTGGGCGGGATTCTGGGGGTGCGGGCGCTCTGGCTCCCCTACTTTGTCACCGCCGGCCTGGCCGGGCTCAACCTGCTCTTCGTAGCCCTGGTGCTCCCGGAGTCGCTGCCGCCCGAGCGCCGGGGGCTGCGGACGGAGCGGCGCCCATCCCGCTGGGCCGCCTTCGACCGGGCGATCGGCGCCCTCTATTTCCTCAGCTTCATCGTCTCCTTCTCCCTGGCCGGGCTGGAGGCGACCTTCGGCTTCCTGGCGGCGGAGCGGCTGCGGCTGGAGCCGGACCAGGTCTCCTACATGTTCGTGCTGATGGGCATCACCGGGGCGACGGTCCAGGGCGGGCTGATCGGCCGGCTGACCCGCCGCTTCGGCGAGGTGCTCCTGATGCAGGCGGGGCTGCTGATCTCCGCCGCCGGCTTCGCCATCGTGGCGCTGGCGCAGCAGCCCTGGTCGGCGACCGTCGGACTGGCCGTCTTCGCCGGCGGCAACGGGCTGATCCGGCCCTCCAACGCCTCGTTGATCTCCCGCAAGGCCAAGGTGGGACAGGGGCTGGCCATCGGCCTGCTGGACTCCTTCGACTCCATGGGCCGGATCCTGGGGCCGATCGCCGGGGGGCTGCTCTACTATGTGCGGGACTACCTCCCCTTCGCCCTGGGCGCCGTCCTCACCCTGGCCTCGTCGATCCTCTTCGCCCTGCTCTACCGCCGGGGAGAGCCCAGGCAACAGCGTCCGGGGTAAAACGGCCACGGATTACACGGATTACACGGATAAAACAAATACATGGTAAAAATGTGGATGGTGCCCTTTTCATCAGTGGTGCTGGTGCGAAGCACCGCACCATGTTGGTTACACGGATGAAGATCCTTGCGACCGGTGGTGCCGCGGATGAAATGTAAAAAAATATCCGTTATAATGTATTTTTCCGAATAATCCGTGTAATCCGTGTAATCCGTGGCGAAAAAACGACCCCACTTCCCTGCGTGACCAACCTGACCGGAGGCGAGAGGGATGCGCTTTCCAGAGCGGTGGGATCTGATCGACTACCTGGCCGCAGGCACCCCCCGGCAGCGGTCGGCCCACGCCGCCCTGGCGGAGGCCGGTGTGATGGAGCGGCTGGCCCCCTGGCGGCCGGTGCTGGCCGGGACAATCCCCCTGGGGATCGATGTGGAGGGGAGCGACCTGGACATCCTCTGCGAGGTCTGGGAGTTCGAGCCCTTCCTGGAGCGGGCGCGGGAGGCCTTCGGCCACCGGCCCGGCTTCGCCGTCCGCCGCAAGGAGAGCGGGGGGCTGCCCGTGGCCGTCGTGCGATTCGAGGCCGGTGACTTCCTGGTGGAGCTCTTCGCCCAGCCCCGCCCGGTATTCGAGCAGAACGGGTACCGGCACATGGTGGTGGAGGCCCGCCTGCTCCGGCTGGCCGGCCGCGCCGTTGCCGCTGAGATCCGCCGGCTCAAGGCGGGCGGGCTGAAGACCGAACCGGCCTTCGCCCGCTGCTTCGGGCTCCCCGGCGACCCCTACCAGGCGCTGCTCGCCCTCTATGAGGCCGACGAGGCGGTGCTGCAGCAGATTGTCGCGGGCCGGCCCCGCTGAGCACGGGTACCGGGTCCAGAGAACGGGACTCCCGGGGGCGGTCTGCCCCCGGGAGCGCTGCGCTTATCGGGCCGAAGTGACGGCGTAGAGGATCTTGGCGGCCTGGCCCCGGGTCAGCCACTGCTGCGGGCCGAAGTTGCCGGCACCGTCGCCGGAGACCACCTTCAGGCCGGCCAGGATCGCCACGGCGTTCCAGTACCGGGCGCCGACCCGCTCCCTGTCGGCGAAGCCCATCTCAATCCGGGCCTCCATCTTGGCGATCCGGCCGTAGCCCATCGCCCGGACCGCCCAGAGGGCGAAGAGTTCCCGGGTGACCGGGCTGTTCAGGTCGCCGATCGCCTCGAAGTCCTCCGGCAGGATGATCCCCGACTGCAGGGCGGCGCCGAAGTAGGCGGAGTTCTCGCTCTTGGCCGCCTGCTGTGCCGCCCGCTGGCCGGCGCCCGCCGTGGCCTCCAGCAGGGCGAAGTCGTAGCTCATGTAGGGGCGCAGGCCGCGGGCGAGCACGATCCAGCGGGCCAGCTCATCGGCGGAGATCACCATCTCGGGGTTGAACTTGCCGTCCTGCAGCTCGAAGACCCCGCGGGCCCAGAGCAGCTCGATCTCCCGCTCGGCATAATGCCCCTTGATATCCGACGGATAACGCTGGGCCTCAATCAGGTTCCGGCCCTCCCAGTCCATCGGCACCCCGGTGGCGGCGTCGATCGCCTGGATCGAGAGGTTGCTCCTGGGCTGCCAGACGAAGGTGGGCAGGCCCGCCTCCCCCTTCTCCCGGCTGTAGAAGGTGAACCAGGCAGCCTCGATGCCCTGCTGCTGGAGGAAGATGCTCATCGCCTTCTCCGCCGGGATCTGCGGCTTCGGGCTGGGGAATTCGCCCTCCTCCCGGAGGTCGCCGCCCCAGAAGTTGCGGACCTCGCCCGTCCGGGCGCTGACCACCACCTGCACCGTCCGGTCGCTGACCGGCACGCCGTTCTTCAGCTGCTGGAAGGGAATGTGGTACTCGGTGGGCCGGTAGTCCGGGTTCTCCCAGCGGTCGTTCATCGCGAGCAGCTGCAGGCTGCCGGCCAGGTCGGGCCGGTAGGTGCGGATGAACTTGATCGCGGTCTCCCGGGCCTCCTCCAGGCTGACCGGGACCTCCTCATCCTTGGCGAAGGGCTTGGTCTCCGACCAGTGGGAGTAGTCGGTCACCAGGCCGGTCTCGGCGTCGATCCGGACCCGCTGCTCGCCGGCGATGCGGCCCTCGCCGGCCTCGGTGGCCCAGGCGAAGTCCCAGGCCCGGCGCTTGGTCTCCTCGCCGTACTCGGAGTAGGAGCTGTGGCGCGGCGCATCGGTCCGCCCGGTCAGGGTCCGGGCCACCGCCAGCGCCTCCTCCATCTCCAGCGGCTGGGCGGGCTTGGCATACGGGGTCTCGCTGGCGGGCACCAGCACCCGCTGCTGCAGCGCCGCCAGGTCCAGCGGATCGCCCTGCCAGCCCAGCGGCCGGCCATCCTGGTCGATGCGGGGGAACTCCCCGGTCACGGGGCGGTAGACCAGCTTCCACTCGGACTCGTCGGTGCCCCGCTTCTGGAACCGCTGGTACTGAAGCAGCATCGGCACGCCCTTGCGGTAGGCCTCCTCCGCCTCCTCCTGCGACAGGATCCGGTCCGGCAGGGCCAGCTCGACATTGGGCCGCCAGGAGAGGCCGTACTGGGTCATCTCCCCGGAGCGGGCATCGATGCTGATGTGGACCCCGTTGCCGCTCAGCGGGAAGCCGTGGACCTCCCGGACCCAGTTGAACTGGTAGACCGAGCCGCCCCAGTAGCCGGCGTTCAGCGGGCTCTCCTGGTAGCGAAGGCTGGCGCGGTGCTCCTGGGGAACCAGCTTCTCAAACCACGCCTGGGCCATCGCCTTCGCCTCGGCGCGGGTGAAGGAGAGCTCCAGGGGCTGCTCCTGGCCGCTGGTCCAGCGAGAGTAGCCGGTGATGATCCCCGCCACCGCATCGACATTGGCGGTGATCCGGGTGCGCTCCGCCTGCTTGCTGGGCGACTGCCAGGCCAGCGTCCAGTAGGCGCCCTCGCGGCTCTGCTGGATGCCCACGTTGGGCTCGCCCAGCTCCGCCGGGATGGTGAAGTGCTGCTTGACCAGGGCGATTGCCTCGTCACGGCTCAGCTTCGGCGTGATCAGCACATCGGACTCGCCCCCGTCCTCGGGGGGAGGCGGCGGCATCATGGGCGCCGGCCTCGTCTCGGCGATGGCAGTGGGTGAAGAGGCCAGGGCGCCGGTGGGCAGCGCGAGGATCGCTGTCATCAGCAGCGAAGCCAGCCCTCTCCTTGTGGTTCGGTTCATTGAAAGACCTCCCTGTTCGTTTTTCCACCCATTGGACGGGGCATCTCCCCGTCCCGTTTCAGCGGGAGGAAAAAGGGAGGTGCGGGCTCAGGGCCCGGCCAGCTCCGCTGCCACAGCGTAGATGATCTTGGCCGCCGCCCCCCGGGTCAGGGGCTCCCGGGGATGGAACCGGCCCTGCCCATCCCCCCGGAGGATGGAGAGCCCGCTCAGGATCGCCACGGCATTGGCATACCGCTCCCCCACCGCCGGGCCGTCGACGAACCGGAGCGGAATCGGCACCTCCATCGCCGCCACACGCCCGTGGCCCAGGGCACGCACCGCCCAGAGGGCGAACCGCTCCCGGCTGACGGGGGCGGCCAGGTCCACCTCCCCCTCGAAGTCGGCGGGCTGGATGATCCCCGCCTGCAGGGCCCGCCGCAGGTAGGGGTCCGCCGCCAGCGCCTTCCCCAGGGGGGAGCCGGGAGGCAGGACCGGGGCGAGCTCCAGCCCCTGGGTCGCGCAGCAGCGAGCCGGCTGCGTCGCCAGGACCAGCCAGCGGATCGCCTCCCCGGCGGCGACCGGGCTGTCGGGCTTCAGCTCACCGCCCACCGCCTCGATCACCCCCTGGGCCCAGAGCAGCTCCAGCTCCCGCCCGGCGTAGTGACCGGCCGCATCCCGGGTCGGCTGGATGCCGACCTGCACCGGGCGGCCGTGCCAGTCGAGCACCAGGCCGGTCCGTCCATCCACCCCATGGGCCTCCACCCCGTGCCCAAGGCTCCAGACCAGCTGCGGCGGAGGGGTCTCATGCCCCGGCTCCGGCAGGAAGCGCTGCCACCCCAGCTGGAGCCCCAGCGCCTCGATATACCGGCTTCGGGCCTCCTCTGCCCCGATGAGCCCGACCGGCTCCGGCAGCGCGCCCAGCACCGGGCGGTGGGTATGCCAGAACCCGCTGACCTGGCCGGTCCGCATATCCACGAGCACCATGATGCTCAAGTCCTCCAGCGGAATCCCCCTGTGCAGGTGGCGGAAGGAGACGGGCAGAATCGCAAGCCCCTCCGTCAGGCCGGGGTCCACGTAGCTGGAGAGGGCCACCTCCCCCGTCAGGTCGGGCCGGTGGGTCCGCAGGAAGGCGATGGCCACCTCCTCCGCCTCGGCACGGGAGAGCTTCCAGGGGGCCTGCTCCATGAGGGCGCTCTCCGCCGGCAGGTAGGTCAACCGGTGGAGCAGGCCGGTCTCCTGCTCGATCGTCACCTCGACGAGGTCTGCAAAGCTGCTGCCGAGAAAGAAGGACCAGAGCGTCCGAGGCGAGGAGGGGTCACCCACCTGCTCCGACCACTGGTCGAAGGGCGGCTCCGACCGGCCGGCGATCGCCTGCGCCCGGGCGATCAGTTCCTCCAGGGACAGGGGCTCCGCCGGCGGCTGGTAGGGCCGTTCCGGCGCCGGGAGCAGGCGGGGCTCCTGCCCGGGGGCCGGGAGCGGCCGGCCCGCCAGATCGAGCAGCTCCCCCTGCTGGCTCAGGTGGACGGAGCCGGTCACCGGCCGGTACAGGAGGGCATAGCCCCCCGGCTGCCCCAAGGCGCCGTGGCTGACCGGGTGGTAGACCAGGCTGACCGGCAGGCCCCGGTGGAACGCCTCCAGCGCCTCCTCCCGGGAGAGAACCGGCCCGGGCTGCGCAAAGGCGGCCTCCCGATCCCAGGTGAGGCGGAAAGCACGCAGCTCCCCGGTCGCCCCGTCGATCTCCAGCACCGCACCCTCGGCCAGCACCGGGTAGCCCAGCGCCTGCCGCTGCCAGCGGAAGGCGTGGACCGGTTCATGGAGCGGCGCCGGATAGGGCGGCAGATCCGAGAGCGCCACCTCCGCCCGGAGCGCCGCGGGGAGGAGCCGCTCCACCCACCGGGAGGCCAGGCTCTCCGCCTCGCTGCGGGTGTACCGCATCAGCCGGGGCCGGTCCTCCCTCCGGAAGTCAGCCCGCTGGTACTCCAGGAGCTGGCCGCTCCCCCCGTCGATGACCGCCAGCGCCCAGGGGCGCCCCGTGGCCGCGTCGGAGTCCCACTCCACCGCCCAGGCCGGCCCCTCCGGGCGCTCCTGCCGCTCGGTCCGGGGAGGCCCCCACGCCTCGGGCAGCTCCAGCAGCTCGCGGACCCGGTCCACCGCCCCCGCCGCCGAGATCGCCGGCTCCGGCCCGGGAGCCCCCGGACCCGCTCCGGAGGCGACCCCGACCGAGAGCAGTACCATTGCGGTCAGCACCGCCATCCATCCCTTGCCCTGCATCGATCCTCCCCCTCACTTCTACCAACAAATGGGTTTCAAGCCGAAACAAGGGTATCACATCAGGAAGAATTTGGGAAGCCCCAACTTGCATCCCCGCGTCTGCAGGGAGCCACCCACCGCCTGTGGTAATCCTTCAACGGGAGGGTTATCAGATGCACAGCTTTTCCGGCTTCACCGATCAGGACTTCGAGGTCTTCGCCATCCCCACGCTGGAGGGGCGAATGGATGGCATCAGGCAGCTGGTGCGGCCCAAGTTGGAGGCGCTGGGCCGGGAGTTGGCCAGCCCGCTGGCCGGGCTGACCGGCCACCCAATGTACCCGATCACCGCCAAGCACCTCCGCCGCAAGGTCAACCCGCCCAGCGACACCTGGGTCGCCTGGAGCGCCGGCAAGCGGGGCTACAAGATGCTGCCGCATGTGCAGGTGGGGCTCTGGCATACCCATGCCTTTATCCAGGTCGGGGTGATCTACGAGGCGCAGGGCCGGGCGGAGTTCGCCCGGGCGCTGCTGGAGAACCTCGGCAGCATCCGGCAGGAGATCCCCGCCCACTTCCGCTGGCTGGAGGACTACACCCAGCCGGAGGGGATCCTCCACCGGGAGATGACCGAGGAGGACTTCCGGCGGATCGCCGACCGGCTGCTCCACCGGAAGCAGGCCGACTGCATGGTGGGGCTCTCGGTGGACCGGGCCGAAGCGGTCCAGGCAGGACCCGCCTTCGCCGATCTGGCGCTGGAGGTGGTCCGGCAGGCGCTGCCGGTCTACACCCTGGCCGCCGCCGCCGTGGTATAGCGCGTGATGGGATGGGAGGGGGAGCGAGCGTATGACACATGATCCGAAGAGCGTGGCCGCCGTCATCGACCAGCACCTGCGGACCGAGACCTTCCCGCTGGCGATCCGGGTCTTCCGGGGCGGCGAGCCCCTGCCGGCCAAGGTGCGCCGGCCCAGGGCCGACATGGGGATCCAGGTCTCTATATGCCAGGGCATCTCCATGGCCCGGCGGTACGGCTGGTCGATCGCCATGGGCGGGGAGGATCTGAACTGCCCCATCGCCCAGGTGGCCTTTGGCTTCAAGCCGGAGATCCCCTTCTACACGGAGGGGAACCTGGCCGCCGGGATGTACGTTGAGAGCTGCGGGCAGGGTGCCGTGACCGAGCAGGAGGTGCCCAAGTTCAGCGCCGAGGAGTCCGGGGTGGTGGTGGTCGCCCCCCTGGCCCGCTGCAGCTTCGAGCCTGAGACCCTGCTGATCTACGGCAACTCCGCCCAGGTGATGCGGGCCGCCGCCGCCTCGCTCTGGAAGACCGGCGGCTCCATCACCTCCACCACCTCGGCCCGGGCCGACTGCGCCGACATCGTGATCCGGACCAGCCGGACCGGCCAGCAGCAGGTGATCCTGCCCTGCCTGGGCGACCGGATCTTCGGCCAGACCCAGGACCACGAGATGGCCTTCACCCTTCCTTACGT
>JBMONC010000086.1:0-53051 GCA_049324875.1 Bacillota bacterium
CCGCTCACGTTCCCGAGCCCGATGGCCGCGATGAAGAGGAGCGCCCAGATGAACTCGGGAATCGCCCGGAGGATGGCCATTAGCCAGCGGACGGGCTCCCCGATCCAGGCCGGCGTGAGGTTTCGAGCGGCCAGCAGGCTGAAGGGGAAGGCCAGCACGAAGGCCAGCACCGTCCCCAGGAAGGCAATGCCCACCGTCTCCCCCATCTTCGCCAGCACCGTGGGGAGGATCGACCAGTCCGGCGGGAAGAGGGAGGCCACGAACACCCCGGCGCTCGGCAGGTCCCAGGAGAGCGGGTTGAACCCGGTCACCAGGACGCTGGCCACCAGCGCCGCGGTCAGCACCCCGGTTGCGGTCCAGCCCCGGCGCGGGTTGGCAGCGTACATGCGACCGGCCCCCTCGGTTACTTCTTCGCCAGGCTGTGGTGCTTCAGGTCGATCCCCATGGCGGTCGCCGCCTCGCGGATCGGGTCGTACATGGCATCATCCGCCTCCACGAACCGGTCGGCGCCGCCCAGAGCGTCCAGCACATCCCGGTCGGTAATCGCGAGGAAGGCCCTCTGCAGCCGCTCCACCCTCTGCGGGTCCAGGTCGCCGCGGGCGGCCCACGGGTACTGGTAGAGCGCTTCCGACTGCCAGACGACCCGGACCTGCTCGAACTCGGCGGGCATCTTGCTCTTCAGTTGGCCCTCGAAGATGGCGCTGTCGATGGCGCCGATCTCGGCCTTGCCGCCGGCCACTGCCGCCAGGACGGCGTCGTGGTGGCCCGTGAAGTATGCTTGCAGATCCTTCTCCCAGTCCAGACCGGCCTTCTTCAGCGCCAGGCGGGGGATCAGCGAGCCGGAGGTCGAGCCGGGGTCGGCAAAGGCGAACCGCTTCCCCTTCACCTGGGCGAAGTCGGCGCTGCTCTTCAGCTCGGTGATCGGCGAATCCTTCGGGACGATCATGTAGCTGTGGTAGTAAGGCTTGCCCTTGATCTGCATCGTCGCAAAGGCCTTCGCCCCGCTCTGGGCGTTGGCCACCACGTAGGTGAAGGGGCCGAAGTAGGCCGCCTCGATCTTGTTGAACCGCAGCGCCTCCACCACGGCGGCGTAGTCGGTGCCGATGGCCACCTCCACCGGCAGGCCGCTCCTCTGGCTCAGCTCCTGCTCCAGCTTCTCCATGGCCTTCTCGAAGGCGGCCCCCGCCTGGGTGGGGATCACCATGATCCGCACCGCCTCCCGGGACGAGCCGGAACCACACCCAGCCAACAGAAGCATAGCGAGAAGGATCAGCGTGGCACGACGGATCACAGAAGACTCCTCCCCACCTGGCCGTGACGGTCATGGAACCATAGTAAACGGATGCTTACCGATTGGTCAAGATACGTAACGAATCCGCGCAGGCAGGCACAGAAAAACCCCTGGGCTGTGCCCAGAGGTTTTTCCTTCTACGCTTACCGCGCCACCGCACCCCGCCAGGTGATGATGCCGCCGCTGACGTTCTTCACATTGGTAAAGCCCATCGCCGTAAGGTACTGGTACGCCATGGCCGAGCGGCTGGCGGTCCGGCAGATCAGGATGATCTCATCCTTCTTATTAAACTCCTGCGCCCAGGACCGGATCTGCCCCAGGGGCCGCAGAAGGGAGCCGGGCACGTGGCCTTCGGCGTACTCCCAGGGCTCCCGGACATCGATCACGGTAAGCTTCTCGCCCTTCTCCAACCGGCTCTGCAGCTCTGCGGTGCTGATGTTGTTCATGCGGGGTCCAAACGCAAACATGGCGGATCGCTCCTTACTCGTGCTTTCACGAACGTTTTGGGCACCTCATGCAGAATGATACCCCTACCCGTACCCGCAAATCAAGGGGGTGCGCGCCCGATTCCGAAAAATGGCCCATTCATGAGCCGAATGGCCTCTTGTTGTACCCCTGGGGGTATGGGTAGAATGAGACCATGTCAGACCAGACCGTCGCAGGAGGTATCTGCTCATGTCCACCCGCAAGATCCTGATTGTCGGCGGCGTTGCCGGCGGCGCCAGCGCAGCCGCACGGGCCCGTCGCACCGATGAGCACGCCGAGATCATCCTGTTTGAGAAGGGTCCCTACATCTCCTTTGCGAACTGCGGCCTGCCCTACTACGTGGGGCGCGAGATTGGCGACCGGTCCGCCCTGCTCCTGCAGACCCCCGAGACCTTCAACGCCCGCTTCAACGTCGATGTGCGGGTGCTGCACGAGGTGATCGCCATCGACCGGGAGGCCCGCAGCCTGCGGGTGCGGAACCTGCAGACCGGCGAGGTCTACGCGGAGTCCTACACCCAGCTGGTCCTCGCCCCGGGCTCCATCCCGATCCGGCCGCCGCTGCCGGGGATCGACCTGCCCAACATCTTCATGGTCCGCACCGTGCCCGATTCCGACGCCATCCGCAGCTTCATGGAGGAGCGGCAGGCGGCCCGAGCGGTGGTGGTGGGGGCCGGCTTCATCGGCCTGGAGATGGTGGAGAACCTGCAGAGCCTGGGGCTGGCGGTGACGCTGGTGGAGAAGGCCGACCAGGTGCTGCCGCCGCTGGATCCGGAGATGGCCGCCTTCGTCCAGTCCACCCTGGAGCAGATGGGGGTGGAGGTGATCACCAGCGATGGGATCGCCGGCTTCGAGGGCGAGGGCTGGGCCACAGGGGTCCGGTTGGAGAGTGGACGGCTGGTGGAGGGTGACCTGTTCATCCTCGGGCTCGGGGTGCGGCCCGACACCCGGCTGGCGAAGGCGGCGGGGCTGGCCATCGGCCCGACCGGCGGCATCGCCGTCAACGAGCGGATGCAGACCTCCGATCCGTCGATCTACGCGGCGGGCGACGCCGTGGAGACCGTCCACCTGGTGACCGGGCAGCCCGCCCTGATCCCGCTGGCGGGACCGGCCAACAAGCAGGGCCGGGTGGCGGGGGCCAACGCCGCCGGCGACAGCCTCACCTTCCCCGGCGCCATCGGGACGGCCATCGTCCGGGTCGGGAGCCTGGTGGCCGCCACCACCGGTCTCTCGGAGAAGGCAGCCCGCAGGGCGGGGCTGCCGGTCTACGTCA
Organism: Bacillota bacterium; assembly: GCA_049324875.1. GTDB lineage: Bacteria > Bacillota > Sulfobacillia > Symbiobacteriales > Symbiobacteriaceae > JAWLHU01. Next base: position 3,048 of record JBMONC010000086.1, read on the forward strand.
GCTATACCATGTCCGGCGACCACGCCGACTACTACCCCGGCGTCCAGGAGATGCTGATCAAGCTGGTCGTGGAGGAGTCCACCGGCCGGCTGCTGGGCGCCCAGGTGGTCGGTGGCAACGGGGTCGACAAGCGGACCGACGTCTTCGCCACGGCGATCCTGGGGCGGATGCGGGTCGACGACCTGACCAACCTGGACCTGGCCTACGCCCCGCCCTTCGGCTCCGCCAAGGACCCGGCGATCGTGGCGGGCATGGTCGCCCAGAACCTGCGGCGGGGGCAGCTGCAGGCGATCACCCCCGGGGCGCTCCTGGACCGGCTGGAGGCGGGGGCGGAGCTGCAGATCGTCGATGTGCGGAATTCCTACGAGTATGAGGTCGGCGCCATCCCCGGGGCGGTCAACATCCCGGTGGATGAGCTCCGGAAGCGCCTCCACGAGCTGGATCCGAGCCGGGAGACCGTGGTCTACGACCGCAGCGGCTCCACCGCCTACGTGGCAGCCCGCCAGCTGGTACAGCAGGGGTTCGGCTCCGTGTCCAGCCTCACCGGCGGGTACCTCCTCTTCCCCGTGGTCCAGATGCAGCGGATGCAGCGGATGCTTCAGGCATAGCGAATCAATCGAGGGAGCGGTCCGGCCTTGGCCGGGCCGCTCCCGTCCACCGGCCTCTCTACAGGAATCCTGACACCGTTGCGAGAAGGTAGAGCCGTCCCCTCCCTCCGTGCACCTTTGCCGATTGAAATGGGCGGGAAGTTGCACTAATAGTCAGGTATTAAGACCCGGTATGATAAAGGTAGGGAGGAGTCACTGCATGCTGAATCAGCGTCAGCGTACGATCCTCTCCATGTTGGCCCAGGCAGCGGATTTCGTCGCCGTGAACGACCTGGCCTTGCGGCTGGGTGTTGCCCCCCGGAGCGTGCGGGCCGACCTGACCATGGTGGAGGCATTCGTTCACAGCGCCACCCCGTACCGGCTGGAACGGAACAAGCGGCGGGGGGCCAGGCTGATGATGCCGCCGGAGGATCGATCCCGATGGCCTGCGGTGCCGCCCCCGTCGCCGGCCGCCGCCTACCGCCTCTCCCCGGAGGAGCGGGTCCTGGCCGTGGTTACGGCGCTGCTGCACCAGAAAGGGCTCGTCACCCTGGACCGCCTGGCGGATCAACTGCATGTCAGCCGCCGCACCGTGGTGGAGGACCTGAAGCAGGTGGAGGGGTGGCTCGCGCAGCGAGGCCTCCGCCTGCGGCGCCTGCCCCGGGGCCTGACCATAGAGGGCGGCGAAGGACCGGTCCGCTCTGCGCTGGTGGAGCTGGCCAACGCCCCGCCGGTCACCGCATCGGTGGAGCTGCTCCCCCCGGGGGAGATGGCGGTGATCGAGCAGGCGGTCCGGACAGCGGCCCAGCAACTGCCCTTTGAGCTGGCTGATGTCGCCTTCCAGGCGCTGCTCTACCACCTGAGCGTGGCGGTGATGCGCCTGCGGGCCGGCAACGAAATCTACATGGATTCCTCCCAGATGGCCGACCTGAAGCAGAAGCCGGAGTGGGCCGTGGCCTGTGAGCTGGCCCGTTCCCTGGAGGAGGCCCTCCAGGTGCCCCTGCCACCGGACGAGTGTGGTTATATCACCCTCCACCTGCTCGGCGCCAAGGCGGTTCGCGAGCGGGAGCCCGCGGCCTCTGCCGTGCCCGAGGCCACCCTTGTGGAGGCGGTGCAGGCCTTTATGCGGGTGGCCGGAGCCCACCTGGGGGTTGACCTGACCGATGCGGAGCTGCTCTCAGGGCTGCTGCTGCACCTGCGCCCCGCCGTCTACCGGCTGCGCTACGGCCTGCGGATGGTCAACCCGCTGCGGGACCAGATCATCGAGCGGTACGGCTTCCTGGTGGCGGCGGCCGAGGCAGCGGTTCCCGAACTGGAGAGGCGGCTGGCGATCCGGATCCCCCCGGATGAGCTGACCTACCTGGCCATGCACATCGGCGCCTTCCTGGAGCGGGTGGCCGCCCGCCTGCAGGTCCGGGTCCTCCTGGTCTGCGGCAGCGGCATCGGGACGGCCCGCCTGCTGGAAGGCCGGATGCAGCGGGTCTTCCCCTCCATTCATATCGAGGATGTGGTCCCCGTCGGCCGCATCCGTGCCCACCCGGCGCTCTCCAGGGTCCAGCTGGTCATCACCACCGTTCCCCTCTCCCTGGACGAAGTGCCGGTGGTGCTGGTCAACCCGTTCCTGACGCCGGAAGATGCAAGGCAGATCCAACAGGCGCTCGTGGTAGAAGGGACAGCGAGTTCCCGTGAAAGGATGCGAGGACCGATGCTTGACCAGGTCTTGTCCCCAGCGCTGATCCGTCTCGATCTCGAGGCCGCAGACTGGGAAGAGGCGATCCGGCTGGCCGGCGCCCCTCTGGTTGAGTCGAATCAAGTGGAACCCCGCTATGTGGACGCCATGGTGGAGACCGTTCGCCGGATTGGCCCCTACATCGTGGTGGACAAGGGGATCGCGATGCCGCACGCCCGACCGGAGGATGGGGTGCGGGAGGTCGCCTTCAGCCTGATCCGGCTGCGCCGCCCTGTCCAATTCGGGCACCCGACCAACGACCCGGTCCATCTGGTGGTTGCCTTGGCCAGCCCCGACGCCGGGACGCACCTGCGGGCCCTGCAGCAGCTGGCGGATTTGCTGGCCTGCCCCGAGGCCCGGCAGATCTTTGAACAGGGGAGTTCCAAGGAGATTCTCGCACTGATTCGGCAGAGCGCAGAGACGGAAGGGAGGTGACCGGATTTGATGAAGATCCTGGCGGTCTGTGGTCTGGGGCAGGGCACCAGCCTGCTCCTGCGCATGAACATTGAGGACGTGGTGCGAGAATTGGGCATCCAGGCCGAGGTTGATCACATGGATGTCAGCTCTGCCGCCTCCGAACGTGCGGATCTGATCATTGCCAGCCCGCAACTGGCACCGCTTCTGGCAGGACACAAGGCCAAGGTCCTCGTCGTCAACAGCTACCTGAACAAGGCTGAGATCCGTGAGGTACTCCGGCAGGTTCTCTAGCCCACAGCCTGTTGCATGGGGGGTTATGGAATGGTAGCGATTGCTCAGTGGTTGGCCAACAATCTCTTCGGCCAGCCCGCGATCCTGATCGGCCTCATTGTCATGCTCGGTCTGTTCCTGCAGCAGAAGTCCAGCAGCCAGGTGGTTTCCGGTACCTTGAAGGCGATCGTGGGCTTCCTGATCATCAACATCGGCGCCGGTGCCATCGTCAACGCCCTGTTGGTCTTCCAGCCCATGTGGGCCGAGGTTTTCGGTCTGAAGCAGCAGGCGTTGAACAACTTCATGGGCTTCGAGGCCTTCAACGGCAAGTACGGCGGGGCTGTGGCCCTGATCATGACCTTCGGCTTCCTCATTAACGTCCTGCTCGCCCGCTTCACCCCCTTCAAGTACATCTACCTGACCGGCCACATGATGTTCTGGACCACGGCGATCTTCATCGGCGTCGTGCTCGACACGGTGGGCGCCACGGCCCAGGTGAACACCTGGGGGCTGATCGGCTTCTTCTCGGTCCTGATGGGCCTGTACTGGACCCTGCAGCCGGCCCTCACCCAGCCCTACATGCGGCGGATCACCGGCGGCGACGAGATCGCCCTCGGCCACACAGCCGCCTCTGTGGCCCTCCTGGGCGGGCTGGCCGGCCAGTTCCTGGGCAACAAGGAGCGGGACGCGGAGTCGCTCCAGCTGCCGAAGGGGCTCGACTTCCTGAAGGACTCCAACGTGGTCATCTCGCTGCTGATGGGCTCGCTCTACGTGATCGGCGCCATCCTGGTCAGCATGCGGGGGACGCCGGAGGCGCAGGAGTTGGTGGCCAGGTCCGGCAACAACAGCTTCATCATCTACTCCCTGATCGAGGCCTTCAAGTTCGCCGCCGGCATCGCCGTCGTGCTCTTCGGGGTCCGCCTGCTGATCGGTGAGATCGTCCCCGCCTTCCGGGGCATCGCTACCAAGATCGTGCCCAACGCCAAGCCGGCGCTGGACTGCCCGGTGGTCTACCCCTACGCTCCGACCGCTTCCATCATCGGCTTCCTCGGCGCCTTCGTGGCCGCCCTGGTCTGGCTGGTGGTGCTGGGCAAGACCGTGGGCTACGTCTTCGTGCCGACCATGATCGTGCTCTTCTTCCATGCGGCCACGGCGGGCGTCTTCGGCAACGCCACCGGCGGCGTGCGCGGCGCCTTCCTGGGTGGTGTGATCACCGCCACCGTGGTCGCCTGGGGCCAGTGGCTGATGGTCACCTCGCTGATCTCCAGCACCATCCCCGACACCGCCATGTGGGCCGCTGACTCCGACATGTTCATCCTCGGTCCGCTGGTCAAGCTCCTCGGCTCCATCTTCAAGTTCCTCTTCGTCTAAAGGAATGGGGGTGGGCCGCTGGCTGGCAGAGCCGGCGGCCCACCTTGCAAAGGAAGTGGTGAGGATGAGCTTTGTCCGCACCCTGTGGGGGGATATCGCCCCCGAGGCGATGGGGGTGACCTATTCCCACGAGCACATCGTCTGCCGGCCGCCCTACTGGGTTGCCAAGGGGGAGGATGACCTCCTGCTGGACGACCCGGCCAAGTCGCTGGCAGATGTGCAGCTCTTCGTGCAGGCGGGCGGGAGGAGCATCGTCGATGCCACCTGCTACGACTATGGGCGCGATGTGCCGGCCGTGGCCCAGATCGCCCGGCAGGCCGGCGTCCACATCATCGGCACCGCCGGGCTGAACAAGGCCTTCCTCTGGTCCGCCCGGCGCCCCGGTGCCGACGAGAGCTTTGCGGCCTGGATCGAGCGGCTCCCCATCGACCAGCTGACGGCCTTCGTGGTGCGGGAGGTGGAGGAGGGGCTGGAGGGGACACCACACCGGGCCGGCCAGGTCAAGTTCGGCACCGGCTACAACACCATCTCCCCGCTGGAGGAGAAGGTGCTGCGGGCCGTGGCCCGGGCGCACCATCAAACCGGGGCCCCGGTCCACAGCCACACCGAGGCCGGCACCATGGCCCTGGAGCAGATCGAGCTTCTCCGGGAGGAGCGGGTCGATCTCGCACACGTCAGCTTCGGCCACATGGACCGGAACCCTGACACCTACTACCACCTGAAGGTGGCCGAGACGGGCGCCTACCTGTGCTTCGACGGCATCGCCAAGGTGAAGTACTACCCGGAGTCGGTCCGGATCCAGTGCATCCTGGAGCTGGTCCGCCGGGGGCATGAGCGGCAGATTCTGATCAGCGGCGACACAGCCCGCAAGTCCTACTACCGGTCCTACGGGCACGGGCTCGGGCTGGGGTACATCCTCGCGAAGTGGGTTCCCCGCTTCGCCGAGGAGGCGGGGGAGGCCGGGTTCGACGGAGAACGGCTGGTCCGGCTCTTCTTTGAGGAGAACCCCCAGCGCTGCTTTACCTTCAAGAGGGGGTGAGGAGGGTGCCGTGCTGGGAGATGGAGCGGCTGCCCGGGGAGGCGGCACAGGCCAAGCTGCGGGAGACCCGGATCGCCATCCTGCCGCTGGGAGCGGTGGAGATCCACGGGCCGCACCTGCCGGTGGGGACCGACAACTACATCGCTGTCCGGGTGGCCAGGCTGGTGGCCGAACAGGTCGACGCTGTCCTGCTGCCGGTGCTGCCCTACGGGCAGGTCTGGTCGCTCCAGGGCTTTCCGGGCACCCTCTCGGTGCCGGACAGCGCCCTGGCGGCCATGCTGGTCGGGATCGGCCGGAGCCTGCGGGAGCTGGGTGTACCGATCTTCGCCCTGGTGAACGGGCACCTGGGGAATCAGGCGGCCATGAAGGAAGCGGCCCGGGTGCTGGAGGCCGAGGGCGGGCCCCTCACCTTCACCTTCTCCCACCCCGGCATGGGGCCGGCGGCCGACCGCATCCGGGAGTCCCCCCTCTTCCACCCGACCCTCTTCCACGCCTGCGAACTGGAGACCTCGATGATGCTCTACCTCGCCCCCGAGCACGTGGAGATGAGCCGGGCCGTCCGCGAGAGCCCATCGATTCCCGCTGACTTCGACTACCGGCCCACCCGGTGGCGCGAGATCACCAGCACCGGGGTGATGGGCGACGCCACCCTGGCCACCCCCGAGAAGGGGCAGGTCCTGGTTCAGGCCACCGTCGAGCGGATGGTCACACTGCTCCGGGAAGCCCGGCAGCGGCTGCAGGGATAGGTCCCTCCCCGTGAACGAAGCGGCCCGGTCCCCGTGGCAGGGGGACCGGGCCTTGCTCATCTAGTCAGCGGCCACATCCGGGTGCTCATCCCCGGCGGGGCGTGCCTTCCAGAGCGGGTGGCGGTGGTGGGCGTAGTCCGCATCCACCGTGCCGGTGAACATCGACTTGATCAGCGGCCGGTTGGGCTTCAGGGCGAAGGCCGCCAGGTGGGCGATGATCCCGAAGATGATCAGCCCCGTGCCGATGTTGTGCAGCAGGGTGTTCCACCAGAGCAGCTCGTAGGGGAGGCTGACCCCCAGGTTCTTGACCACCTTCAGCACCCCGGTCAGGATCAGCAGCGCCACCGTGCCGGCGATGAAGGCATAGGCCAGCCGCTGCTCCGCCAGGAACTTGCCCGAGGGGGGTTCAGGCTTGCCGGTCAGCATGGCCCTGATGATCTCGACCGACTCCTTCAGGTCCCCCCGGCGCGGGAGGAGCCCGAACCGCTTGGCCCGAAGGGAGTACGTGACATGGAAGGCTGCCACCGCCAGGAGGACGAGCGCCCCGAGGTAGTGCATCTTCAGGGTGATCGCATAGTTGGCCGTCCAGGCCATCCCCGGGAGGTCCGCCACCATGTAGCGCTTGTACATCGGCATCTGCCCGATGCCGCTGAAGATCAGCAGGAAGATGGAGAGGGCGGTCGCCCAGTGGACGATCCGGTCCGACAGGCTGTGCCGCTTTACTTGAGGCTTGCCAGCCATTACACGTCATCCCCTTTCTTCATGATCCGCGCCGCTCCGACCAGGGCCGCCGCGATGCCGGCGATGGGTGCGATGGCCATGGAGAGGGCCATGCCGTTCGGCGTGTCCAGGAAGTTGCCGATCCCGACCGGCATGCCCGGCCGCCCCGGCTTGGCGTCCTTCGCCTTCGCCTGCTTGATCGCCGCGTCGATCTTCTCAAAGGGCACCCGCGAGACATAGAGGGTAGAGGTGCCCCCATTCTCCGTCTCGCCGTAGATATAGCCGCCGATCTCCTCGGCCCGCCGGTGGGCCAGCTCCCGCATCTCCTCGCGGGGACCGAAGGTGATGGCCCCCTTGGGGCAGGCGGTCTGGCAGGCCGGCTGCTTCCCCTCCTTGACCAGGTCGATGCAGCCGTCACACTTGAACATGGCGCCGCCGCCCACGTACTCGGGCGCCTGTTCAGGTAGGGCCCCACCCCTGCCTGGCGCTGCGGGATCCCCCACGGGCAGACATCCCGGCATTTGGCACCGCCCATGCACGAATCCTGGTGGATCTCCACCATCCCCTCGGCGTGCTGCTCAATGGCCGAGAAGGGACAGATGTTCATGCAGGTCGGGTTTTCGCAGTGCATGCAGCGGCGAGGCACCGAGACCGTCTCCTGCTTCCCGTCGACCTCCACCGTCACCGTCTCCACATAGGTCCAGTTGTACGGGGTGAGGCGGGTGGTGAGGCCCCGCTTGTCAGACCAGTCCTCATGCTTCTTCTGCGGCCAGTAGTCCATGATCGGCTTGACCGGCTCCGGGAATCGGTCCGCGTTCTTCGTGCGGCAGGCCTGGACGCAGAGCGGCACCTTCTCCCCCCTGCAGCCGTCGCACTTGGTCAGGTCGATCACCGAACCCCAGGGCACCGCCCCCGCGGCAGCGGTGGCAGGAGCCAGACCGTACAAGATACTGGCCCCCGCTGCGCCCGCAGCCAGGGAGCGCGCCAGGAACTTACGCCGTGACATCTCCGCCATAGGAGAGGCCTCCTCATCCGAATGCTTACCCATACCGGTAGGGGTATTTCCGTACGCCATTTTACGAGGGGGAGGGCGCTTACTCAACCGGTCTCTGCCGGATCGGTACCGATTTGGTCACAAGTAACTACCGGGCGGGGTATACTCTGGACCGGATGAAACCCTCGGTGCACGCCAAAAAAACTCGGCGCTGAAGCAGGAGCAAGTCAAACGAATGTGGAAGGTAATATGAAAAGGATGAACACACCTTCTCTTCCAAGATGAGTAAAACATTTCGCTACCCGTACTGTTGGCTGAAACGCGCCCCCCGCCTGGGTCGGGGGCGATCTCGACCGAACCTTTCCCCCCTGTGTCAGCGTCATAACTCCAGAACGCAGTTCGTTGTTTGAAGCGGAACCCCGTGGTATAATACTAAAGTTGCAGCCATGCGTTTTGGCTGGAGATGCCGTATGTGGCCGTCTCTCATCGAGGCCATATACTGACTTTTGAGGGGGAGAATAGATGAAGGCGACCTGGGACAAGTTAGAGAGCAATTGGATGCAGTTTCAGGTGGAGGTGGAGGCGCAGGAGTTCTCCAGGGCCATCGAAACGGCGTTCAAGAAGGTCAATCAGCAGGTGACCATCCCCGGCTTCCGCAAGGGCAAGGCTCCGAGGGCTCTCTTTGAGCGCACCTACGGAAAGGAGACCCTCGTCCAGGAAGCTGTGGAGCAGGTTCTCCCCCAGGCCTATACCGCTGCGGTTCTTCAGGGCGATGTCGAGCCCATCGACCAGCCCGAGATCGAACTGGTTCAGGCTGAAGAGGGCCTTCCCTTCATCTTCAAGGGCAAGGTTCAGGTCAGCCCCGAGGTCACCCTCGGCAAGCTTTCCGGGTTCGGCCTGGAAAAGCCCAGCGCCGAGGTCTCCGATGAGCAGGTCGAGGAGCAGATCAACAACCTTCGCAGCCGGCTCGCCACCCTGGTGACCGACGAGGAGGGCGAGGTCAAGGCCGGCTCCTTCGCCGTCATCGACTTCGAGGGCTTTGTGGACGACGTCCCCTTCGAGGGCGGCAAGGGTGAGAACTACACCCTGGAGGTCGGCTCCAACACCTTCATTCCCGGCTTCGAGGAGCAGCTGATCGGCGCCAAGGCCGGCGAGAGCCGCGATGTGACCGTCACCTTCCCGGCGGAGTACCATGCAGAGCACCTGGCCGGCAAGGCCGCTCTCTTCAAGGTGACCGTCAAGGAAGTCAAGAAGAAGGAGCTCCCCGAGCTGAACGATGAGTTCGCCCAGCAGGTCAGCCAGTTCAGCACCATGGAGGAACTCCGGGCGGACATCAAGAATCGTCTCATTGAGTCCGCTCAGGCGACCGCCGAGCGCGAGTTCCAGAACAAGGTGATCGAGGCGGTGGCCGGCGAGGCCTCCGTGGAGATTCCCCACGTTCTCGTGCATAACAAGGTCCATGAGATGATCCACGACTTTGAGCACCAGCTCTCCCGCCAGGGCTTCACCATCGACATGTGGTATCAGGCGACGGGGAAGACCCACGATGATCTGCATGTGGAGTTCGATGCGGCGGCCAAGCGGTCGGTCAAGAACGACCTGGTCCTCGCTGCCGTTGCCAAGAAGGAGGGCATCTCCGTCTCCGAGGCGGAGATTGAAGCGGAGTTCGACAAGCTGCTCTCCATGTATAAGGGCCAGGAGGCTGACATCAAGAAGCTCCGCAAGAACCCGAACTACCGGGCTCGGATGCGGGAAGGACTCCTGGTGCAGAAGACGATCGAGCACCTGGTTAACCTGAACACCGCCCAAGGGTAGTGTTCTTCGGTATAAGTCGCGGGTAGAGGAGGTCAGACTATGAGCTACCTGATTCCTTACGTCATTGAGCAGACGAACCGTGGGGAACGGTCTTACGACATCTATAGCCGACTGTTAAAGGATCGGATCATCTTCCTCGGGACGCCGGTCGATGACCAGGTGGCCAATGTGATCATCGCCCAGCTCCTGTTCCTGGAGAGCGATGATCCGGATAAGGAGATCAATCTCTATATCAACTCGCCTGGCGGCTCGGTCTCTGCGGGCCTCGGCATCTACGACGCCATGCAGCACATCAAGTCGCCGGTCAACACCACCGTGGTGGGGCTTGCCGCCTCCATGGGAGCCCTGCTGTTGGCCGCCGGCACCGGTAAGCGCTATGCGCTCCCCAATGCGCGTGTCATGATCCACCAGCCGCACCTGAGCGGTGTCGGTGGGCAGGTGACCGATATCGAGATCACGGCGCGGGAGGCCATCAAGACCAAGGAGCAGATGGCCGAGATTCTCGCCAAGCACACCGGGCAGTCCATCGAACGCATTAAGGCCGACACCGAGCGGGATCGGTGGTTGTCCGCTGAAGAAGCCAAGGCATACGGTCTGGTCGACGAAGTGGTTCACCCCCGGGATAAGGCGAGCCGTACCGCACGCTAAAGAAAGGGGTGGGGGAATGTTCAAGTTCACGGGTGAGGACAAAGGCCAGCTGAAGTGCTCCTTCTGCGGCAAGTTCCAGGACCAGGTGAAGCGGCTCGTCGCGGGCCCTGGGGTCTACATCTGCGACGAGTGCATCGAGCTCTGCAACGAGATCATCGAGGAAGAGCTGAACGAAGAGGTCGATTTCGAGCTAAAGGACGTCCCCAAGCCGACCGAAATCAAGGCGATCCTCGATCAATACGTGATCGGGCAGGAGCGGGCAAAGCGGACGCTGGCGGTGGCTGTCTACAACCACTACAAGCGGATTAACATGGGCAACAAGCTCGATGATGTCGAGCTGCAGAAGTCCAATATCGTCATGCTCGGCCCCACCGGTTCGGGCAAGACGCTTCTGGCCCAGACCCTGGCCCGCATTCTGAACGTCCCCTTCGCCATTGCGGATGCGACGAGCCTGACCGAGGCCGGCTACGTCGGTGAAGATGTGGAAAACATCCTCCTGAAGCTGATTCAGGCAGCCGACTACGACATTGAAAAGGCCGAAAAGGGCATTGTCTATATCGACGAGGTCGATAAGATTGCCCGTAAGTCTGAGAACCCCTCGATCACCCGGGACGTCTCCGGTGAGGGTGTGCAGCAGGCGCTGCTGAAGATCCTGGAGGGGACGATCGCCTCCGTGCCGCCGCAGGGCGGCCGGAAGCACCCCCATCAGGAGTTCATCCAGATCAACACCACCAACATCCTCTTCATCTGCGGCGGCGCTTTCGACGGGATCGACAAGATCATCGCCAACCGCGTCGGCAAGCGGGGGATGGGCTTCGGCGCCGAGATCCGGTCCAAGAAGGATCAGAACGTGGGCGAGATGCTCGCGCAGATCCTGCCGGAGGACCTGCTCAAGTTTGGCCTGATCCCCGAGTTCGTGGGCCGCCTGCCGGTGATTGTCACCCTCGACGCCCTCGATGAGGAGGCGCTGGTGAAGATCCTCCAGGAGCCCAAGAACGCCCTCGTGAAGCAGTACCAGAAGTTGCTCCAGATGGATAACATCGATCTGGAGTTCAAGGATGAGGCCATCCGGGCCATCGCCAAGGAGGCGCTGAAGCGCAACACCGGTGCCCGCGGCCTGAGGGCGATCATCGAGGACATCATGACCGACGTGATGTACGAGGTCCCCTCCCGCACCGACGTCTCGAAGTGCGTGATCACCAAGGACGTGGTGCAGAAGAAGGAGGAGCCGCTCCTGGTCACCTCCACGGATGCCAAGAGCCGCCGGGTGAAGAAGGAAGAGTCGGCCTAACCGAACAGCGAGCGCCCTGTGGGAAAATCCACAGGGCGCCTTCGTTACCCGGCAGCCCGCGGGCGCCCTGCCAAACCTTTCATGCCCGGAATGTTCATCCAGCATTCGAGCCCTGCTGCCGCGGAATACTACTCTTCACAGAGAGAGCGGCGGGAGGAGGGTTTCGAAGAGCATGGCCTTGGGCAGCATCCTGACGATCATTCAGGTGTTCTTCGCGATCGTGATCGGCCTCTACTTTTGGAACCTGCTGCGGAGCCAGCAAGGGAGCCGGGTGGCGGTCGAAAAGGAGTCCCGCAAGGAGATGGATAAGCTGCGGCGCATGCGGGCGATCAGCCTGACCGAGCCGCTCGCAGAGAAGACCCGCCCCACCAACTTTGACGAGATCGTGGGCCAGAGGGAGGGGCTGCGGGCGCTGCGGGCGGCGCTCTGCGGTCCGAACCCGCAGCATGTGCTGATCTACGGCCCGCCTGGGGTAGGCAAAACGGCGGCGGCCCGCCTGGTGCTGGAGGAGGCGAAGCGGACCCCGATTTCGCCCTTCAAGAAGGATGCCGCCTTTGTCGAGTTGGATGCCACCACCGCCCGCTTCGACGAGCGTGGCATTGCCGACCCGCTGATCGGCTCGGTTCACGATCCGATCTATCAGGGGGCGGGGCCCCTGGGCATCGCCGGCATTCCGCAGCCCAAGCCGGGGGCGGTCACCCGGGCGCACGGGGGTGTGCTCTTTCTCGATGAGATCGGTGAACTCCACCCGGTTCAGATGAATAAGCTCCTGAAGGTACTGGAGGACCGGAAGGTCCACCTGGAGTCGGCCTACTACAGTGAGGAAGATCCGAACGTGCCGACCCATATCAAGGATATCTTTGAGAATGGGCTGCCGGCGGACTTCCGGTTGGTGGGTGCTACCACTCGCCTGCCCCACGAGATCCCGCCGGCGATCCGCTCCCGCTGCATGGAGATCTTCTTCCGGCCCCTGCTGCCCGACGAGGTGGCCCAGGTGGCCAGGCGGGCTGCGGAGAAGGTCGGGGTCTCGATCGAGCCGGGCGCCCTGGATGTGATCAAGCGGTACGCCACCAACGGCCGTGAGGCGGTCAATATCATCCAGATTGCCGCCGGCATCCTGACCGGCACCGGCATCAAGACGATTCCCCAGTCCGAGGTGGAGTGGGTGATCAACTCCGGTCAACTGCAGCCCCGCCCCGACCGGCGGATCCCGTCCCGGCCGCTGGTCGGCTGCGTCAACGGGCTGGCGGTGAGCGGCCCCAACGTGGGCCACCTCCTGGAACTGGAGGTGGATGTGCGGCGGGCCAAATCCCCCGGCCACGGACTGGTGACCGTGACGGGCGTGGTCGATGAGGAGGAGGTCGGCGGTCCCGGCCGGACCATGCGGCGCAAGTCGATGGCCAAGGGGTCAGTGGAGAACGTCCTGACGGTGCTGAAGCAGTACCTGGAGGAGGATCCACGGGACTACGACATCCACGTCAACTTCCCCGGCGGGGTCCCGGTGGACGGTCCGAGCGCCGGGGTTGCGATTGCCACAGGCATCTACAGCGCCTTCACGGGTGAGCCGGTGGACAACCGGCTGGCCATGACCGGTGAGGTCTCGATCCGGGGGCTGGTCAAGCCGGTGGGCGGGGTGGTGGCCAAGGTGGAGGCCGCACGCCAGGCGGGCTGCACCCGGGTCGCCATCCCCCGGGAGAACTGGCAGGAGTCCTTCCGGGAGCTGAAGGGGATCACCGTGATTCCGGTGGAGCGGCTGGACCAGCTTTTTTCCCTGGCGTTTGCGATTGAGGCGGAGCCAACCCAGCAGGAGCGGGTGCTGCCGGTTCCGGCCCTGGAGATTCCGGCGCTCCCGCAACCCGCTGTCTCTGTCTCCGGCGTCGACTCCTGAGGAGCGAGAGCCTCCGCACGGCCGGGGGCTCTCCTGCTCGCTGCCTCGTATAGGCGGGTCCGGCGGAGCGAAAGCTAAGGCCGCTATAAAGATTCCCCATCCCCGGGGCGCGAACCCGGATGCACATAAATCACGTCTTAAGGTAACACAAGTGCTTTGTATTCAGATGGGTGGATGCGAGCGCTACATGTGCTAGAATCTAGATCAAGGGCATTGCCAGGAGGTGAAACCGGTGGCCAACGAGCGAACGGGGAAGCTGAGCAACCTCCCGCTGCTGCCGCTGAAGGGTCAGATCGTCTTCCCAACCTTTATCGTCCCCCTGGAGGTCGGGCGTGAGAAGTCGATTCGAGCGGTAGATCAGGCGATGAATGAGAACCGGCGCATGGTGCTGGCCATGCAGAAGGATGCAAAGGTTGAAACCCCCGGCCCTGACGATATCTTCACGGTTGGTACCGTGGTCGAGATCAAACAGGTGGTGAAGGTACCGGGCGGGACGATCAAGGTCGTCTTCGAGGGGATCTGCCGCGCCCGAATTGATCACTACACCGAGGAGGAGCCCTGCCTGCGGGCGGCGGTGGAGGAGGCGCCGGAGGATCCGGCCAAGACCCCCGAGACCGAGGCGCTGATGCGGATGGTGGTCAACCAGTATGAGCGGTACATCAAGTCCTCCAAGAAGGTGCCGCCGGAGTCGCTGGTCACCGCGGTGCAGGTGGAGGAGCCGGGTCGGCTGGCAGACACCATCGTCGCCTACCTGACCAACCTGGAGATGAAGGACAAGCAGTCGGTGCTCGAAGCCTTCGATGTAACCGAGCGGCTGGAGCGAGTTTCCGACATCCTCACCCGGGAGATGGAGGTCCTGGACCTCGAGCGGAAGATCAACGTCCGGGTGCGGAAGCAGATGGAGAAGACCCAGCGGGAGTACTACCTGCGGGAGCAGATCAAGGCGATCCAGAAGGAGCTGGGCGAGCGGGACGAGAAGGGCACCGAGTCCGAGGAGTTCCGCAAGAAGATCGAGGAACTGGGTCTGCCCGACGATGTAAAGGAGAAGGCGCTCCGGGAGGTCGACCGGCTGGAGAAGATGCCGCCCATGGCCGCCGAGGCGGTGGTGGTGCGCAACTACCTCGACTGGATCACCAGCCTCCCCTGGAACAAGCTGACCGACGACACCATCGACCTGAAGCGGGCGGAGCAGATCCTGGAGGATGAGCACTTCGGCCTGAAGAAGCCGAAGGACCGCATCCTGGAGTACCTGGCCGTCCGGAAGCTGGTCGCCAAGATGAAGGGTCCCATCCTCTGCCTGGCCGGCCCTCCCGGGGTCGGCAAGACCAGCCTGGCCAAGTCGGTGGCCAACGCCCTGGGGCGGAAGTTCGTCCGCATCTCCCTGGGCGGCGTCCGGGACGAGGCGGAGATCCGGGGCCACCGCCGCACCTACGTGGGTGCCCTGCCCGGTCGGATCATCCAGGGCATGCGGCAGGCGGGCTCCAAGAACCCCGTCTTCCTGCTGGACGAGATCGACAAGATGTCCTCCGACTTCCGGGGCGACCCCGCCTCGGCGCTGCTGGAGGTGCTGGACCCGGAGCAGAACGCTGCCTTCTCTGACCACTACCTGGAGGCGCCCTTCGACCTCTCGAATGTCCTCTTCATCACCACGGCCAACGTGGTCTGGAACATCCCCCGCCCCCTGCTGGACCGCATGGAGCTGATCACCATCTCCGGCTACACCGAGGATGAGAAGGTCGAGATCGCCAAGCGGCACCTGCTGCCGAAGCAGCGGCGGGACCACGGGCTGACCGAGGAGAACCTGGAGGTCTCGGAGAACGTGCTCCGCTCCATCGTGCGGGAGTACACCCGGGAGGCGGGCGTCCGGAACCTGGAGCGCCAGATCGCCAACGTCTGCCGCAAGGCGGCCCGCGAGATCGCCGCCGGCGACAGCCAGGTGGCCCGGGTCACCACCCAGAACCTGCACGTCTACCTGGGCGCCCCGCGCTATGCCTGGGGCAAGAAGGCCAAGGAAGACCAGGTGGGCGTGGCCACCGGCATGGTCTACACCGAGGTGGGCGGCGATGTGATGCCCATCGAGGTCTCGATTATGCGGGGGAAGGGCTCGCTCCTCCTGACCGGCAAGCTGGGCGAGGTGATGAAGGAGTCGGCGCAGGCGGGCTTCTCCTACATCCGCAGCCGGGCGAAGGAGCTGGGCGTGGAGGAGGACTTCCACACCAAGAACGATATCCACATTCACGTTCCGGAGGGCGCGGTGCCGAAGGAAGGTCCTTCCGCCGGCATCTCCATGGCCACCGCCGTCGTCTCGGCCCTGACCAGGCGGCCTGTGAAGGCCAACGTGGCGATGACCGGTGAGATCACTCTCCGGGGCCGGGTCCTGCCGATTGGCGGCGTCAAGGAGAAGGTACTGGCAGCCCATCGGGCCGGCATCACCGACATCATCCTCCCCAAGGAGAATGAGAAGGACCTGGAGGACATCCCCGGCAACATTCGCAAGAAGCTGGAGATCCATCTGGTGGAGCACATGGATGAGGTTCTCCGCATCGCCCTGGCCGATGTAAAGGAGGGCGATGAGGCGATGGTCCCGCCGCCCGATGCGATGACGGTCGATGCGCCTCACCCGGATGGCCCGGTGGTCTAAGCCGCTTCGGAGGCGGAAAGCAATGAAACGAGGCGGGGGGAACACGGTTCCCTCCGCCTTTCCGCAGGAGGAGGTTAACCACGCATGGCTCTCTTTGCTGAATTCGTCCTGAGCGCAGCCGCAGCCGCGCAGTTCCCAGCCGATGAACTGCCGGAGATCGCCCTGGCCGGCCGGTCGAACGTGGGCAAGTCCTCGATGATCAACGCCCTCACCCTGAACAACAAGCTGGCGCGCACCTCCAACACCCCGGGGCGGACGCAGACCCTCAACTTCTACCGCATCTGGCCGGAGGGGAAGCCAAAGCTGGGCGATCCCAAGGCGCCGGATGACAAGACCGACCGGTTCACCTTGAAGGGCTCCGCCCGGGAAGCGGCCCACCGGACCGGGGCGTTCTACCTGGTCGATATGCCCGGGTACGGCTACGCCAAGGTATCGGCGTCGCAGCGACAGCAGTGGCAGAAGCTGATCGAGTCCTACCTGCTCAATCGCCCGACCCTGCGGGCGGTGATCCAGATTGTAGACCTCCGCCATCCGCCCAGCCGTGAGGATGTGGCCATGTGGGACTGGCTGCGCCACCACGGCCGGGTCCGGCTCTGCCTGGCCACCAAGGCGGACAAGGTAGGCCGCACCCAGTGGCCCGCCCACCTCAAGCAGATCGTCCAGGGGCTGGGCCTCCGCTCCATTCTCACGCCGGGTCCGCAAACACCGGTCGACTCGGGCGTCGAACCGATCTTGATCTTCTCCGCCGAGGAGCGGACTGGGCGTGAAGAACTATGGCAGTGGGTCAATCGCGTCGTCAAAGGGGACTCAATTTAGGGTATTCATCCATGTACGGTCCTGTGATAGCATTTCTTATCAGGGGCATTAGTCTACTCTCTACTCAACGAATGTGCTGGAGGTAAACCGTCCATGCGACTTTCGCGCCTGTTCAACCCGCTGCAATGGAACTTCAGGCCACGGACCATCGCAACTCTCGTCACCTGGGCGGTCTTACCGGTCTTGTTGGTGGGCTTCGCCGTTCTGCGGGGTTTCCAGTCCGCAGCCCTGGAGGCCGGGCTCCAGCCCGACCAGGTGGATCTGCTGGCGCAGAAGATGCGGA
The DNA here is from genome assembly GCA_049324875.1 of Bacillota bacterium. Taxonomy (GTDB): domain Bacteria; phylum Bacillota; class Sulfobacillia; order Symbiobacteriales; family Symbiobacteriaceae; genus JAWLHU01. The sequence goes on from JBMONC010000086.1 coordinate 20,303, forward strand.
TCGACGCGCTGCAGGTCACCCTACCGCTCATCCTGGTGGCGATCGCAGCATCGATCCTCTTTTCCAACCTGGTGGTCCGCCCCATCCTGCGGTTGCAGCAGGGGATGGAGCAAATCGCCCGGGGGGACCTCTCGGCTGGAGCGATTCCCGTGACCAGCATGGACGAGGTGGGCAGGATCACCGCGGCCTACAACGAGATGGCCACCCGGCTGACCGAGATGGTCCGGACCATGGCGACCACCTCCGGCTCCCTGGACACCGCAGCAGGCCAGCTGGGGAGCAGCGCCCGGGAATCCAATCAGGCGATCGAGGCATCGAGCCATGAGATCGAGAGCGTCCGCCAGACCAGCGAGCAGCAGGCGCTGCAGGTGGCCAGCGGCACCCGGGCGGTTCGGGAGCTGATGGAAGCGGCCGGCCAGGTGGCAGCCGGAGCCCAGGCTCAGGCCCAGGAGGTGGAGCGGGCGGCGGAGACGGTGCGCGAGATGGCGGAGGCCATCGAGCAGGTGGCTGCGAGCGCCGGCGTGGTGTCCGGGGCGGCCGGTCGCACCCGGAAGGCTGCCGAAGACGGCAGACAGGCCGTCCAGCTCTCGGCGGAGGGCATGGATCAGGTCCGGGCACGGGTGCTGGATGCAGCCGAGAAGCTGCGCCACCTGAGCCAGTCGCTCAGCCACGTGGACGAGATCCTGCAGCTGATCACGGAGATTGCCGGACAGACCGATCTGCTGGCGCTGAACGCCGCCATTGAGGCGGCTCGGGTGGGCGAGCACGGCAAGGGCTTCGCGGTGGTCGCCACCGAGGTGCGGCGGCTGGCAGAGCGGTCGCGGACCGCTGCCGGCGAGATCACCGGGCGGATTGAAGCCCTGCGGCACGGCGCCGATGCCGTGGTGGAGACCATGGAGGCAGGCACCCGTGACGTGGAGCAGGGTGTTCTCCTCTCCCGCAAGGCCGGAGAGGCGCTGGAGGGGATTCTCGCCGCCGTGGCTGAGACACAGGCGCAGGTGGAGTCGATCTCGGCCGCTTCGGAGGAGATTGCTGCGGCAAGCAGCCAGGTGGTGAACGCAACGGTGCAGCTCTCCGCCATTGCGGAGGAGAACGCAGCGGCGGCAGAGCAGATGCTCTCCAGCGCTCAGGAGGTCACCGCACTGATCAGCGGGGTGGAGGAGGGCTCCCGGCGGAACCATCAGGCGGTGGAGTCCATGGCGACCTCATCCCTCCAGGTGCGGACGACGGTGGGCCAGATGGTGGAGCTGGCCGAGAGGGTGGCGCAGACCGCCACGGCGCTGCGCAAGCAGGCGGAGCAGTTCCGGTTCTGAACGGACAGATAAACGGGGGCGGCAGTCGTGCGACTGCCGCCCCTTTTGAGTCAATCCCCCTCGACCACAACCGGCTGCTGTCGCCCGCCGATCGGCAACTCCGCCAGGATCATCCCGGCCAGGATGAAGGCGGCGCCCACATAGCCCCGGACCGTGAGGACCTCCCCAACCAGGATGTAGGCGAAGATCGCCCCCCAGACCGGCTCAGCCGAGAAGATCAGCGCCGTGTGCGTGGGCGTGGTGAAAGGCTGCAGGACGTTCTGGAGAAGAAAAGCGGCTGCGGTGGCCAGGACCCCGCAGATCACGGTGGCCATCACCACCTGTGCGGGGCCGCTCCACCAGCCCACATCCGCCACCCCGGGCCCCAGGGTCCCCCTCTCCAGCAGGTGCAGGACCCAGGAGAGACCGGCGGCCGTGCCAATCTGGATGATCGCCAGGGCCACCGAATCATGCTTCCCCCCGAACCGGCTCACCCCGGCAATGTGCAACCCGAAGCTGACGGCGCAGAGGAAGACCAGAAGGTCCCCGTAGGTGGGCAGCAGGTCGGCGTTCAACGAAAGGAGCCCCAGTCCGACGGTGGCGGCAGCCACCCCGAGCCAGGAGCCGGGAGCGGGCCGGCGCTTCAGCCAGAGCACGGCCAGGACCGGCACGATCACCACCGACAGGCCGGTGATGAACGCCGCCTTGGCGCTGGAGGTATAGGCGAGGCCGAAGGTCTGAAAGGCATAGCCCGAGAAGAGGAAGAGCCCGAGCAGCGCACCGGCGCCCCATGTGGCGGCAGGCAGGTTTCGGAGCCGCCGCCAGAAGAGGAGGGCCAGCAGCACCGCTCCCAGGGTGAAGCGGGCCGCCAGGAACCAGTACGTGGGCACGCCGCCGGCCGAAAGGTCGGTAGCGTTCTTGACGAGGGGAAAGGTGGCGCCCCACACCGCCGCAACGGCCATCAAGAGGCCATCGGCCTGCCAGGTCCGAATCCGCACGGGGTCATTCCTCCAAGGGAAAAGTGATCCGATCTTAATTATCCTAGCAAAGATATCTAACACGGTCCACCATACATTCGGTATGATGATGATTTGGGTTTCATTACAATAACACCCTTTTTGCCTATTGAACAGGAAAAATAGCAAAAGATAGTTGACGAATGTCCCATCCTTGATATAATAGGAATGGAATAAAAGTACAGAAAAGACGACCGAACATGTGCATGATGGGATGAGGAGGGAGCGTTGATGAATCAGGTCCAGCCGACGACAATGGAGATGGTCCGCCAGAAGCCCATGCAGCCGGATGGCGTTCTACCGCTGATTCAGCTCATCTCCGACCTCATTGCCCGGCGCTTCGACAGATTCCTCACAGCCAACTACGGCCTTACTACACCCCAGTACCAGCTGCTCCTGGCTGCGGTCCAGAACCAGGAACTGACCCTGGGCGGCCTCAGCGAACACCTCAACTGCAGCCGCGGCAACGTGACGGGGATCGTGGACCGCCTGGAGCGGGACGAGTGGCTGAAGCGGGAGCGCAGCCGGGATGACCGGCGTGTGATCACCGTCCAGTTGACGGAGAAGGGCCGGAGGGTAATCGAGATCGAGCGTGAGCTGTCCAGGGAGATGGGCTCTCTCAGCGACGTATGGGACGATGCCCAGCGCCAGGAGCTCTATGAATCCCTTGTCCGGATCTACCAGGAACTCAAGGACTAGCCCTGCGATTGACGGAGCCTGCAACAATTCCCTGGAGGGAGGCCGTCGTCATCCGTCGAAACCACAGCCCTGAACCGGTATACCCGATACTAGAGCAGAGGACGGGCTGGTAAGCTGCATGGAAACGACGGAGAGCAAACAGATGACGGACCGGATCGCCACCGCCGTTCTGCCCGGCGGGGAGATTCTCCTTCGCCCGGTCGAAGCTGCAGACCTCCCGCTCCTGCGGGCCTGGGATGCCGACCCCGTGATCGAGGCCCTCATGGGGCGCCGTTTTGCGGAGCAGTCCCCGGAGGAGTGGTTCCAGGGGCTCCGCCACCAGCGCAACGCCCGGGCCTGGATCATTGAGACAGGTCAGCGGCCGGTGGGTGAGGTGGAGTTGGCTCAGATCAACTGGCGAAACGGCACGGCTGAGATCCGTATCTGCCTCGGCGTCAAGGAGTGCTGGGGACAGGGGCTGGGCACCGCTGCGATGATCCACTCCCTCGCCCTGGCCTTTGAGCAGATGCACCTCAAGGCGGTCTACCTGCGGGTCTTTGCGACGAACCAACGGGCGATCCGGCTCTATGAGCGGCTGGGCTTCCGGAAGCAGGGGATCCTGCCGGCCAGCGTCCGGCGCCATGATCCGGCACCGGTCCTGCTGATGAACCTGCCCCGACACCGCTGGGGGGCGCAGCAGCCCGTGGCTGTCGGGTAATCATACATCAGGACGTTGACAAAGAGGCATCCTGGATTCTATGATGACGGTATACCAACTTGTATGAAAGGCGTTGACGCGGAGGAGTAGTTCATCCCGCCACCCACAGCGAGGGAACCCCATCGGGTGCAAGGGTTCCCGGGCATGGCCAGAACGAAGTCGCCGCTGATGCCGCTCTCCTGAACGCCCGCCAGTGGGTCAGTAGGGAGCGCCGGGCTTCGCCCGTTACAGCGCAAGAGAGTCCCCGCTGTTGCCTCAAGCGGCGGGGGAAGTAAGGTGGTACCGCGAGCCCCGGCTCGTCCTTATGGGACAGCCGGGGTTTTTATCTATTGAGGAGGTTACTGACATGTCCGAGGAGCAGCGACTCTCAACCGAACTGGCCTCCCGCTACGACCCGAAGCAGGTCGAAGAGCAGTATTACCAGTACTGGATGGACGCGAGGCTCTACCAGGCCCCCATCATCGAGGGGCGGCAGCCCTTCACCATCGTGATTCCGCCACCCAACGTGACGGGCACCCTCCACCTGGGCCATGCCCTGAACAACACCATGATCGACATCCTGATCCGGTGGAAGCGGATGCAGGGCTACCCCACCCTCTATGTCCCCGGCACCGACCACGCCGGTCTGGCCACCCAGATCCGGGTGGAGGAGGACCTGCGGAAGTCGGGCGGACCGACCCGGCATCAGTTGGGTCGTGAGGCCTTCGTCGCCAAGACCTGGGAGTGGAAGGAAAAGTACCAGGGCACCATCAACGGCCAGCTGCGGAAGCTCGGTGTCTCGGTGGACTGGAGCCGAGAGGCCTTCACCATGGATGAGAACCTCTCCCGGGCGGTCCGCTCCTTCTTCGTGCAGCTCTACAAGAAGGGGCTGATCTACCAGGGCACCCGCATCACCCACTGGTGCCCCAAGGACCAGACGGCCCTGTCGGACATCGAGGTGGAGTATGAGGAGCGGGACTCCTTCCTCTGGCACTTCCGCTACCCGCTGGAGGATGGCTCCGGCCACATCGAGGTGGCCACCACCCGCCCGGAGACGATGCTGGGCGATACCGCCGTGGCCGTCAACCCGGAGGATGAGCGCTACACCCACCTGGTGGGCAAGATGCTGAAGCACCCCGCCACCGGACGGCTGATTCCGATCATCGCTGACAGCTATGTCGACAAGGAGTTCGGCACGGGCTGTGTCAAGGTGACGCCCTTCCATGACCCGAATGACTTCGAGATGGGGCTGCGCCACGGCCTGGAGATGCCCCAGGTGATCGGCCTGAAGGGCGAGATCACCGAGGCGGGCGGCAAGTACCCCGGGCTGGACCGCTACGAGTGCCGCAAGCGGATCGTGGCCGATGCCGAGGCGGAGGGCTGGCTGGTCAAGGTGGAGCCGCACCGCCACTCGGTGGGCTGCTGCGCCCGCTGCGACACCGTGGTGGAGCCGCTGATCTCCAAGCAGTGGTATGTGAAGATGAAGCCGCTGGCCGAGCCGGCCGCCCGGGCGGTGGAGTCGGGGGAGATCAAGATCGTCCCCGAGCGGTTCACCAAGGTCTACCTCCACTGGATGGAGAACATCCAGGACTGGTGCATCTCCCGCCAGATCTGGTGGGGCCACCGGATCCCGGTCTGGTACTGCGACGATTGTGGCAAGCAGACCTGCGAGGAGACTGATCCGACCGCCTGCGGTCACTGCGGCTCCACGAAGATCCACCAGGACGAGGACGCCCTGGACACCTGGTTCTCCTCGGCGCTCTGGCCCTTCTCCACCCTGGGCTGGCCGGAGAAGACCAAGGACCTGGACTACTTCTACCCCAACGATGTGCTGATCACCGGCTATGACATCCTCTTCTTCTGGGTGGCCCGGATGATCTTCAGCGGCATCGAGCTGACCGGCAAGAACCCCTTCCACACGGTGGTGCTGCACGGTCTGATTCGCGACAGCCAGGGCCGGAAGATGTCCAAGTCGCTGGGCAACGGCATCGACCCGCTGGATGTGATCAACCAGTACGGCACCGATGCGCTCCGGTTCATGCTGGTGACCGGCTCCACCCCCGGTAACGACATCCGCTTCCAGATCGACAAGGTGGAGGCCGCCCGGAACTTCGCCAACAAGCTCTGGAACGCCAGCCGGTTCGTCCTGATGAACCTGGAGGACTGGAACCCGGACGATGTCCACTGCGAGGGCGACTACAACCTGACCGACCGCTGGATACAGCACCGGTTCAACGACACGGTCAAGGATGTGGACCGCCTGCTGGGTGAGTACCAGTACGGCGAGGCCGCCCGGGCGATCTACGACTTCATCTGGAGCGAGTTCTGCGACTGGTATATCGAGCTGGTGAAGCCCCGCCTCTACAACAAGGAGGACGCCTCCCGGGCGGCGGCCCAGGAGACGCTGGCAATCGTGCTGGAGGGGACGCTCCGGCTGCTCCACCCGTTCATGCCCTTCATCACCGAGGCGATCTGGCAGAAGCTCCCCGCCCGGTCGAAGCCGGTGAAGATCGCCCCGGAGATCGCCAGGCAGGCCGGCCTGACCGAGCTGCAGCCCTCGATCTCTGTCACCCCCTACCCCACGCCCCTGGGCGCCTGGGAGGACTCCGAGGCGGCCCACCGGATGGGCCTGATCATCGACACGATCAAGGCGCTCCGCTCCATCCGAGCCGAGTTCCGCCTGGGTGAGCACACCAAGATCGAGGCGATCCTGATGGCGACCACCCCGGAGGCGCTGGCGATCCTCGAGGAGGGCCGCAGCTTCATCGAGAACCTGGGCAAGACCGCCGGCCTGACGATCCAGGCGGTGACCGGGGAGAAGCCAGCCAACGCTGCCACGGCGGTCCTGGCAGGGGTTGAGATCTATGTGCCGGTGGGCGGCCTGATCGACATCCCTAAGGAGATCGAGCGGCTGACCAAGGAGGCCACCGCCACCGAGGCGGAGATGGTCAAGCTGAAGAACAAGCTGGCCAACGAGGGCTTCCTGGCCAAGGCGAAGCCCGAGGTGATCGAGAAGACCCGCGAGGAGGCGGCGGCGCTCGAGGAGAAGCTGACCTCGATCAGCGCCCGCCTGACGATGCTGCGCCAGATGTGAGGCGAGGAGGGCCAGGGGTTTGTCCTGGCCCTCTTCTTGACTGCCACGGATTACACGGATTACACGGATAAAACACATACAAAAATGTGGATGGATTAATGGTGCTGGTGCGAAGCACCGCACCACGGCGCGGTTACATATTTTCAATAATTATAAAAATAATCTGTGTAATCCGTATATTCCGTGTAATCCGTGTTATATTGAAGGGAGCGCGACCTCCATGACCTACGAAGAGGCGATCACCTACCTGCACGGCCTGCTCAAGTTCGGGATCAAGCCGGGGCTGGAGCGGACGGCTGAGCTGCTGCGGCGGCTGGGGAATCCGGAGCGCCGGTGTGGGCGGATCATCCACATCACGGGGACCAGCGGCAAGGGGTCGGTGGCCGCCATGGTAGAGGCGGGGCTGCGGGCCGCCGGGTACAGGGTCGGGCTCTACACCTCGCCGGCCCTGGAGCGTTTTACAGAGCGGATGCAGATCAACCGGGCTGAGATCCCCCGGGAGGAGCTGGCGGGGCTGGTGACGGAGGTGGTGCCCCACCTGGAGGCGATGGTCGCCGAGGGGCACGACCAGCTGACCGAGTTTGAGCTGACCACCGTGCTGGCCTTTCTCTGGTTCGCCCGGCTTCAGGTGGACTACCTTGTGCTGGAGGTGGGCTTCGGGGGCCGCTACGACACCACCAACGTGATCACCAATCCGGTGGTCACCTGCATCACCAACATTGGGCTGGACCACACCGAGTGGCTGGGCAAAACCCACGAGGCCATCGCCCGGGACAAGGCCGGGATCATCAAGCCGGCGGTGCCCTGCGTCACAGGGACCGACCACCCCGGGGCGCTGGAGGTGATCCGGGAGATCGCCCTGGCCCAGGATGCCGTCCTGGTGGAGGTGACGGCCGCCGACTGGCGGGTGGCCGAGTTCGGGCCCGCCGGGCAGCTTCTCGACCTGCTGGGGGGCCGGGGCTGGTACCGCGGCGTGGAGCTGCCGCTTCTGGGGCGCCATCAGGCGGCGAACGCAGCGGTCGCCCTGCGGGTGCTGGAGCTGGCGGGGATCGGCGAGGCCGAGATCCGGCGCGGCCTGGCCGCTGTGATTTGGCCCGGGCGGCTGGAGCTGTTGAGCCGTGGCGAAGGGGCGCCGGTGCTGCTGGATGCCGCCCACAACCCGGCCAAGTGTGCCGCCCTCGCCGAGGCGGTGCGGGAGTATTTCCCGGGGCGCCCGGTCCTGCTGGTGGTGGGCGCCCTGGCCGACAAGGATGTGGCGGAGATGGTGCAGCCCCTCCTCGGGCTGGCGGAGCAGGTCTGGACCGCCACGGCTGAAAGCCCGCGCCGGATCCCGGCCGAGGAGCTGGCGGAGGTCTGTCGCCGCTTCCATCGGCGCGTCCTGGTGGGGGGGACGGTGCCCGAGGCCCTGGAGGCGGCACTGCGCGCGGCGGCCCCCTCCGATCTGGTGCTGGTCACCGGTTCTTTCTACACCGTCGGGCCCGCCCGCCGTCATCTGAGAGGCTGACAGGCACCACGCTCTCCCGCAAAGGAGTAGAATACCCGATCGCCCCCTCGCATAGGGATGGTGGGGAAACGACCCGCACAGGCGAGCGAAGCGATGGCCGGCACCATGGGCCGCCGCCCTTCGTGTCGCCCCACCGGCGGGCGGAACCACCCAAGCGGGAGGGGACATCATGCATCGGTTTGGTCGATCCGCGCAGAAGAAAATGAACGACCGGTGGGGCGGCGCGTTCATCCTGGCCGTGCTGCTCGCCGTGGCAGGGGCCTGGAAGCTGGGAGATTGGATCGGAAACAGCCTCGGTGATGGGGGTACCGCAGCGATCGAGCCGGTTCCCGGTCTTGAGAACAGTATTGGCAGCGCCGACGGCACCACAGGGGTGATGCAGCCCCACGAGTTCCAGATCCACTTTGTCCAGGTGGGTGCCTTCCGGTCGGACGGGGCTGCCCGCAACCTCGCCAAGGCCCTCTCGGAGGCCGGGTACACCGCTGCCGTTACCCCGAAGAGCGCCGACGGACTGAGCAAGGTTTACGCCGGCCCATACATGACCGAGACGGCGGCGGCGGACGCCAAGGCCCGGCTGATGTCCGAGGGGCTTGTGCAGAACTCCTTCAACGTCAGCATCACCGTGGATTACAAGCCCGATGCCGTCATGGCCATGACCGGCTCACCCAACAGCGATCTGCAGAAGGGCCTGGACGCCCTGAACACCTACCTGTACGAGGCGGGCAACTGGTTTGCCAACCGCTCCTCCGGCCAGTCCGCCGACGGCTTCTCCGTGGCCGCCCTGGCCGGGGAGATGACCCGGTACACCAGCCTGAGCGGCAACGCTGATACCAACCCCGCCGTCTCCCGGTTCCTCGCGATGGCCACCCTCGCCGGGGAGAATGCGGCAGCGATCGAGGCAGCGGCGACCGCCATGCCCGGGAGCGACGAGTTTCAGAAGGCGATGAACGGCTATGTCAGCCTCCTGGACCAGTACCACTCCTTCCACAGCGAGTCCGGCTTGAACTAGGCCCGGACACAGGGAGAGGACCATCACCATGGGATGGTCCTCTCCCCTATTGAATGGCAGATATTGCCAAAGAGCGCCATCTTTGATATCCTTGATAAGGATGGAGGGCACGAAGAGGGTTTTGCCAGATCAGCCCCGAAACCATGACCATTCGGGGGTCGTCATACTAGGAGCGACGCCCCCGGAACGAGGAGGCGTCATCGGTGAGTCGAGGCTGGTTGGCCTTCATGTGGGCCGTAATCGGTGCAGTGGTAGGGCAGTTGGTCGGTAAGGCGCTGGCCGAGCAGATCAGGTTTCTCGATTATGCGCTGCCGCTCAAAATGGGACCGGCCACACTTGACCTCAGCTTTCTGGTAGTCAACTTCGGAATCCAGGTCAACCTAAGCATAGCCGGCGCCATCGGGCTTGTCCTGGCGCTGTGGCTCGCTTTGCGTAATGGATAGCTGTTGAGGTGAAATTGGTTGCAGATCATTTTGGCCTCCGCGTCGCCCCGCCGGCAGGAGCTGCTCCGGCAGGTCGGCGTCTCCTTTACTGTCGAGCCAAGCCATGTCGATGAACAGGTCTCCGAGCCGATGGGGCCGGGGCAGCTGGTCCAGCACCTGGCCCTCATAAAGGCCAGGGCCATTGCGGCACGAAACCCCGATGCGCTCGTGATCGGTGCCGATACCATCGTGGTGGTTGACGAAGAGATCCTGGGGAAGCCCGCGGACCGTTCCGAGGCCATCGCCATGCTGGAGCGGCTCGCTGGCCGCGAACACCAGGTCATGACCGGCGTCGCCCTGATCCGGGGCCGGCGGGAGCAGGTCGCCCATGAGGAGACCACCGTCCGATTCGGCCCGCTCACCCGGGAGCAGATCGAGCGCTACGTCGACTCGGGCGAGCCGATGGACAAGGCGGGCGCCTATGGTATTCAGGGCCGGGCTGCCGCCCTGATTCAGTCGATTACCGGTGACTACTTCAACGTGGTTGGGCTTCCCATCTACCGCACCGTTCAGATGCTCTCCGAGTTTGGCGTAACCGTTCTGTAGGGAGCCCCCGGAAAGGGGCCTGTGCAGATGACCGCTTCCCTGAAACGGCTGCCTGAGGCGGACAGGCCACGGGAGCGATTGCTTCGGCTGGGAGCTGAGCAACTCTCCGACGTGGAACTGCTGGCGATCTTACTAGGAACGGGTTCCAAGGGGCAATCGGTGATTGAAGTTGCACGCGATTTGCTGCATCATTGTGAGGCGAAGGAGCCAGGCAGCGGACTCCGTGCCCTCCTGCACCTGCAGGATGCCGAGAAGAAGGACCTGGTCAAGGGCCTGGGCACCGCCAAGCTCTGCCAGATCCTCGCGGCGCTCCACCTGGGCATGCGGGCCGGGCGTGCTCCCTTGAAGCGGGTCGACCTGTCCAACCCGCGGGCCGTCTACGAATACCTGGCGCCCCGCATGGCCCACCTTGCCAGGGAACAGTTTCATGTGGTGCTGTTGACCGCCAAGAATCAGGTGATCGACGTCGAATGTGTCTCGGAGGGCACGCTGACAGCGTCGCTCGTGCACCCCAGGGAGATCTTCAAGTCTGCAATTCGGCGCAGCGCTCACGCCGTCATTCTCGCCCACAATCACCCCAGCGGCGATCCCACCCCGAGCCGGGAAGATCGAGAGGTCACCCACCGGCTCCACCAGGCGGGACAATTGATCGGGATCGAGGTGCTGGACCACCTGGTGATCGGTCAGGGCCGCTATACCAGCTTTCGGGAGCGGGGACTGCTGGCCTGAATGCCGGCAGGATCGCTGATCGGCTGCTCCATCAAGAAAGGGGAAACAGTGCGGTGTCGTTTTGGCAGTTTTTCGCACGCGACATTGGGATCGATCTTGGTACCGCGAACACCCTGGTCTACGTAAAAGGTCGCGGCATCGTGATTCAGGAGCCATCGGTGGTCGCTGTGGACCGCGACCGCAAGGAGCCGCTGGCGGTCGGTCTTGAGGCGAAGCAGATGCTGGGCCGCACCCCTGGCAATATCGTCGCCATCCGCCCCATGAAGGATGGCGTTATCGCCGATTTTGACACCACCCAGACGATGCTCAAATACTTCATCCAGAAGGCGCACCCCCGCCGCACCCCCTTCCGACCGCGGGTGATCATCGGCATCCCCTCGGGAGTGACGGGCGTGGAACGGCGGGCCGTGCAGGACGCCGCCCTGCAGGCCGGCGCCCGGGAGGCGCACGTGATCGAGGAGCCCATGGCTGCCGCCATCGGTGCGGGCCTGCCCGTGGAGGAGCCCACCGGCTCCATGGTGGTCGACATCGGAGGCGGCACCACCGAGGTGGCGATCATCTCCCTCGGCGGCCTGGTCACCGCCAAGTCGATCCGGGTGGCCGGCGATGAGCTGGATGAGGCGATCGTCCAGTACGTCAAGCGGACCTACAACATGCTGATCGGCGAGCGGACCGGCGAAGAGGTCAAGATGGCCATCGGTTCGGCCTATCCCACCGGGAAGGAAGAGTCGATGGAGGTCCGCGGCCGCGACCTGGTGACCGGCCTCCCCCGCACCCTCCGGGTCACCTCGGAGGAGATCCGCCGGGCGATCTCGGAGCCGGTGGCCGCGATCATTGATGCCATCAAGATCACCCTGGAGAACACCCCGCCCGAATTGGCGGCGGATATCATGGACAGAGGCATCGTCATGACCGGCGGCGGCGCCATGCTGAAGGGGCTCGATCTGTTGGTCTCCAAGGAGACGGGCATGCCGGTCCATGTGGCTGACGAGCCGCTGCTCTGCGTGGTGAAGGGCTGCGGCAAGTGCCTCGACAACCTGGACATTCTGAAGCGGGTGGCGCGCAACTCCTAAGCAGCGCCAGCCGCCCGGGAGGGCGCACATGCCGTCACCGCGTAATAATCGACAACTGCGCCGCCTGGGTGCGGCGCTCATCGCCCTGGTTGTGATCTTCACGGTCATGGTGTTGACGTCGCGTGAGCGCTCCGAGGTGACCGCGGTGGAGAAGGGGATCGCTACCCTTCTCTATCCGTTTCAGGTGGCCACCGACTGGGTCGGTGACCGTCTCCGTTCCGCCGGCGAGTCGGTTCGTGAGCTGGCGCGGCTGCGGGAGGAGAACGCCGTCCTTCGGGAGCAGATCAAGGCGGCATCTCAGGCCAGGGCCCGTGCGGAGCAACTGGAGTACGAGAACCAGCTCCTGCGCACCGAGCTGAAGATGAAGGAACAGTCACCCTACCCGTTGTTGACCGCTCAGGTGATCAGCCGCTCCTCGGAGAACTGGTACCGGACGGTGATCATCAACCGGGGCAGCCGGGACGGTGTGCAGCAGAATATGGCGGTGGTCAACTGGCAGGGGCTGGTGGGGAAGATCGCCCACACGACCCCCTACACCTCGACCGTTCAGCTGCTCAGCGACAGCGGCTTTGGCCAGCAGGGTTTCGGCGCCGGCGCCAAGGTCCCCACCGGCGAGCTGGGGCTGGTGGAGACGCTGGAGGGGGGCCACATCCAGCTGAAGTTCTGGTCGACCACCCCCTCGGTCAGTGTGGGCCACCCGGTCTACACCTCGGGCCAGGGCGTGATGCCCCCCGACCTCCTGATCGGTTGGGTGGAGTCCCTGGACGCCAGCGCCACCTTCGTCAAGTACGCCATGGTCCGCCCTGCGGTAGACTTCCATAAGCTGGACGTAGTCCATGTGGTGCTGACCATGATGGAGAAGGAGAAGGACAGGGGGGCGAACGCCCCGTGAGGTACTGGGTGCTGACAGGCATCTTGCTCGCCGGCTTCCTGGTCCAGTCGGTCCTCGGACACTTTCTCGCCATCGGTCCGGCCAGCCCGAACCTGGTGCTGGTGGTGGTGATCGCCTTCGCCCTCCTCTTTGGCTGGCAGATCGGTCTGGGTGCCGGCGTGCTGGGCGGTCTGCTCCTGGACCTGGTCGCCAGCAAGTACGTCGGCATTCGCCTGCTGGCCCTGGGTTCGGCCGGGTTGATGGTGGGGCTGGTGGAGGAGCGGGTGTTCAAGGATAACCTCCTCCTGGGGCTCCTGGGCGGGTTCGTGGGCTCTGTTGCGGGTCAGGCCATCATTCTGAGCGTGCTCTGGGGCTTTGGTCAGCCCATCTCCCTCCTGGACCTGAGGCAACTCTTCTACACGGCCCTCTACGACATGCTCTGGTGCCTCTTCATCTACTATCGCCTTTACAAGAACTACCGCTACCTGCACCCCGATCCGCGCGGTACAATCGTCTTGAGGCGGCAGTGATGCCGCTGGCCGCCGGCAGAAGCAAAGGGAAACCGATACCGGACGGCGGGTCCCACTGGACCCGCTGTTCTTTTTTGGGCAAGAGGAGGCAGCGCCGTGGTCAAGAAGCCGATGGATCCGGTCAAGAGCCGCATTCGGGTGTTCACCGGACTGGTGCTGATCAGCTTTCTGGCACTCGCCGGCCAGTTGGGCCGCCTGACCCTGGCGGAGCAGGGGAGGTTTCTGGAGAGCGCCGAGCAGCAGCGGCTGCGCCAGATTCCCGTGTACGCCCCACGGGGCGTCATCTACGACCGGAACGGTGTCCAGTTGGCCGGAAACAGGCCGGCCTACTCGGTCTTCATCCGCTACCCGCACTATGAGCAGCCGGAGGTCCTCCAGCGGGTGGCCTCGATCCTCGAGATGCCCGTGGCCGAGATCGCCCGGCGGGTGGAGCAGAAGACGATCCTGTCAGAGTACTACGCACCGGTTCGCCTGAAGGACGATATCACCCTGGAGCAGTACACCACCATCCTGGAGCGGAAGCATGAGCTCCCGGGGGTGGAGGTGCAGGCGCAGGCGGTTCGGGTCTACCCGCACAAGGAACTGGCCGCCCACATGCTCGGGTATGTCGGGGAGATCACCGGGGACGAGCTGCAGCGGTTGAAGGGGAAGGGGTACCTGGCCGGCGAGCTGATCGGGCAGACCGGGCTGGAGGCTTACTACGAGGAGGAACTGCGGGGAAAGCCCGGCATCCGGCAGATCGAGATCAACAACGCCTTCGAGCCGTTGGACGAACAGCTGGCCCGGCAGCCGCAGCCGGGGAACAACCTGGTGCTGACCATCGACGCCGATCTGCAGGCGGTGGCGGAGCGTGCGCTGGAGTGGGACATGTGGCGCATCCGCAACACGGTGATCGGTGACGGGCCGTGGCCCAACGCCCGGGCCGGTGCGGTGGTGGTGATGGAGGTCAAGACCGGTGCGATCCTGGCGATGGCCAGCCGGCCCGCCTTTGACCCGAACCTCTTTGCGACGGGCATCTCCTCCGCCGACTATAACCGGCTGCAGGATCCGACCTGGACCCCCATGATCAACCGGGTGGTGCAGAAGGCGTACCAGCCCGGCTCCACCTGGAAGATGCTCACCTCCGCCGCGGCGTTGACGGAGGGCGTGATCGGCCCGTACGACACCATCTTCTGCAGCGGGGTCTACGACAAGGCCGGCAACCCGAAGGACTGGACCCCCGCTGGGCATGGCCACGTGAGCACGGTGGGTGCCCTGCAGGGCTCCTGCGACATCTATTACTACGAGATGGGGTACCGGATGGGCCCGGACAAGCTGGTGGCCATGGCCAAGAAGTTCGGGATGGGCGAGAAGACCGGCATCGACCTGGGCGGCGAGAACCCCGGGCTGCTCCCGGATGAGGAGACCCGAAAGCTGGTCTGGGAGAAGCAGCTGAACGACCCCTGGGGCGTCGGTCATACCGTCTCCTCCGCCATCGGGCAGATCGTGCAGACAACGCCGCTCCAGCTGGTCCGCTACACCGCGGCGCTCGGGAACCAGGGCAGGGTGATGAAGCCCTATCTGGTCCAGCGTGTCGTCGATGCCAACGGCCAGACCCTCCGGGAGTTCGGCCCGCAGCAGGTCAGCGATACAGAGCTGCGGCCGGAATACCTGCGGGTGATTCTGGAGGGCATGGCGGCGGTGGATGCGCCCGGGGGCACCTCCGATTACGCCATCTTCCCGCTGCCGGGGATCAAGAAGGGCGGCAAGACCGGCACCGCCGAAAACCCGCCCCGCGACGACTATGGCCTCTACGTCTCCCTGGCCCCCCTGGACGATCCGCAGATCGCTGTGGCGGTGGTGATCGAGCAGTCTGCCCACGGCTCCAACACCTCCGCCGTGGCACGGACCATTGAAGCGGCCTACTTTAACATCGCCCTCTCTCCCTACGACCCGGCCAACGTCCCCCAGGAGTTCCCGGTTGACCTGGGCGCCCTGCGCCGCAAGTACCGGGTGCTTGGCCCCGGTGACTGACCCCATAGCAATGTCGGAGGCAACCGCCTCCGACATTATTTGTAAGTGTGGCAGGAGATAAGCAACCCGAAGGAGAAGTAATCTCAAAGGAAAATCACACCGCCAGGGTCGTGGAGAAATACGATGCGCCAAGATATCGTTATTCGCGGAACGACCAAGACAGGGCTGTTGCTCCTTCTGCCCGATGAGATGGAGTTTCCGGTCCTCTGTCAGCGGCTGAAGGAGAGGCTGTCCCAGAGCGGGCGCTTCTTCGCCGGGGCAGGGGTGGCGGCCCATGTCGGTCAACGTTCGCTCACAGAGACAGAGCAAGCTACGCTGGCCCAGATCCTGCGGGAGGCCGAGATGACCCTTCTGAAGGTGGTGGAAGGGGGAGATCCCGTAGCGGAGGCACATGCAGCCGCCAAGGCCGCCGAGGAGGCCCGCCGGACCCATGCGCTCCCAGCCGCCGGGCTGGTGCCGTCGGAGACCGCCCTGGTGGTCACAAAGACCCTGCGCTCGGGCCAGGAGGTCCGGCATCAGGGCGACGTGATCATCCTGGGCGATGTCAACCCGGGGGCCGTCGTGATCGCCAGCGGCCACATCGTGGTCATGGGAGCGCTGCGTGGTGTAGCCCACGCCGGCTGCACCGGGAACACCGAGGCGATCGTTGCCGCAGCGAAACTGCGCCCGACACAGTTGAGAATTGCACACGTCATTGGGCGGTCGCCTGATGAGGACACGCCGCAGTCCGTGCCCGAGGTGGCACGGGTCAAGGGCGACTTGATTGTGGTGGAGGCTTCCTCGGAGAAGCGGTAGGCAAGAAGCGCTGGGAGCGGTCGGCGCGAAGGAGGATCGTAGATGGGACAGGTCATTGTGGTGACTTCGGGCAAGGGTGGCGTGGGCAAGACTACGACCACGGCGAACCTCGGAACGGCCCTGGCCCAGCTGGGGAATAAGGTCGTCCTGGTTGACGCTGACATCGGCCTGCGGAACCTCGACGTGGTCATGGGGCTGGAGAACCGCATCGTCTATGACCTGGTCGATGTGGTGGAGGGCAACGCCCGGCTGAAGCAGGCGCTGATCAAGGACAAGCGCATCGAGAATCTCTACTTGCTGGCCGCTGCGCAGACACGTGAGAAGAAGGATGTCACGCCCGACCAGATGAAGGATCTGACCGAGCAGCTGGCCCGTGAGTTCGACTTCGTGCTGCTCGACTGCCCGGCGGGCATCGAAGACGGCTTCAAGAACGCCATCGCCGGTGCGGAGAAGGCGGTCATCGTCTGCAACCCCGAAGTCTCCTCGGTCCGGGACGCCGACCGTGTCATTGGCCTCTGGGACGCCCAGGCCGAGACGAAGCACCCGGCGATGCTGATCGTCAACCGGGTGCGGCCGAAGATGGTGGCCCGGGGCGACATGCTCGAGATTGACGACATGCTGGAGATGCTGGCGGTCGATCTGCTCGGGATCGTGCCGGAGGATGACCATATCATCGTCTCCACCAACCGGGGCGAACCGGCGGTCTACTCCAAGGACAGCAAGGCGGGCAAGGCCTTCCAGAACATCGCCCGCCGGCTGATGGGCGAATCCGTACCGATCATGGACCTGAACGCGGACGACACGATCTGGGCCAAGTTCAAGCGGATCGTCGGATTAAGTCGGAGCTAGAAGGGGGGGCGCGACATTGCTGGACCTCATCTCCCGAGTCTTCGGACGTGACAACTCGAGCGCTGAGATCGCCAAGGAGCGGCTGCGGCTGGTCCTCGTCCACGACCGGACAAACGTGTCGCCCCAGTTCCTGGAGGCTCTGAAGGAGGAACTGATCGGCGTCATCTCCCGGTACATGGAGATCGAAGAGGAGAACATGGATGTGACCCTCCAGACCGCGGAGCACCAGGTTGCTCTGGTCGCCAACATCCCCGTCCGGCGGATGAAGCGGGCCGCAATCGGCGGCAGGTGAACCCAGTACAGGTAGCGGAAACCACCGGGGCTCCCGGTGGTTTCTTGTTCGCGCAACCCCGCCTGGACGGGTGTGATGCGGTATAATTGGACAGGTGACATTATAACGTTACATGAAGTAGAGAAAGCGGGAGTCTGGTCATGAACATCGATCTCCGCCTCCTGCGCAACCTTGACAAACTCCTGGTAATCGTCGTCGCCGCGCTGATTGCGGTCGGAGTTCTGGTCATCTCCAGTGCAGCGCGCGGGTATATCGGGATCGAGGGAGCCGGCGGCTTCATCCTGAAGCAGGTGATCTCGGCCCTGTTGGGTACCGTCGCCTTGACGGTGGTGCTCCTCTTCGATTACGCAGAGTTCGGCCGGATGTGGAAGTTCATCTATGGGACCAACCTGGCGCTGCTGGGGACCGTGCTTGCGATCGGCAAGACCACCAACGGGGCGCAGGCCTGGATTGGCCTGGGGCCGGTCCATATCGAACCCGGTGAGTACGGCAAGGTGATGCTGATCCTCACCCTGGCGCATCAGATCACCCGGCAGGAGCATCTCCGGACGATCTGGGACCTGATTCCGGTGGGGATGCACGTCATGCTCCCACTGGCGCTGATCATGCTCCAGCCGGATCTGGGCACGGCGCTGGTCTATGTCTGCATCGCGGCCGCCATGCTCTATGTGGGGGGCTTCCCCGCCTGGAAGCTGCTGCTCCTGGGCGGTATCCCGGTGGCCGGGGTGGTGGGCTGGGTGGTGGCGCACCTCCACTGGGGCGTGCCGATTCTGCTGGATGACTATCAGATCAAGCGGCTGACCAACTTCGTCAACCCGATGGCTGACATCTCCGGCTCGGGGTATCAGGTCTTCCAGTCGATCATCGGGATCGGGTCGGGCGGCATCTGGGGCAAGGGGCTCTACCAGGGGACGCAGAACCAGCTGGGCTTTCTGCCCGAGCAGCACACCGACTTCATCTTCTCCGTGATCGGGGAGGAGCTGGGCTTGGCGGGGGGGCTGGCGGTGATCCTGCTCTTCATGCTCCTGATCTGGCGGATCATGGCCGCCGCCGAGCACGCCAAGGACCCGTATGGAGCGCTGATCGTCACCGGTGTGGCCGCCATGATTGGCTTTCATGTGCTGGAGAACATCGGCATGACCATGGGGGTGATGCCCGTCACGGGCATTCCGCTCCCCTTTGTCTCCTACGGCGGCTCCTCGCTCATGACCAACCTGATTGCGATCGGGTTGGTGCTGAACGTGGGGATGCGCCGCAAGAGCCTCATGTTTTAGGCGAGCCCTCCCCGGGGCTCGCCCTTGCTCGCGCCTCTGCTCCGGAGCAGGGGGAGCCGCTCGAACCGCCCACCCAGCACCTCGTCGGCGGGGCGAACAAATACCGAGCTTGACGACACGTAAATCATCGACTACACTCTAATCGTAGTCGAATAGCTACGTATAACGGGTGTGCCGATGACATCGGATGAGGGGTGGGCGTCATGCTGAGGATTCTCCGGAACCGCTCCCTGATGATCCTGGTAGCGGCTGAGGTGATCAGCGCCCTGGGCTCCTGGATCACCTCGATGGCGCTCTACGCCATCATCGTCTTTGAGGGCACCGGTGGGGTGACGGAGACCAGCGCCCTCTTCCTGGCCGCCATGGGACCGTCGCTCCTCCTGGGACCGGCCGCGGGCTGGCTGGCTGACCGGTTTGACCGCAAGTGGCTGATGATCGCCAGCCAGTCCCTCTCGGGCCTGATTGTGGCTGGCGTGCTCCTGGTGGGCACCGACCGGCTGGCGCCGATCCTGGTGCTTGTGCTGCTGCACGCCATCGCCGGCTCGGTGATGGGCCCCGCCCGCCAGGCGGTGATCCCGGCGCTGGTGGACCGGGCGGACCTGACCCGGGCCAACGCCTTCCTGCAGCAGCTGGCCGGCCTGGTCAAGGTGCTGGCGCCCATGCTGGCCGGTTTTGTGCTGACCCTGCTGGAGCCCCGGCAGGCGATCCTCCTGGATGTGCTCTCCTACGGGCTGGCGGCCCTGGCCCTCCTGTGGCTGCCCCCGCTGCCGACGCAGCAGCGGAGAGCGGGACTGGAGGAGGGCGCCCCCGGGGAGGGGGGGTGGGCCGGCCTGCGCCGGACCCTGGCGGGGGTGAACCGGCAGGCGCCCCTGCTCCGCTGGCTGGCCCCCGTCTTCTACCTGCTGGCCCTGCTGCTCCTTGCCTTTGACGTCTCCGTGGCGGTCTTCACCCGCGATCTGCTGCGGGCCTCCTCTGACTTCATGGGCCTGCTGGTAGGCCTGATCGGCCTTGGCACCAGCGCCGCCGCCCTGTTTCTGATGGCCGCCGCGGCGGGGCGCAGCCCCTGGCGTGATCTGGTTACCGGGATGCTGATGATGGCCGCCCTCCCGCTGGCCGTCGCCCTGGCCGACGTGTGGGGCTCCCCCGCCGCCGGTCAGGCGCTGCTCCTGGCGGGGTCGCTGGTGGGCGGGCTGGGCATCGGTCTGGCCAACGTCCAGGCGCAGACGCTGGTGCAGCAGTTGGCCCCGGCGGGATGGCTGGGCCGCCTGAGCGGACTCTTCCAGAGCGTCATGGTGGCCGGCCAGCTGACCGGGCTGCTGCTCACGCCGCTGCTGGTGCCGGGGCTGCTCTCCTTCGGCCTCTTCTTCGGCCTGGGCACGGGGGTGCTGCTCCTGGCCGGGGTGGCCCTGCAGCTGCGGATTGGCCGCGGGGGAGAGCGGGCGGCCAGCCCGCCCGCACCGGCGGATTGAAGGGGAGATGGCCCCGGCCTCTTGAGCACGGGGCCCGTTCCGGCTATCCTTGGAATGCGGGCCTGCACCTGTGCCCTCGTCTGCCGATGGAGGTGAACCCCCGTGGATCACGCCGGATGGTCGGTCGGTCCCTCGATTGTCCTGGAGATGGAGATCGCCCTGAACCTGCTCACCGCGCCCCTGGCCGAGCGGGAACAGGAGCTGCCCGACGAGGTTCGGGAGATCCTCCGGCAGATCCCTGCCGACTGGCGGGAGGAGGGGCGGGAGCTGCTGGGCCCCCCTCGTCGCTGGATCTCGCCGCTGATGGTGCTGGTCTCCCTGGCCGGCGTGCTGCGGGAAGCCGACTACAGCAAGGCGACCCTGGCGATTCGCTCCATGACCCTGGCCGATGCCCTGGAGCGAGGAACCGCCATGGCCGCCCGCCTGGGCGTGCTGCCCGATCAGTGGTTGCCGCCGGCGGAACGGCTGGCCGACCTGGCCGCCCGGTATATCACCGCCACCATCCGGGCCACCGGCCTGGAGGCGGTCCGTCCGGCGGAGACCGAGGCCACCATCCGGCAGGAGACCGCCCATGCGGTGCGCCTGCTGCGGGACGGCGACCTGCACACCCGCTTCTGGCACTGGGTGGACCGGGGGTACTTCGAGTTCTACCGCCCGTGGCGGGAGAGCAGAGCCGAGATGATGCGGGAGCAGGAGGAGCGGGCGCTCCTGGCGCTGGGCGCCCTGCGAGGGAAGGTGCCGCCGCCCCTGGGCTGGCTCTACCCGCAGAACCCGCTGCTCACCCATCCGCCGTTGGCCGATGCGGTCTCGGCGGGCCGGATGCAGGTTCACTTCTGGGTGCAGCCCTTCGGCTTCTTTGACTGGCTCCACGTGGAGGAGCCTGGCTCTGTGCTGGTCTCCTTCTCCGAGCCCGGTCCCCTCTTCGAATCCTTCCGGAGCCAGGCCGAGGCGGTGGCCGACCGGGCCAAGGCGATCGCCGATCCCACCCGGCTGATGATCCTCCGGATCATCCGGTTCTTCAGCATGGACAACACCCAGATCGCAGACTACCTGGGGATTGCCCGCCCCACGGTCTCGATCCATGCCAAGGTGCTGCGGGAGGCCGGGCTGATTGAGACCGCCCAGGAGGGCCGGCAGGCCCGGCACAAGGTGAAGGCGGCGGAGGTGCGGCGGCTCTTCCAGGACCTGATCCGCTTCCTCGACCTCCCCGAGAACGACGGGTGAGGGCAGAGAAGATTTTTCTCTTGCGCGGCCTTGCCAGATTATGGTACTATGTCCCCACCGGAACCAGCGGAGGGGGAGGGTGCTGGCGATGGCAACGGATCTTGCGCTTCGCATGATGGCCAAATGGCGGGGGTTTTTGGTGTTCACGTTGCTGAATGCGGTGACCGACGTGGTGACAGGGATCATCCGGCTGGAGACGACAGACCCGCGTCTGCACCTCTTCGCCCGGGGAGTTGCCGTCGTCACGGCGCTCTACTGCCTCATCAACACGGCCCTGCTCCTCTTCTGCGATCGGGAGGGCGACGAGGGCTGGCCGCCACTCTGGGAATAAGAGCGAAGCAAGAGAAGGGACTCGCCCGGCCTGGGTGAGTCCCTTCTTCTTTCTGATCTTTACTCCTTGACCTCTTCGACCTCGCACAGGAACTCGATCCCGGCGATGCTGATCCGGAAGGTGCGAGCGGGCCCTTCCGGGCGGGCGACCGGTCTCCCGGCGGGGGCGGGGAGGGGGAGCGGTCCGGCCGCCGGCGCCGGGCTCGGCACCCTGGCCGGGGAGGTCATGGTGCCGTGGCCGGTCCGGTGCTGGGTCATGTCCCGCTCCAGGTGCCGGCGGATCTGCCCCAGCTGGCGGCGGTCATGCCAGGCGATGGCGTGGGCCTCGGCGGTGTCCACCTCCTGGAAGCGGATCCGGTCGCCCGGCCGGAGCTGGGCGGCCATCCAGAGGTCGGTGTAGACCGCCACCCCGATCTTGGCGTAGCCGCCGGTGGTCTGCCGGTTGTTCATCAGCAGGATCGGCTGCCCCCCGGCCGGCACCTGGATCGCGCCGGGCGGTACCGGCTCCGAGAGGATGTCGGCCGGACCGGCGTGGGTCAGCTTCGGGCCCTCCAGCCGGAGCCCCTGCCGGTCGGACTGGGCACCCACCCGGTACTCGCCGCCGAAGAAGGCGGCCAGCGCCTCGGGGGTGAAGGCCTCCGTCTGCGGCCCCCGGGTGGCCCGCACCACCAGGTTGCCCTCCGGGGCGGGAACCGCATCGGCGGGGAGCGACCGGCCCGCCAGGTCGGCCGGCGGGTGGAGCGGCAGGCCGATCGGCAGCCAATCCCCGGCCCGCAGCGGCCGGCCGACGGGGCCGATCTTGGCGAAGAGGTCCTCGGAAAGGCTGCCCAGCACCGGCGTGAGGTCAAAGCCGCCGGCCACGCAGAGGTAGGAGCGGCAGCCGGCGGTGGTGGCGCCCATCCGCAGCCGGTCCCCCGGGGAGGCCAGCACCGTGCTCCAGCCGGGCACCGGCCGGGGGTGGGAGCCGTCCGCCGGGATCAGTTCCGCCGGGATGGGGGCGCCGGTGATGGCGAAGACCGCCGGTCCGGTGAACTCCACCTCCGGCCCGACCAGGGTGATCTCCAGGGCCGCCGTGCGGGCTCGATTGCCCAGCAGCCAGTTGCCCACCATCAGGGCGCGGTAGTCGGCGGCGCCCGCCACGGGGACGCCGAAGGCCATGTAGCCCCGCCGCCCCAGATCCTGCAGGGTGGTCATCATCCCCGGCTGGATGATCCGCAGGCCGGTGTGGCCGGGCTGCTCCTCCAGAACCCGCTCCATCGGCACAAACTGGGCCGCCTCCAGGGCGGCGAACCGGTCGGCGTCGATGGGGGCGAAGCGGACCCGGTCGCCGGGGTGGAGCAGGGCCGGGTCGGGCCGGTCGGGCTGGAAGAGCCGCAGGGGTGTCCGGCCGAGCAACTGCCAGCCGCCGGGGGAGGGGGCCGGGTAGATGCCGGTCTGCTCCCCGCCGATGCCGACCGAACCCCCGGGGACCTTGATGCGCGGGTCGCTCAGCCGGGGGGTGTGCAGCGCCGGGTCCAGCCCGCCCAGGTAGGGGAAGCCGGGGCTGAAGCCCAGGCAGTAGACCCGGTACTCCGCCTCGACATGCCGGCGGATCACCTCGGCGGGGCTGAGCCCCGTGTGGGCGGCGACCGCCTCCAGGTCGGGGCCGAACTCGCCCCCGTAGCAGACCGGAATCTCCACCGTCCGGCCCTCCACCGGCTCCTCCTCCGACCGGGAGGCGGCCCGGCGGACCATCTCCTCCACCTGCTCCGGGCGGATGCGGACCGGGTCGAACTCCACCATCAGGGCGTGGAAGGCCGGGGTCACCTCCACCACGGCGGGGTGGGCCATCCGCCGCAGGGCGCGGCTCAGGGCGTGGACCCGGTCGTTGACCGCCGGGTCAATCCCCTCGCCCAGGTAGCAGAGCAGCGCCCGGTCGCCACAGAGCACAAGCCGGGGATGGGACATGAGACATCACCCTTTAGCTAGTCTTATCACTTAGTCCTAAGTCTACTTCGAGACGCGGGTTCTATCCCCCTGCCGGGCAGGAGGAGATCCCCTCTGCAGCGTACTATGCCCGCAGGGGCTCCACTCCACCCACTCCGCTTAACGCAGGGAGCAGATCAGATGGACCTACGACGCATCGCCCTCCTCGCCGGTCCCCTGCTGGCCGCCGCCGTCTGGTGGGGCTACCCCGACCCCGCACTGCCGGCGGACGGGCGCCATGCCCTGGCCATCACCCTTCTGGCGGTGCTCTGGTGGGCGACGGGCGCCACCGCCCCGGTCTGGACCACCCTGGCCCTGCTGTTGGGCTACGTGGCGCTCCGGATCGCCACCCCGGCCACCGCCTTCGGCTTCCTGATCACCCCGAGCTTCTGGCTGATGCTGAGCGCCTTCCTGCTGGCGGCGGCCATGACCAGGTCCGGGTTGGCCCGGCGGGTCGCCGGCGGCCTGCTGCAGCGGTGGCGGGGCGGCTACGCCGGGCTGGTGCTCCTGGCCTACGCCGCCGGGCTGCTCCTCAGCCCGCTGGTGCCGATCCCCTACCCCCGGTCGCTGCTGATCATGGCGGTCTTTGACGCAGCCCTCCGGTCCGCCGGGGCCACCCCGCAGCAGCGGTCGGCGGTGGGCTTTGCCGTCTTCACCTCGGCCACGGCCACCTCGGGGGTGCTGCTGACGGGGGACGGGGTTCTCAACGCAGCGGCCCTGCAGATTTCGGGGGCGCGCCTGAGCTGGCTGCAGTGGGCGCTCCATATGGGGGTGCCGAGCCTGCTGATGGCGGCGCTGATGCTGCTGGCCCACCTGATCCTCTTCCGGCCGGGGGAGCTGCGCCCACCCGGTGCGGACGCCCTTCCGAGCCCCGGACCCCTGACCCCGGCCGAGCGCCGCTCCATCTGGGCGGTCGGGCTGGCGCTGGCGCTCTGGGTCACCGACTCGCTGCACCCGCTCCACCCGGCCTGGGCAGGGCTGGCGGCGGTGCTGGCCCTGGCGCTCCCGGCGGGCGGGGAGCCGGTGCTGACGGTGGATGACCTGGTCCAGCGGGCCAACTGGCCGGTGCTGCTCTACCTGGTCGGGGCGGCCAGCATCGGCGCCGTGGCGGCGCAGACCGGCCTGGCCGGCTACCTGGCGAACCGCCTCCTGCCGGCGGCGGCCCCGGCGCAGCCGATGGGGATGGGGCTGCTGCTGGGCGGCGTCACCATGGTGGGCCACCTCTTCCTGGGCAGCTCCCTCTCCACCCTGGCGGTCATGCTGCCAATCCTGACCCCCTACGGGACGGGGGCGGGCTGGCCGTCGGAGGCGGTCGCCCTCACCGTTTACAGCGCCGTGGCGATGCACTACATCCTCCCGTTCCAGGCGGTGCCGGTCCTGGTCGGGGCGGGGGAGGCCGGCGGTTACGGCCACCGCGAGACCCTGCGCTTCGCCCTCCCGCTCACCCTGCTGGCGCTCCTGCTGGTCTCGGTGATCCAGCCGCTCTGGTGGCAGTGGACCGGCCTCCTCCCCTGAGAAGAGCGAACCGCCCCCGGCCAAGGGGGGCGGTTTTCCGTCTACAGGCCATGCACCTGACGGGTCTCCATGATCTGCTCCAGGTGGTCCAGCAGGTGGCCGGCGTTCATCTTCAGGCTGGAGCCCACCGGCAGCGGCTGCCCGTTCATCACCACATGGCGGCTCATCGCTCCGGGCAGGTGGCGGCACAGAGCCACCAGGTGCTGGCGCAGCGCCTCCAGCAGTTGAAGCTCGACCACAACGGGGCGATGGGCGTAGTCCAGCGAATCAGCCCAGGTGTCAGGGCTGTAGGCGTTGCCGTTATAGGCCCGGCCCGGCTCCGCCAGGGCGAACTTCAGCCGGAAGCAGGTGCCCAGGTCCGAATCCACCACGTGGTGGACGATCTGCCGGATCGTCCACTTGCCGGGGGCCCGGGCCAGGTCCAACTGGCTCTCCGAGAGGTCCGCCACCGCCTCCTTCAGAAGCGCAGGGCCGCGGGCGAAGAGATCGAGGATCGCCTCATCGGTCATGGGCAGCTCCTCATAGTACCCCACGAAGTACCCGTCCGGATCGGGGATGATCAGGGTGCGCCCCGTCTCGTTCCCCTTCATCTCCATGCCGGTCACGCCGGCGGCTGTCAGCCGTTCCTCCAGCAGGTGCAGGTCGGTGCCAAAGGCGTAGAACCGCCGGCCCGGTTGGTACTCCTGAAACCGCTCGCCCTGCCAGGGGCTCGTGTCCAGGCTGGAGGAGCTGGTCAGCAGCAGGATGGTCCCGCTGGGCAGCTGGATCAGGGCTACCTCCCGGGCGGGATCCTCCTCCACCACCGACCAGCCGAGCAGGTCGCGGTAGAAGCGGAGGGAGGCAGCCAGGTCGCGGACCCGGAGGGCGGCACGGGCCTTGTGAGCCATTGGTATTCCTCCTGCATTAAAGTTGGGTCTCCATACATTTTACATTTGAATTTGTTATTCCTGCTGAAGCAAAGCGGTTGACAGGGCGGTTCTTCCGGTCTATCATGCAGGCGACAGGACCCCGGCGGCAGCCGGGGGGCCCCAGACAGGAGGAGAGTCGGTGGTCAAGTACAAGTCCCCCCGGGAGCTGGAGCTGATGCGCCGGGCCGGGCGGATCGTGGCCGAGTGCCACGCCGCCCTGGCCGATCGGGTGAGGCCCGGCGTCACCACCCGCGAGCTGGATGCGATGGTGGAGCAGATGATCCGTGAGCGGGGGGCCGTCCCCAGCTTCAAGGGGCACCAGGGGTTTCCCGCTTCCATCTGCGTCGCCGTCAACGACGTGATCTGCCACGGCATCCCCAACGAGCAGCCGCTCCGTGAGGGCGATGTGATCAGCATCGACATCGGCGCCCGGTACGAGGGCTACCACGGGGACTCGGCCTGGACCTATGCGGTGGGCGAGGTCTCCCCCCGGATCCGGAAGCTGATGGAGGATACGCAGCGGAGCCTCTTCATCGGGATCGAGCAGGCGCGGGCGGGCAACCGGGTGGGGGACATCGGCCACGCCATCCAGGCCTTTGCGGAGCCGCTGGGCTACGGCGTCGTGCGGGAGTTCACCGGCCACGGGGTCGGGGAGGAGCTCTGGGAGGAGCCGGTGGTGCCCCACTACGGCAAGCCGGGCTCCGGGCGGCCCCTGGCTCCCGGCATGACGGTCGCGATCGAGCCGATGCTCACCCTGGGGGCCTGGCGGGCCACCATCGACGAGGACGGCTGGACCGCCCGCACCCTGGACGGCTCGGTCTGCGTGCAGTACGAGCACACCGTGGCGATCACGGAGGAGGGACCCGTCATCCTCACCGCCCTGTGATCCGATACAGAATACCCCCTCTCCGCGCGGGAGAGGGGGTATTGCTTTAGAGCTTGCCAAACCGGCTGAAGGGCCAGAACCGGAAGACCGCCCGGGCCGAGATCTGCTCCCGCTTCAGCAGCCCCCAGCGGTGGCTGTCGTTGGAGGCGTTCCGGTTATCGCCCAGCACGTAGTAGTGGCCGGGGGGAATCTGGGTCAACTTCACCACGTAGTGGGGCGGCTCGGCGATGTAGGGTTCGGTAAGCGGCTGGCCGTTGATGAGGACCTTGCCGCCCTTCACCTCCACCGTCTCCCCCGGCAGGCCGATCACCCGCTTGATGTACGGGTAGTCGGAGGCCTCGGACGGCGGGGGATCAAAGACCACGATGTCCCCCCGGGTGATGGGGCTGAAGCGGAGCAGGAGCTTGTCGGTCCAGACCCGGTCGCCAATCTGAATGGTTGGCTCCATGGAGCTGGACGGGATCTGCCGGGCCTCGCCCACGAAGGTGGTGATCAGCAGCCAGAGGGCAACGCCGAGGGCGATGTCCTTCAAAAGCGAAAGGTACGGGCGCCATTTCTCATCCATCAAGGTGCCTCCCTACAGGATTCCCACCCGATGGAGTTCCACCCGGCACCCCCGGCTTCCTGCCTCAGGGGCGTGTTTGGAGCGTCCGGACCAGATCGTGGGCCACCTGCACCAGGTCCCGCACCAGCGGGGTGGCCGGCTGGTTGAAGAGGGTCTGCGGGGTGTCCACCTGAAGGATGCGCCCCTGGTCGATCACCGCCACCCGGTCCGCCATGGGCGGGATCTCGGTGAAGTCGTGGGTGACGAAGAGCGCCGCCGTGCCCTCCGCCGTCAGCACCGCCTTCAGGTCCCGGAGCAGCGCCGAGCGGGCCAGCACATCCAGCGCCCCGAAGGGCTCGTCCAGGAAGAGCAGGCGGGGCCGGGTGGCCAGCGCCCGGGCGATGGAGACCCGCTGGGCCTCGCCGCCCGAGAGCTGCCGGGCCGGCCGGCGGGCCAGGTGGCCGATGCCCAGCCGCTCCAGCATCGCCTGGGCGGCGGGTCGCCAGCGGGAGGGGGGCTCTCCCCGGAGCCGGAGCCCGAGCCCGACGTTCTCCAGCACCGTCCCGTCGAGCAGGAGCGGCTCCTGGAAGACCACCGCCATCTCCCGGCGCAGGGCCAGCGCCTCCTCCGGCAGCCGGGCCTCCCGGCCGCTCCACTGGTAGCTGGTGAACCGGGCCGGCTGCAGCAGGGCCAGGGCGTGGAGCAGGCTGGACTTGCCCGCCCCGTTGGGGCCGATCACCGCCAGCACCTTGCCGGGGGCGAGGTCCAGCTGCTCCAGATCCACCACCCGGCGCCCGCCCCGCTCCACCACCAGGCCGGTCACCTTCAGCAGACTGTTCATGAGGCCCGCCCCCTCTGCTGGAGCCAGGTGAGGGCGTAGGTGACCAGCCAGACCAGGAGCATCAGCATGATCGAGAGGGCGATGGCCACATCGTAGTTCCCTTTGCCGACCTCCATCACCGTGGCGGTGGTCAGCACCCGGGTCTGCCCGACGATGTTGCCGCCCACCATCATCGAGGCGCCCACCTCCGAGATCACCCCGCCGAAGCCGGCCATCACCGCCGCCAGGATGGAGAGGCGGGCCTCCCGGATCAGCAGCCAGAAGAGCTGCCAGCGGGAGGCGCCCAGGGCGAGGATCTGGTACTGGAGCTTCGGGTTCAGCTGCTGGATCCCGGCCATGGTGAAGCCGGTCACCAGCGGGGTGGCGATGGCGCACTGGGCGATCACCATGGCGGTGGGGGTGTACATCAGCCCCAGGAAGCCCAGGGGCCCGTACCGCCAGAGGAGGATGGCGATCACCAGGCCCGCTACCACGGGAGGCAGGCCCATCCCGGTATTGATGATGCTGACCAGCAACCCCCGCCCCCGAAACCGCGCAAGGGCGAGGAGAACCCCGACGGGTACTCCCAGCAGCACGCTGAGCAGGGTCGCCATGCCGGAGACCCGCAGCGTCATCAGGGTGATCCGCCAGAGTTCCGAGTCGCCGGTCCGGAGCATCTCATAGAGCGTGAGGATGCCCTGTCCGATGGTATCCAACGGCGATCACTACTTTCCGCCGGTCAGGTCCGCCTCCGCCTTGCCCCCATCCGCAAAGAAGAGCGGCTGACCGTACTTCTCTACACCAAAGTTCTGGATGGCATCCTGCCCTTCCTTTGAGAGCAGGAAGTCCGCAAAGGCCTTGCCGCCCTCGGCGTTCACCTTGTCGAACTTCGCCTTGTTGACCTCCATCACGTGATAGATGTTCAGCAGCGGGGCGTCGCCCTCCAGCAGGACCTGCAGCTGGATGTTCTTCTGCTGGGCCAGGAAGGTGGCCCGGTCGGTCAGGGTGTAGCCGTTCTTCTCGTTGGCCACGGCGATGGTCTGCCCCATGCCCTGCCCGGTCTCCTGGTACCAGCTGCCCTCCGGCTTGGCGATGCCCGCAGCCTTCCAGAGCGAGAGCTCCTTCTTGTGGGTGCCGGAGTCATCGCCGCGGGAGATGAAGATCGCCTGGGCCCCCGCGATCCTCTTGAGCGCCTGGGCGGTCTGCTTGATCCCCTTCACTTTGGCCGGGTCAGCGGCAGGGCCGATCAGCACGAAGTCGTTGTGCATCACCAGCCGGCGGTTGATCGCCACGCCCTTCTCCACCAGCGGCTTCTCCGAGGCCGGGGCGTGGACCAGCAGCACGTCGGCCTCGCCCTTCTCGCCCATGGCCAGCGCTTGGCCGGTGCCCACCGCGATGGTCTTCACCTTGTAGCCGGTCTGCTTCTCAAACATCGGCACCAGCACGTCCAGCAGGCCGCTGTCCTGGGTGGAGGTGGTGGTGGCCAGGATCACATGCGGATTGGCCGGCTTCGAAATGGCCTGGGAGGGGGACTTGGCGGTACCGCAGCCGGCAAGCAGGGTGAGCAGGGCGAGCAGGGCCACCGTTTGCCGCAGCCGCTTCATGGGGAGAACCTCCCTTGGTCTGAGCGTTATGCTCAGCTTGACATATCGACCAGATTGAGAACGGTGGCCGCCAATCCGGGGCCACCGTTATGCTCGGTATAAGCATATCGCGTTCCGGTAGATCTGGCAATCCTCCCAGGATTATTCGGGAAGCTGAAAGAGGGGCACGCCGTACTCCCGCACCCCGTAGGTCCGGATCAGTTCCCGCCCATCCGGCCCTGTGGCCCAAGCGATGAAGCGCTCGGCCCCCTCCTGGTTGACCGCGGGGAAGCGGCCGGGGTGGATGGGGATCAGGCTGAAGCGGTTGTGCAGCAGCGGATCCCCCTGGCAGAGCGGCTCGCAGCCCGCCGGCCGGACGATGGCGAAGGTGGCCGAGTCGACCAGGGTGTAGGCCCCGCTGGCGGCGGCGTGCCGCAGGGTGGCGGCGTTCCCCTGGCCCCCCAGCGGCCAGGGCTCGTACCAGGGCGGCTCCGGCCGGATGGCCGCCGCCGTCCAGAGCTGCTGCTCCTTCACATGGGTGCCGGACTGATCGGCCCGGCTGATGAAGGGGGCCCTGGCTGTGGCGATCCGGCGCATCGCCTCGGTGGCGGACGGGGCGGAGCGGACGCCCGCCGGGTCGTGGCTGGGGCCGCAGAGCAGGAAGGCGTTACAGGCCAGCGGGATCCGCCGGGTGCCGTACCCCTCGGCCACGAACTGCTCCTCCAGCTCCGGGGCGTGGACCAGCACCAGGTCGACCCGCCCCGAGCGGCCCACCGCCAGGGCCTGACCCGTCCCGGCGGCGATGTAGCGGATCCAGACCCCGGTGGCCTCCCGGTAGGCGGTGACCAGCGCATCCACCAGGCCCGCCTCCACCGGTCCGATGGTGCTGGCCATCAGCAGGGGGCGGGGCTCCTCCTCCAGAGCGGCCGGGCCCAGGATGGCGGTCAGCTCCTGCTGGAGCAGCCGGTGGCGCCGGAGCAGCTCCTGGGCGGCGGGGGTCAGCTCGGCGCCGCCGCCGCTGGCACCGCCGACCTTGCTGACCAGCAGGGGGGTGCCGATCCGCTCCTCCGCCTTCCGGATCAGCCCCCAGGCGTACCGGTAGGAGAGGTCCAGCGCCTCGGTGGCGCGGCGGAGGGAGCCCTGCTGCTCCACCTGGGCGAGCAGGGCGCAGAGCCGGTCAAACCGACCGGAACCATCACGGTCCACCAGGATGCGATAGTCAGGCTGCATCGGCGCGCTCCCCTTCCTTCCGCATGGATTTCGGTGCGTGGGAGGCGCCGTCCTGCCAGGGCGGGCGCCGAAAAGTTTGGGTACCCCTCGGGCTGGTTGAGGGCCGTCTCTTCACTGCTGGCGAAAATCGATCGACTCCCCATTTCACTGGGAGATTATTCGCAAAAGCCCCTTGCAACTTCCATATTATCCCTGGTAATATGTGGTTACGCTGTGGCGAAAAACCGACGTGCTGGGGGCGAAAAGATGAGCGTGGAATCAGCCGCCTGGGCGCCGCCCGAGCCGGCGCAGGGGCAGATCTCCTGGAGCCGGAGTTGGCGGATCGTCACCTACAGGCCGGGTCCCGTCGAGGGCACCCGGGTCTACCTGGCCCTCTCGCCGGAGTCCCTGCCGGAGGCCTACGCGGCGGTCTTCCCGCTGCTGGAGAGCCGTCAGGTGAACCACCGGCATGCCCGCACCCCCGAGGTGCTCCGGGCGGCGGAGGCGCACCCGATCTGGGCCGGCAAGGCGGTGGTGATCGAGGTGCCGGGCGCACCGGACCCGCTGGTCGCCGAGCTGGATGGGGCGCTGGCGGGGCTCGGTCTCTCGGGGCCGCCGGCGCTGAGCGGCGCCCGCCCGGTGGGCGGGCAGAGCGGCCTGGTCTTCATCAGCCGCACCGAGGCGGCTGTCGAGAGCGGCGACCGCCGGGAGCGGCTCGCCAGACTCCTGGGGGAGTGAGAGAGATGCCGATCGTCGCACTCGCCTGCACCGGCGACCCACTGCTTGATCTGATGCTGGCCGGCTGTGCCAGCTTCACCTTGCGCCCGACCGCTTGCGAGACGGTGGCCGAGGCGCTGAGGGAGGCCCGGGCCCAGTCCCCGGCCTTGCTCTTCACCAGCCCGGCGCTGGGCGACCTGAGCCCCCTGCGGGAGCTGAAGGGCGTCCGCATCTGCTGCCTGCTGGAGGGCGAGGGCGCACGGGCGCCCGAGGGGCTGGAGGTCCTGGCCGCTGAGCGGCTGACCCCCGAGTTGGTGGATGGCTGGGTCCGGCGGCCGGCCCCGCCCGTCCCGCCGGCTGGCGCCTCGGTGCCGGCCCCGGCCCCGCAGGCGGCGGCGACCGGCACGGCCCCCGCCCCGGCCCGCCCGGCCCCGGCTGGGGGCGCCCGGCCCATGCTGATCCCCCCGCCGGCCCCGCTGCCGGCAGCCGGGGGACAGCAGCCCCCGGCCCCGGCCGCTGAGCGTCCCGCTCCCGCGGCCGGCGGCCCCCGCCCGGCTCCTGCCCGCCCGGCGGCGCCAAACCGCCCCCGCCCCGAGCCGCCCCGCCCCGCCCTGAGCGTCCTCCGCCAGCAGGTGGTCACCTTCTGGGGCGGCAAGCCCGGCGCCGGACGCTCCACCCTGGCGGTCGCCCTGAGCGACCTGCTCAGCCGGGCCGGCTCCCTCCGGGTCTGCACGGTGGACCTGAACCCCTGGAACTCCTCCCTGGCCGCCCTGGTGGGCAAGGAGCAGGAGGTGCCCAGCTGGTTCCACCTGAGCGAGGCGCTGGCCAAGGGCGC
>JBMONC010000087.1:0-16215 GCA_049324875.1 Bacillota bacterium
CCTCACATCAGCCGGAAGAAGGGCTCGGCATACCGCACCCCACCGCTCCCCCCATGCACCCGCCCCAGCAGCTGGAAGAACCCGGCGGTCTCCTCCCGGCTGAAGAGCACCATCTGGCTCTGGTGCGCCAGCACCGCCTCCAGCTTCTCCGCCATCACCCCGGTGATCTCCACCAGCACGTCCGGATGCCTGGTCCCATAGAAATAGACCTCCGCCCCGGTGTGGAACCGGGCCCGGGCCAGGTCGGCCACCGTCCGGCCCAGCGCCTTGTGGTCCCGG
The DNA here is from genome assembly GCA_049324875.1 of Bacillota bacterium. Taxonomy (GTDB): domain Bacteria; phylum Bacillota; class Sulfobacillia; order Symbiobacteriales; family Symbiobacteriaceae; genus JAWLHU01. Next base: position 280 of record JBMONC010000087.1, read on the forward strand.
TTGGCGGTCTGGGGCAGAATCTCCTTGGGGTCGAAGGCAAAGACCACCTCGGGCCAGATCTGGTCCCAGGCCCGGGCCACCAGGTGCTCCAGCCGGGGGTCCTCCGGCAGGCCGAAGTCGGGCAGCCCCATGAACTGGACCGACTCGTAGCCCTGCAGCCGGGCGGCCCGCCGCTGCTCGGAGACCCGCTTGTCCGCCAGGTCGGTCCAGTTGCCCCGCTTCTCCCCGTCGCTCAGGACCACGGCGTGGATCCGGCTGCCGGCCCGGGCCATCCGGCGCAGGGTGCCGCCGGCGAAGAACTCCAGGTCATCCTCGTGGGCGGTCAGCGCCAGCACCCGCCGGGGGATGCGGGCCAGCCGCTCCCCCAGGGCGAGGGCCAGCTCCGGGCTGTCGGGCGCCACCGCCCGGGTCAGCAGCCGCCGGACCGGACCGGTGCGGGCCAGGTTGTAGGCGGCGTCAAAGCGCAGCCGCTTATCCCGCAGGGAGAGGTCGACCGGGGGCCGGATCAGTCTGCTCTTCTCCATCGCTGCCACCCCTTCAGATCAAGCGGTAGAAACCCTCGGTATAGATCGCCGGGCTGGAGCGGCTGCTCAGCCGGCTGACCGACCGGACGAAGCCCTTCACCACCCAGTCAGGGCCCTGCAGCTGGCTGCGGTGGGCCCGCAGGGCGTTGGTCTTCTCCAGGATCACCTCGGTGATGTCCACCAGGACGTTGGGCTGGGGGGCGGCGTAGAGGTACAGCCGCACCCCGCCGCCCCGGCCGCTCCGGAGCCGGTCCAGCACCGCCTCCCCCAGCGCCCGGTGGTCCGGGTTGGCGCCCAGGGGAAGCGGTCCCCGGGGGTCGAAGGCGAGGACCACCTCCGGCTCCACCCGCTCCCAGAGCTGGTCCAGCGCCCGGTCCAGCACCGGCCCCCGGCGGATGGCGCCGTCGGGCAGGTCCAGCTGGATCAGGTGGGCGCCCAGCATCACCGCCCCCTCCTCCGCCTCCTTCATCCGAATCTCGCCGATGTTCGCCCGGTGGGTCGCCCGCTCCCCCCGGGAGAGGATCGCCATGGTGACGGTACTGCCGGTCTGGGTCAGCAGCTTCAGCGTCCCGCCGGCGAAGCACTCCAGGTCGTTGGGGTGCGGCCCGATGGCCAGCACCCGCCGGTGGCGGCTGAGCAGCTCCAGCCCCGCCTGCAGCGCCACGCCGGGGTAGTAGGGCAGAAAGGCCCGGCGCCAGCTGCGGTAGGCGGCGGTCAGGGCGCCGGCGGCCAGGAGCCAGGGAACCGGGGAGGAGGATCGCTGCATCAGAACCCCATCCTTCGCTGTGGCGGTCTCATCTGGAGATAGGGTACACCGGAGCCGGACGGCGCAAACGCGCGGCCCCGCAGGGAAGCGTCACTTCGAGGCCGAAACTTTCCTGTTATGAAGACACTCACCATCGGGATGGGTCCCCTCTACGCCCTGGTCGCCGCCCTCGGTTTCGCCCTCTGGAACCTCTACATGCAGCGGGCCCTGGAGCGGGGGGTCAGCGTCACCGCCAACCTGCTGGCCCTCTCGGGCAGCGTCGCCGCCATCTTCCTGCCCGTCGCCCTCTGGCAGTACGCCCAGGGCAGCCTCCCGCCGCTCCGGCAGGAGGGGCTGCTCCCCTTCGCCGTGGTCGGGCTGGTGACCGGGGCGCTGGGCCCCTTCCACTCCACCCAGGCCACCCGGCGGATCGGGGCGGCCCAGACCACGGCGATCCGGCTGCTGGATCCGCTCTTCGCCTTCCTGATCGGCCTGCTCTTCCTGCAGGAGCGGGTCGGGTTGGCCCCGCTGACGGGGGTGCTGCTGATCATGGCCGGGCTCTGGCTGCTGCAGGGACGGCCGCAGGACGGGGCCCCGGCCGCTGCCGGTCGCACCGCCGGCCTCCTCTTCGCCCTGGGCGCCTCGCTCCTCTTCACGGTGGGCAGCGCCTTCCGGAAGGTGGGGATGGCGGCGATCCCCTCGCCCATCGTCTCGGTGACCGCCGAGGGGCTGACCGGGGTGCTGGTCGTCCTGCTGGCCACCGCCGTGGGGCGGCGCTGGGCCGAGGCCCGGCAGCTCTTTACCTGGCAGGCCCGGGACGCCTGGCTCTCCGGCCTCTCCGCCACCGTCGCCACCCTCTGCCTCAACCTGGCGCTGCAGCAGCTGACCCTGCCGGTGGCGGTGGCGCTGCGCAACTCCTCGCCCTGGTTTGCGCTCCTGCTGGCCCCCTTGCTGCTGGGTTCCGGCCACCGGTCGGGCCGGCGGGCCTGGGCCTCCACCCTGCTCCTCACCCTGGGGATGCTGCTGATCCTGGTCCGTTGAAATCACGTCTGCAGAGGAGGATGTCGCATGAACCCCAAGGAGACCTGGCTGGCGGCCAGCGCTCTCTTCCTGGCCGGATCAGTCCTGATCAGCGCCCCGGCGGTGATTCGGGCGATGCTCTACGCCGGCCGCATCTCGACGGGCTCCTGGTCCCACCCCGACCCGCTGCTGGAGCGGATGGTGCCCGGCTACCTGGGCGACCTGGGGCTGGTGGCCTTCCTGCTGGCGGTGCTGGCCCTTGCCTGGCCCCGCCTGGCCTCGCTCTACCGGAAGATCCGGGCCGAGGAGGAGCAGCAGGGCCAGGGATGAAACCAATCGGGCCAGGCCGAGTTCCCCTGGACCACACCGGCGTGGATCTGTGAGTTTTTTCCCGGTCCGATGGCCTTTCGGCGCGGCAAAAGCTCACAGATCCCCCCTGGTTGAGCCCTGACAAGGTGCCTGAAAGCCCCAAAATCCAGGCCGGCAGGCTTCCAGGGCGGTGTTTCGCACCGGAAGTATGCGTTTTGGCCGACCAGCACCCCGTCCCGGCCAGGAAAAACCTCACAGATCGCCCTCAACGACCGGTCCTCTGCGCCGGGCGATCGCCGAAAAGGGGACCCGCGCCATGTGCGCGGGTCCCCGTGGCATTCTCTGCCCGGCAGCTGCATAGGGAATGGGGGCTTCCCCGTTCCCCGTGAGGAGGGTGATGATGGCCAACCCCAGGTGGATGGACCGGCAGCACCTCATGGCCGCCTATGCTGCGCGCGACTATTACGCCTTCATGGACCTCCCCCGGACCGCCTCCAAGCCGGAGCTGAAGCGCCGCTACCGCGAGTTGGCCAGGGTCTGGCACCCGGACTGCAGCACCGGCGACGCTGCCATCATGCAGCTGGTCAACGCTGTGAAGGATGTGCTCCTGAATGATGCAGAACGGTACCTGTACGATCAGGGATTCGTTCGCCGGGAGCAGGCTGGACCGAGCGCCGCCGGGCCGCAGACCGGCGCTTCACAGGGGAGCCGGAGCGACGGGACCTGGCAGGCTGACCCCGGCGCCTCTGACCGAGCCGAGCAGCATAGGCATACGCAGACGCCGCCGCCACCGGGCCGAGAGGGGCCCGCAACGCGGCGGGGAGAGCCGCCTGCGAGGCGTGGCTTCGGGCCGGTCTGGTGGATCAGCCACGCCTTCACGCTGTGGCAGTGCATGCCTGCCATCAAGGAGCGGATTCTGCCCCTCGACTGGGACGTCCTCCTCTGGCTCGTCCATCCCATCCGCCTCTTCGCCCTGCTCCTCGAGATTGCCGTGTACTACCTGCCGAAATTCGTGATCTGCTACCTGATCGTAGCGTGGCTCTTCTCGATTGCCTTCCCACAGCAGGATGAAGGCTAGCGGGAGTCCGTCCCACCCTTCCACAGGTACTGCGGCCAGCGGGCGCACTCCCGGAAGCCCAGCCGCTCGTAGAGCGGCCGCCCCGCCGCTGTGGCCTGCAGAATCCCCAGCCGGCAGCCGGCCGCCCGGGCCGCCAGAAGCGGGGTGAGCACCATCGCCCGGCCGATCCCCCGGCCCCGGGCCTCCGGCAGGGTGCAGACGAAGTAGAGCCCGGCCACCCCGTCCTGCACGAAGAGCGCGGAGGTGGCCACCGGGCGGCCCTGATCCAGCGCCACATAGTGACTCCAGCCGGCGGCGAAGCCCAGCTCGGCAAAGGCCTCCCGGTGCGCCTCGGCCACCGGCTCCGGCGCCGGGAAGCCCCGCCCGTAGGCCTCCGCCCATCGGGCCAGCCCGGCCGGATCCCCCACCCGCTCCACGGTCACCCCCTCGGGCAGCCGCCCCGGTTCGGGCAGGTCGGCCAGCGAAACCGCCATGCCGGGCAGGTCGGCCTCCCGCACCAGGCCGTGCCGCTCCAGCAGCCGGCCCAGGTCCGAGGGCTCCTGGCCCGGGAAGGTCCACCACCAGAAGGGCACCCCCCGCTCCCGGAAGCGGTCGATCATCCGCTCCACCTGCTCCTCCGCCTCCTCCGGCCGGAAGTGGCAGCGGAGCACCCCGTTCATCAGCGGATGGGCAACGGGGGAGCGGTACCAGAGCCCCTGCGGCCCCGCCCCCACCTCCCCCCGGCTCCAGCGGCCGAAGAGCCTCCGCCAGCCCTCCCGCCAGTTCTGCTCGTTGGCTGCAGCCCAGTCCATCCGCGCTCCCTCCTCTGGCGATGAAGAGGGCGACCGGCCCCAGGCTGGTCGCCCTCCTTCCCTTCTTAATGCTGCTGTGGTGCCCCCTTGGTCAGCCCCTGGGAGATCCGGTCGATGATGATCGCCATGATCACGATGGAGATGCCGCCCACAAAGCCGCGGCCCGCCTCCAGCCGGGCGATGCCGTTCAGCACCTCGGTGCCCAGGCCGCTGGCGCCGATCATGGCGGCGATCACCACCATCGCCAGGGCCATCATGATCGTCTGGTTGATCCCGGCCATGATGGTGGGCAGCGCCAGGGGGAGCTGCACCTTCAGGAGCAGCTGGGCCGGGGTGGTGCCGAAGGAGCGGGCCGCCTCCAGCACATCGGCCGGCACCTGCCGGATCCCCAGGTTGGTCAGCCGGGTGGCCGGGGGGACGGCGTAGATGAAGGTGGCCAGCACCGCCGAGACCTTGCCGATGCCCAGCAGCATCATCACCGGGACCAGGTAGACGAAGCTGGGCATGGTCTGCATCAGGTCCAGCAGCGGGCGCATCGCCCGCTCGAACCAGTCGTACCGGGCCATCAGGATCCCCGTCGGGATCGCCACGATCACCGCCAGGATAGTGCCGGCGATCACCAGGGCCAGGGTCTTCATGGCGTGCTCCCACAGGCCCAGGGAGCCGATGAAGAAGAGCCCCAGGCTTGCGCCCACCGCCAGCCGCCAGCCGGCCACCCGCCAGGCGATCAGGGCGACCGCCAGGATGATCACGAACCAGGGGATCCAGAGCAACAGCCGTTCCAGCTGGACCAGGGGGCCCAGCAGGAGCTTGTTCAAGGCGGTGAAGAAGGGGCCCCACTCCACCGTCAACCAGTCGACCCCCTGGTCGATCCAGCCCTTCAGCGGGAGGTTGATCTTTGGGAACTCACCCATCCGGTCCACCTGCCTTCCCCTACTTCAGGGCCGCCTCCACCTTCTGGGCGACATCGGCGGGGAGCCAGCTCTTCCAGACCTGCGGGTAGTTCTGGAAGAAGTACCGGGCCGCATCCTCCGCCTCCGCCTTCTCCTGCTCCATGTAGGCCGAGACCTTGTTCAGGTCGTCGGTCTTGATCAGCATCTTCTCCAGGAAGGCGACCACCTCGGGCGCCCGCTCCTTCAGGCCGGGGTGGGCCGCCTTGGTCACCTTGGCATTCTCATAGGCGCAGCCGGCCTTCGCGGTCACCTGCTCCAGCGGGAGCTCATCCTTGAGCGCCTTCTGGATCTCGGCGTTGCACTCGGCGTTGAACTCCGGCTCCTCCAGCAGGATCAGGTCGTAGGTGCCCACCAGCCAGGTCGGCTCCCAGTAGTAGGCCAGGAAGGGCTTGCCCTGCTTGTAGGCGCCGGCGATGGCGGCGTCCAGGGCGGCGGAGGCGCCGGGCTCCTGCACGTTGTAGAGGGTGTCCAGCCCGTAGGCCTTCAGCTTGATCCGGTTGATCTTGGCGCACTGCCAGCCGGTGATGCAGTTGATCAGCAGCCCCTTGGAGGGCTCCTCCGGGTCGGCGAAGAGGGTCGGGTACTTCTTCAGATCGGCCACCGTCTTCAGGTCGGGGGCCGAGGCCCTGATCCCCCGCTTCTCGTCGCCCCGGACCACGTAGGCCGGGACGTACCAGCCCTGGGAGGCCCGGTCCATCACGATCCCCAGGTCGAGCAGCTTGCCGCTGCTGACCGACTCGTTGTACCAGTCGATGATGTTGCCGGTCCACATCTCCGTGACGACGTGGACGTCGCCCTTGATGATCGCCTGCTGCATGATCGGGGTGGTCATCTCCACCGTCTCCACGGGGTAGCCGTACCCCTTCTCGAGGATGAACTTGACGACGGCGTTGTTGATCCAGAGCGACTGCCACTGCATGTCGGCGAGCTTGATGACCTCCTTGGGCTTCGCCGCAGGCTGCTCGGCCGGCTTCTGCGCGGCGTCGGTGCCGGAGGGGGCGTTTGAGGTGCTGCCGCCGCAGGCGGCCAGCAGGACCAGGGTGAGCAGGAGGGCAATGGTCGAGGCCGCCGTCCGGGTCCAACGCTTCTGATGCATCCGTCATCCTCCACCTTTCTGCTTCGCTGCGAGGGTCGATGGTCAGACTGCGGACTGCTCCGGCGCCTGGCCGGGGGCGGTGGGCCGCCCGGCGAGGCCGATCAGCACAGCCACCCTGGGGACGACCCCCACCAGCCTGCCCTGCTCGTCCAGCACGGCAATGGGCCAGCGGTTGTGCGCCGCCACGGGGATCAGTTCCTCCAAAAAGGCGTCAGGGGCCGCCGTGGGCAGGTTCTTGATCACGAGCTCACGGAGGTCCGTGACGCCCTTCTGGGCCGCGGGGATCGCATCGTCGAGGGTGACCAGGCCGACCAGGTGCTGCTCCCGGTCGACCACGAAGACGCTGGAGAGCCCCTGCTCCTCCATCACCTTCAGGGCGCTGCGGGGGCCGCTCCGGTCCAGCACCACCCGGGGCTTGTGCATCACCGACCGGGCGGTCAGCACCCGGCTGCGGTTGACATCCCGGGTGAAGTCGGCCACATAGTCGTCGGCGGGGCTGGTCAGGATCTCCTCCGCCGTCCCCACCTGCACCACCTGGCCGTCCTTCAGGATGGCGATCCGGTCGCCGAGCCGGAGCGCCTCGTCCAGGTCATGGGTGATGAAGATGATCGTCTTGTTCAGCTTGGACTGCAGGGCGAGCAGCTCCTCCTGCATCTCCCGCCGGATCAGGGGGTCCAGGGCGCTGAAGGGCTCGTCCATCAGCAGGATCTCGGGATCGGTGCAGAGCGCCCGGGCGATGCCCACCCGCTGCTGCATCCCGCCGGAGAGCTGGGCGGGGTAGGAGCGCTCCCAGCCCTTCAGGCCGACCGTCTCCAGCCAGCGCATCGCCCGCTTCTCCCGCTCGGCCCGGGGAACCCCCTGGACCTCCAGGCCGTAGGCGATGTTCTCCAGCACCGTCCGGTGGGGCAGCAGGCCGAAGCGCTGGAAGACCATGGCCATGGTCCGCTGGCGCAGCTGCCGGAGCCCCTTCTCGTCCAGCTTCAGCACGTCCTTGCCCCGCAGCAGGATCTCCCCGGCGGTCGGCTCGATCAGCCGGTTCAGGCAGCGGACCAGGGTCGACTTGCCGCTGCCCGAGAGGCCCATGATCACAAAGATCTCCCCCTCGTTGACCGAGAGCGAGACCCGCTGCAGCCCCACGCCGTGGCCGGTGCGCGCCATCAGCTCCTCCTTGGAGATGCCCTGCGCCAGCAGGGTGAGAGCCTCACGGGGGCGCGGTCCGAAGATTTTGGTCAGCTCCCTGACCTCGATCAGCGCCATGCGGGATCCTCCTCCTTTTGGGACACGAACCAACAACTTTATGTTATCTGATTAGGTTGCTTGCTGTCAATGCCAGGAGGGGTACCAACGGGCGGAAGGGCTGGCAGTAGGGGCCATGGAACCGAACCCCCACCCGGTCCGTCCTACTTTCGTGGAGGTCTGAGAAGTTGGAGGTGAGGAGTTGCTGCGTTGGACGCTTGGGGTGCTGCTCATGGCCGCCCTCCTGGCCGGATGTGCCTCCCCGCGACCGCAGTATCCGGGTTGGCAGGCCCCCATACCCCCCCGGGAGGTCCGGGTGAGCCACACGGCGGAAGGGACGACGGTCACCTGGATCGGCAGGGAGAATGGCTCCTACGAGATCTACCGGCGCCTCGCCGGTCGGGGGGAGTGGGAGCTGCTCCGCCGGTTCGGCAGTCTGGAGCAGCCGGAGGATGGCCGGTACCGCTGGGAGGGCCCCGCCGAGGCCGAGCCGAGCCGCTACGCCGTGGCGGCGATCGGGTCGGGGGCGGTGCGGAGCCCGCTGGCAATCGCAGAGCCGGCGAGATAGGGAGGCTCGGGCGGGGCCCGGGGCTCGGGTCGGTCCCATGCCCTTGCCAAGGGGTACTGGCGCTGGCCCCGCCGGGCCCGGGGCCCTGATCTGGCCTGTACCCTCTTCCCCAAAGAGACTGGACCTACTGCCCAACCCAGCGCTGCCCGAGTCCTCAAGCAGGCTGAAAGAGCACCAGTCGAATGCAGTCCAAGGGAGATCTGTGAGCTTTTTCCGGGAAGGGAGCTCCGCTGCCGAGGTAAAATCTCACAGTTCTCCGGGTGAGACCGCCCTTCTGAGCTCCCTCAGGCCCCAAAATCGAAGCTGGAGGGCTCTGGAGGGCCCCTGAACGGTTGTTTCGCACATTAAGTATGAGCTTTTACCCTGGAGAGGCTGGTCCAGCCTCGGGAAAAACTCACAGATCGCCATCGCTGCCCCGAACTCGACTTGAGGCCCAGCCCCGGACGCCACCGACCTGAAGCCGAACCTTGGCAGCAGCAGCCGGACCCAAGCCATTCCACGGGCAGCATCGACCTGCCCCAGGCCGGGCCCCGGCCAGCACTGGCCTGACCCAGGCCGGGCCCCGGCCAGCACTGGCCTGACCCAAGGCCAGGCTCCAGGCAGCAGCCACCGGACCCAAGCCGAACCCCTGGCAGGAGCAGCCGGACCCAAGACTAGGCCCCAGGTGCCAGCACCAGACCCAAGCCAAGCCCCGGCCAGCACTGGCCCGACCCAAGGCCAGGCCCCAGGGGGCAGCCACCAGACCAAAGCCATCCCCGGCCAGCAGCCGGACCACGCGACAAACTGAGGGCATGCATCCCACGCGGGGTGCATGCCCTCGGTCTTACAGATCCAGCCCCGGATCAAACGCCTCCGGCCGGGTCAGCCCCACCTTCAGCTCCCGCAGCACCTGCCCCTCCGGGCGGTGCTCCACCACGCAGACGGCGATCCCCACCTCCAGGTCCAGCCCCTTCAGCCGCTCGATCAGCGCCGGGTGGAACTCCAGGTAGGCCCCGCGGTCCAGACACTCGCCGCCCAGCGCCACCCTCGCCTGCTCCTTCTCGCTGCCGAAGACCTTGGCCACCCGGATGAAGAAGTCCCGTGGCGAGAACCAGGCGGTGGATGGCACCGGCTCGCCCCAGTTCTGCTGGTAGATCTGCCCGGTGTGCTTGTTCTCCAGCGAGCAGTAGTGGACCCCGATCCCCAGCCCCCGGTCCAGCGTAAACTCCAGCAGCTCCAGGCACTCCAGCTCGCTCCGGGAGACCGGCAGCCCGCCGGCGTACCAGTAATCGTACAGCGTCTCGTAGGGGCGCTGCTTCACCAGGTAGCCCCGGCTGCGGAAGGCCTCGGCGTTGTGGAACGGGAAGCAGAACTCCAGCAGGTTGGCCCCGAAGACCTGCAGCCGATCCAGCTCCAGCAGCATCTCCTGCATGATCTCCCGGGTCCCCGGCAGCACCGGCGTCTCCACCATCACGGCGGGGATGTACTCCCGGGCCAGGGCGATCTTCTCGTAGGTCTGGCGGCGGCCCTTCGGCCCGTCGTGCGCCCGCACGCTGATGCGGATCTCCGCCAGGCCGGCCTCCTGCAACTGTCGCAGCAGATCCCGGTTCAGGTGATCCCCTGCGGTGTAGAGCCGGGTGTGGACGCCGGGGAAGCGCTCCCGGGCGGTGGCGAAGAAGGTGCAGGCCTCCTGCGGATGGAGCAGCGGCTCGCCGCCGGTCAGCGCCAGGTGGCTCACCTGGAACCCCTGGTCCGACAGCTCCCGCAGCTCGGCGGCCACATCCCGCCGGAGCCGGCTGTGCAGGGTGTAGGCCTCCTGGTTCGGGTTGAAGCAGTAGAAGCAGTGGCGGTGGCACTGAAGCGAGGTGTAGAAGGTGGCGCTGCCCACCCCCTTGGCGCAGGCGAGGCAGGCCGGGGAGATGGGGCCGGCGTGGATCGAGTGGCCGTTGTTGCGGAAGGTGGCGCCCTTCCGGCGCAGCGCCTCCCGCCGGGCCGCCAGCTCTGCCTCATAGCCCTCGGGGTCGAACTCCATCCCCGCCTGGCGGACCTGCTCGACAAACTCCTCCTGGATCTGGAGGTAGCCCTCGGCGTAGGCGCGGAAGGCCGGGTTCCGCACCGTCGCCAGCCGCTCCCGCGTCAGTTCGACGATGATGATGGTCCAGCTCCTTCCTGCAGCAGCTCATCGAGGATCCGGCGATCGACGGGCAGGAAGCCGGCCAGCAGGTGCGCCGTCCCCCGGTAGAAGGAGGTCTCGGCGCTGGCGGCCACATCGGCGGCGAAGTCGCCCGCCCACCGCAGCAGGTGCTCGTCCAGGAAGCGGCGCTGGTCCACCAGCACCTGCTCCAGGCCGGCCACCTCGCCCCGGGCGGCCTGCTCGGCGGCCAGGCGGCAGGTCTCGTAGAGGAACTGGAGCTCCAGGCCGATATGGTCGTCGGGCTCGGAGCCCAGCCGGGCGGAGATCAGTCCGTACTCCCGGTAGAACCGGCGCACCTCCAGCGTCTCCGGCTGGAAGAGGAGCCGGTCGGCGGTCCGGTAGGCCGATTCGTAGGGCGGGGCCGGCAGCCGGGCGGGGCCGATGAACATCCGGGTGTAGTCCCAGAGAAGCCGGTCATGGGCCTCGCGGGTGGCGTGGCCCGGGTCGGAGAGGTAGGCCTCCACCGCCGCCGCCCCCTGCTGGATCGGGTCCGACTGGTCGGCAAAGGGGAAGAGGCGGATCGCCCCGCTCTCGGCGAGCGAGCGGATCAGGGCCTGCGACGGCTCGGCCAGCAAGGCCTGGGCCAGCCATCCATAGGCGAATCCCCGCGCCTCCAGAACCGCATCCAGCTCACCGGTCTGGGCCAGCAGCTGCGCATTCGAGGTCATCGACAACACCCCTGTCGGCCTTGATAAGGAAGGATAGCGGGGCCGACCGCTGCCGGCCCCGCAGAGGAAAGGGCTATCCGATCGAGATCGAGACGCCGGTTACGTAGAACAGGTAGCGGCCCAGCAGCTCGCCGGCCAGCAGGAAGGCCAGCGCCGTGTAGACCAGGCCGGTGGAGGCCCGTCCAGCGGCCAGCCGCCGCCAGGCCAGCACCAGCGGGACGACGCCGCCCGCCAGGGTCAGCCCCCAGCGGATCACCAGGGCGGCACTGTACTCCCCGCCCAGCAGGTGGAGCGACTGCTCCGCTGCCGGTCCCGCCACCGCCAGCGAGGCGAGGTAGAGCGGGTAGGCAGCCATCCCGACGATCAGGAGGAGCACCGCGCCCCCCACCAGCAGGTGCAGGTCGGCGCCCACCTGGGGGTTATCCCGCCCGAAGAAGGCGACCAGGCCTGCAGCCAGGCCCATGCCCAGCAGCAGGGCGGTGCCGCAGAAGGCGAAGTGGGTCGCCCAGCCCTGCCAGGCGGGGCGCATCGACATCTGGTAGACCATCGTCATGCTGAAGATCGCCCCCACGCCGGCGACGGCGGTCAGGAGGTGGAGCACCTTGCGGGCCGCCGGCGACCTGTCCAGGGCGACCGAGGCCACCAGCAGCACGAAGAAGCCGCCGCTGAAGAGGATCTCCCGGGAGAGCCAGGAGCTGGAGAGGTTCCGCATTGCCGTGATCGCCAGCGCCGGCCGGCCCAGGTGGAGCAGGGAGGCCAGCAGCCCCACCAGCGCCACGCCCACCAGCACCAGGGTGGCCTTCCGGTAGGCCTCCTCCATCCCGCTCTCACGGCTGCGGAGCCGCAGCCCGGCGATCAGGATAAAGGCGCCGACCGATGCCTGGAGCAGGACCGTAAAGAGCACCAGGGCCCATTCTTTCCATTCCATCGCGCTGCCTCCCTCCTATGCTCTGGCCTGGGGCTTGGGGGTGATCAGGAGCGAGGGGCCGGTCAGGCTGGAGTCGGGGAGGCCCGCCACATCCTGCACCGCCTCGGGATGGCTCCGGCGGAGCTCCTCCAGATCGCCGAACTCCAGCGCCCGCATGACGCAGGCATCGACGCAGGCGGGGTTGATCCCCTGGCTGGTCAGGCTGACGCAGCCGTCGCACTGGGCGACGACGCCCTTCTCCTCGTTGAACTTGGGGGCGTTGTAGGGACAGGACCAGAGGCAGTACTGGCAGCCGATGCAGGCCTCCTGGTCGACCACCACCAACCCGTCCTCGGACCGCTTGGTCCGGGCGCCGGTGGGGCAGTTCTCCACGCAGCGGGGGCGCTCGCAGTGGTTGCAGGAGACGGAGAGGTTGTAGAGCCACGGCCGGGGGTAGCGGCCCCCTTCATAGGTGTTGACGGTGCGGAAGACGAGCCCCACCGCCAGATCGTTCTTGTCCTTGCACGCCACCTGACAGGCCTTGCAGGCGATGCAGGCGGTCATATCGTAGTAGAAGCCCTTCTGTGCCACGATCCTCCCGCCTCCTTTACGTCAGTGGGATCCGGAGAGCCCAGGTATGGTCGGGCTCCAGCGGCTGGTCAAAGCGCTCCACCTGCACAAGGCAGGAGTTCCAGGCGGAGGTTCCCTGCCCGCTGGGCAGGCCGCCGCAGAGGATGTTGTCAGCGCCCGCCCGGTCGACGCCCAGCTTCTCGTCCATCTCCACCCAGGCCCCGTGGGGAACCCCCACCACCCCGGGCATCACCGACTCGGTGACGGTGGCCGGGCGCAGGACCTTGCCGTGCCGGCTGGAGATCAGCACCGTGTCGCCATTCTGGATGCCGCGGGCGGCGGCGTCCTGGCTGCTGATGTAGACGTGGTTGGGGAAGGACTCCCGGAGCCAGCCCACGTTGTCGAAGATGGAGTGGGAGCGGCGCAGGTAGTGGGGGTTGACCGCCTGGAGCGGGAACTCCCCCTTCACCTTGCCCTTCCAGTCCTTGAATGTCTCCTCGTAGCCCTCGGTGGCGGGGTTGTAGGTGGGGATCGGGTCGACCTCGGTCCAGCCGTAGCCCTTAATCAGGTCAGCCAGCGCCCGGCAGTGGATCTCCAGCTTGCCGCTGGCGGTCTTCAGCGCGTTCTTCTCCGGGTCCTTGCGGAACGCCTCATAGGCGATGAAGCCGAAGTTGTCGCCCGGGCGCCGCTCCACCTGGTAGATGCCCCGTTCCTCGAACTCCTTCAGGGTGATCCGCCCCTGCTGCGGCTTGCCGGTCACCCCCCACTCGGCGATGTCCGCCTCGGTGATGGTGACCAGGGGCTCGTAGCCGCTCCCGCTCGCCTTGATCACCGTAGCGCCCGCCAGCTGGTTGAAGAGCTGCTGCTTCTCGGAGATGGGGTAGACCTTCTCCGCCTCAAAGCCCAGCTTCTTGCCCAGCTCGATGGCGATCCACTGGTCGCTCTTCGCCTCGAAGAGCGGCTCGGCCACCTTCCGGTAGAAGATGATCATCTCCCGGCTGCCGGTCAGCAGGCCGCCTTCCCGCTCCCAGGGCGTCGTGGCGGGCAGCACCACGTCGGAGTAGAGGGCGTTGGTGGTCAGGAAGTGGCCCTGGGTGACCACGAACTCCACCTTCCGGTGCGCCTCGATCCCCCTGGTCATCCCGTCGCGGGTCTGGAGGGTGGCGCCGTAGCCGTGGTAGATCATCTGGATGTCGATCTGCTCGACCTCGCCGTAGCCCTTGGTGTACTTGCCGTTCAGGACGGCGTCCCAGAGCTCGCTGTCGTTGATGTTGTCGGTGACCGGGTTCTTGATGCCGGGCACCCCGGCCCCGCCGGACCGAGCCAGGACCGGCCCGCCGTTGGAGGTGTGGTAGTGGCAGCTGACGCCGGTCATCCGGCCCGACTCGCCCATGTGGCCGGTCATGGCGCCGAAGGTCATGAACATCTGGGGCCAGCTGTCGGCGTTGCGGATGCGGGCGGCCGCCCAGCCGGTCAGGAGGGCTGCGCGGCGGGTGGTGGCGATCTCGCGCGCCAGCCGGCGGATCGTCCCGGCCTCCACCCCACAGATCTCGGCGGCCCACTCCGCCGTCTTGGGGGTCCCGTCATAGGTCCCCAGGACGTAGTCCTTGAAGTTCTCCTTGGGATCGGCCCCCTCGGGCATGTGGGCGGCATCGAAGCCGACGGTGCAGCGGTTGAGGAAGTCCCAGTCGATCAGCTTGTTCCGCGCCGGGTCATCCTCGGTGATCAGGGTGTGGGCCATGCCCAGCAGCATCGCATGGTCGGTGCCGGGGTGGATCGGGATCCACTCGTCGGCCAGCAGTTCCGCCGACTGGGTGCGGATCGGGTCGATGATGATGAACCGGGCCCCGGCCTTCTTGGCCTGCAGGTAGTTGTAGGTCGGGTTGCCCTGGGCGCTCCAGGCCGGGTTGGCGCCCCAGATCACGATCAGCTGCGAGTTGCGCAGGTCGAAGCGGTCGTTGATGCTGGTGGTGGAGAAGCCCTCGGCCATGCCGAACTTGGCCGGGCCCCAGCGCCAGGTGCCCCAGGAGGTGGTGCCCCAGTGGTTGGTGTAGCCGCCGGCCAGGGCGAGGGTGCGGGCGATCTCGGAGCCGCCGCCCAGCAGGATCGCCCGGTTGCCGTACTTCTGAGCAATCCGCTTGGTCTCGCTGGCGATGATCTCGAGGGCCTCATCCCAGGAGATGCGGACCCACTCATCCTTGCCCCGCAGCTCCTTCTTGCCGCCGCCGGGCTCCCAGTTCTTCCGCTTCATCGGGTACCGGAGCCGGTCGACGGCGAAGACCTGCTTGCGCTGGGAGCGCCCGCGCGCGCAGCCCCGCTGCTGCGGGTAGTCGGGTGAATCCGGGTGGGAGTCGTCGGTCTTCTGCCGGACGACGACGCCATCCTTGACCAGCACCTTGTTCAGACAGCGGCCGCCGCAGTTGTGCCAGCAGGCGGCGGTGATCCACTTGCCCTCCTCCGGCGCCGCCGCGGCATCCGCCGTGGCCGGCCCGACCTTGATCAGGCCGGTGCCCACGCCCGTCAGCGCCGCAGCGCCGGCGGCCGCCGCACCCCATCCCAGGAAGGTGCGCCGCCCGATCTTGCGCTCCTGAATCGCTCGGATCAGTTCGCTCATCCATAACACCTCCAGGTTGACGAATCGCTTGCAGAGCCTCCCGCTTTTATTGTGAGGCCGGCCACAGAGCTGGGAAATGCCTCGTCTTTACCTGCGTGGTGGTACCAAGAGCCAAAAGGCGCTGGCCACTGGGCGCATCCCTGCTGACCCATTCGACCCACCGCCGGGGAAAAACAGAACCACAGCCCGGCGACCCTTCCGACGGGCGGCCGCCGCGCGGATGGGCCGGAGCGGGGCAGACTAACGCTGGAGGTGGTCGGTCGGTGCGTAGGGCCGCTGTCCGTCTGATCTTCGCCTGCCTGCTGCTCAGCCTGGCGGCCCGTCCGGCTGCCCTCACCCACCAAGGGGTGCCGGCCTCTGCGGATCGCCGGGTCTCTCTGCCGGCCCCCGTGAGATTGGAGCGGTGGCGGAACGGCTGGCGGCTGCTTCCCGCCCCGGGCGGCAGCCTCCCCGATCCGCCGCCCTTCTTTACCCAGCTGGAGCCAGGCGGGAAGAGGGTGATGCTCTTGCTCCGGGTGCCCGGTGGCCGGGTCACCCCGCGCAGCTCGGAGGTGGAACTCTATCTGGCCGATCTGAGGAGCGGTCTCGTTCGCCCGGTGGCGGCGCCGGGCCTCGTCGGCTGGAACCGCTGGTCCCCCGGCGGCCGGTGGTACAGCTTTGGGGTGGGCGCAACGGTCGATGCGG
>JBMONC010000087.1:16315-38844 GCA_049324875.1 Bacillota bacterium
CTCTATCTGGCCGATCTGAGGAGCGGTCTCGTTCGCCCGGTGGCGGCGCCGGGCCTCGTCGGCTGGAACCGCTGGTCCCCCGGCGGCCGGTGGTACAGCTTTGGGGTGGGCGCAACGGTCGATGCGGACCTCTGGCTTTTGGATGCAGAGGCGCTCCGGCTGATGCGGCTGAGCCGGGGGGCTGCCGCAGACCACCGCTGGCTCCGGCCCGGGCTTCTGCTCCACTACGTGACAGCGGAAGATGGGCTGGGCCTGGTGGGCGTCGATCTGGCGGGAGGGCGCCGCCTGGGACTGGCCCTTCCGGGTCAGGAGTTCCGGGGGATGCTCAGCCGTGATCAGTCGGTGGTGACCGTCGGGCGGAGCCGGCAGGTCTACCTCCGCCCAGCCGCACCGGCAGCGCCGCTGAGCGCCCCGCTCCCCCTCGGCCCGACCGCCCCGAAGATGGTCCGGGTGAGTCCCGAGGGGGTCTTCGTCAACACCGTCGCCGTGGCCGAGGGTGGACGGCGGCTGGTCTACGCATTCACCCGCAGCCGGGGGATCCCGGGCGGTGCGAACACCCTCTATGTCGACTCCCTGGGCATCTACACCGCCGATGGTCAGGCTGCTGAGATGGCGCTCGGCTTCCGGGCAGACCTGCGGGACGGGGACCTGACCCTTTCCCCCGACGGCAGGTATCTGATGATCGACTACGTGAACAGCACCGATGAGCCCGCCCAGGGGCTCTACCTCTACGACCTCGATGAGAGACGGCTGATCTGGCAGCGTCCGAAACGGGGGATGAGTCCCCACCTGATCGGCTGGGAGGCCGGCGGTCCGGTGGTGATGGACTGTAGCGGCGATCGGTCCGGATGTACTGGCTGGCGCGTCACTCCCAGCGGCAGGCTGGAGGGGTGGGTCCCGAGCGTCAGTCTGTACCACCTGGCCGGGGAGGGCTGGGCATGGCGGACGGTGGATGCCTGGTGGTTCAAGTCCCCCGGCCGGCCCGCCCGCCGCCTGCCCCTCAGCGACCTCCCGCCCGGGGCGGATACCGCCGAGCCCCCCTTCTTTGACCGGAGGTCTGGTCTGGTGAAGCTGTCGCCGGCCGGGAGCCCCGTGGAGTACCTGCTCCCCACCCGTCCGGATCGCTGGCAGCCATAGAGAAAGGGGCCGGACCATCAGGTCCGACCCCTCTCTTGCTGCGTATTCGCTTAGTAAGCCCCAAAGGCCACGGTGACCAGCTTCAGCGCCGACTCCGGCAGCAGGCCGAGCCAGAGGGTCCCGGCCACGGCGATGGCGAGCACCACCTGGGCCGCCGTGCGAGCCGGGCCGTAGACCTCCTGCGCCCCGGCCATCACCGCCCGCTCCGCCCTCTCGGCGGGCTTCTTGAAGGCGGTGCCGACCACTCGCAGGTAGACGTAGGCGGAGATGCCGGTGGAGAGGACCAGACCGGTCAGGACGATCCAGGCCTGGCCGTTGACCGCCGCCATCGCCAGCAGGAACTTGCCGATGAAGCCGCCCGCCGGCGGGAGGCCGGTCAGGCCGAACATGAAGAGCGCCAGGGCCACCGCCAGACCGGGGCGGCGGTAGAAGAGGCCGGTCAGGGTGGCCAGCTTGGCCCCCTCCTCGCCCTCCTCCTCCAGCAGCTTGACGATGGCGAAGATGCCCATCGCCGTGAAGCCGTAGGCCAGCAGGTAGTAGGCGGCGGCGGAGAGGCCGGCAAGGCCCAGGCCGGGGATCGCCATGATCAGGTAGCCGGCGTTGGCGATGCCGGAGTAGGCCATCAGGCGCTTCAGGTCATCCTGCCAGATGCCGACCGAGGAGCCGACCACCATCGAGACGGCGGCCAGCACCGAGACCGGCAGCAGGATCGCCGCCTGGTACTCGGCGGGCACAGCCGCCGCCAGCAGGCGGGCCATGGCGGCGAAGGCCGCCGCCTTGGTGCCCACCGACATGTAGGCGGTCACTGGGGTCGGAGCGCCCTGGTAGACGTCGGGCGCCCAGACGTGGAACGGGACCAGGGCCAGCTTGAAGGCGAAGCCGACGATGGCCAGGCCCAGGCCGACCTTGTAGTAGAGGCCGGCGCCGAAGCCGCCCGCGGTGCTGAAGCTCGCGGCCGCCTTGGCGATCCCGGCGATGGACATGGTGCCCACGGCGCCGTAGATCAGGGCGAAGCCGAAGATCAGGAAGGCGGCGGCGACGGAGCCGAGCACGAAGTACTTCAGCGCCGCCTCCCGCGCCTGCGGGTGCTTCGGGTCGAAGGCGACCATCACGTAGAGCGCCAGGGAGAGCAGCTCCAGGCCCAGGAAGATGGTCATCAGGTTGCCGGCGCCGGCCAGGGTGACCATGCCCATGGCGCCCCAGAGCAGCAGCGCCAGGTAGCCGGAGCGGTCCTCCTCGGGCCGGGCGATGGAGAGGATGGCGGCCAGCAGGGCGGCCACCAGCAGCACCCCGCTGAAGACGACGCCGAACCGGTCCATCACCAGGAAGGCGTTGAAGCCGGTGGGGGGAGCGGTCCGCCCCACCTGCCAGAGCGGCATCAGGTAGAAGCCGGAGAGCAGGATGCCGCCGATGGCGGTGAAGTAGAGCGCCCCGTGGATCCGCTCATACTTGAACAGCAGATCGAGCAAGAGGATCAGCAGCGTCCCGGCGGCCAGCGCCAGGAGCGGCGCTGCGATCGTAAAGTTCAGATCGATAGGCAAGCGAGCCCCTCCTTACTGTACCACCGGGTGCTAGACAGCGAAGACGTAGTAGGCGACCACCAGCAGGACGCCGGCGAAGATCGAGAAGGCGTAGGAGCGGATATAGCCGCTCTGCCAGCCCCGCAGCCCCGCCCCCAGCTCCCTGACAAGGCCGCCCAGGCCGTTGACGAAGCCGTCGATCCCGCGGGCGTCCGCCACCTCGGCGATGAACTTGGCCGTCTCACGGGTCGGCTGCACGAAGAGGAAGTCGTAGATCTGGTCGAAGTAGAACATGTTGAGCAGGATGCCGGGCCTGGCGTTCAGGTCCAGCTCCCTCGCCCGGGCCACGCCCTTCGGGCCGTACAGGTACCAGGAGAGCAGGCCGCCCACCAGCGCCATGCCGGTGGCCAGGCCGGCCACCACCGGGTCGATCGCCTCGGCGTGCAGCTCCAACTGGGCGAAGGAGGGCTCCAGCGCCTCCAGCTGCCAGTGGCCGAAGAAGATCCAGCCGGCGGAGATGGAGAGGACCGCCAGGATGATCACCGGCCACTTCATGGCAGCCGGGGTCTCGTGGTGGTGCTCGTCGTGGTGGTCGTGGGCGTGGATCTCCACCCGGTGCTTCTTCTTGCCCACTGCCTTGGTCACCGGGGTGTAGGCGTCGCCCAGGAAGACCAGGCTGAAGAGCCGGACGTTGTAGAAGGCGGTCATGCCCGCCGCCACGACGCCGACGACGAAGAGGGCGATGTTCTCGTGGTAGGCGGCCAGCAGGATCTCATCCTTGGAGAAGAAGCCGGAGGTGACGTAGGGCACGCCGATCAGGGCGGCGGTGCCGGCGGCGAAGATCAGGCTGGTCAGCCGGTCCTGGTACCAGAGGCCGCCCATCTTCCGGATGTCCTGGGTGTGGTAGTGATGGACCACGATGCCGGCGGTCAGGAAGAGGCAGGCCTTGAAGAAGGCGTGGGTGAAGAAGTGGAAGTCGGCGGCCACGTAGGCACCCAGGCCGTTGCCCAGGAACATGTAGCCGATCTGGGAGAGGGTCGAGAAGGCCAGCACCCGCTTGATGTCGTTCTGCCCCGCCGCCACCACGGCGCCGAAGAGGGCGCCCAGGCCGCCCACCCAGGCGACGGTCAGCGCCGCCGTGGGGGCCGCCTCGTAGATCGGGTAGGCCCGGGAGACCAGGTAGACGCCGGCGGTGACCATGGTGGCGGCATGGATCAGGGCCGAGACCGGGGTCGGGCCCTCCATGGCGTTGGGAAGCCAGGTGTGGAGCGGCATCTGGGCCGACTTGGCGATGGCGCCCATCAGCAGCAGGATGCCGATCAGGTTCAGGTACTCCGCCCCGTGCCCCTTGGAGACCGCCTCGAAGACGAAGTCGTACTTGAAAGAGCCGAACTGGAAGTAGATGAAGGCGATGCCCGCAATCAGGCCCACCTCGCCGACGGCGTTCATGACGAAGGCCTTCATCGAGGCGGCGGTCGCCTCCGGCTTCTTGATGTAGAAGCCGATCAGCATGTAGGAGGCGAGGCCGACGTTCGCCCAGCCCATCAGCAGGCCGGCGAAGTTGTCGGAGAGGACCAGCAGCGACATGGCAAAGATGAAGTAGTTCAGCTTCGCCATGAAGCGACCGAAGGACTCGTCATCCCGCATGTAGGCGGTGGAGTAGATGTGGATCAGCAGGCCGGCGCCGGTGACGACCAGCATCCACCAGAGGGAGAGGCCGTCGGCCATCAGGCCGAAGTCCAGCATCTTCCCCCAGGAGGTGAGCGGGGCGTGGATCGTCTCATGGTGGCCGGCGAACCAGTACTGGTAGCCGACTGCCAGGACCATCACAAAGGAGAGCGCTACGGAGCTGCAGGCCACCCAGGACACCATGGTCTTGGACCAGGTGTTCCGGAAGTAGCCCACGACTGCCGCGCTCAGGAGCGGGACAATGATCATTGCCGGCAGCATCCAGGCGAGGTCCATGGTCACACTTCCTTCCGTGGGTGGTTAGTGCTTCAGCTCGTTCACTTCGTCGACGTCGGCGTGATCACGGTTGCGGAAGAGCAGGACGGTCAGCGCCAGGCCGATCGCCACCTCCGCCGCCGCCACGGTGATCACCAGGAAGGCCATCACCTGGCCCTCATAGTTGCCGTGGGCCCGGGCGAAGGCGAGGAAGAGCAGGTTGGCGGCGTTCAGCATCAGCTCCACCGACATCAGGATCGCCAGTGGGCTGCGCCGCACCAGCACGCCGATGCCGCCGAGGGCGAAGAGAACGGCGGAGAGGGCGACGTATGCGTTCAGCGAGAATGCGGGCATCATCTGTCTCTCCTCCTCCCTTACGCCTTCTGGCGGCCGACCAGGATCACGACGCCGATCACGGCCACCATCAGGATGAATGCGAGCAGCTCGAAGGCGAAGACATGCGAGGTCAGGAGCTGGTAGCCGAAGGTCTTGGTGGTGCCGAACCCGTCCGGCGCCGCCCCGAAGCCGCGGGCGCCCTCCTGGCCGAAGAGGCCGACGATGCCCAGCAGGAGCACCAGGGCGCCGCCGAAGGAGAAGCCGAGGATCGTGGTCGGGGTCAGCTTGCCGGCATCCTTCTCCACCGGGTCCTTCCGGGCGGAGAGGAGGGCGATCACGAACAGGAAGAGGATCATGACGGCGCCGCCGTAGACGATCAGCTGGATCACCGCCAGGAACTCGCTCTGCAGGCTCAGGTAGAGCGCCGCCAGCCCCAGGAAGTTAAAGACGGTAGCCAGCACCTGGTGGACGGGCTGCCTGGCGAGGATCACGCCGATGATGCCGCCGATCGCCATCAGGCCGGCGATGATGAAGAGGGCGTTCATGAGTTCACCGCCTTGCGTCGGAACGGTGGGTAGACGTTGGCCGGAACGGTGAAGCCGGCGGAGTTCTTGTTGACCAGCTGGTCCTTCTGCAGGATCAGCGACTCCCGGGTGTAGTTGGCCAGCTCGTACTCCTGCGTCAGGTGCAGGCAGTCGGTGGGGCAGGCCTCCTCACAGAGCCCGCAGAAGATGCAGCGGAGCAGGTCGACCTGGTACTTGTAACCGTACCGCTCGCCGGGGCTGTGCGGGTTGTTGGGGTCGTTCTCCGCCGCCAGCACGGTGATAGCGGCCGCCGGGCAGGCGACCTGGCAGAGCTCGCAGCCGACGCACATCTCCAGGCCGTTCTCGTAGGTCCGCAGCTCGTGCCGGCCCCGGAAGCGAGGCGCCCGCTCCCGCTTCACATCGGGGTAGCGCATGGTCACCTTCTTGCGGAACAGGACCTTCAGGGTCGTTCCCAGACCCTTGGCGATTGCCTTGATCATGCTCTGTTCTTACCTCCCCACTAAGGCGCCAGGGCCACGTAGATGGCGGTGCCCAGCAGGTTGAGGGCCGCCGCAGGGAGCATCACCTTCCAGCCGAAGGTCATCAGCCGGTCGTAACGCATACGGGGCAGGGTCGCCCGGATCCAGAACATGATGAAGATCATCAGGCTGACCTTGATCATGAACCAGAGGGTGCCGGGGATGAAGTCCAGGCCGAACCACGGGTTCCAGCTGCCCAGGTAGAAGGTGGTGGTCAGCACCGCCACGTTGATGGCGTGGACCAGCTCGGTCAGGAAGAAGAGGCCGAAGCGCATGCCGGCATACTCGGTGTTGTAGCCGCCCACCAGCTCGGACTCGGCCTCGGGCAGGTCGAACGGGGTCCAGGAGGCCTCGGCCAGACCGGAGATGAAGAAGACCAGGAAGCCGAGGAACTGGGGCACCAGGTTGATCATGTCCGCCTGGCTGCGGGCGATGTCGAACATGTTGACCGACTGGGCCATCAGGATGACGCCCAGCAACGCCATGCCCATGGAGAGCTCGTAGGAGATCATCTGGGCGGTGGCCCGCATGGAGCCCAGCAGGGCGTACTTGGACTGGGAGGCCCAGCCGCCCAGGGCGATGCCGTAGACGCCCATGGAGGAGATGGCCAGGATCACCAGCACGCCGGCGTTGGGGTTGGCCATCGCCCAGGTCTCATGGGGACCCCAGGGGATGACCACCCAGACACCCAGGGCGGTGCAGAAGGCGATGATCGGGGCGAGCCGGTAGACGATCTGGTCGGCATCCCGGGGGATGATGTCCTCCTTGAAGAGCATCTTCACCACGTCGGCGATGGGCTGCGCCACACCCCACGGGCCGACCCGCACGGGGCCGAGCCGGTAGGTGAAGTAGCCCAGCACCTTCCGCAGGAAGAGCAGGAAGACGGCGGCGCTGGTGAGGACGGTCACAGCGAGAATGACAGCCTTGATGAGGAGCCAGAGCAGTGTCAGCATCTTAGTCCGCCACCTCCACGGCCAGCTTCGCCACGGCGACAGCCACCGGAGCGGTGCCGGCGGTCAGAGCGTTCACGGGAGCAGAGGCGAGCCGCTTGATCGCCTGGACGGTGCCGGCGACCACCCGCTTGTCGATCTCGACGGTCACCGCGATGGCGGCGCCGTTGGCACTCAGCTCCACCTGCTCGCCGGCCTTCAGGCCGAGCTTGAGGGCATCGGCCGGGTTGAACCGGGCGACAGGCTTCGGCAGCACGTGGCTGAACTCGCGGTCGAACTGGGCGGTGGAGCCGCCGGCGTAGAGCCGGTCCACCGGCACCAGCACCAGACCCTCGGGGGTCGGGGCGGCCTCGGTGGCGGGCAGCAGGGTGACCGGGGCGCCGTTCAGCACGCTCCCCTCCTCCAGCTTGCCAACGAAGCGGGCCGCCTCCTGGGCGGTGTGGGCCGGGCTGGAGGAGAGCTTGAGGCCGAGCTGCGCCGCCAGGGCGACCAGGATGTCGCCGTCGGGCTGGGCGCTGCCCTCCGCCTTCTTGGCGGCCTTCACCGGCTGGACGATGCCGTCCAGGGTGGTGTAGGTGCCGCTCTTCTCGCTGATGGTGGCCGCCGGCAGGATCACGTCGGCCAGGGCGACGGTCTCGTTGAGGAAGAGGTCGACGGCGACCACGAAAGCCTTCTCCAGGGCGGCCTGCGCCAGCTTCCGGTCGGGGAAGGTGTTCAGCAGGTTGGCGCCGGTCAGGTAGAGCGCCTCGATCTGGCCCTCGGCCGCCGCCTTCAGCATTCCGGCGGTGTCCAGGCCGGGCTGCTCGGGCAGGCTCCGGGCGGCCCAGATGTTGGCCGCGGCGTCGCGGGATTGGAAGCCGGGCAGCAAGTTGGGCAGGACGCCCATCGCCTCGGCGCCCCGGGAGTTGTGCTGCTCGCCGGGGATCAGGAGGTGGACCCGGTTGCCGGCGGACTTGAGGGCGGTGGCCAGCTCCAGCAGGGCACGGCCGGTGGCAGCGTCGTCACCGCCCCAGACCACGGCGATCTTCTTGCCGCCGCCGATCAGGTTGGCCAGCTCCTTCAGCGCCTCGGGGTCGGCAGCAGAGGCGGGCAGCCTCTTCTCGCCGGCCACCACCGCCGCCAGGGCGGAGAGGACGCCGGCGGTCTGGCCGGGCTTCAGCTGGACCCGGGCGTGCTTGCCGCGGTAGGCCGGGAAGACGGAGCCGATCACGGCCACCTTGGCCTTCTTCCGGTCGGTCATCCGGCGGATCCGCAGGTCCATGACCGGAGCGGTCTCGGCCGGGTTGGTGTCGATCACCAGGATCGCCTCGGCGTCGGAGAGGTCGGCCTGCCGGCCCGGGAAGGAGCCGAGGGAGGCGACCAGCTGGGCGCCGGTCCGGTGGTCGATGTTGTTGGTGTTCAGCGCCAGCCGGGCGAACTTGGCGAGCAGGTAGGCCTCCTCGTTCAGCAGCTTGCCGCCGCCGATCACGCCGAAGCCGGCGCCGCCCTTCTGCGCCGCCACCGCCTGGAACCTGTCGCTGATCACCCGCAGCGCCTCGGCCCAGGAGACGGGCTTGAACTGGCCGTTCTCCTTGACCATCGGCCGGGTGATCCGGCTCTCCTCCTGGATGAACTTGTAGTTGAAGCGGCCGCGGTCGCAGAGCCAGCCGTTGTCGATCGCCGGGTTCTCCCGGGCGGTCAGCCGCAGCAGCTTGCCGTGCCGGTACTCCTGCTTCACGTTGCAGCCGACCGAGCAGCCGGTGCAGACCGAGTCCACCTTGGCCAGGTCCCAGGGGCGGGCCTGGAAGCGGTAGAGGTCGGAGGTGAGGGCGCCCACCGGGCAGAGCTCGATGGTGTTGCCGCTGAAGTAGGAGTCGTACCGCTCGCCGTCCATGGTGGTGATGTAGTTGAAGTGGGCCCGCTCCTCGACGATCAGGGTGCCCTCGGTGGCGATCTCATGGTCGAAGCGGGTGCAGCGGCGGCAGAGGATGCAGCGCTCGTTGTCCAGCACGATGAAGTTGCCCAGCTCCACCGCCTTGTCCTTGCGGACCTTGCCGTCCAGCAGGCGGCTGGTGGAGGGGCCGTGCTCGAAGGTCAGGTCCTGCAGGTCGCACTCGCCGCCCTTGTCACAGACCGGGCAGTCCAGCGGGTGGTTGATCAGCAGGAACTCCAGCACGCCCCGGCGCAGGTCGGCCACCCGCTCGGTGTTGGTCCGGACCACCATCCCGTCGGAGACGGGGGTGGTGCAGGCGGTCTGGGGCTTGGGGATCTTCTCGATCTCGACCAGGCACATCCGGCAGACGCCGGCCGGGTCGAGCTTGGGGTGGTAGCAGAAGACCGGGATCTCGATGCCCGCCTGCTTGGCCGCCTCCACCAGAAGGGTGCCGCGGGGCACCTGGACGGTACGGCCGTCGATGGTTACCGTGAACAGCTGCTCGCTCATGCAGGCCGCACCTCCTTTACCTTCTTGATATAGCGGTCCAGCTCCTCAGGGAAGAGCTTCAGCAGCGAGGCGGGGTAGAAGACCGCCGCGTCGGAGAGGACGCAGATGGTGGTGCCCGCCATCTGGGTCCGCATGTCGTTGATCATCTGCAGGTCGGCCTCGGTGCCGCCCCCCTCCTTGATGCGGGTGAAGACCCGCTCCAGCCAGTGGGTGCCCTCACGGCAGGGGGTGCACTGGCCGCAGGACTCGTGGGAGTAGAACCGGGCCCAGTAGAGCGCCACATCCACCAGGTCGACGGTGTCGTCGTAGACCATGACGGCGGCGGTGCCCAGCATGGAGCCGGCGGCGGCGACGGATTCGAAGTCCATCGGGGTGTCCAGGTGCTGCGGGCCGAGCAGCGGCGAGGAGGAGCCGCCGGGCTGGGCCGCCTTGAAGGTGCGGCCGGGCTTCAGCCCGCCGGCGATCTCGATCACCTCGCGCAGCGGGGTGCCGATGGGCAGCTCGTAGTTGCCCGGCTTCTGGACACAGCCGGAGACGGTGAAGATCTTCGGCCCGCAGGAGCGCGGGTTGGACGGGTTGGCGGTGATCGAGGCGAACCACTCCGCCCCCCGGTTGATGATGTGGGGGACGCAGGAGATGGTCTCCACGTTGTTGATGATGGTCGGGCAGCCGTAGAGGCCCACCACCGCCGGGAAGGGCGGCTTCACCCGCGGCTCGCCGCGGCGCCCCTCCAGGGAGTTGAGCAGGGCCGACTCCTCGCCGCAGATGTACGCACCGGCGCCCCGGTGGACGGTGATCTCCTGGCTGAAGCCGGTGCCCAGGATGTTCTGGCCCAGGTACCCCTTGGCCCGGGCATCCTCGATCGCCCGCTCCAGGATCTCCGCCCCCCGCTTGAACTCGCCCCGGATGTAGATGAAGGACTGGGCGATCCGGTTGGCAAAGGCGGTGATCAGGATCCCCTCGATCAGCTGGTGCGGGTTGGCATAGATCAAAGTCCGGTTGTTGCAAGTGCCGGGCTCGGACTCGTCAGCGTTGACGGTCAGGTAGCGGGGCCGCCCGTCGTTGGGCAGGAAGCCCCACTTGACACCGGCCGGGAAGCCGGCGCCGCCGCGCCCCCGGAGGTTGGCCTTCTTGACCTCCTCCACAATGGCCGCCGGCTCCATGGTCAGCGCCTTCCGCAGCCCCGAGTACCCGCCCTGCGCCTCATACACATCGATCCTGGTCAGGTCGACCAGACCGATGCCCTTCGTGAGCACGGGCTCAAACTGCATGGTTTGTCTGCCTCCTTGTGGCGGGGAGGTCGGGTGGGGGTTGTTAGCCACGGATTACACGGATTACACGGACCATACAGGAATATAGGGGTTGGTGCCCTCTTCATCCGTGGTGCTGGTGCGAAGCACCGCACCGTGATATCTACACGGAGAAAACCACATGAACATGTGATTTGAAACCCGTGTAATCCGTGTAATCCGTGTAATCCGTGGCCGTTACCGTCGCCCCACCCTCACTCCCGGGGTGCTTTATTCGCTGACCTTCTCTGCCTCCACCGGCTCGGCAACGGGGGCCTCAGCCGGGGCCTCCGTTGCCGCCGGGGCCTGGAAGCCGGGCCACGTGTCCTGGTCGGCGCCGTTCATCAGCGGGAGCTTCTCCAGGAAGCGGTCGGGGCCCTCGCCGGACTGGAGCGCCGCGATCAGGGCGTCGAACTTCTCCGGGGTCATCTTCACGGCGTACTCCACGTTGACGTGGATCACCGGGGCCAGGTCGCAGGCCGCCAGGCACTCGCCGGTCACCTCCAGGGTCCAGAGGCCGTCCGGGGTGGTCTCGCCGTGCTTGATGCCGTACTTCTGCTCGATGTGCTCCACCAGCTTGTTGCCGCCGCCCAGCAGGTGGCAGCACATGTTGCCGCAGACCGTGATCAGGTACTTGCCGATCGGGTGGCGGTGGTACATGGCGTAGAAGGAGCAGACCGAGTTGACGTAGGCCGGGGAGACGCCGACGATCTCGGCGATCGCCTGCATGTCGGAGAGGGCGACGTAGTGGCCCTCCCGCTCCCGCATGGCCAGGTGGAGCAGCGGCAGGATGGCCGACATCTCCTTGCCCTCGGGGTAGCGGCGGAGGATCGCCTCCACCTCCTCCCGGCAGCGCTCCGGCCAGGTGGGCGGGTGGATCTCCTTGACGCCGACCGTCTTGCTGTTGTGGTCACCCATTAGCGGTCCACCTCCCCGAAGACAGGGTCGAGGGTCGCGATACCGACCACCATGTCGGCCAGCAGCCCGCCCTTCAGGACCTCGGGCAGGGCGTAGGTGGCGTAGAACGAGGGCGGACGGACCCGGACCCGCATCGGCTTGTTGCCGCCGTCGGAGACGACGTAGAAGCCGATCTCGCCGCGGGGCGACTCGACGGAGTGGTAGACCTCGCCCGCGGGGACGTCGAAGCCGTGCTGCACCAGCTTGAAGTGATGGATCAGGGCCTCCATCGACTCCTTCACCTCGTGCTTGGGCGGCAGGACCAGCTTCCGGTCGTCGATCACGTGGCGGCCGTCGGGCAGGTTATCCAGGGCCTGGCGGACGATCTTCAGCGACTCGAACATCTCGTCGAAGACGATGGCGACCCGGGACCAGGTATCGCCGTCGGTGTAGACGGGCACCTTGAAGTCGTAGTTCTCGTAGCCGCAGTACGGGTAGTACTTGCGGACGTCGTAGTCCGAGCCGGTCACCCGCAGGTTGCGGCCGGTCAGGCCGTACTTGAGGGCAGTCTCGTAGGAGATCTTGCCGACGCCCTTGGCCCGATCCATCAGGATCGGGTTGTAGAGGATGATATCCTTCAGCTCCTGGATCCGGTCGGGAGCGACCTTGAGGAAGTTCTCGACCATCTCCTTGAAGTTGTGCGGGATGTCCTGGGCCAGGCCGCCGATCCGGATGTAGGACGGGTTCATCCGCTGTCCGGTGGTGTGCTCCAGGATGTCCAGGATGTACTCCCGCAGCTCAAAGGACCAGAAGACCGGGGTGGTGGCGCCGAAGTCGATGCCGCCGATGCCGGCGGTGACCAGGTGGGAGGCAATCCGCTGCAGCTCCAGCAGGATCACCCGGACCACGGTGGCCCGCTCGGGGATCCGGTCGGTGATGCCCAGCAGCTTCTCCACCGCCAGGACGTAGCCGCAGTTGTTGGAGATCGGGGAGAGGTAGTCCATCCGGTCGATGACGGTGTTGGCCTGCTGCCAGGTCAGCGCTTCGGCGTTCTTCTCGATACCGGTGTGCAGGAAGCCGGTCTCCGGCTCCGCATCGACCACGGTCTCGCCCTCAAGCTCGATCTTCATCCGCAGCACGCCGTGCGTCGCAGGATGGTGCGGCCCGATGGAGAGGCTCATGCGATCCAGATGCTGCTCTTCCTTCTGCTGAATCGAAGCCATACTCACCCTACTTTCCTTCCTTGGAGTCGTCCTCGTCGACGAAGGGGTGGTACCGGTTCTCGTCGGCGGGCATCTCCAGGTTATTCAGGGCACGGGGCCCGCGGAGCGGGTAGTCACGCCGGAGGGGATGGCCCTCCCAGTCGTCGGGGTTCAGGATCCGCTTCAGGTTCGGGTGGTTCTTGAAGATGATGCCGAACTGGTCGTAGATCTCCCGCTCGGCGGCGTTGGCCATCGGCCAGATGTGGCTGAGGGTGTGGATCTCATCCTTCTCGCTCAGCTGGACCCGCACCCGGATCTGCCCCAGGCCGTAGGGCTGGGACGGATCGGCGGCGGGCATCTGCCGCAGGTGGTAGACCAGGTCGAAGCGGGGCTCCCGCTTTGGGTAGTAGTCGGCGGCGGTGATGTCGACCATCATGTGGAAGCCCTTCTCCTTGAGCCAGAGGGCCACATCGACGTGGACGTCGGGGCTGACGAAGAGCTGGGGGATCAGGTCGTTGCTGGGCGGGATGACCTCCACCTTGCCGGGGAAGGCCTCCACCAGGGCGGGGACCACCAGGTTGTTCACCTGCTCGCGGGCGTTCTTCACCCGCTCGATCATCTCGAGATTAGCCACGGACGATGATGCCCCCCTTCGTCTCCTCGCCGCGGGCGATCTTGGCCCGGAGCTTCTGCACCGCATCGATGACCGCCTCCGGGGTGGGCGGGCAGCCGGGGACGTAGACGTCGACCGGCAGGACGTTATCGACGCCCTGGACGACGGCGTAGTTGTCGAAGATGCCGCCGGACGAGGCGCAGGCGCCGAAGGCGATCACCCACTTGGGCTCCGCCATCTGGCTGTAGACCTGCTTGATCACCGGGACCATCTTATTGCAGAGCCGGCCCGAGACGAACATCAGGTCGGCCTGGCGGGGCGAGGCGCGGAAGGCCTCGGAGCCAAACCGGGCCAGGTCGTAACGGGGGCTGACCAGGTTCATCATCTCAATGGCACAGCACGCCAGACCAAAGGTCAGCGGCCACATCGAATTGGCCTGCGACCAGCGGAGGAAGCCATCGACCGTGGTGGTCAAAAAGCCACCGTCGCGACCGAAAATGCCGTCACTCATCGCCAGTTGAAGCCTCCCTTCTTCCAGACATAGGCGTAGCCGATGCCCAGCACCGCCATGAAGGTGACCATCTCCAGGAGCCCGTACATGCCAAGGTCCTTGAGATTCACGGCCCAGGGGTAGAACGAGGCCGCCTCCACGTCGAAGATCACGAAGAGCATGGCGACCATGTAGAACTTGACGGGGAACCGTCCCATCAGCGGAGCCGTTGGATGACCGGATTCGTAAGGCAGGAGCTTGTACGGCTCGGGCTTCTTACGCCCGAAGCTGGTGCCCGCCACGCTCATGCCGGCGGCAACCGCAATGGCCACCAACACGTAGATGAGCAAGGGCAGATAGGGGTGCATCGGCCAGCCTCCTTCTGGGAACCATAAGTTAAGACCAGATGAACCTTGTGAATAAGCGAACGAAAAAAACCTGGGAAGAGATCCAGCGGAACGGCGCGGGCGCGCCTTGACCCGGGCATACTCACTAGACAGTATACCAGCGCCAGAAAGCAGATGTCATCATGTTTGTGAATAGCATCGCAAGCAAAAAACGGGCCTGGGGGCCCGTTTTCTTCCGTTCTGTTCCTCTGCCGCTACCATCCTGCAGATTCCGCCACGTTATGATGGCGATAACCTGGATGTATGGCCAAACAGCAGGGAGAGGTCCAGAAAATCGGTGATGCGAAGCAATGATACAAGGAACTGCTGCAGCCGGTCAAGCCATGTGGCCCTGGGAACCGACTCGGCGGCTGCCAGCACCACCTCGGTCCGGCTTCCACCGGTCTCAATGATCGCCACTCCCAGCGGCTGCCCCTTGGCGACGGGCGCCTGGACCCGCTGCTGCAGCTGCACCTGGATCGAGGGCACCTGACCGCCCTTGCGGGGCAGGACCGCACTCAGATCAGCCGTCAGCGCCACCGGAACCGATGGCCGCTTGCCGTCCCGGACGGTGACGTGCTGCAGCACATCGCCCGCCTGGCCGAGGTCGGCCACCTGGAAGTTGCGGAAGGCCCACTCCAGCAGCTCCGCCGATTCCCGCCAGCGGTTGGAGGCGTGCAGCACCACGGCGATCACCTTCTGGCCGTCCCGGGTGGCGCTGGCGATCAGGCAGGGGCCGGCGGCGGCGGTGGTGCCGGTCTTGACGCCGTCCGCCCCGGGAAGCCAGCCCAGCAGCTTGTTGGTGTTGTACAGAATGGTGTCCCGGCCCAGCTGCTCAAAGGTGATCGGCACCGAGCCCTGGGAGACGATCCGGGCGAAGAGCGGGTTGCGGAGCGCCGCCCGGGTGATCACCGCCAGGTCGTAGGCGGTGGAGAGGTGCTCCCGGTGGGTCAGGCCGTGGGGGTTGACGAAGTGGCTTCGGGTGGCGCCCAGCTCCCGGGCCCGGGCGTTCATCAGCTGGGCGAAGCCCTCCACCGATCCGCCGATGTGCTCGGCGATGGCGACGGCCGCATCGTTGCCGGAGCGGAGCAGCAGGCCGTGGAGCAGATCGTAAAGGGAGTAGACCTCCCCCTCCCTGATGTACATCGAGCTGCCCCCGGTCCGGGCAGCCCGGCGGGAGACGGTGACCAGGTCGTCCAGGTTGCCGCGCTCCAGGGCGATCAGGGCGGTCAGCACCTTGGTGGTGCTGGCGGGGGCCCGCCGCTGGTAGGCGTTCCGCTGGTAGAGCACCTCCCCGGTCTCCCAGTCCAGGACTACGGCGGCGCCCGCCCAGCCGCGGGGGGCAGGCTCCACCTGGAAGCGCTCCGCCGCTGCCTGTCCCGGTGCGGCAGAGGCCAGTCCGGCGGGCAGGGTCAGAATCAGGACGAGGGCGATCCACCACCGAGAGAGCGCGCTCATGCAGCCACCTCCGTCGGGTAGTATACGGCGGCGGCGGACCGGACATGCGAAACGGCCCGGACCGAACTGGCCCGGGCCGCTCTCTGTTCACTGGCCGGTGATGGTGAGGACATAGCGCCCGCCCGTGAGCGAGTGGGGCATCGGCTGGCCGTTGATCGTCAGGCTGACGCCGTCCATGAAGCCGGCGATGATCACGACCCGCTTGCCGCTGTAGGAGACGGGCCCCTTGGGGAAGCCCTCGAACTGGACCGTGCCGTCCACCGTGGCCTGCATCCAGGGGAAGCCCTGGGTGAACTGCATCTCCACCACCACGGGCGAGGTGGAGACGGTGTAGGTCAGGTTCTCGCCGGTGGGGCCGGCCATGGTGACCGTGGGCTTGGGCGGCTCGGGCTTGGGCTCGGGTTTGGGCTCCACCGCCGGGGGGGCGGAGCTGCCGGGCCCCTCCTGCTTGGCAGCGGGCGGCGGGGGCTCCGGGGCGGCGGTCAGCGCCCGGTAGCCCCACCAGGCAACGGCAGCCAGGGGCAGCAGGATCAGCAGTCCGACCAGCAGCCTCCGGGCGGTGTAGATAGAGGGATCAGCCGCCCGGGGCTTGGGCGATGCCGGACGGCGGGGCACCTTCTCCCCGCCGGCAGCCGGTTGGCGCACCGACGGCCCGTAAGGCTCCCGCTCGGCCATCTGGGCGGCAGCCGTCCGGCCGGTACCGGCGGACTCCTCGGGGGGCTCCTTCGCCGCCTTGGCCCGCTTGTACTCCTCGACCAGCGCCTCCCCGTTCAGCTCCAGGTAGTTGCCGTACGTGCGAAGAAACCCCTTGGCGTAGACCTCGCCGGGGATATCGGTGAGCCGGCCCTTCTCCAGGGCTTCGATATACTTTTTGCGGATGCGGGTATCGTCCTCCACATCCTGTAGGCTGAGCCCTTTGGCCAGGCGGGCCGCTTCCAGTCGGCGGCCGATATCCTCCACGCCGATGACCTCCTCACTGCTAAGACGACAGGGTTGGATAGGTACGGCACCGGTTCGTGTCTCTGGACAGGAACCCCACGAGCCCCGAATCATCTGACTGGAAACGTTCTTCAGAAACCCCCCAAATCCCTTCCGGCTGAGGTCAAATTCCATAGATTTGGGCACAGCCGGAAGAAAAGGAGGCCGGAAGGCATTCAAGCCTCCCGGCGACTCGATTCTCCCTATGGATGGAGCCGGTTGAGCAGGCGGGCGAAGGGGATCGTCTCCCGGACGTGGTCGATCCCGCAGATCCAGGCGACGGTCCGCTCCACCCCGATGCCGAAGCCGGAGTGGGGCACGGAGCCGAACCGGCGCAGGTCGTAGTACCAGCCGTAGGTGGCCATATCCAGCCCCTCCTCCTCAAACCGCTGCTTGAGCAGCTCGGGGTCGTGGATGCGCTGCGAGCCGCCGATGATCTCGCCGTAGCCCTCCGGAGCGAGCAGGTCGGCGCCCAGGACCACCTCGGGGTTCTCGGGGTCGGGCTCCATGTAGAAGGCCTTGATCTTCCGGGGGAACTTCTCCACGAAGACCGGCTTGTCGAAGTGCTGGGTGATCACCGTCTCGTGCGGCGCCCCGAAGTCCTCGCCCCACGGGATCGGCTCCCACTCGTCCCCCTCCTTGTGGAGCCTCTTCAGCAGCTCCACCGCCTCGGTGTAGGTGATGCGGGGGAAGGGCGGGACCACCTTCTCCAGCATGGTGGTGTCGCGCCCGATGGTCTTGAGGTCCTCCGCCCGGTTCTTCAGCACCCGCTGGACGATGTAAGAGACGAACTCCTCCTGGAGCTTCATGTTGTCCTCGTGGGTGTAGTAGGCCATCTCCGGCTCCACCATCCAGAACTCGATCAGGTGGCGGCGGGTCTTGGACTTCTCGGCCCGGAAGGTGGGGCCGAAGGAGTAGACCTTGCCCAGGGCCATCGCCGTGGCCTCCACGTAGAGCTGGCCCGACTGGGAGAGGTAGGCCGGCTCGTCGTTGACGTACTTGGTCTCGAAGAGGTTGGCGCCGCCCTCGGCGGAGGTGCCCATCAGGATCGGCGGCTCGGTCAGCACGAAGCCACGCTCCTGCAGGAAGGTGTGCATCGCCATGGTGATCTCATTGCGGATCCGCAGGATTGCCGCCTGCTTGGCGGAGCGGATCCAGAGGTGCCGGTGGTCCATCAGGAACTCGACCCCGTGCTCCTTCGGGGTGATCGGGTACTCCTCGGCGACCTGGAGGATCTCCAGCTCCTTGACGCCGATCTCGTAACCGCCCGGGGCCCGGTCATCCTTGCGGACGGTGCCGCGGATGATCAGCGAGGACTCCTGGGTCAGCCGCTTGCCGGCCTCGAAGACCTCGGGGGCCACATCCTTGATGAAGAGGACCGCCTGGCAGATGCCCGTGCCGTCCCGGAAGATGATGAACTGAAGCTTGCCGCTCGACCGATAGTTGTAGACCCACCCGCGAAGCTCCACTTCCTGACCTTCGTAGTTCTTGAGCTGGCTGACCGTCACCCAGTCCATACGTTAGCCTCCTGCGTTCGTTGTCTCCCCCGATCATACCATGTTTCTGCCCTGGTTGGAAAATCCCTTGTGATGGCGGGGGAAGGGACGGAAGTGGGGTCCTTTATCTTTGCCACGGATTACACGGATTACACGGATTTAAAACAATTATAATAAATAATGGGTGAAGTCATTCCATGCGCGGTGCTGGTGCGAAGCACCGCACCGTACGGGTCGTGCGAAAGAGGGGGTTGGCGCCCTGGATGCCAACCCCCGTAGCGATACTCTCCCCACCATGTAAACAACATGGTGCGGTGCTTCGCACCAGCACCACTGATGAAAATACTATAGATTATTTTTTATTTCATGTATTTATCCGTGTAATCCGTGTAATCCGTGGCCGTCATGTTAACGGGGAATCCGTGTTCTCCGTGTCAGGCGATCGGCTCCGCCCCCAGCAAGGGGTCGGTCTCCATGGTCACGATCCCCACCGCCCCGGGGCCGGCGTGGGAGGCCAGGGCGGTGCCGGCGTCGGTCACGATCGCCTCGACGTGGCTGATTCGCTCCCGGACGGCGGCCAGCACCCGCTGCGCCTCCTCCTCGGCGTTGGTGTGGACGATCGCCAGGTGGACCCGGGCCCCCTGGACCCGCTCCTGGGCCAGCTCGATGATCCGGTCCAGCGCCCCCGGCCAGCCCCGCACCTTGTCCACCACCTCCACCACCGACTGGCCCAGGTAGAGGACCGGCTTGATCGAGAGCATGCCGGCCAGCAGCGCCTGCCCCAGGGAGACCCGGCCCGACCGGCGCAGCTGGGTCATCTGCCGGATCGCGGCGTGGGTGTGGACCCGGGGGATCAGCCGCTCCAGCAGGGCGAGGATCTCCTGGACCGGGTGGCCGAGCTGGGCCGCCTTGGCGGCGGCCATGGTCAGCAGCCCCAGCCCCAGGGTGGTGGAGCGGGAGTCGACCACGTGGATCCGCAGCTCGGGCAGCATCTGCGCCGCCATATGGGCCACGTTGATCAGCGTCGATTTGGTCCCCATCACGTGGATGGAGATGATGGCCGTCGCCTCCTCCGCCAGCCGCCGGTAGGTGTCGATGAAGGCCCCCGGCGACGGGGTCGAGGTGGTCGGGGGCTGCTCGGAGGCCACCAGCCGCTCGTAGAACGCCTCGGCGGGGTCGACACCGTCCAGGTGGGTGTCGGTTCCGAAGTGGATGGTGACCGGCACCACGGTGATCCCCAGCCGCCGGCAGATCTCCGCAGGAATGCTGGCGGTGCTGTCGGTAACGATCTTGACCGTCAGAAGCAGCCCCTCCTCCACTGACTATGACCAGGTATTAACCCTTAGTCATATTCGTTCTGCCCATGAGCTCTCCTTCTCTTCTGCACCCAATCTTTTCGTCCTCGAAGATCTAGATGGATAGAGACGAAATTGCGGCATACGTTATAATTGAAGGGAGAAAGCTGCTGGGAGGG
Organism: Bacillota bacterium; assembly: GCA_049324875.1. GTDB lineage: Bacteria > Bacillota > Sulfobacillia > Symbiobacteriales > Symbiobacteriaceae > JAWLHU01. The sequence goes on from JBMONC010000087.1 coordinate 35,971, forward strand.
AGACGGGTGAGCCATCTGCAAGAGCCCCGCCCACTACACTCCGCACAAGCCGCCTGGCGCCGCCGGGAGGCCCGCCGTCGCAAGTACCTCCGCCGCCGCGCCATGGCCCTCCTGATCCTGCTGGCTCTGGTGGGTGCGCTGGCCTACGGGCTCGACCGGCTGGTCGCCCGGTGGCGGCAGCCCGGGGCAGAGCCGGCGGCGGCCTCGGGCGTTGAGCCGGAAGCGGGGGCGGAGCAGCCGGGGGCGGCTCAGCCGGCGGCTGGATCCCTCCCCTTTACCCCGGAGCGCTACCTGGAGGGTCCCGACCTGGACGGCGACGGCCAGGCGGAGCGGGTGGCCGTCGGGCCGGCGGCCGGCGGCATGCGGCAGCTCGCCCTCCTCTCCGGCCCCGCCGGCCGGGAGCGGCTGCTGGGCCGGCCGCTCACCCTCCCCGACTTCCCGGTCTCGCTTCAGAACCTCTCCCGGGCCCAGCAGGTGCTGGTCTGGGAGGGGGAACTGCCCCGTCGGGGATCCCCCGCCCGGGTGCAGGTGGGCGGGGCGACGGCGGTGCTGGCCGCCGGCGGCGAGCCCGACCGGAGGGCCTGGCGGCTGGACCCGAGCCAGGGCTTTGTCCCGGTGGACTACTATATGTTGATCGCCCCCCAGAGGCCACCCGAGCCCACCCTCATCCTGGTGGATAAGGGGCTGAACGCCCTCTGGTTCTACGAGAACGGCGAGCTGGTCCAGACCGCCCGGGTGGCGACGGGCCGCCACCTGGAGGGACCCGCCCCCACCGCCTCCACCCATGTGATCAACTTCCTGACCCCGACGGGACGGCACCCGATCATCCTCCGGCAGCCGGGCATGACCTACTACCGGGAGAAGATCCCGCCCCTGGATCCGCGCAACCCGCTGGGCAGCCACTGGCTGGGCTTCCGCGCCTTCGAGGGGGACCTCGGCCAGATCTGGGGGATCCACGGCACAAACGACCCCTCCCGGATCGGGCGCTGGGTGACCGACGGGGGGATCGAGATGCGGAACGAGGAGATCGAGCGGCTCTACGCCAGGGTGAAGCTGGGGACCCCGATCCTCATCCAGAACTCGCTGGCGCCCTGACGGGCGGCTGGAATCGCACACCGTTCACAGGTGGCGGGCTGCACCCCTTTGCGGGAGCAGCCCGCCCCGTGGTTCATCAGTTCCCCTGGGTGAAGAGCGACTCGGCGATGCGGATCAGCGTCTCGGACTCCAGCGTCCCCGATACGTTGATCTCGGTGATGGACTGGTCCTCCTCCTCCACCCAGATGATCAGCCCGTTCCTGCGCTCGAAAACCTCCGGCAGCTTCCCCTCCTGAAGGCGGCGCTCCATCTCCTCATCGACCTTGACCCAGGGCTGCGACTCCCGCAGGAAGGCGGGATGTCCGGCGATGGTCAGCTGCTTCGTCTGCGGGGGGAAGAGGAACTTCGATCCCGCCGGGATCTCCTTCTGCATGATGGAGAGATGGGTATCCCCCGCCTTGAAGGTCTGGGAGACAAAGAAGTCTCCGGTCTGGTGCCAGGTTCCGTTCATCTCCATCCGCACGTAGGCGCCCCGGGGCTGATCGTTGGCCTTCATCCCGCCGGGCAGCCAGGTGGGCGTCCGGATGGGGAAGGTGGCCACCGCCGCCGTCTCCTCCGGGGAGAGGAACTCGGGGTCGCCCGGGGAAGGGGTCCAGTTGCGGAAGCCCCTCTCAAACCACTCCCGGGGGCTCAGGTCGGAGATCCGGAACTCCACCCCCAGGATCGTCCCGCTCATGGCGGAGACGGCGGCCAGGGTGGCGGGTACGGAGAGGAGCGCCAGCACCGCCGCCGCTGCGGCCAGCCACGGGCGGAGGCGGCGGGCGGGGCGCCGGACGGGCAGGGCCGCCAGGGTCCGGCTACGGAGTTCGGCGGGCACGGCCATGGGAGCGGCCTCCCGCAGGTGGGCCTCCAGGGCCTCGTCGGTCCAGGTTTGCTTACTCATGGTTCAACCTCCCATGCCTGTAACTTCTCCTTCAGCAGCTTGCGTGCCCGGTGGAGGCGGGTGTGGACCGTCGCCTCCGGAATCCCGAGGAGCCGCGCCACCTCGGCGGCAGGCAGCCCCTCCAGGTAGTAGAGCGTCACGGCTTCGCGGAAGCCGTCGGGCAGGGTCAGGACGGCCTGGGCCACCAGCCGGCTCACCCCGGAGCGCTCGGCCTCGACGGCCGGGTCAGGGGCGGAGCCCCCGGGCCGCTCCTCCTCCCCCTTCAAGGGGAGAATCCGGCGCCACCAGGGGGAGCGGCGCAGGTCCCGGCAGCGGTTGGCGGTCACCTGCAGCAGCCAGGGGCGGATCCGCTCCGGCTCCCGCAGCCGGTCCGCATGGTGGTAGGCCTTGAGAAAGACATCCTGGAAGACATCCTCCGCCTGGGCCCGGTCCAGCAGGAAGGTATAGGCCAGGCGCAGCACCGCCGTGCCGTGCTGGTCGATCCACTCGGCCACCAGGGCGGAGGGTTCTGCAGCGCCAGGGACCGCAGCCGGCCGGTCGGCGGTACCTGTTGCCTCCATCCAACCACCTCCTCCAACTCGTGTCACTTATACCACGAGGCTGACCGCCTGTTCCTTCCCAAGAAAGTGGGAAGGGGGCCGAACGTCGCCCCCTTCCCACCCCTTCCCCACCTCTGGCTGGCCCGTCGCCAGTCGTGACGCCATGTCGTCACGACTGGCTCTGCGACGGCGAGCCTAATTTCCCGGGACTTTACGATTCGTGGGGCTGGGGCCGAACGTCGCCCCCTTGTCGCCTCGTCAAAGCCCGCCCGTTGCCCCGTCCGGCAGCAGTGCCTGAAGGCAACGGGCGGGCTTTTCCTTCGGCTCCCCACCCCCTTCCCCGCCTCTGGCTGGGCC
>JBMONC010000087.1:38944-51936 GCA_049324875.1 Bacillota bacterium
CCCCTTCCCCGCCTCTGGCTGGGCCTGAAACAAAACCCCGGTGCTGCCGCTGTCGGCGCACCGGGGTTTTCCTGTTAGACCGGGGTGACCGGCCGCTTCTTCTGCGGCCAGTCCAGCTTCTTGGACTCGTAGAGGGCGAAGCGGGCGACCAGCTCCTCCCGGATCCGGTCGAAGGGGACGATGGCGTCGACGATCAGTTCGGAGGCGAGCCGGTAGATGTCGATATCCTTCCGGTAATCCTCCCGGAGCTGCTCCACAAAGGCGGCCCGCTCCTCCGGCGGCTTCTCAGCGATCTTGTTGGCGAAGACGGCGTTGACAGCCGCCTCGGGCCCCATCACGGCGATGGAGGCGGAGGGGAGCGCCAGGGTGCAGTCGGGCTCGAAGGCGGGGCCGGCCATGGCGTAGAGACCGGCGCCGTAGGCCTTGCGCACCACCACGCAGACCTTGGGCACCGTCGCCTCGCTCACGGCGGCGATAAACTTGGCGCCGTGCCGGATGATCCCCTGCCGCTCCACGGCGGTGCCGATCATGAAGCCGGGCACATCGGCCAGGAAGAGCAGCGGGATATCGAAGGCGTCGCAGAGCCAGATGAATCGGGCCGCCTTGTCCGCCGAGTCGACAAAGAGGACGCCGCCCTTCACCCGGGGCTGGTTGGCGATGATCCCCACCACCTTGCCGCCGATCCGGCCGAAGCCGGTGATGATCTCGGGGGCGAAGCGCTTCTTGATCTCGAACCAGGAGCCGGCGTCGATCAACCGGTCGATCAGCTCGTACATCTGGAAGGGGCTGTTCTGGTTGGCGGGGATGATCTCGGCGATGGGCCGGCCCGGGGCGGGCTCGGCGGCGGGGGCCACGGGCGGCTTCTCGTGGCAGCGCTGGGGCAGGTAAGAGAGGTAGCGCTTCGCCAGGGCGATCGCCTCCTCCTCGCTCTCGCAGAGCACGTCGCCGCAGCCGGAGACGGAGCAGTGCATCTCGGCCCCGCCCATCTCCTCCAGGGTCACCTTCTCGCCGATCACCATCTCGGCCATCCGGGGGGAGCCCAGGTACATCGAGGCGTTCCCCTTCACCATGAAGACCACGTCGCAGAAGGCGGGGATGTAGGCGCCGCCCGCCGCACTGGGGCCGAAGAGGAGGCAGATCTGGGGAATCAGCCCGCTCAGCTTCACCTCGTTGTAGAAGATCCGGCCGGCGTGGCGGCGGCCGGGGAACATCTCCACCTGATCGGTGATCCGGGCGCCGGCGGAGTCGACCAGGTAGAGGAGCGGCACCCGCAGCTTCTCCGCCGTCTCCTGGATCCGCAGGATCTTCTCCACCGTCCGGGCGCCCCAGGAGCCCGCCTTGACCGTGGAGTCGTTGGCCATCAGCGCCACGGTCCGCCCGTCGATCCGGGCCAGCCCGGTCACCACCCCGTCGGCCGGCAGGTCCGGGGCCTGGTTGTTGGCAAAGAGCCCATCCTCCACGAAGGAGCCCTCATCCACCAGCAGCCGGATCCGCTCCCGCACGAAGAGCTTCCCCTGCTTCTTCGCCTGCTCGTGGTACTTGGGGGCGCCCCCCTGCTTGATCTGGGCCTCCCGCTCCTTCAGCTTCTCCTCAAGACTCACGTCTCTTCCCCCTTGCTCTCTCTATCGCAGGGGCCTGAGGGCCCGCTCGATCTCCTCGATCCCTTCCCGCTCGGCGGCCAGCGCCCGGCCGAGCAGCGCCGCCAGCTCCCGCCGCCCCCCCTCCAGCCCCTCGCCGGGGAAGGGGAGCAGCACCGTCGCCTCCTCCAGCATCGCCGCCACCCGGCCATAGGCCTCCGCTGCCCGGATAAGGCTCGGCGCCTCCGGGTAGCGGGGGGCCAGCTCCGCCAGGTAGGCGGCGGCGTCCCGCCGGGCCCGGTGGAGCAGCAGCAGGTTGTAGCTGTGGCCCAGGCCGGGCTCGGGCCCGTGGAGCGGCAACGGCGAGGCCAGGGTGGCCTGCCAGAACTCGTAGGCTCCCTTGCCGTGCTGCAGCCACATGTCGCGGCTGGCCGGCTCCCAGAAGTGGTCGACGGCGAAGCGGAGGGAGGCCACCTCCGCCCGCCGCCGGTCGAAATCCGGCGCCAGGTCCAGCAGGGTGATCGCCTCCGCCCGGGTGAAGGCTTGGTGCTCGGCGGGCGGCCAGCCGGCCAGCTCCATCCAGGCCGGCTCCTCCGGGTTGGCCAGGGTGAGGCAGGCGAACCCGTCGCCCTCCGCCCCCACCACCAGCCCGTACTCCGGCACCTGCAGCAGATCGTAGACGATGGCCGGCCGCCCCCGCTCCAGCGACTCCCGCACCCGGCAGATCGCCTCCGCCCGCACGGCGGCGAAGTCCGGGTCGGCAGGGCGGGCCGCCACCCGCTTGAACCACGCCCCGAGGTTCTCCCAGAGCGGGAAGACCCCATGGAAGTTCAGCTCCACCGGCGCCGAGGGCGAGATGATCAGGTCCAGGGTGAGCCGGAAGGCATGGCCGGTCACCCCCATCAGGTAGGGCTGGTCCAGCGGCCGGCCCGCTGCGGCCAGCAGCCCGCCCAGGGCGCCCAGCAGCGTCACCCGGTGGGGCACGAAGGCGATTCCCTCTAGCAGCACGTGCAAAACCCCTTCAGCATCCGGACCGCTACTGGCCCCGGTAGACCGGCGCCCGCTTCTCGGCGAAGGCCCGCAGCCCCTCCAGCCGGTCCTCGGTGGCGACGATCGTCTGGTACTCCTGCCACTCCCGGGCCAGCCCCTCGGCCAGCCCCAGCGGGCCGTCAATCGCCCGCTTGGCCGCCCGCACCGCCAGGGGGGCGTGCTGGGCGATGGTCCGGGCCATCTCCCCCGCCACCTGCAGCAGCTCCTCCCGGGGCACGACCTGGTTGACGATCCCCAGCGCCAGCGCCTCCTTAGCGGTCAGCTTCCGGGCGGTGAAGATCAGCTCCTTCGCCTTTGCCGGCCCCACCACCAGGGGGAGCCGGGTGCAGCCGCCCGCCCCGGGGATGATCCCCCAGGAGACCTCGGTCAGCCCCAGCTGCGCCTCCTCGCTGGCGATGCGGATGTCACAGGCCAGCGCCAGCTCCAGCCCCCCGCCGAAGGCCATCCCGTGGATGGCGGCGATCACCGGCATCGGCAGCTTCGCATAGCCGTTCACCGACTCCCGCAGGGCGTGGACCATCTCGATCACCTGCGGCTCGGCCATCCCCTGCCGCTCCTTCAGGTCGGCGCCGGAGCAGAAGGCCTTCGACTCACCCCCGTGCAGCACCACCGCCCGCACGCTCCGGTCGACCGCCAGCTCGCAGGCGACGCTGTGCAGATCCTCCACCACCTGCCGGGAGAGGGCGTTGTACCGCTCCGGGTTGTGGACCTCGACCCAGGCCACGGGACCCTCCCGGGTCAGCTTCACCTTGGCACGATCCATCGGAAAATCCCCCCAAGCGAATCTGCTAGATCAGCCGGAATCCACGGAAGACCCGGAGGGCGGTCAGGGTCGACTCCAGGGCGAAGCCCTCCTCCGCCGGGAAGGAGCCGTCCTCCCGCTGCATGGCCGCCAGCCGGTTCAGCATCCGCAGCACCAGGCCGAAGTAGCGGGCCTCCACCCCGATCTCGGCCACGGTGGCCAGCCACCAGGCCAGGGTGGGCGGCTCCAGCTCCCGGTGGGAGAGCAGGTCGTAGGCCCAGGCCTTCTCGCTGGCGTTGGGCCCCACCACCTTCGACCAGACCGCGGCGGCCAGGAACAGCGTCTGGTGAAAGGCCTTCTCCCCCTCCCCGAACCGGCCCAGCTCCATCCGCAGCCAGCGGCTGCCCCGGGTGATCGGGTCCTGGTGCTCGGGCTCCAGGGTCAACAGGTTGTAGGAGGCCAGGGCGGTCAGGTAGGCCCGGGCCCGCGGGTCGTCTCCCCCCGCCCGGATGGGCGACAGCGCCGCCACCGCCGGGGACTCCACCCAGGAGCCGTCCGGCTCCTGGGTGCGCCGCAGGAAGGCCAGCGCCCGCGAGGCCATCGGCGAGCCGGCCAGGGGCGGGATGTCCTTCATCTGCGCCAGCAGGTAACAGGTGGTGTCGATGCTGGACGGCCTCCCCGCCTCCTGCATCAGCGGGAAGCCCCCATCCGGGTTCTGGAGCAGCTCCAGCTCACGAACGGCGGCCCGGTCGGGCTCCCCCCGCCCGAAGATCCCCTCCAGGCGGGCCCTTTCCCGCGCACCACCATGGGCCAGGACGTACGCCCTGGCCCCCTCCGCATCCACCGCTAGGGCCGGAAGCCCTGCCTCCCAATTCCCCACGCTCTGACGTCCCCTCTAGCTCAATCGAGTTGAATCTCCATGCGCAGCAGCGCCGCAGCGAAGGTCTTCCCCAGGTTGTCGCTCCGCAGGGAGCGGGGAGCCCCCCCACCCAGCGCGCCGTGCACCAAGAACTTCAACGCCTGAACGTTGGGAACCTCCCACATCTGGACCGGTCCCTTCGCCACCGGTCGGAAATACTCTTCCACCCGCTCCCGAGTCACATGCTTGCGGATGATCTCCCAGGCGGCCTCATCGTTGGCGAAGAGGGAGATGTCGGAGGCGTCCCCCTTGTCGCCGGAGCGGGCGTGGCAGATCTCAATCAGCCGAATCGTACGGGCCATCTCCTACACCTCCTCCACGGTGATGCGGACGCCGGGCTCCACCAACTCCCGGGGGATCAGGGCGGACCAGAGCCCCATCAGCTCCCGGGGCTGCGGGGTCCCCGCTACGGCCGAGGCGGTGGGCGGACCGGAGAGGAGCAGCGGCGGGAACTCCCGGGCCAGCACCTCGCAGTCCTTCTTGTTGTCGGTGCGGATCGCCACCCGCAGCCGGACCTCGTTGATCGCATCCTCATCCACCGGCTCCGGTGCCAGCGCCCCCCAGAGGGAGTTGATCCCGATGTACTCGATGTGGATCTCCTTGGGCCGGACCCCTTGCATCTCCAGCCGCTTCGTGACGATCTCCGCCGCCCGCTTCGCCTTGGAGTAGGCCTTGGGCCAGCTGAAGGAGATGTAGCCCTCGCCCATCCAGCCATCGGCGTAGCCCATCAGCGCCTTCAGGGTGGGCGGCTTGGGCCGCCCCTGGGTGCCCCAGACCCGGACCCGGTTGGGGCCGACCTCCTCCATCCGGGTGGTGGTGAAGTCGCAGATCACATCCGGGGTGATGTAGTTGGTGGGGTCGTGGATCTCGTAGAGGAACTGCTCCTTGACGGTCCGCAGGCTGACCAGCCCGCCGGTCCCCTCCGCCTTGGTGACGATAAAGGAGCCGTCCTCGCTCACCTCGGCGATGGGGAAGCCGATCCGGTGCAGGTCGGGCACCTCCTCCCAGCCCACCTGGAAGTTGCCGCCGCTCACCTGGCCGGAGCACTCCATGATATGGCCCATCACGATCCCCTGGGCCAGCTTGTTCCACTCCTCCGGCCCCCAACCGAACTCGTAGATGACGGGGCCGAGGAACTGGGCGGTGTCGGTGGTCCGGCCGGTGATCACCACATCGGCCCCGGTGCGCAGGGCGTCGGCCACGGCGTTCGCCCCCAGGTAGACCGAGGCGAAGAGGACCCGGTCGCGGATGTCGGCCAGGGTCTGGCCGCTCTCCTTGTCGGCGAAGGTGACCCCCTGGGCGGCCAGCTGGTCCAGCCGGTCGTAGATGTCGTCGCCGGTGACGCAGGCGATCTTGACCTTGAGCCCCAGCTCCCGCGCCACCTGGGCCACCGCCCGGGCCGCCCCCTGCGGGTTGATCCCGCCGGCGTTGGTGATCAGCTTGATCCCCTTCTCCTTGGCGATCGGCAGCAGGTTTCGCATCATGGGGACCACATCTTTGGTGTAGCCCTGGGTCGGATCCTTCTTCCGGCCCTTCTCCAGGATGGCCAGGGTCAGCTCGGCCAGGGTGTCGAAGCTGATGTACTGCACGTTGCCGTGCTTCGCGGTCTCCAGCACGGGCAGAAGCGAGTCGCCGTAGAAGCCCTGCCCGGCGCCTATGCGAACGGTGCGCATGACTTACCTCCTTTGTAATCTAGGTAGGGGGAGGAAGAGCGCATCCCGACTGCGCAGTAAGCTCCTCGGCGCTAAACTCGCAGTGCCTCGGAGTTTGCTGCTTGCCCCCTACACCCCCTACGCCTCGGGCTCTCCAGACCGCCCTGCGGGAGCGCTGCCGCCACTCCTGGCCGGGCTCGGCCTTCCGGGTGGGCGGGCTGCCGGTGAGGAGCCAGACGGCCATCAGGCCAGCTCGACCACCACGTCCCCGTCGTTGACGAAGTCGCCCTCCTTGACGTTGACCGCCTTGACGGTGCCGGCACTCTCGGCGCTGATGGGGATCTCCATCTTCATCGACTCGAGGATGATCACGTCCTGCCCGGGCTGCACGGAGTCGCCGGGCTGCACCAGGACCTTCCAGACCGTACCCGCCATGTTCGACTTGATCATCGCTGCTCATTCCTCCTGCTTCTTTGCGTTGAGCAACCCTAGCACCCCAGCTGCTTGGCGATCACCAGCCGCTGGATCTCGCTGGTCCCCTCGCCGATCTCGGTCAGCTTGGCGTCCCGCCAGAAGCGGGAGACCGGGTAATCCTCCATGTAACCGGCCCCGCCGTGGATCTGGATCGCCTGGTTGGCCGCCCGGACGGCGACCTCGGAGGCGAAGAGCTTGGCCATGGCGCCCTCCTTCGTGAAGGGGCGCCCCTGGTCCTTCAGCCAGGCCGCCTTCAGCACCATCATCCGGGCCAGCTCGATCTCCATCGCCATGTCGGCCAGCTTAAACTGGATCGCCTGGAACTTGGAGATCGCCTGGCCGAACTGCTCCCGCTGCTTGGCATAGGCCAGCGCCGCATCCAGCGAGGCCTGGGCGATGCCCACCGCCATGGCGCCGATGGAAATCCGGCCGCCGTCCAGGGTGATCATGAACTGCTTGAACCCCTCGCCCGGCTTGCCCAGCAGGCTCTCCGCCGGCAGCCGGACGTTCTCAAAGTGGAGCGGCCGGGTGTCGGAGGACTTCAGCCCCATCTTCTCGTAGGCCGGCCCGATGGAGAAGCCCTCGGTCGGGTTCGGCAGGATAAAGGCGCTGATCCCCTTGTGCCCCTTGCCCGGTTCGGTCACCGCCGTGCAGACGATGTAGCCGCAGTAGGCAGCGTTGGTGATGTAGACCTTGGAGCCGTTGATCACCCACTGGTCGCCCTCCCGGACGGCGGTGGTGCGGGTCCCCGCCGAATCCGAGCCGGCGCCCGGCTCGGTCAGGCCGAAGGAGGCCAGGTACTCGCCCCGGGCGGCGCCGGGCAGCCACCGCTCCTTCTGCTCCTTGCTGCCGAAGTAGTAGACCGGCCCCATGCCGATGGAGCAGTGGGCCGCCAGGGTGATGCCCAGGGAGGCGTCGACCCGGCTGATCTCTTCCACCGCCAGGGCGTAGGAGACGGTGTCGCCCCCCATGCCGCCGTACTCCTCCGAAAACGGGATCCCCATCAGCCCCAGCTCGCCCATCTTCTTCACCAGGTGCAGCGGGAACTCCCCGGTCTTGTCCCGCTCACTGGCGCCCGGGGCCAGCTCGCCCTCCGCGAACTCCCGGGCCAACTGCCGGATCATCGCCTGCTCCTGACTCAGGTCAAAGTCCAGGCTCATCGAATCGCTCCCTCCCACCATTCTCCCGACCGGCCCCGTCTGCCGCCCTCACCTGAAGCCCTCCGCGCCGGATCTCCCAACCGAACGGTCGGAACCTCCATTGCGATGGATTCCCTCGGAATCATTCACAAAGCCGATCTTGTTCATGATATATGCTTATTCGCACAGTCGCCACCGGATTCCTCTCGGTTGTGACGGCTATTTTGCGAAAGTCTGGTTTGCTGTCACATCACATGGGAGGGGGGATCGGCGCATAGCCATGCGGATGTAGCTGCAAAACGGGAGGGGATTCAGATGGGAGAGGAGATGTCCGCCCGCCTGGCCGTGGCCCGGCTGGATGAGCTCTCGGCGGCCTGGTCTCACCGCTGCCGGGAAGGGCAGCCGATGAGCGCCTTCTGCCTGATCAACGGGGATGGGGAGCGCTGCCGGGTGACGCTCTTCATTGAGAACGGTCGGATGCTGACCGACCGGACCGGGCAGGGCGGCTTCTACTACGAGGGATGGCTGGTGGGACCGGAGGGACCGGTCAGCCTGGGCGCCTTCAACCTCGGCCCCGGGGGGCAGGGAAGCGCCACCCGGGTGATGGAGGCGGCTGCCCTGCAGGCCTCCCGGTCCGAATGGGTGCGGGTGACGGCGGAGCCCTTCGGGGGGAGCCCGGACGGCTCCATCGCCGTGCTGGAGGGCCGGCTGATCTGGCTGGAGACCGGCCGGCCCGCCCCGCCTGCCCCGTCAGAGGCGCCGGGTGAACAGGCCTGGGTGACCAGCGAGCCGGAACCGGCGGCGGCGGAGCCGGCGCCGCAAGAGGTGCCCGTCGGGGCCCCGACGGAGGAGCCGCCCGTGGAGGCGGCGGCGGAGCAGCCGGCCCCCGCCCACGAGAGCCCCGCTCCCCCGGCCTCTGAGAGCCACGCTCCCCCGGCCCCCGAGAGCCACGCTCCCCCGGCCCCCGGAAGCCCCGCTCCTCCGGCCCCCGAGCCCCGCCTGGCCAACCCGCTGGAGGCGACGGTCCAGCTGGTCCAGCGCCACCCGATGGCGCCCCGGGCCGCCGGCACCGGCAGCCTCAACATCCGGCACGGCTCGCTCCAACTGCTCCTGCGGGGGCTGCCCAGCCCCACCGCCCTGGGGCGGGACCGGGCCACCGACCGCCCCTTCAACGCCTACCGGGTCTGGCTGGTCAACCAGCAGACCGGCAGCCGCACCCCGGCCGGCTACTGCCAGCGGGCCTGGGGGGAGAACTTCCGCTTCGAGGCCGACGGGCTGCCGCTCAACCGGCACGACACCATCCTGGTCACCGTGGAGGACCGGTCGGCCGCCGGGGCGGGCAGCGCCTCGCCCCGGGTGCTGATCGGCTCCTACGCCGTCTAAAGCGAAAGGCCGGCACGCGGGGGTGCCGGCCTTGCCGTTCCGGAGCGCTAGGAGGGGTGGAATGGGTCCGCCGCACCGCTCCAGCGGCGCAGCAGCCAGAGGGTGACCAGGGTGAGGCCGATCAGCGAGGAGCCCAGGGCCGCCGCCGTGCCGAAGCTGTCGGTCAGCACCTGGTTGTAGATCAGCACCGAGATGGTCACCGTCCGCCCGGTGTAGAGCATGATGGTGCTGGAGAGCTCGCCGATGGTAGAGATCCAGCTGACGATCGCCCCCGAGAGGGCGGAGGGCAGGATCAGCGGGGCGGTGATCCGCAGGAAGGTCCGCCAGGGAGGCGCCCCCAGGGCCAGGGAGGCCTCCTCCACCGCGGGCGAGAGCTGGCTCACCCCGGCGCTGGCCGCCCGCACGGTGTAGGCGATCCGCCGGACGATGAAGGCGATCACCAGGATCGTGCCGGTGCCGGCCAGCGGCAGGGGCGGGCGGCCCCAGGTGATGATCAGCCCGATCCCCAGCACCGTGCCGGGCAGGATCTGCGCCAGCACCAGCAGCCCGTCGATCGCCCGGCTGAGCGCCCCGGTCCGCCGCACCAGCAGGTAGCCCACCAACATCCCCGCCAGCAGCATCACCGCCGTGGCGGTGGTGGCGTAGAGGATCGTCCGGATCACCGCCTCGCCCATCCGGTCCCACATCAGCCGGTAGTTGTCCAGCCCCAGCTCCCCCGTGAAGCGGGGGCCGCGGGTCCGCAGGAAGGAGGTGACCAGCACCACCCCCTGGGGCAGGGCGGCCACCCCGGTCAGCAGCAGGGCGAAGCCGGCCGCCAGCAGCCGCCTCCCGCCCCGCAGCGGGGCGGGAACCGGGCGCCGCACCCCGCCGGTGGCGTAGGAGCGGCCCGCCAGCGCCCGGGCCTGCAGCCCCAGCACCGCCAGGGCGACTCCCAGCATCACCAGGCTGCTGATGGAGGCCAGCCCCGTGCTGCCCCCCACCTCGCTCAGGAACTCGTTGTAGGCCACCACCGGCAGGGTGCGCAGCCCCTCGCCGATCAGCATCGGGGTGCCGAAGTCGGCCAGGGCGGAGGTGAAGACCAGCAGTCCGCTCGCCCCGATGGCGGGCAGGGTGAGGGGCAGGGTGACGGTGAGCAGCCGCCGCCAGGGCGGGGCGCCCAGCGTCTCCGCCGCCTCCTCCACCGACGGATCGATCCGGGTCAGGGCGGCGCTGACCAGCAGGAAGACGTAGGGGAAGTGGTGCAGGGTCAGCACCAGCAGCACCCCGCCGGGGCCGTAGATCGAGAACCGCTCCAGCCCTAGCAGGGTGGTGATCAGCCCGGAGCGGCCCAGCAGGATCACCCAGGCGTAGGCCCCGATGAAGGGGGGCGAGAGCAGGGCGAGGACCGCCAGGGTGCGGACCAGCCCCTTGCCCGGCAGCTGGTACCGGGCGACCAGCAGCGCCAGCGGCACCCCCAGCAGGATCGAGCCGGCGGTGGCGGCGGCGCTGAGCCAGAGGCTGTTCCAGAGGGCGTTCCGGTAGTAAGCCCGGGTGAAGAACTCCCGCCAGAGGTCGGGCGCCATCAGGCTGCCCAGGGTGACCTGCAGCACAGGGTAGATCAGGAAGAGCGCCAGGAAGAGCAGCGCCCCCAGGGCGATCCAGCTCCAGCCCCGCCCCCTCATGGGATCGCCTCCCCGGTATCCGACCGGAAGAGCAGCAGGTCGGCGGCCCGCAGGCTGATCTCAACCTGGCTGCCGGGGGGCAGCGAGCCGGGCGGCTGGGCGGAGAGGGCGGTGAGCAGCGCCCCGCCGGGCAGGCGGATATCCCGGTGGGTGAAGGCGCCCAGGTAGCTCTCCCCCACCAGCTCGCCGGCGAGGGTCAGGTCGCCCTGCCCGCCCGGCAGCACCGCCTCGGGGCGGACCCCCACCTCCACCGGGCCCTCGTAGGCCGCCGGCCGGGCGATCTGCCCTCCGTCCAGGCGGAGAAGGCCCCCCCGGAGTTCACCGGGCAGGAAGGTGCAGGCGCCCACGAAGGCGGCCACCTGCCGGGAGGCGGGGCGCCGGTAGATCTCCACGGGGCTGCCCACCTGGATCAGCCGGCCCGCCTCCATCACCCCGATCCGGTCGGAGATGGCCAGCGCCTCCTCCTGGTCGTGGGTGACGTAGAGGGTGGTCATCCCCGCCTCCTGTACGATCCGGCGCAGCTCCGACCGCATGGCCAGGCGGAGGCGGGCATCCAGGTTGGAGAGCGGCTCATCCATCAGCAGCACCGAGGGGCGGGTGACCAGCGCCCGGGCCAGGGCGACCCGCTGCTGTTGTCCCCCGGAGAGATGGGCGGGGGCCCGGTCGGCATACCCCGCCAGGCCCACCATCTCCAGCCCCTCACGTGCTAGCCGGTCCGCCTCCGCCGGCGGCACCTGGCGGGCCTTGAGCCCGTACTTCACATTCTCCAGGACGCTCATGTGCGGGAAGAGGGCGTAGTTCTGGAAGACCAGCCCCACGTTCCGCCGGTGGGCGGGCTCCGGGTCGATCCGCCGCTCCCCGAAGAAGATCCGGCCCTCGGTCGCCTCCTCCAGCCCGGCCAGCATCCGGAGCAGGGTGGTCTTGCCGCAGCCGCTGGGCCCCAGCAGGGTGAAGAGCTCCCCGGGCTGCACGGTCAGGCTGGCGGCGTCGACCGCCACGGTGGATCCGAATCGCTTGGTCAGCCCCTCGACTCGCACCGCCAACACGGACAGCCCTCCCCCGCGCTTACTGGGTCAGCAGGTCCTTCCACTGGGAGAGGATCTTCTCCCGGTTGGAGGAGACCCAGCCCACGTCCAGGGTGATCAGCTTCAGGCTCTCGGCCGGCTGCAGCCCCTCGGGCGGGGTGACGTCGGTCCGGCTGGCCCGCAGCCCCAGCTGCTTGGATGCCATCTCCTGGGTCTCCTTCGAAAAGAGGAAGTCCATGAAGAGCCGGGCGTTGTTCGGGTGCTTGCCGCCCTTGACGATGGCGACGCTGTCCGGGATGGTGGCCGTCCCCTCCGCCGGGTAGATCCAGCCCACCGGGCCGCCCGCCTTGGCGTACTTCCAGGCGGCGTTCTCATGGGTGAGCGCCAGGGCGTACTCGCCGGCGTCCACCCCCTTGGGCGGCAGGCTGGAGGAGCCCAGCACCTTGGCGTTCTTCACCACGGCCCGGACCGCCTCCCAGCCCTTGCCGTCCTCCTTGCCGTAAAGGGTCAGCATGGTCACCACCTGAACAAAGGCGGTGCCGCTCTTGGTGGCGTCGGACATCGCCAGCTTCCCCTGCCACCGGGGGTCCTGCAGCTCCTTCCAGCCCCTGGGCAGGTCGGACTCCTTCACCAGGTTCTTGTTGTACATGATCACCATGGGCAGGGAGTTGAAGCCGTACCAGAGCCGGTCCGGCGCCTTCAGGGCGTCGGGGACCAGCCGGTCCTCCTTGATGGTGTACGGCTCGAAGAGGGCGCGGTAGGCCTCGTAGGACTCCGCCCCGCCGCCCAGCATCACATCCGCCTGGGGAGCAGCCTTCTCGGCATCCAGCCGCTTCAGCAGCTCACCGGTCCCGCCGAAGACCACATCCACCTTGATCCCGGTCTTCTGCTCGAAGGCCTGGACGATGGGGGTGTACAGGTCGGCGCCAAAGGAGGAGTACAGGGTCAGGCTCTTGGGCTCAGCAGGGGCCTCGCTCTTCGTCTCCGCCTGGGGGGCGGCGGGCTGGTTCGCCGCCCCGCCGCAGCCCGCCAGGAACAGGGCGCCGGCCAGCAGCAGGGCGCCAAACTTACGCAGGTTCATCGATCCTCATCCTCCATATACATAGCTGCAGTTAAGTTTGCGTTAGGAGAGGATCCATTTCAACAGCCATTCGCGGAACCAATTGGCCGGGTTGCCCCCTGTTGGCTGGAAAGGGACTGGTCCAAACGGTGGTCACGCAGGGCGGTCGGGCGGTTTATCTTTGCCACGGATTACGCGGATTACACGGATTCTTCAGACAAAATTACCGATGATAGTTTTCCCAGGCGTCATGGGACAGCCTGCTGCCCACAGCCTTTTCTCGGTGTGACCAGCATGGTGCGGTGCTTCG
>JBMONC010000088.1:0-4233 GCA_049324875.1 Bacillota bacterium
CGTGGTGCGGTGCTTCGCACCAGCACCCACTGATGACAATGGTGTAAACCCCATTATTATTTATTTCATGTATTTATCCGTGTAATCCGTGTAATCCGTGGCAAAGATCAGTCCCCACCTAGGAGGCCATACCGTGAGCAACAAGCAGGCTGAGATCATGCAGGCAGCTATCCGCCTCTTTCAGCAGAAGGGGTACCATGCGACATCGATGCAGGACATCGCCGATGAGGTGGGCCTCCAGAAGGGGAGCCTCTACCACTACATTTCCGGCAAGGAAGATCTGCTGGTGGTGATCATCCACGACGCCCTGGGGCAGTACAATGCCCGGCTTACCGAGATCCGCGATCTGGACCTGCCGGTCCGGCAGCGGTTGGAGTTGGCGGTGCGCTCCCACCTGAAGGGGATCGCCGAGAACCTGGGGATGCTGACCATCTTCCTGCGGGAGAGCTACGCCCTGAACCCCGACCAGCAGCGGACAATCCGCCAGGAGAGCGACCGGTACAACCGGATGTTCGAGGAGCTGATGGCGGAGGGCATACGGACCGGCGAACTGCGGGAGATGGATCCGAAGCTAGGCACCCGGGTGGTGCTGGGGGCCTGTAACTGGTTCTACCGCTGGTACCGGCCCGATGGGGCCTACTCCATCGACCAGATGGCCGACTTCTTTGTTGACCTGCTCTTCAAGGGGATTGAGGCGGGCTCCCCCGCTTGAACTTCAATCGCACTGAACACTTGGAAGGAGAGATCCCGCATGACGATTGCCGAGATTTTCGCCACCATGCGTGACCGCGTTGCTGCCAACCCGGCCAAGATCGCCACCCTGAAGGCCTCCTACCAGTTCGATCTGGCCGGTGAAGGCGGCGGCACATACCATGCCTCCTTCGACAACGGCAGCTTCGACATTGGCGAGGGCGCTGCGGATAATCCCGGCTGCACCGTCTCCATGTCGGCCGCCGACTTCCAGGCGATGGTGGAGGGGAAGCTCAACCCGACCGCGGCCTTCATGAGCGGCAAGCTGAAGATCAAGGGGGACATGGGGCTGGCCATGAAACTCCAGTCACTGATCAGCTAGGGTTCACCTCCGGCGCGGCTCTTCCGCCGGGTTAGCCAAACGCAAAGCCCCCATCCTCCGGTGGGGGCGCTTTTGTGGAGGAGGGTGACAGAATGTTCCGTTTAGATGGCAAGGTCGCCGTGGTCACCGGCGGGTCGCGGGGTTTGGGGCGGGCGGATGCCCTGGCCCTGGCGAGGGCGGGGGCCGATGTGGTGATCACCGACATCCTGGTCGAGTCGGACACCTCCTCCGAGACCGCCGAGCAGTACGGTCCGCTGGCCCAGGTGATGAAATCGATGGGGACGGTCTACGCCGAGCAGACCCGGGACGAGATCCGGGCCATGGGCCGCCGGTCCGAGGCCTACAAGATGGATGTGACCGACCGGGATCAGGTGCGGGCCGTCATGGAGCGGGTGGTCGCCGAGTTCGGGGCGGTGGATATCCTGGTCAACAACGCCGGCACCCTGGACCACGTCGCCCAGTTGGAGAACCAGTCGGACGAGTTCTGGGAGCGGGATCTGCGGGTCAACCTGACCGGGGCGTACAACTGCGCCAAGGCGGTCTGGCCCTACATGAAGCAGCGGGGCTGGGGGCGGATCATCAACATGGCCTCGGTGGCCGGCACCATGGGCGGGTTCGGCCAGGCCTCCTACGCCACCACCAAGGCGGGGCTGCTGGGGCTGACCAAGACCCTCGCCCTGGAGGGGGCCCGGTACGGGATCACCTGCAACGCCATCGTGCCGGGCATCATCGCCACCGAGGCTTACAAGATGCAGAGCGAGAAGATGCGGGAGCGGATGGAGGCCCGCACCGCCTTCAGGCGGCCGGGCAGACCGGAGGATATCGCCCACGCCATCACCTTCCTCTGCACCGAGGAGGCGGGTTACATCACCGGTATCGGGCTCCCCGTGGCCGGCGGCATCGATCTCTTTACCTTCTAGGAGGGAGCGCCCATGATCTTTCCGATCGAGATGCGGGAGGGGCTGGCCCTTGTCACCATCAACCGGCCACCGGTCAACGCCATCAACCCGGAGTTCGTGGCGGAGCTGCTCGCCCTCTGCGAGCGGATCAACAGCGATGACGCCATCCGGGCGGTGCTCTTCCGCAGCGAGATCCCCGGGCGGTACATCGCCGGGGCGGACCTGGCGGGCGTGCTCCAGGAGGAATCGGACCTGCCCCTGCCCGAGCGGATCCGGCGGGTCAACCAGGAGTGGCGGAGGGCGTTCTATGCCCTGGAGGCGCTGCCGGTGCCCACGGTGGCCGCCATCTCCGGCCACTGTTTCGGCGGCGGCCTGGAGTTCACCCTGGCCTGCGACTACCGGTTCATGCTGGACGACGGCAAGGCGATGGTGGGGCTGACGGAGATCAACCTGGGCCTCTTCCCGGGGGCCGGGGGCACCTACCGGCTCCCCCGGGTGGTGGGGCTGGCCCGGGCCAAGGACATGATCTACCGGGGCCGGCGGCTGCTGGCGCCCGAGGCGAAGGCGATCGGGCTGGTCCACGACGCCTGGGGCCCCGAGGAGTTCGAGCGGCAGGTGCTCGCCTTCGCCCAGGACCTGGCCAACGGCCCGACCCAGGCGCTGAAGGCGGCCAAGGCGGCGATCATGGCAGGCCTCTCCGACCGGCGCGAGGCCGACCGGCTGGAGGAGGACGGCTTTGTCCACATCGTGCAGACGGAGGACGCGCGGGAGGGGCTGACCGCCTTCTGGGAGAAGCGGCCCCCGCAGTTCAAGGGGAGGTAGGAGCATGGAAGCCTGGATCATCGACGCGGTGAGGACCCCCACCGGCAAGAAGAAGGGAAGCCTGGCCGGCATCCACCCCACCGAGCTGGCGGCGGCCCCCCTGAAGGCGATCGTGGAGCGGAACGGGCTGGATCCCATCCACGTGGAGGATGTGATCATGGGCTGCGTCACCCCCATCGGGGAGCAGGGGGGGAACATCGGCCGGCAGGCCGCGCTCCTCTGCGGCTTCCCCCTGGAGGTCTGCGGGGTGCAGCTGAACCGGATGTGCGGCTCGGGCCTGCAGGCGGTCAACTGGGCGGCGCAGGGGGTGGCCTCGGGCGCCCATGACCTGATCATCGCCGCCGGGGTGGAGGCGATGAGCCGGGTGCCCATGGGCTCGGACTGGGGGCCCATGGCGGAGCGGATGACGGAGCTGTACGAGATCATCCCCCAGCACATGAGCGCCGAGCGGATCGCCCACCAGTGGGGCTTCAGCCGGCGGGATCTGGACGAGTACAGCCTGGAGAGCCACCGCCGGGCGGCCCGGGCGCAGGATGAGGGCCGCTTCGCGAAGGAGATCATCCTCTTTGGCGGTCTGGAGGCGGATGAGACGGTCCGCCGGGACACCAGCTACGAGAAGATCGCCTCCCTGCCCCCCCTCTTCGGCCCGGACGGGGTGATCCACGCCGGGAACTCCTCGCAGATCTGCGACGGGGCGGCAGCGGCGCTGGTCGCCTCCCCGGCGAAGGCCAGGGAGCTGGGGCTGAAGCCCCGGGCCCGCATCCGGGCGATGGCGATCCAGGGGGTCGACCCCACGCTGATGCTCCACGGGGTAATTCCCGTCACGGAGAAGGTGCTGAAGAAGGCCGGGCTCGCCCTGAGCGACATCGACCTGTTCGAGGTGAACGAGGCCTTCGCCTCGGTCCCGCTCGCCTGGATGAAGGATCTGAAGGTGCCCCATGAGAAGCTGAACGTCAACGGCGGGGCGATCGCCCTGGGCCACCCCCTGGGCGCCTCCGGCGTCCGGATCACCGCCACGCTATTGGCCGAGATGGAGCGGCGGGACGCCACCTTCGGCCTGGCCACCATGTGCATCGGCTTCGGCATGGCGATCGCAACAATCTTCGAGCGGGTGTAGCGGAAGTTTGCCACGGATTACACGGATTACACGGATTATAATTTCAAAAAATCTGATAAAGGGGTGGGTACCTGTTTTCATCGGTGGTGCTGGTGCGGAGCACCGCACCACGGGAGTGTATCGGCAAACATAGAACATGATCGGGTTGGTGCCCCTCTCTGCGAATACGCAGGAAATAGGCACCAACCCTATCACTGTTTCATTCCCGTTCCCATGGCGCATGACTCCAGCACCAGGAATGAAAACGAGCAATGGTGCGGTGCTTCGCACCAGCACCACTGATTATTATTTATTTTATGTATTTATCCGTGTAATCCGTGTAA
>JBMONC010000089.1:0-4226 GCA_049324875.1 Bacillota bacterium
ACCAGCTTCCCACCGTAGGTCCGCTCTCGCACCCACCGGCCCTGGTTCTGCCCCTCGTAGGTGAGCCCTGGGCGCCCGTAGGCAGGATCCATCTCGATGCGGGGCCGCACGTAGCAGAGGTGGCGTCCGGAGGGCAGCTGGATGCGGAGGATGCCGGAGCCGTAGATGAAGGACAGACCATGCTGCAGGCGCACCGTCGTGCGCTGCTGGACGGCCTCCAGGGCCGCTCGGCCCACGTCATACCAGAATTGCACGATCCGGGGGTTTGCCGCCCGCCAGGCCTGGACCAGATCCGGGAGCTCGTCCTCCTGCAGGCCCATCTCCAGGGCGCCCATGTTGATCAGCGCCCCGGGCCCGCCCTGGTACCCCAGCGCCAGCTCGGCGATCTTGCCCTTCTGGCGCAGCGGGCTGTGCTTGTCGATCGACTCCACCGGCACGCCGAACATCTGGGCAGCAGAGGCCTCGTAGATCTTGCCGTGGGTGCTGAACACGTCCAGGCGCCACTGCTCCCCGGCCAGCCAGGCGATGACCCGGGCCTCGATCGCCGAGAAGTCGGCCACGATGAGCCGGTGGCCAGGAGAGGGCACAAAAGCAGTGCGGACGAGCTGGGACAGCACATCCGGCACAGCGTCATAGAGCAGCTCCAGGGCGTCGAAGAAGCCATCCCGCAGGAGCCCCCTGGCCACGTCCAGGTCTACCAGGCTGTTGCGAGGCAGGTTCTGGACCTGGACCAGCCGGCCCGCCCAGCGCCCCGTCCGGCTGGCCCCGTAGAACTGCAGGAGCCCACGCACCCGGCCGTCAGGGCAGACGGCCTGCTGGATGGCCTGGTACTTGGCGACCGAGGCCTTGGCCATCTCCTGCCGCAGGCTGAGCGCCTGGCGCACGGCGTCATCGTCGGTGCGCTTGAGCAGGCTCTTGACGGCCTCCTTGTCCAGGCTGTCGAGCTCCTCCCCTGCCCGCTCCTCCACCCAGCGCTTCAGCTGGGCGACGCTGTTGGGGTTGTCCAGCCCCGTCACCTGGGCCGCCTCGGCCACCAGGCGCTGGCTGTAGACCTGGTCGCAGGCCACCGCCTGGGCCACCAGCTCCTGGTCGACCCGGACACCGAAGTCATTGATCCGCTGGTCCAGCTCCCAGAGCATCTGCTCGATCTCCGGCACCGGCATGCTCTGCATCCGGGTCCTGACCGCCCGCTCAACCTCTACGTCCTGCCGGCAGTAGGCAACGAACTGGGCCCACTTCTCCGGGTCATGCTGGGGCAGGTTGCGGGTCCGTCCACCGTTGGTCTTTGTAGGCTTGCATGGCCTGCAGAAGAAACGGATCAGGGCGCTGCCGGCGCTGTCTTTCTGCACCTCGACCCCCACGGCCTTGGCGGCCAGATCCAGGCTCCCGGGAAGCCCCAGGGTGTAGCTGTGGACCATGGAGCAGCGCCACTGCTCGGGGGGCATGGCCTGCCCCAGGTGCCGGGCCAGGGCGGTGCGCTCGAACTGGGCATTCCAGGCCGTCTTCAGCACGGCGGTGTCGGTCAGGGCGGCCAGCACGCCGGCGGGGATCGCCTCCCCCTGGGCCAGGTCAATCACCTCGACCGGTCCGTCATCCCAGGCGTAGGCGAGCAGCAGGATCTCGAAGTCGGGGGCCTGGGTGTAGCCGTAGACCCCCGTCTTGGTCAGGTCTGCGCTGGAGTAGGTCTCCAGGTCGATCGCCAGGGTCATCATGCGAACACCCCCGGGGACAGGAGGAGGGAGATGCTCACGTGGCCCCTCCCTCCTCTGCCGGTCGTAATGGTTAGCTCAGGAAATCGTCGTCGTCGTCCCCGGACACCGGCCCGAAGTCGTCCTCGGGCCGGCTCCGGCCGCCCAGGTAGTCACCGTCGGCCAGCTTCTGCAGGTTGTTCAGCCCGCAGGCGATGCCCCGGTTGCCGGCCGTGTTGAAGGCGTAGAAGTTCACGCTGGCCCGGCCGTAGCAGCCGGAGTAGAGAGCGGTGGAGTCGATGATCGGGTTCAGCTGGGCGTCCACCACACCGGGCTTGGTCTTGGAGGTGGCGTTGAGGAAGTAGTGACCCTTGAACTCATCCTGGTCGCCCCGCTCCTCGTCGCCGTCCCGCAGGGGCGTCTTGAGGTTGGGCGGGATCTTGCCGCCCCACTTGGCGGTCCCGGCCGCCTTGGCCGCCTCGACGGCGGCCTTGATCCGGCGCAGGGTGTCCTTGTCCGACTTGGGGATCAGGATGCAGACGGAGTACTTGGGCTCCTGGCCGTCATCGACGGCGTGGGGCTCAAACACGTGGACGTAGCTGAAACGGACCTTGCCGGTGACCACCTTGGTATCCGTGTTGCGAACCGGTGCGTTGCCAGCCATTTGGCATTCTCCTTATCTGGTGGTGTTCTATCGGAAGTCCGCCTGGGCGGACGCTACCGAATTGATCTCGGGTCGCTTGTCGGACTCGGGGACCAGAACCGGCTTGCCCTCGGGCTTGACCACCAGGCCGCCCAGGATCGTCTCGAACCGCTTCTTGGTCAGGAGCTTTTCCATGGCGCTGATGCCCAGGAGCTTCTTCTCGTAGATCTGCTCCTCGGTGTACCCCTCGGCCAGGAGGGCGGCCGTCACCTGGGCCTCATCCTCGTACTTCCGGTTAGACCGGCCCTCCACCAGCTTCCAGCCGGGGAACCGTACCCCGTGGTTCACGGCCTGGTCAAGGGCGTAGGCCTGGAGGTCCGCGGCCCACTTCTGCAGCTCCTCGGCCCGGCTCAGGATCTCGGCGATCTCCTCGTGGGTCAGCAGGGCGGGGGCCCGGAAGTCGTACTTGGCCAGCTCCAGGTTGGCCTCGGCCCGGGCCCGGCACTGCGCTTTGGCCCGGCAGAACTGGCAGTGCTCCCCTGCCGCATACGGACCCTCACCGCTGTAGGCCAGCATGGCTGCGGGGAGGACGACGGTGTCGCCCCACGTGACGAGGTCCTCGACACTCATCTCCTCGGTGCTGATGCTGTCCAGCCGGGGCTGGACGATGGTCATTCGGACCCGGTCGATTTCGTAGAGGGTGCCGAACGAGTCCAGGGCGCCCAGGCCGTAGAGCCGGATCTGGGGGTTGCCCTCGGCGCTCACCGGGACACCCTTGCCGTACTTGAGGTCGATCACCTCCAGGGTGCCGTCGGCGATGATCACCACGTCGCCAGTGCCGAACCCGTCAGGGACCCAGCGGGAGAAGTCCAGCCGCTGCTCCAGGAAGACCAGCGCGTCCGGTGTGGCCGCCCGGGCGGCGTTGATCCGCTCGATCACCAGGTCGACGTGCTGCTGGACGTAGTCGTACATCTCACCAGAATAGAGAGGGTTAGATGCGATCGGCTCCAGGATGCTTTCGTAGTCCTCCCAGGTGAGTCCACCAAGGAAGTGGCGGAGTTCCAGCTCGGCCAGGGCGTGGGCCAGGGTGCCCTCCTCGGCGTACGTGCTGGTCGAATCGGGGAACTCCTGCTCCAGTCGGGCGCTGGCCGGGCAGGCCAACCAGCGATGCGCCCCGGAGGCCGAGAGGATGGCGTGGGCGGTCATGCGATCTTCCCCGCTTCCTCGAACAGCTCACCCCACCGGTCTTCAGGCACCTCAGAGAGCTTGGTGGCGCCGAACTTGGGGAAGAGCTCCTTGACCTGCGCCTGCTTCCCGGCCCGGACCAGCTCGGCCAGCCGGGCCCGGATCTCCTCCAAGGTGACGGTAGGGGTGTTGGTCTCCTCCGTGGACGTGGCCTCACCCGGCGTCTCCGAGGGCGTTTCGGTGGCCGGCGGGGCGGTGGTCGCCTCGCTCTTGGTGCTGGTCTTCCGGGTCTCCCGCTTGGGCTGGGTTGACTCGGGGGCGGGATCCTGGGCCACACCGGGAACGGCGGCAGCCAGGCCCCGCAGCAGGTGCGCCAGCTCCTCCGGACTGGATGCGGTAATCGTCAGGTTGATGCTCATCGCGATCTCCTCCTACGGTTTCGGTTTGGCGGTCTTCACATAGGGGGCCAGGATCACCTGGGCCTGTTTCAGCTTCTCGACGGTGTCGGGCTGGGCGTTCAGGACCAGCTCGTCGATCAGGAACAGCGACACGCGGACCGCAGCGCCGGCCGTGTCAAGCACTTCCACCGGGACCGTGGCCATCATGCCGGTCTGGCTCGTGCCGAGGCGGCGCATTAGCAAATCCAGCGCCCTGTTGCCCGACATTCGCTCCTTGCGGGTCCAACCGTTGGTGGGATCGAACATAGCCTG
>JBMONC010000090.1:0-26557 GCA_049324875.1 Bacillota bacterium
GGCTGCAGCTCGGAGCGGTCCGCCACGGCCTGGCTGATCGGGAGCACCGGGTCGAGACAGGCCTCGGGGTGGCGTTCGGCCAACTCTGCCCACTCCCGCAGGGGGCGGGAGGCGAAGAGGGCTGCCAGTTCCTCCTTCAGGGCGGGGTCGGTCTGGCGCGCCAGCCAGTCCGGGCGGTCCACGGCTATGCAGAACCGGGCCCAAAACTTCGGCTCCAGGGCGGCCAGGGTGACCTGGCCGCCGTCTGCCGTCCTGTAGAGCCGGTAGCAGGGGAGGGCGCCGCCCAGGGGCATCTCCTCCCGAGGCCGCCCGGCGCCCGCCAGCGCCTGCACGGCCTGCAGGCTGCCCAGCGCCTTCAGGCTGTCGACCAGGGAGAGCTGCACATGGGACCCCCTCCCGGTCGCCCGGGCAGCGTAGAGGGCCGCCAGACCCCCAGCCGCCCCCATCAGCCCACCGGTCAGGTCTCCCAGCTGGAAGGCAGGCGCTCCCTCCATCAGCGAGAGCAGGCCGCTGTGGGCCAGGTAGTTCAGGTCGTGACCGGCCCGTTCCGCCCGCGGGCCATCCGGTGGGTAGCCGGCCAGCGAGACCAGAACGATCCGGGGATTCCGCTCCGCCATGATCGCATGGGTGAGGCGGAGCCGTTCCATGACGCCGGGGCGGAACCCCTCCAGCACCATATCCACATGCGGAAGGATGCGCAGGAACAGGCTGCGCCCCTCCGGGTGCTTCAGGTCCATGGCCACAGACTCCGCCCCGGCATTCAGGTGCTGGAACCAGAGGGGCTCCATCTCCCTCAGGTAGTCTCCCACCGCCAGGTCCTCGACCTTGATCACCCGGGCGCCCCAGCTCCGCAGGAGCCACGAGCAGAAGGGGCCGGGCAGCAGTCGGGTGAGGTCGAGCACCGTCACCCCGGAAAGCGGCTCCACGTTTCCACCCCCGCCAGAGATGTCACTCACTGCCGGGCCGCGGCGATCCGGGCCTTCTCCCGCTCCTGCTCCAGCAACACCCGGCGCAGCACCTTGCCCACCGTCGACTTGGGCAGCTCCTTGAGGAACTCCACCTGGCGCGGGCGCTTGTAGGCGGCCAGCCGCTCCTTGCAGAAGTCGAGGATCTCCTGCTCGGTGGCGGTCGCCCCGTCCTTCAGGACGACAAAGGCCTTCACCGTCTCGCCCCGGTAGGGATCCGGCACCCCCACGGCGCAGGCCTCCTTCACGGCGGGGTGCTGGTAGAGGATCTCATCGATCTCCCGCGGGTAGATGTTGAACCCACCGGCGATGATCATGTCCTTCTTCCGGTCGACGATGTAGAGGTAGCCATCCTCATCCATCCGGCCGATGTCGCCGGTGTAGAGCCAGCCATCCACCAGGACAGCCTCTGTCTCCTCCGGCTTGTTCCAGTAGCCCTTCATCACCTGCGGCCCGCGGATCAGCACCTCGCCCTCCTGCCCCGGCGGCAGGTCTTCACCGGTCTCCAGGTCGATGATGCGCACATCGGTCCCCGGGTAGGGGAGCCCTACGCTCCCCGGCACCCGCTTGCCGCGGAAGGGGTTGGCGTGGGTCACCGGGGAGCACTCCGTCAGGCCGTAGCCCTCCATGATGTTCCCGCCCGTCACCTGCTCGAACTGCTGCATCAGCTCCACCGGCATCGGGGCCGCCCCGGAGACGCAGAACTCAATGGAACTGATATCATACTTGCTCAGGTTCGGATGGTTCAGCAGCGCTGTGTACATGGTCGGCACCCCCGGGAAGGAGGTCGGCCGGTACTTGGCGATGGTCTTCAGCAGGTCCTCCGGATCGAACTTCGGCACCAGGATGCAGGTGGAGCCCGACGAGAGCGCCAGCCCCAGCGCAGCGGTGAAGCCGTAGGAATGAAACATCGGCAGGACCACGACGACGGTGTCGTGCTTGTCGCCCCGCTGCAGCCACTCCTGGATCTGGATGACGTTGGAGGTGATGTTGTAGTGGGTCAGCATCACGCCCTTGGAGAGGCCTGTAGTGCCGCCGGTGTAGAGCATGGCCGCCAGATCATCCTTCGGGTTAACCGGCGGAATCTGAAGCCCCTCCGGGCTCTCCTTCATCAGCTCGGCGAAGTGGACCGCCTCCGAGGCGGGCACCTTGGGAGGCTTCGCCTTCAGCTTGAAGAGAAAGCTGAGCGGGAAGGAGAGGTAGTCCTGGATCCCGGTCCAGATGTACCGCTCGACCCCACCGGCCTCCCGCACCTTCGGCCAGAAGAGGTCCAGGGTGATCATCACCCGGCAGCCGGAATCCTTGACCTGGTACTCGATCTCACGGGCGACGTACATGGGGTTGAACTGGACCGGAACGGCGCCGATCCGCTGGCAGGCGACCGTAGCAATCACGTTCTGCGGGCAGTTGGGCAGGATGATCCCCACCCGGTCGCCCTTCTGGATGGCGAACCGGCGCTGCAGGGCTGCGGCAAACCGGTCGATCATCTCGCCCAGCTCCCGGTAGCTGATCCTCTTCCCCAGGAAGATCAAGGCGGTCCGGTCCGGGACCTTGGCCACCTGGTCGAACAGCATTTGGTAGACAGGCACCTCGGGAAAATCAATCTCCCACCGAACCCCTTCCGGATAGTTGCGCAGGTATGGACGCTCCATCCAGATGCCCCCCTTCTCTCTAGTGACCATCAACGGCTCAGCCGTCACGGAGCAGGCCTCGGATCAGATGGACCCGGGAGAAGTCCCACAGGGAGACCGGTTCAATCAGGCTGCCGTGCGGCAGAAGCCGGCGGGTGATCGAGCGGGCCGAGAGTCCCTCGCGCGCCAGGGCCATGGCACGGGCCCTCAGCTGCTCCCAGTAGGCGATCTTCGCTCGCAGCGGCTCCGCTGAGTCGCTGACCCGGAAGGCGTGGGAGCAGAAGAGCTGCCTCACCGGAAGGGCGGCCATCCGGCGCAGCGAGTCGAGCAGGCGGAGCGGCTCCTCGTGCCTGCGCACCGATGAGAGGCGTGAGGAGATCAGCGCGTCCCCGCTGAAGAGCCAGCCCTCCCGCTCCTCAAAGAGGGCCAGATGGTCCGGGGCATGCCCTGGCGTGAAGAGCACCCGAAAGCGGAACCGGTCGGTCTCCACCACCTCACCCACCGGTTCGGCGGCACAGCCCCGGTCGATCAGCCCCCACATCAGCTGGCGGTACAGGTGCATCTCCCGCCAGGACTCGGGCCGGGCCAGCCGCTCCAGGGCGCTGGGGTGGGCCCTGGGCGTCACCCCGTACCGCTCCTGGAGCCAGGCGTTCCCACCACAGTGATCCTCGTGGCTGTGGGTGTTGACCAGCTGCTCTACCTTCAGGCCCTCGCTCTGCAGGGCTGCCGCCAGGTCGGGCAGCGTGTGGCGGCACCCGCTGTCGATCAGGAGCCCATCCACCCAGAAGGCGTGGACCCACTGGGTGAACCTGCCGAGGGGGCGGGTCATCCGGATCCGGACCACCGGACCAAAACGCGCTACCTCATACATACGAATCCGCCGCTCCGTTGTGCCGATTTCTCACGAATTTCTTGACAGCGCGCATCGCGGGCTGCTTCGACCCTGAAGCGCTTCGCAGCCGGGGAATCTCGGAAGGCGACCAATCGTTTGGTAGTGTATAATACGACCTCAGGTCATCATTCACCTTCAAGATCGAAAAGCCTGCATGGACAGACAATTTTGCCGAGTTTTGCAGGGGCAGGAGCCGCATAGCGCAAGGAACGGCGGGGAGAATACGGCCCGGAGGTGCCTCATGAGGATGAACATGAAACAGGAAGCGCTCAGGGTGATCCGAGATCAGATCGGTGACCGCGCCGTTTCGTACAACACCACCATGACGGCGTTGGCCGAGGAGTTCGATACCGATATGGAGAGCCTGGTGGATATGCTGCAAAATGAGTTCGGCGTAGAGCTCTCCGAGGAGCTGCTGGTGGAGGTGGAGACGGTAGGTGAGCTCTGCCAGCTGGTGGCCCGGGCCGCCGACTGACCTCCCACCCAAGTCGATCTGCGCTAAGGCGAAAAGGGCAGCGCTCCCTTGCGGGAACGCTGCCCTGACCACTTCGGCGTTACTTGCCCTGTGCCACCTCGAGGCAGGCCTCCTCGATGATGTCCAGCGCCTCATGCAGCTGCTCGTCGGTGATCACCAGCGGGACCAGCATCCGGAGCACGTTGCCGTAGATGCCGCACTTGACGATGATCACGCCGCGGCTGATGCACTTCTGCATGATCTGGTTGACCTCGGCGGCGGCCGGCTCCTTGGTGGCCCGGTCCTTCACCATCTCCATGCCGATCATGGCCCCGAGGCCGCGGACCTCTCCCACCTGGAGCTTGGAGCCGGCGAGGGCGTCCAGCTTGGTGGAGAGGGCGCCGAACCGGGTGCGGAAGATCTCGCCGACCGCCCGGGCTCGACTGAGCAGGCTCTCCTCCTCCATCACGTCGAGGACGGCGTTGGCGGCGGCGCAGGCCACCGGGTTGCCGACGTAGGTACCGCCGATGGTCGAATCGCCCGGGGCATCCATCACCTCGGCCCGGCCGATGACGCCCGAGAGCGGCATCCCGGCGGCGAGTGACTTGCCCACGCAGATCAGATCGGGCACCAGGCCCAGCTGCTC
This sequence comes from Bacillota bacterium, assembly GCA_049324875.1. Taxonomy (GTDB): domain Bacteria; phylum Bacillota; class Sulfobacillia; order Symbiobacteriales; family Symbiobacteriaceae; genus JAWLHU01. Next base: position 4,589 of record JBMONC010000090.1, read on the forward strand.
GGAGGCAAAGAAGGTACCGGTCCGGCCAAAGCCTGACTGGATCTCATCGGCGATGATCAGGAAGTTGTGCTTCGCCGCCAGCTCCTGGACCCGGTGCAGGTAGTCGGGGTGGAGCGGGACGAAGCCGCCCTCGCCCTGGACCGGCTCCAGGATGATCGCCGCCAGGTCGCTGGGGGCGACCATGGTGGTCAGCGCCCGCTCCAGGGCGTCGCCGCAGAACCGGACAAACTCCGCCTCGGACATGGCAGAGGGACGGCGGTAAGTATAGGGGGCGGGCACCCGGTAGATCTCGGGGGCGAAGGGGCCGAAGCCCTCCTTGTACGGCTTCACCTTGGAGGTGAGCGACATGGTCAGGTTGGTCCGCCCGTGGAAGGCGCCCTCCAGGGCAATGATCGCCCGTTTGCCGGTGTACTTCCGGGCGAACTTGACGGCGTTCTCGACCGCCTCGGCGCCGGCGTTGAAGAAGCAGGCCTTCTTGGCGAACCCGCCCGGGGCGAGGGCGGTCAGCCGCTCCGCCAGCTGGATGTAGTTCTCGTACATGATCACCGAGAAGTCGGTGTGGGTGAACTTGGCGGCGCTCTCCTGAATCGCCTTCACCACCCGCGGGTGGGAGTGGCCGACGTTCATACAGCCGAGTCCGCCGGCGAGATCGATGAAGACGTTGCCGTCCACATCGGTGACCAGGGCGCCGTGGGCCTCTGCGATCGCGACCGGGACGTGGATGGAGAAGGCGTTGGCAATCAGGCGCTCCTTCCGGGACATCAGCTCCTGGGAGACCGGTCCGGGAACGGCTGTCTTGAGCCGGATGTGCTTCGTGCTCTGGGTCATGCCAGTTCCTCCTTGCGCGTGTGAAGTGGCAGCAAAGCGCCGGGGGTTGCGGCACAGCTGCCGCCGATTTGCTATGCAAAAATGTATATTGGCCGTCGCCCCCGAAAGTTCCTGCTTGTTTTATACAGTTTTGCATACACAAAGGTGCTATCTCGCCGGGTAGACCATCCACTCCCTGTTGGGAAGCACCCGCGACATAACCGGCGAGATCTTCCTCGCAGAAAGAAAGCAGAACGTACGTAAACTAGAGTACCACGGCCTTGCCTTTGCAGGGCCGCGCACCTTCCATTCCGTCGTTCCACACGGGGCGCGAGAAGGAGGAACCGCCTTGGAGCCAAAAATCGCCTACTTCTCCATGGAGTACGGCCTCAGTGAGGAGATGCACGCCTATGCCGGCGGCCTCGGCATCCTGGCAGGCGACTATCTGAAGGGTGCCAAAGACATCGGCATACCCATGGTAGGAATCGGAATCCTCTGGCGGCATGGGTACACCACCCAGCTGATCGGAGACTCCGGGTGGCCCCGGGACCATTTCCCCGACTTCCGCTACGACTTCCTGGAGGATACAGGGGCCCGGGTCACGGTCCAGGTGCAGCACCGGCCCGTCACCGTGCGCGTCTGGCGGACGACCCACTTCGGCAACGCCCCCCTGTTCCTGCTGGACACCAATCTGCCGGAGAACGAGCATGTGGACCGGCAGATCACGGCCCACCTGTACGGTGGCGGCCTGGAGGAGCGCATTGCCCAGGAGATCGTGCTGGGGATTGGTGGGGTTCGAGCGATGGATGCCCTGGGCATCCGTCCGGAGATCTACCACTTCAACGAGGGGCACGCCGTGCTGGCAGGGACCGAGTTGATACGCCGCCAGATAGAGAAGGGCCGCTCCTTTGCCGATGCCTGGGGGGCGGTGCGCCGGCAGGTGGTCTTCACCACCCACACCCCGGTGGCGGCGGGGAACGAGTCCCATCCCCTGGAGGCGCTGTTCCGGCTGGGGGCCAACAACGGCCTTGGCTACGAGCAGATGAGCGCCATCGGTGAGGATCCCTTCAACATGACCATTGCCGGCCTCCGGCTCTCCCGGATGGCCAATGCGGTCTCCGAACTGCACGGGCACACCGCCCGCGCCATGTGGGCCCACGTGGACGGGGCCGCCCCCATCACCCACGTGACCAACGGCGTACACCCCGCCACCTGGCAGGATCCCGCCGTGGCAGCCGCCGAGACGCCGGAAGAGCTCTGGCAGGCGCACCAGGCTGCCAAGCGGCGGCTTCTGAGCGAGATCTACGCCCGCACCGGCACCTGGATGGACCCCACCACCCTGCTGATCGGCTACGGCCGTCGGGCGGCGCCGTACAAGCGGGCTGACCTGATCTTCCGGCATCCCCACCGGATCGATCCCCTGATCCGGGAGGGGCGGGTTAACATGGTCTTTTCCGGCAAGGCGCACCCGAATGATGAGATCGGCAAGGGGCTGGTGGCCCACCTGGTACAGAAGAGCCGGGAGTTCCCGGGCCACGTGGTCTTCCTGCAGAACTACGACATGCGGGTGGGCCGCCTGATGACACAGGGCTGCGACGTCTGGCTCAACACCCCGAGGCGGTTCCTGGAGGCCTCCGGCACCTCGGGGATGAAGGCCTGCATGAACGGCGTCCCCCACCTGAGCGTACCCGACGGCTGGTGGCCGGAGGCGGCGCGTCACGGGGAGAACGGCTGGGTCTTCGGCGGCGGCGAGCTGGGCGATGTGGATGAGTACGACGCCAACCAGCTCTACGAGGTGCTGACCAACGAGGTGCTCCCCACCTACTACAACGACCGCCCGCGCTGGCTCTCCATCATGCGGGGGGCGATCGACTCCACCCGGGAGCCCTTCTCGGTGCACCGGATGATCCGGGACTACCAGGCTCGGGTCTACGAGCCCCGGGAGGTCGCTGTTCAGGTATAAAGAGGGTCACAGAGCAGGGGGGCGCCGGCGGAGCGGCGCCCCTCGGTCCATGCTGAGGGGAACCCGCCGAACGGCCCTTCACCGGCAGGCGAAGATCCCCCCTTCTCCCATCCATCCCGGGCCGAGATTTCGTCTCCCGAGATGAATGGGCCTATCAACAAGGAGGGATCTTCATGCGTTCCGCTTGGCGCAAAGTGGCTTCGGGACTGATTCTGACCCTGATCGCCTCGCTCGCCCTGCCCATGGGCTCAGGGACTGCCGGCACCGTCCTGGACTACCCTGACTTCCAGGAGGTGACCGGGCTCAACCTGCTGGGCAGTGCCACCCAGGTGAGCGACCGGCTGCGGCTTACCAATGATGTGTCACAGGCAGGGGGTGTCTTCTCGGCCAACCAGGTGGACCTGTCGGGCGGGTTCAGCACCGCCTTCAGCTTTCAGGTGAGCACCCCCATGGGCTGCACCGACTCCGACGGGGTTCAGGGCGCCGATGGCATCGCCTTCACCCTGTCGCCCCAGAACACCAGCCTGGGCACAAACGGCGGCGGCCTCGGGTACCAGGGCCTGTCCGACACGGTGGGGGTTGAGTTTGACACGTGGAACAACACGTGGGATGAGTCCAACGGCAACCATGTGGGCGTCAACCTGGATGGGAATATCGACTCCGCAGCGCAGGTCAGCGTGACGCCGGCCTTCAACAACGGCAGCGTCTGGCACGCCTGGGTCGATTACGATGCCGCCGCCGACCTGCTGGAGGTCCGGGTCGCTCAGACGGCCGACAAGCCGGCCACGGCGCTGTTGGCTTACACCGTGGACATCCCCGCCGTGGTCGGCTCCGACACGGCCTATGTGGGCATCACCTCGGGCACCGGCTGCGGGGCCAACCACCACGACCTGCTCTCCTGGACCTTCGCCGACGGCGCCGCCTCCTGCACCCCGACCTCGGACCTGCTCTTCGAGGCGCCGCTCAGCACCTCATCCACCGGCGCCATCCTGGCGGGGGAGAGCCTGGCGATCGCCTTCCGCTACGGCGACTGCACCCTGGACGACTCGGTGACGGTACGGGTGCGCGATGCGGTGACCAACCAGCTGATCGCCGGCTTTACCTACGGGTACCAGATCACCTACGACCCGGAGACCGGCCACTACCGACAGGACTTCGACACAGCGAAGTACGGGATCGGCTCCGGGCGGACGCTGAAGGTGATGGTCTACTTTGGCAGCAAGCTGAAGGGAACCGCCCTGGTTGAGGTCAACTGAGCCCCGGCAAAGGGGTGAATCGCCCAGACCCGCAGATAGAACGGGGCCGTCCCGAGCGGATTGATCCGCTTATGGGACGGCCCCTCTTTCCTCCGTTCTAGTCTGATGTAACGGCGAGGTCGCGGAAGGAAGCAAGGGGAGTGGCTGACAGCAACAAAGAACCCGTTGCCGTAAGCTGCTGCTGTCAGGTCTGTGGTGATCCGCTCTCCTGGCGGTTCCAGGTGGCGCCGCCATCGCTGGAGGTCAGAATGGTGCCCTGCTGGCCGACCGCCACCACCAGACCCTTGCCGGCGGCAACGGCCCACAGGGTGTGGCCCTGGGGGGTTGGCTTCGCCCATTCCCACTGCACCGGAGAGATCTGAGGCTCCTTCGGAAACTCCCGAAATCGCAGGGCAACAGCATGCGGGGTTGGCAGGAGGAAGGGCAGGAGAACGGACAAAACCACCATGGTGACCAGCAGCCTGCGAGCCTCATCTGAATCGCCTCCCTTTCGTAAGCCGGTTCCTTCTACGGTTGTTGCGTGTCCGCAGGCGTAATGATCTCAACCTCGGTATGGATTACGTCCGCGAAAACGGCTTGCGGGTATACACAATGGCCATACGGATCGGATGGATCGAAGGTGAGTCTGTACCAGCACTTTGTGGCATAGCTGGCCGGCCTCTCTCGTATGGCGACGAGGGACTTGCTGCCGTCTTCCTGTTCGAGAAGGACGGGGACCATGACCGCTTCGGAGCAATCGGCGAGAACAATCCCGGTGGAGAGCAGACTGCCATCCTGCTCCTTCTGCCAGGACATCACCCGGCATTTCTTGCCGGAGAGCGCAGTGAAGAGCCCAGCATAGCGGTGTTCGGGCAGATTCGGGTCCGCCTTGACGTACCCTTCGTCCAGCAAGACGACATTGAACATGGACCCATCGTCGAGGTAGAGGTAGGCCACGTACCGGCCGTTGGCGGTGGGTTCGCTCCTGGCCAGTTCCACCTTTACGTCCTGCCCCAGCAACCGCTCTTTGACAAAGGGGTCGATCCCGTGCCCGAGGCCATAACCTTCGACCCCCTCCAGATAGAGCGTCTGGGTGTTGCCATCAGCCAACCGCACAACGGCTACGACGTAGATGCCGAACGGCGTCCACTCTGCCTCCGCTTCGATGACGGTGGCCGGGGTAAGGGGGGCGGCCGGCCTGTTGATCGTGATCAACCGGTTCTGTCCATACCAGCCCACCTGCGCTCCCATCGCCTCGGCCACAAAGCGCAGCGGCACCATGGTCCGGTTATCGATCAGCTGTCCGGGCACGTCGAGCCGCTTCTCATCTCCATTGACCCGGGCGGAGGCCGCCCCAATGGTGAGCTCCATCTCTCCCCCCTGCCATTTGGCAAGGGCAGTCTGGGAAGCCTGATCCCAGGTGACCTCGGCGTTCAGCGCTTCGAAGATCGCCCGGAGGGGGACGAGGGTGCGGCCGTTGACCAGAGCGGGGGGAACGTCCAGGGTGAGGGGCTGCCCGTTGACGTAGACCTGAATCGGCTCCGGCTGGGCTGTCCCTTCGGTCCCCTGTGCGGGTGTCGCAATGGAGAGCACGAAGAGAACCATCAGGATCATGGAACCAATCAGCCGCCGAGTCATCGCATCGATCCTCTCCTCTCATGGACGCCTTCCGGCGTGAGACAAATGTGTCTCCATTGTGTCGATTTATCTCTCAATACGAATAATTCATTACTGTAACTAGCCACTCCTGCCGGACCCTGGCACATTGCGCGAGAGCACCCCCTCCTCCCGCCGGGGGACCGGATTGAGGGCCAGCTCGGAGCGCCTGCCACATCATCCGTCCAGATCCCGCAGCCACGGGTGAAACCGGAGATCAGATTGGCTGACGCCCAAAGGCTGGACTCGCCCTTCCAACCCGAAGCAGGCACAGAGAAGGCCAGGCCACGCCGGAGCCGTCTCGTCGAGAGACCGCTGTGCGGCGCAGCCTGGCCGATTGATCCGGCTAGGCTAGTCTTCCGGGTTGAGCCAGGTGGAGTCGGGCTTCGCAATCAGCCGGGCGTTCTGGTAGGCCATGTCCAGGGTCAGGATCGTGTTGCCGCGGTAGGCGTTGCCCACCTTCTCCAGCACCAGCGAGCAGTCAGGGGTGCCGGAGAACTCGCCCGAGAGGTAAATTGGCATCAGGAACTGGATCTGCCCCATGTAGAACTGCGGGATGATCAGCTTGTAGTTGCGCCGAGCCATGATCCGGGCAAAGTCGATGGCGGCCTGGAAGAGGGCGAAGATCTGGCTCTTCTTCAGCCCCCGGTACTCCTGCGGGATCCGGTCGAAGTTGTCATCGATAATGTGAGGATCATCGGTGTGGATGGGCAGATTCGGGTTGAAGACCACCTCGGCCACATCGGTGAAGAAGGTGGCGAGGGGCGGCTTCTGATTTTTGAAGGTCTCGAGAATCGTCCGATCGCTCTCCAGGATCGGCCGGGCATTCAAAATCCGCTGGGGGAAATCGGGGTCAGACTCGCCCAGCACGTAAATCTCCTTGAAGTAGATATTGATAAGCCCTGTGTTGAAGAGCACCCGGTTCTGATCGCCCTTGAGCACCCGCTGCTGCTGCTTCAGCCGCTCATAGGTCTTCTCCACGTAAGACTTCAGGATTGGATGCTGCTGGCGGGACTGGTAGTAGTTGTACGACCATTTCTCGGGGATGGCCATCCCGGCCAATTCTTCAAGGAACTTGGCCCCGTCGGCCCAGGATCGGAAGTAGAGGTCGCCGATGACGAAGCCCTCTCGTCGAGCCGCCTGGAAGAAGAGGCCGAACCAGCGCTGCCGGTTGGGGTTCTTGTTCAGGGTGCACTTGACCGAGATCTCCTCCCCGGTGGGGGTGGTGAAGGGGGTGGGAAAGAGGACGGTATCCGCCTCCTCCTCCCGCTCCACCTCCTGATCATTGGCCAGGTAGGCGAAGTCGTTCCTCTCCAGGGCGCGACCAAGAGCCTGTTCCAGCTGCTCCAACAGGTAGGCCGATTCAGCGGCCGGGTTCCCGATCTGGTTCGCCAGGAAACGCAAGGCCTTCTCCCGCACTTCGTAGGGGACATAGGTAAACTCTTCGAGCCGCAATCTGATTCATTCCTTTCAAGTGATTCTGCGGAGGAGGAGGGAAGCGGTGAGATATATGAGCGGCTACCTTTTTTACATTCCTCACTAAGATGACCATTCCCTGTTGATCAGGGGGCAATCCCGCGAACATTTCTTCCGCAGGATCGTCAAATATCGACGTATTTCGAGCTTTTCGAGTGGGGTACTACGGCAACTCCGAAAGGGGGCCGCAGATGAGGGTGGAGGCGACGCGCGCCATCCACCCCATCCGCGGCCCCTCACCAGGCCCCACCCCCCGCGGGCGGGCCCTCTGCTTCGCCTCCCCCCTACCGGGGGATGGTCGCCAGCACCTGTTTGACCTTGGCTGGCGTCAGCCGCCCGTGGGTCCGGGCGTCCACCATGGCGGCGGGAGCCAGGCCACAGGCTCCCAGGCAGGCCACCCGCTCCAGGGTGATCGCCCCGTCGCCGGTGGTCTCCCCGGGCCTGATGCCCAGCAGCTCGCTCCAGGCCTTCAGCACCGTCTCGGCCCCTCGGACGTGGCAGGCGGTGCCGGTGCAGACCTTCACCGTGTGCCGCCCCGCCGGCTGGAGCCGGAACTGGGCGTAGAAGGTGGCCACGCCGTAGACCTTGGCCTGGGGCACCCTCAGCGCCTCGGCGATCCGGACGATCGCCACCTGGGGCACGTAGTCGAAGAGCGCCTGAGCGTGCTGCAGCGCCGGGATCACCATGTTGGCCTTCCCCCGGTGCTCGGTCAGGAAGCGCTCCAGGTCGGCCAGCTTCCCGGCCGGCAGGCTGTCGGGGATCGGGACCGCCGGCACGCCGCCCTTGCGCTGGATCATCAGGATGCTCATACCGGGGTCACCTCCTCCACCGCCACCTTCTCAATGCGGGCCGCACAGACCTTCAGCTCCGGGATCTTCGCCACCGGGTCGAGGGCGGTGTTGGTCAGCAGGTTGGCCGCCGCCTCCCGGAAGTGGAAGGGCATGAAGAGCACCTTCGGCCCGGTGCCGGGCACCAGCCGGACCCTCACCGTCACCTGGCCCCGGCGGGAGGCGACCCGGGCCCGGTCCCCGTCGGCCAGCCCCAGCTCCGCTGCCGTGGCCGGCTCCACCTCCACGTAGGCCTCGGGCACATGCTCCGCCAGCGGGCGGGCCCGCCGGGTCATGGAGCCCCCGTGGTAGTGGTAGAGCGAGCGGCCAGTGGTGAAGATGAAGGGGTACTGCTCGTCGGGCAGCTCGGCGGAGGGCCGGAAGTTGACCGGGGTCATCTTTCCCAGCCCCCGGCTGAAACGGCCGGCGTGCAGGTAGGGGGTGCCGGGGTGGTCGGGGGTCGGGCAGGGCCACTGGAGCCCCTCCACCCCCAGCCGGTCGTAGCGGATGCCGCCGTACTGGGGCACCACCGCCGCAATCTCCTCCATGATCGCCGCCGGCGAGTCGTAGCGCATCGGGTAGCCCAGGCGGGTGGAGAGCTCGGCGATGATCTGCCAGTCGGGGCGGGAGTCGCCCAGGGGCTGGAGCGCCTGGTAGAAGCGCTGCACCCGCCGCTCGGTGTTGGTGAAGGTCCCCTCCTTCTCCGCCCAGGAGCAGGCGGGCAGGACCACATCGGCGAAGCGGGCGGTTTCGGTCAGGAACATATCCTGCACCACCAGGAAGTCCAGCTTCGCCAGCCCCCGCTCCACGTGCCGGCTGTCGGGGTCAGTCAGCACGATGTTCTCGCCCATCAGGTAGAGCGCCCGGACCTTGCCGCCCAGGGCGGCGAAGGCCACCTCGGAGGCGGTCACCCCGGGGTACTCGGGCAGCCGCTCCACCCCCCAGGCCCTGGCCAGCGCCTCCCGCGCCGCCGGGTCAGCCACCCGCCGGTAGCCGGGGAGGGTGTCGTAGAGCGCCCCCATGTCGCAGGAGCCCTGCACGTTGTTCTGCCCCCGCAGCGGGTTGACCCCGGTGGAGGGCCGGCCGATCTGGCCGGTCAGCAGCGCCAGGTTGGCCAGGCTCATCACCGACTCGGTGCCGGTGGTGTGCTGGGTGACGCCCATGGCGTAGAGGATCGAGGCGGTGTCGGCCCGGGCGTAGGCCTCCGCCGCCCTGCGGATCAGGTCGGCGGGCACCGAGGAGACCGCCTCTGCCCACTCGGGGGTACACGCTTCCAGCGAAGCAGCCAGGGCTTCATATCCCTCGGTCCGCTCCCGGATGAAGGCCTCGTTGGCAAGCCCGGCCTTGATGATGTGGTGCATCATCCCGTTGATCACCGCCACGTTGGTGCCGGGCAGCGGCTGGAGCCAGCAGGTGGCCCACTGGGTCAGCTCGATGGGCCGCGGGTCGATGACGAGCAGGGCGGCGCCCCGCTCCCGGACCGCCTTCTTCACCCGCAGGGCGATGACCGGGTGGGCCTCGGTGGTGTTGGTGCCAATGGCAAGGATCGTCTGGGCGCCCTCGATCTCGTCGATGGCGTTGGTCATGGCGCCGGAGCCGAATGCGGTGGCCAGACCGGCCACGGTGGGGCTGTGTCAGAGGCGGGCGCAGTGGTCGACGTTGTTCGTCCCCACCGCCAGCCGCATCAGCTTCTGGAAGAGGTAGTTCTCCTCGTTGGAGGCCTTGGCCGAGGCGAGGCCGGCCACGGCGTCGGGGCCGTAGGCCGCCTTGACGGCGCTCAGCCCGGCCGCCGCCCGCTCCAGCGCCTCCTCCCAGGTCGCCTCCCGGAACCACTCCGGCCCCACCGAGCCCCGGGGAGCGCCCTCCTTCCGCACCAGCGGCCTTTGCAGCCGGTCCGGGTGGTGGATGAACTCCCAGCCGAACCTCCCCTTGACGCAGGTCAGGGTGTGGTTGGCCGGCGACTCGGCCCCGGTCACCTGGATCACCCGGTCCCCCTTGACGTGCAGGTCGATGGCGCAGCCCACCCCGCAGTAGGGGCAGATGGAGCGGACCGCCCGGCTCTCCCAGGCCCGCCCGGCCCCGATTACCGACTTGGGCAGCAGGGCGCCCACCGGACAGCCCTGGACGCAGTTGCCGCAGAAGACGCAGGATGTCTCGCTCAGCGAGAGGCCGTAGGGCGTCCCCACCAGCGAGGCGAAGCCCCGGTTGGTGAAGTCGATGGCGCCGTAGCCCATCACCTCATCGCACATCCGGACGCAGATCCCGCAGAGGACGCACTTTTCGTAGTCGATCTGGAAGAAGGGGTTCCGGTCGTCCACCGGGATCTCCCGCCGGGCGCCCCGGTAGGAGCCCTCCCGGATCCCGTACTCGTAGGCGTAATCCTGCAGGGCGCAGTCGCCGGCCGCCTCGCAGGCGAAGCAGTCCAGCGGGTGGTTGGAGACCAGCAGGTCCAGCGCCTCCCTCCGGGCGCTGACCACCATCTCCGAGCGGGTCTGGACCTCCATGCCGTCGGCCGCCGGGGTGGTGCAGGCGGAGACCAGGTTCCGGGCGCCCTTGACCTGGACCACACAGAGGCGGCAGGCGCCCGAGGGCTTCAGCAGCGGGTGGTGGCAGAGCCGCGGGATCTCGATCCCGTGGGCGTCGGCCACCTGCATGATCGTCCGGCCCGGCTGCGCCTCCAGCCGGCGCCCATCGATGAAGAGGTGCATCATCATCCCCCCTTAGCGCTTGACCGCCTGGAAGCGGCAGACGTCGAAGCAGGCACCGCACTTGATGCAGAGCGCCTGGTCGATCACGTGCGGCTTCCGCTTCTCGCCGGTGATCGCCCCCACCGGGCAGTGGCGGGCGCAGAGCATGCAGCCCGAGCAGAGCTCCGCATCGATCGAATAGCTGTGCAGGGCGGCACAGGCGCCCGCCGGGCAGCGCTTCTCCTTGATGTGCGCCTCGAACTCCTCCCGGAAGAAGCGGAGCCCCGAGAGCACCGGGTTGGGCGCCGAGCCGCCCAGCTGGCAGAGCGATGAGACCTTCACATTCTGCGCCAGCCGCTCCAGCCGGTCCAGATCCTCCATGGTCGCCTGCCCCTTGGTGATCCGGTCAAGGATCTCCAGCATCCGGGTGGTCCCCTCCCGGCAGGGGGTGCACTTGCCGCAGGACTCGGCGGCGCAGAAGGCCATGAAGTAGCGGGCAAAGTCGACCATGCAGGTGGTCTCATCGATCACCACCAGGCCGCCGGAGCCCATCATGGCGCCGGCCCCGATCAGCGACTCGTAGTCGATCGGCAGGTCCAGCTGGCTGGCGGGCAGGCAGCCGCCCGAGGGGCCGCCGATCTGGACCGCCTTGAACTCCTTCTCATCGGGGATGCCCCCGCCCATCTCGTAGACGATCTGGCGGATGGTCACCCCCATCGGCACCTCCACCAGCCCGGTCCGGTTGATCCGGCCGGTCAGGGCGAAGACCTTCGTCCCCTTGGAGCGCTCGGTGCCGAGGGAGGCGTACCACTCGGCCCCCCGGGCCACGATCTGCGGCACGTTGGCCCAGGTCTCCACGTTGTTGATGGTGGTCGGCTTGCCCCAGAGGCCCGAGACCGACGGGAAGGGCGGCTTGGGGCGCGGCATCCCCCGCTGCCCCTCGATGGAGGCCATCAGCGCCGTCTCCTCGCCGCAGACGAAGGCGCCCGCCCCCTCCTTCAGGTGCAGGTGGAAGGAGAAGTCGCTCCCCAGGATCCGATCGCCCAGGTAGCCCGCCTCCGCCGCCGCGGCGATGGCGATCCGCAGCCGCTCCAGCGCCAGCGGGTACTCGGCCCGGCAGTAGATGTAGCCCTCATCCGCCCCCTGGGCGTAGGCGCCGATGATCATCCCCTCGATGACGGCGTGGGGGTCCCCCTCCAGGATCGACCGGTCCATAAAGGCGCCGGGGTCCCCCTCGTCGGCGTTGCAGATGATGTACCGCTTCGCCGATGGGGTTGAGCGGGTCAGCTCCCACTTCAGGCCGGTGAGGAAGCCCGCACCGCCCCGGCCCCGGAGCCCGGAGGCCTTCACCGTGGCGATGATCTCCTCCGGCGCCACCGGCGTCTGGAGCACCTGCCGCAGCGCCTGGTAGCCGCCCCGGGCCTCGTAGTCGGCCAGGGAGGTCGGGTCGATGAAGCCGCAGTTCCGGGTGGCGATCCGCACCTGGTTGGCATAGAAGGGCAGCCCCGGGAAGGGGGTCGACCCCTCGGCGGCCACCTTTCCCAGCAGCAGCTCGGCCACCGGCTCGCCGTCCCAGATGTGGTGATTGATGATCCGCTTGACCAGCTCGGGCGTCACCCGGCGGTAGGACCAGCGCTCGCCGTCGATCTCCACATCCAGCAGCGGCTCCTCCTGGCAGTAGCCGATGCAGCCCACCCCGATCACCGGGACGGGCAGCCCCCGCTCCGCCAGCGCCTCCTCCGCGGCCGCCCAGACCGCCCCGGCGCCCGCAGCGATCCCGCAGGTGCCCGCCCCGATCAGGATGCGGACGCTGCGGGTCCGAAGCGGCCACTCCGGCGCCCGGTCGACCTGGATCTCCTGGGTCGCAGTCATGCAGCATGCCCCCTCTTACGCCGGGTGGGGGTGGTGTAGCCGTCCCACAGGTAGACCACCCAGTAGGTGAAGCCGACCAGGACCGCCCCGCCGACGATGTTGCCCAGGGTGACCGGGACCAGATTCTGCAGGAACCCCATCCAGTTCAGCGCCTCCAGCTTGGCGGCCGGCAGGTTTGCGGCGGCCACCACGGCGGCGTTCCCCTTCAGCCAGATGGCGTAGGGGATGAAGAACATGTTGGCGATGGAGTGCTCGAATCCCATCGCCACGAAGGCGGAGATGGGGAAGATGATCGCCAGGACCTTGTCGGTCACGGTGCGGGCCGCAGCCGCCAGCCAGACCGCCAGGCAGACCAGGACGTTGCAGAGGATCGCCCGGGTGAAGGCAACGGCGAAGGGGAGCGAGGTCTTGGTCGCCCCGATGACCAGCGCCCGGGCGCCGGTCAGGTTGCCGCTGCCGGTGTAATGCTCCGCGAGGTAGGCCATGACGGCGATCGAGACCGCCCCCAGCAGGTTGAAGCTGAAGACCACCAGCCAGTTGCGCAGCAGCAGCCGGACCGGGATCTTCCCGCCGACGGTTCCCATGATCAGCAGGTTGTTGCCGGTGAAGAGCTCCGCCCCGGCGATCACCACCAGGATCAGCCCGAGGGCGAAGACCATGCCGCCCATCAGCTGGGTCATCCCGAAGCCGCCCTTCAGATCGGTCGTGACGGTGATGAAGAAGAGGCCGCCCAGGGCGATGAAGGCCCCGGCCAGCACCGAGAGCGCCGCCATCCGGTAGAGCGGCATGTTCGCCTTGGTAACCCCTACGTTCTCGACCCGTGCTGCGACCTCTGCTGGGGAGTAAGCATCAAACCCGTTTCCGCTGACAGGCTGGTCGGACATGATCGATTCCTCCATTCGCCTATGGTTGGAAATCCGGGCTCCTGGCCTCCTTTTCAGAATAAACGGCGCCTCCCAGTCCCTGCCATGGACCGAAAGGTCTAATGCGGGAGCAGGTTATGGGGTCATCGAGATCGGGCGGAGACCGGGGTCTGGAGCGCAGGACCGCGTAGGGGGGAAGGCCCCCGGCGGGCGGGTGGGGCCATGGGGCGGGGGCGTCCCGGCGGCCCGGGAGCCCGGAACGCAGAAAGGACGGGGGCTGGAACGCCACCGTCCTCCTTCGGGAGCACACCTTCAGCGGGCCGGGCCCGCCGCCTGGTTCTAACTGCCCATCGCGATCAGATCCGGCCGAGGTGCGCCAGCACCGCAGCCGTGCACCGGATGCCGCTGAAGAAGCGGTCCAGCGCCATGTTCTCGTTGGGGGCGTGGTTGTCCTCATCGTGGTTGGCGTAGGGCACCACCACCGAGGGGACCCCCAGGATCCGGGTCCAGACGTAGTCCGGCAGGGAGCCGCCCAGGCTGGGCATCACCACCGGCTCGGCGCCGTAGGCCTCCCGCACCGCCCGGATCACGGCCTGCGGCTCCGGCCGGTCGCCGGGGGTCCGGCTGGGGGCCATGTCGCCCAGGCGGTGAAGGGTGAAGCGGAGCCCCAGCGCCTCCATGGGGGCGGTCACCCGCTTCAGGTGCGCCGCGAAGAGGGCGAAGATCTCGTCCGGCTCCTGGTCCACCACCAGCCGCATGTCCAGCTTGGCGCTGGCCCTGGCAGGGATGATCGTCTTGGAGCCCGGCCCGCCGTAGCCGCTGGTGAAGCCGCAGATGTTCAGGGTGGGCCGCATCAGGGTCCGGGCGTAGAACTCGGCGGCGCTGCTCCCGGCGAACTGCCCCTCGGGGAGGCCCAGCGACCGGGCGGTCTCCGCCGGATCCCAGGGGAGCCGCTCCAGCAGCTCCTGCTCGAAGGGGGTGACCGGCCGGACCTTGTCGTAAAAGCCGGGGATCGCCACCTCATGGGGGCTCTCGTGCCAGAACCGGCGGAGCGCCTCCATCAGGTACCAGGCCGGGTTGGGCACGGCGCCGCCCCGGTTGCCGGAGTGGTGGTCCCGGTCCGCCGCCTCGCAGTCCACCTGGACGTAGAGGATCCCCCGCACCCCCAGCAGCACGGTGGGCGCCCCGCTGGTGTGCTGGGGGCCGTCCGCCGTGTAGACCATGTCGCAGCGGAGCCGCTCCTTGTAGCGCTCCACCGCCCAGGCCAGGTGGGCGCTGGAGGACTCCTCCTCCCCCTCGAAGAGGAACTTGACGTTGACCGGCAGCGGTGTCCCCGTCTTCAGGTAGGCCCGGACCGCCAGCAGGTTGGCCATCAGCTGTCCCTTGTTGTCCCCCGCCCCGCGGGCATAGATCCGCCCGTTCCGGATGGTGGGCTCGAAGGGGGGCGAGTGCCAGAGCTCCAGCGGCTCCGGCGGCTGCACGTCGTAGTGGCCGTAGATCAGCACCGTGAACGGGGCGCCGGCATCCACCTCCCCGAAGAGGATCGGATGGCCCGGGGTGGCGAGCACCTCGGTCCTGACGCCGGACTCCTCCATCATGGAGCGGAGGAGGGCGGCGCACTCTGCCATCCCCTCCCCGGTGGGCGAGATCGAGGGCTGGGCCATCAGCCGCATCGCCATCTGCAGGTGCTCCTCCCGGTGCTCCGCCAGGTAGCCCAGAACCTTCTCCATCGCCGGGACCTCCTTGCCTCGTCCTACGGCTCCTGCACCACGTCGGCGAACCGGCCCCCGGTGGCCCGCGGCAGATCCGCCACGGCGATGCGCAGCAGCGCCTCGGGCACCCCACCCCCGGCCCAGATCTCCTCGAAGCGCTGGAGCGACTGGTCCAGCAGCACCTCCACCGCCTGCTTCAGCCCCACGGGGGAGACGCCCCCGGCCACGAAGCCGGTCACCGCCAGCACCTCCTCCGCCGAGGCGATCACCACCTTGCCCCGGTCCAGCAGCGCCTTCACCTTCTGCCTGTCCACCCGCCGGTCGCCGGCGGTCACCACCAGCACCGGCTCGCCGCCCGCAAAGAGCAGGATCGACTTGGCGATCCGCCCCAGCTCGGCTCCCACCGCCTCGGCGGCGGCGGGGGCGGTGGGCAGGTGCTCGGCAAAGAGCCGGACCTCCCCCGGGACGCCGGCGGCTTCCAGGGCCGCCCGCACCCGCTGCAGCGGCTCAGCATTCAGCATGAGAGATCCTCCCCCTTCTTCCTCTGATGTGTCTATGATAGAGGGGATGCGATCCGCTGGCAACCGATTCCGGCAGGGGGAGCCGGGATTCTCCTACGCCTGGAGGAAGGTCCGGGCAGGCAGGCGCACCGCCTCCGCCGCCGGGATCTCCGGGTGGTTGGCCAGGAAGCGGGAGACCAGCCGGTAGCCGAGGTAGTAGCCGGTCCGGGCCGGACGGCCCTCCGCGGCCACGCTGAAGTAGCGGCGGTAGCCGGCGAAGGCGGGCGGCTGCTCAAGCAGCGGCTCCACCTCGGCCCAGAGCTCCGCCTCGTGCTCCTGGCACCAGGCGAACGCCTCGGGCGGGAAGATCAGCGCCCGCCGCTCATCCAGCTCGGGGTGGATCTGCCGGGAGGTGTAGACCGCCAGCCCCTCATCCACCAGGAACTCCAGCAGGGGTTGGGTCTGCAGCGCCCGCCCGTAGTGGAAGCCGCCCTGCCGGAAGGCGCGGGCCAGCCCGCAGTCCGACTCGGTGTACCGGATCACATGGGTATACTCGTGGGCCATCAGCAGGGGAAGGTCCTCCCAGGGGATGTGGAGCCCCAGGAAGCTCCGGCCCCAGGGCTCCAGCGGCAGGGCGACCGCCGGGCGGCCGTCCACCAGCATCTGGGCGCCGCTGGTGGTCTCCAGCCCCACCATGGCGTAGATCTCCACCTCCTGGCGGGGCTGGAAGAACCGGTCCGGCGCCTCGCAGGCGGCGGCGATCAGCTCGGCCAGCGGCACCGTCTCCAGCCGCTCCACCAGGGCAGCAGCCTCCCCGGGCCGCTCGCCCCAGGCCTTGCGGAAGTCCTCCACCACCACCGACGGGTCGACCGGCCCCCCCTCCACCCAGTTCAGGTGGAAGTGTGCAAGGAACCGGAGATGCGGCTCGACATACCCTTCCCGAAGCGATTCCCAGGACGGCGACCGCCGCCAGGCGGCGGCGAAGTCGCTGTAGAGGTTCTGCAGGCGCATGCTCTCTCCCTCCGTTTCGCTGCTCCCATCGTAGCAGGGAGCGCCCGCCGGGGCATCGGACCGGCGACGGTCCGGCCCATCGTACGGGAGGACGATGCGGAGGGCGCGGCACGGCCAGGGCACCGGGGAGGCGCCCTGGCCGTCGCTCAGCTGTCCAGCAGGTCGGCCTGTCGCAGGTAGAGGTGGAACCAGGCCTCAAAGCCAGTCCCCAGCAGGACCGCCAGGATCAGGCCCAGCGGCCGGGGCACGGCGCCCATCGCCCCCAGGACCAGGAAGGAGCCCACCACCAGCAGCAGAAAGTCCCCGACCAGCGCCGCCGTCCGCCCGAACCGGGGCAGGATGATCTGGTCGGCCAGCCAGAGGAGCAGGGTGTGGATGGCGGCCAGGATCAGCGACCTGGGCAGCGCCAGCCTCCCCAACACGGGCAGGGTGAGCCCGAAGATCAGCAGGTAGGCGGTCAGTTTCAGGAGAAGGGCGTTCACATGACGCATGGGCGCATCCTCCTTCGCCGATGCTCTGCGAGAAAGGATACGCCCATCCGACCGCTCCATGCCTGGGGCCAGGCCCTCCTACCCCTGCCGGAGCCAGCCGGTCAGCCCCTCCGCCAGATGGGCCCGGTTCTGCGGGGTCACCTCCAGCACCCGGACCCCGGGCCGCCGGCGGATGGCCGCCAGGTACGGGTCCTCCTGGGTCGAGAGGGAGCCCAGCAGGGAGCAGCGGCTGTCGAGGCAGCGGTCCACCGCCTCCCGGAAGGCGGGGGAGCAGATCTGGAGCGGGCCGATCTCGTCGATCAGCACCAGGCTGCCCTCGTGCATGGCGGCGTCGAGGGCGTGTACCGCCAGTTCCAGGGCGCCCGGCTCCACCCCGTACCGCCCCACCCGCAGGCCCGATGGATGGGCCAGCCGGGCCAGGGGCGCCTCCTGGATCACCTGGAGCGGCCGCCCGGGGCGGCAGTAGACCGCCAGCAGGTCAAAGCCGATCCGCCGATGGTCCGCTCCCCGCCGCTCCACCGTGATAATCCCCGCCGCCCCCGTGGAGGCCTCGGCCAACCGCCGGATCAGGCTGGACTTGCCGGAGCGGGGGGCGCCGGTCAAGAGCAGCTTCACTGGGCGGTGCCCCGCAGGCCCAGCTGGTCAGCCGCCGCCTTCAGGGCCTCGATCACGTGGCCGATGTGCTCGTCCAGGTCGACCCCCAACTCCTGGGCGCCGCGGATCACATCCTCCCGGTTGACCCCGGCGGCGAACCGCTTGTCCTTCATCTTCTTCCTGACCGCCTCCACATCCACCTCGAAGATCGACTTGCTGGGCCGGACCAGGGCGGTGGCCACCACCAGGCCGCTCAGCTCATCCACGGCGTAGAGCACCCGGTCCCGCAGAGAGGTGCGGGGGTAGCGGTCCTGCAGGTAGTCGGCGTGGGAGCAGATGGTGTAGCGGATATCCTCGGGAACGCCCCGCTCCGCCAGGATCCGCTCCCCCTGCAGCGGGTGGTCGGGCGGGTCGGGCCAGCGCTCGTAGTCGAAGTCGTGGAGCAGGCCGATCAGCCCCCAGGTCTCCACATCCTCGCCGTACTTGGCGGCGTAGTAGCGCATGCAGGCCTCCACCGCCAGCATGTGGCCCAGCAGGCGGGGGCTCCTGGTATACTCGTTGACCAGCTCCCAGGCTTCCGCTCGGTTCAATTGGCTCATTCCCCTCTGTTCGCTTAATAAATATTCTCTGGTTATCCAATGGTGGCCCAATTCCTGCTGGAGGTGATAGACTTTAGGGTGAGGTGAGCCGATGAAGATCTATACTCGAACCGGAGATAAGGGTCAGACCAGCCTCCGCTGGGGGGAGCGAATCGCCAAGGACGCGCTGCGGGTGGAGGTTTACGGCACGGTGGATGAGGCGAACGCCTTCGTGGGGCTGGCGCTCTCCCACCTGCCGGGCGGGACGGCGGGGGAGCTGCGGGAGATGCTCTTCCGCGTCCAGCGGGAGCTGTTCGATGTGGGGGCCGACCTGGCCACCCCGCCCAACCGGGAGAAGGGCGAGAAGCCCAAGGTGGAAGAGGGCTTCGTCGACCAGTTGGAGCGGGATATCGACCGGCTGGAGACGGGGCTGGAGCCGCTGCGCTCCTTCATCCTGCCGGGGGGAACCCAGGCGGCCTCGGCGCTGCACGTGGCCCGGACGGTGGCCCGGCGGGCGGAGCGGCGGCTGGTCTCGCTGATGGAGCAGGAGCCGGTGGACCCGGTGCTGCTGCGCTACCTGAACCGGCTCTCCGACTTCCTCTTCGTGGCGGCAAGGGCCGCCAACCGGGCGGCGGGGGCGTCGGATATCAAGGTGGAGTGGAAGAAGTAGGCCGAAGGGCGCCGTCCCCTGCCGGATGGCGCCCTCCGGGCATCGGAAAGGAGTGCGGGCATGGCCGTCACGCTGACCGTTCGGGACCTCTCCCCGCGGTTCCTGGCCTTCTACGAGAAGGCGCTGGATGCGGACCCCGAGAGCCGCTGGGCGCTCTTCCAGGAGCACTACAACTTCGCCGCCGTCCCGCCCACCGAGCAGGGCCGGCAGATGGCCCGGCGGGCCTTGGACGAGAACTTCCACCGCTACCCCGAGGCGCTGGAGCTGATCCGGCAGGGGGCGGCCGGCTTCCGGCCGGAGGTGGGCCAGGTGGTGGAGGCGGTAAGCCAGGCGCTGGACTTCGACCAGGAGATGGAGATCCAGGTGGTCTTCTTCGTGGGGATGTTCGACAAGAACGCCTTCCAGGCCACGCTCAACGGCAAGTACCTGGTCAACCTGCCCCTGGAGGGCGGGTATGACCGGACCCCCTACGTGGTGGCCCACGAGCTGACCCATGCCCTGCACGCCAAGCTCTCCAACGACCCCGGCGGATGGATCCGCTCCATCGCCGTCTCGATGATGCAGGAGGGGCTGGCGGTCTGGACATCCAGGGCGGTCTTCCCGGGCTACAGCGATGAGGAGTACCTCGGCGCCTTCAGCCCCGGCTGGTATGGCCGGTGCCGGGCCGCCGACCGGGCAATCCTGGAGGGAATCCGGCCCCACCTGGCCGAGGCGAGCCAGGAGGCGCTCCAGCGCTTCATCCTGGGCCCCGGCCCCGCCGGGCTGGACCGGGAGGTCTACTGGGCCGGCTGGCGGGCGGTGGGCCATCTCCTGGAGCAGGGGCACAGCCTGGGGCGGCTGGCCCGGCTGACCGAGGCGGAGGCGACCCCCCTGCTGGACAGGGCGCTGGCGGAGCTGCTGGAGCCGTGACGGCGCACCCGCCCAGCGGAGCCTCCAGTTCCTGCACAACCTGTCATATTTGAGCAAAATCGTGCAAAAACGAGCAGCCGCGGGGCGAGATCGCCCGCGGCTGCTTCCCTGCTATCCCACCGTGCCCAGGAACCGGAGCCAGACCGTCTCGCCGGTCTCCAGGTCGATCTGCAGCCCCGTCTTGCGGGGGGTGATCGACTGGATGTACTGGATCAGGATCACCAGCTCCCCGCCGTCCCCCTCGAACCCCAGCGCCCAGCCGTTGTTGTAGACGATGGCGATGGAGTCGGAGCCCACGTCGGTGATGGTGTTGACCACGCCCTTGCCGCTGACGATGGCGTCCATCACAAACCCCTGCTCCACCTTGTCCATCAGCTCCGGGATCAGCAGGAGCATCTCCCGCCGCTCCGCTACCCCGGGGATGTTCCGGCACAGGTCATCCAGGATCTCCATGTAGTGCTCCCGGGGCGTCTTCCGCTCCGGGTACTTCTCCTTGAACGATCGCGGCATCCTATCCCATCCCCCACTATGCGCAACCCCACTACCGATTGGACGCCCGGCCCGCCCCGAAAGGGACGCCTAGTCCGCCGCCGGGGCCAGCGGGCCCAGCGCCTCCTCCAGGAAGGGAGAGGGCTGGGCCTCCCGGCCGGCGTAGGCCCGGGGGGCGCTCAGCCAGAGCCGCTCGCCGGCACGGGTCATGGCGACGTACATCAGCCGCCGCTCCTCCTCGATGTCGTCGCTCCCCCGGTGGGGCAGCAGCTTGTCGATGGCCCCCACCACCACGACCCGCCTGAACTCCAGCCCCTTCGCCTTGTGGCAGGTGGCCAGGGTGACCGCCTCCTCCCCCTCGGCCGGGCGGCGGCCCGCCTCGCTGGAGAAGGAGTCCACCTGCGCCAGGAAGGCGGTCAGCATCAGCCGGGGGCTGGTCCGCTCCACCTCCGAGAGCAGGCCCAGCATCTCATCCGGCGAGCCGCCCTCCCGCTCACAGTATTCCTTGATGTAGTCATCGTAGCCGATGATGGTGCGGACGTAGCCGATGGCATCCGGCGCCTGCATCCGCCGCAGGGCGTAGAGCTGGTCCAGCAGCTCCTCCACCGGCCGGAGCTGCCAGGAGCGGAGCATCCCGGTCTGGGGGATGGCGCTCAGCAGGTCGAGGCCGGCGGACTCGGCGATCCGGCGGGCCTCCTGCACCACCGCCCGGGAGAGGTAGCGGGTGGGCCGGTTCAGCACCGGCTCGATGGCGAAGGGCTCCCCCACGGCGGCCCGCAGATAGGCCAGCACATCCTGCACGGGCCAGCGGCGGTAGAGGTTGGGCAGCCCGCCCAGGGCCCGGTAGGGGATCCCCTCCCGGGCGAG
The DNA here is from genome assembly GCA_049324875.1 of Bacillota bacterium. GTDB lineage: Bacteria > Bacillota > Sulfobacillia > Symbiobacteriales > Symbiobacteriaceae > JAWLHU01. The sequence goes on from JBMONC010000090.1 coordinate 25,796, forward strand.
CACCTGGGCGATGGCGTGGGCCTGCTGGTTGGTCCGGTAGATCACCGCCCAGTCGCTCAGGGGCGCCCCCGCCCCCTTGATCAGCCGGGCGACCGCCTCCGCCTCCTGCAGGCTGTCCGCGGGGGCCAGCAGCTCGACGGACGGCCCGCTCCGGCCGGGCAGCGGCCGGATTACCTTGCCGAAGCGGCGCCGGTTGGCGGCCGCCAGCCGGTTGGCCGCCTCCACCACCGGCGGCGGACAGCGGTGGTTCAGGTCCAGGGTGACCCGGACCGCCTCGGGATAGGTCTTGGGAAAGGCGAGCAGGAACTCCGGGGAGGCGCCCCGCCAGCCGTAGATCGCCTGGTCGTCGTCGCCCACCACGCAGAGGTTCCGCCGGGGCTCCGCCAGCAGCCGGATGATCGTCCACTGGACGGCGTTGGTGTCCTGAAACTCGTCCACCAGGATGTGGCGGTACCGCTCCCGGTAGGCCTCCAGCAGGTCGGGCCGGCCCTGGAGCTGGGCGAGCGCCTCGTGAAGCAGGTCGTCGAAGTCGAGGGTGCCCAGCCGCTCCTTGGCCAGGGTGTAGGACTGCCAGAGCTGCCGGAAGTCGGCCAGGCCGATCCCGCGGGGGCGGAAGGCGGCCGGGTCGGCGGTGGAGGCCCGCATCCGGGAGAGCTCCGCCAGCGCCTCCTGCACCGTCTCGTCGTCGGTGTTCAACCCGATCTCCCGCATGATCCGACGGATCAGCTGCAGCTGCTGCTCCTCCTCCAGGATCCGCAGCCG
>JBMONC010000090.1:26657-47303 GCA_049324875.1 Bacillota bacterium
GTGGCGGCCGCCGTCGGCTACCCGGGCCGGATCGACGTGGCCGCCCTGGTGGAGCAGTACTGCCAGGTGCCCGGACTGGTCTGGTCCTACCCGGGCTCCCACCAGTGCCTCGAGCAGCTGCGGGCCCAGGGCCACACCCTGATCTCGATCACCAACGGCTTCCGCAAGTACCAGGAGCCGGTGCTCCGGGCGATCGGCCTCCTGGAGTTCTTCACCGAGCTGATCACCCCGGACCTGGTGGGGGCGGGCAAGCCCGAGGTGGCGATCTACCGGGCGGCGGAGCGCTACGGCTCCCCCCGGATCCACATCGGCGACGTGCTGCCCCACGATGTGGCCGGCGCCAAGCGGGCGGGCTGGATGGCGATCCTGATCGTGCAGCCGATGGCCCCCGGCTACATCGAGCTGGGGCACGAGCTGGCGGCGCTGCCGCCCTGGGAGCGGCCCGCTGCGGCCATGGACTGGCTGCGGGCCCGGCTGGAGCGGGACCGCCGGTGGCACGGCCACCCGCCGGCGGAGCTGGAGGAGTGCATCCCCGATGCGGTGGTCCACGACCTGCTGGAGATCCCGGCCACGGTGGCCCACCTGCTGGAGGGCAAGGCATGAGCTGGTTTCGGATTCGACCAGCCCAAGGAGGTGCCGACCGCCTTCGAGCGGCTGTGGAAAGTGGTGTAAGGATCTCTGCGGAGGGATGACCGCTCGGTCAACCGGTGCAACCTAACGGTGAACCCCACCACAGCGAAGGAGGGCCTTCACCATGACCGGCGGAAACCAGCCGTTCCAGCAGATGAGCGCCCAGGAGAGACAGAACCAGCAGCTGCTCCAGCAGATGGCCCAGCGGGAGGGGCAGCTGGCCAACCAGATCAGCAGTGCCGTGGCCGGGCAGGCGGGCCAGATCGCTGCCCCGATGCAGCAGCTGGCCCAGCAGGAGCGGCAGAATCAGCAGATGCTCCAGCAGATGGCCCAGCGGGAGGCCCAGGCGGCCGGCCAGCTGGCCAACCTGACCGCCGGAGCCGCCGGCACCGCTGGTGTCGCTGGTGTCGCCGGTGCTGCAGGTGCCCAGGCCGGCCTTGCCGGCGGCACCCAGATCCCTGCGGTCGAGGTGCCGAACCTCTTCCAGGGAACCCAGGGGAACCTCTAACCTACCGAGCAGGGGAGCTTGTCCGCAGCGGACGGGCTCCCTCTTCGCTCCTGGCCCGCGAGCTGACAGCAAAGGAGAATCGGCATGGAACACAAGGATGTCCTGGTTCAGATCGGCGCATACAGCCTCTTCTGCCGGCAGTGGGGGACCGAGGGGCCGGTGGTGGTCCTGATCCACGGGATCCCCACCCACTCCTACCTCTGGCACCACGTCACGGCTGATCTCTCCCGGAACTGCCGGGTGATCGCCGTGGACCTGCTGGGTTACGGCAACTCCTCCCCCGCCCCGGCCGAGGAGCTGACCCTGCCCCGGCAGGCGGCCCATATCCTTGCGCTCCTCGACCGGCTGGGGATCGCCCAGGCGCACTTCGTCGGCCACGACCTGGGCGGGGGGATCGTGCAGATCCTGGCGATCCACCATCCGGAGCGGGTGCTCAGCCTGGCGATCACCGATGGGGTCTGCTTCAGCAACTGGCCCGTCCCCCAGGTGGTGGCCATGCGCCGCCCCTTCGCCCCGGCCTTCGAGCCCTCGCCCGCCCGGGTGGAGGAGTTCCTCCGGCTGGGGACCTTCAACCAGGAGCTGCTCACACCCGAGCTGCTGCGGGCCTTCACCGCCCCGATGGAACCCCCGGCGGGCCCCGGCCGGCTGCACCAGGCGGTGCTGGCGCTGGAGCACCACCAGACCGAGGAGCTGGTGCCCCTTCTGGCCGGCATTGCGGCGCCGACCACCATCCTCTGGGGGCAGTACGACCGGCTGCTCCCGGCCTACTGGGGATGGCGGCTGCACGAGGCGATCAAGGGCTCCCACTTCGCGGTGATCCCCGAGGCGGGCCACTTCACCATGCTGGACCAGCCGGCCCGCCTGACCCAGGAGCTGCAGCAGCACCTGCAGCGGGCGGGAGCCGGGGCCGGCATCCTCGCCCAGGTGATCGACCAGGCGATCCCCGGCCTGCAGAACCCGCACGCATAAAGGGAGCCGGGGGCGGCGTGACCGCCCCCGGCTCGGCTCAGCGGGCCGGACTGCGCTCCCCGGCAGGAAGGGCGAGCGGCTCCAACGCCCAGCGGACGGCTGCCGCAGCCAAAATCCGACTGGAGTCGGCGCAGAGCACCCCGAGAGCTGTCGGGTCCAGCATGAGGGGCAGCTCCGTGCAGCCGGCCAGCAGCCCATCCGCCCCCGCTGCCTCCAGGGACCGAGCCACCTCCAGCACCCGGGGGCGGAGCACCGCTGCCGGGACGCCGGCCTTCAACCCCCGAATCGCCTGCATCAGGTGTGCCTGCTGGGGCGCCGGGGGGAGCAGCGGCTCCATTCCGGCCCGGAGCAGCCGCGCCTGGTAGAGCCCCGCCTGCAGCGTCCCGTCGGTGGCCATCAGGCCCACCCGGGCGATCCGCCGGGAGCCGAGCCAGTTGACCACCTCCATCACCATGTCGATGATGGGGATCCGCACCGCAGCCTGGACCTGGGAGAGGAAGGCGTGGGCGGTGTTGCACGGGATCACCAGGAAGTCGGCGCCGGCCTCCTGCAGCAGCCGGGCCGAGGCCGCCAGGGCGGGCACCGGCGACGGGCCGTCACCCCGAATCGCCGCCACCCGGTCGGGGATCTGCGGGTTCTGGTCCACCAGCACCCGCAGGTGATCCTGGTCACAGGCCGCCGGGGTCTCCTGCAGCAGTGAGGTCAGGAAGTTCAGGGTGGCCGCCGGCCCCATGCCTCCGATCACCCCCAGCGTCCGCCGGGCCATCCTCCTCCACCCCCTCCCCTGCCATCTCCAGGGGTCCGGGGAGCCCGTAGCGGACGGCCAGCTCCTCCAGCTCGGCCCTCAGACCCGGCGGGAGGGGGATGCCCAGCCGCTCGTTCTCCGCCGTCCGCAGCCGCTCGATCTCCCCGGGGAGCAGGACCCCCTTCTCGCCCGGCAGCGGCCTGACCTGGCGGGCCTGCCCCATCATCCGGTCCATCCGCCGCCGGAACTCCTCCACGGGCAGGAAGAGATCGGGCCGGAGGGCGAGGAAGAAGTGGCCGACTCCCTGGGCCTCGCCGGGCTCCCGGGGGATCGCCGGACCCACCAGCGCCCCCGGCAGGATGCCGGCGAGGATCTCCACCATGAAGGCCAGAGCAGAGCCCTTGGGTCCCGCCATGGGGAGGACCAGCCCCTGAAGCGCCTCCAACGGGTCGGTGGTGGGTTCGCCGGAGCGGCTGAGCGCCCAGCCCTCCGGGATCTCCCGACCGGCCTGGGCGGCGCTCAGGATCTTGCCCCGGGCCGCCTGGCTGGCCGCCATGTCCAGGACGAAGGGGGCGTTGTAGCCGGCGGGGGCGGCCAGGGAGATCGGGTTGGTGCCGAGGAAGGGTTCAGCGCCACCGTGCGGGGGCATGGTCGCCATGGCGTTGGTGGTGGCGAACCCGATCAGCCCCTCCTCCGCCATCGGCAGGGTGTAGTAAGCCAGGCAGCCGCAGTGGTTGGAGTTGCGCACGGCGACCGCCGCCATCCCGGCGGCCTTCGCCTTCCGGGCGGCCAGCTCGGCAGCCCGGCGGGCCACCACCTGCCCCAGGCCGTTGTGGCCGTCGACGAGAGCGCTGACCGGGCACTCCCGGACGATCTCCGGCTCGGCCCTCCGCTCCATGCCGCCGGCCTCCAGCCGCTGCAGGTAGAGGGGGAGGCGGCAGAGGCCATGGCTGCTCACCCCTCGAAGCTCAGCAAAGAGGAGGTGGCGGGCCACTTCTTCCGCATCCCCCGCCGGGACGCCGGCACGCTGCAGGAGCATCGACGCCCAGGCCTCGGCCACCGGCGCGGGGAGTCTCACCGATCTATGTTCCACATCCACCGCTCCTCGAGGACCGGTTCTGGGAGGAGCCCCCCTCCCGCCTCCAGACTACGCCGCTGCACGAGGGAGGTTCCACGGGGTCAGAGGTTGCCCCGGGTCCCGGCGGGCAGCCCCGTGGGAACCTGCCAGGGCTCGGGCCGCCTCCCCCCCGCCCCGCCCCCGTCCCCCTGCAGCCGCTCCGGGTCGATCAGCAGGAGCGCCGCCGCGGCCGTCAGGCCCAGCAGGAGACCGACCCCGGCGAAGGGCACCCCCTCGCCCAACCCCATCATCCAGCCGAAGAGCGGCGGCCCCAGGGCGGTGCCGAGGAAGCGGACGGCCCCATAGGCGGCGGTGATTCCGCCGCGCCGGGCGGCCGGGACCGTCCCGGCGATCAGGTCGTTCAGCCCGGGCAGCTGCAGCCCGGTGCCGGCCCCCACCAGCACCGTCCCCGCCAGCGAGGCCCCGTCCGCCTCCAGCAGGAAGAGCAGGCTGACCCCGGCCAGCACCAGCAGGATCCCGGCCACCACCGCCGGCTTCAGCCAGCCCCGCTTCCGGTCCAGGAGGAAGCCGGCCGCCAGGGAGACAGCAGAGAGGGCCAGCACCGGCCAGACCAGGTAGAGCCCCTTGGCCAGGCCCCGCACCCCGTGCTCGGACTCCAGGTGCTTGGTCAGGTAGAAGAGGGTGCCGAAGAGGATGAGCTGGTTGACCACCCCGGTCCAGAGCAGTGCCGCCAGCGGCAGCCCCTTCCGCCGGGCCACCTGCAGGAGCGAGCCCAGGTAGGCGCCGGACCCGCCACCCCCCTCCCGCTGCGGCTCCCGGGTGAGCAGCCAGACCGAGAGGGCGGCGGTGAGGGCGGCCCCCGCCTGGGCGAAGAAGACCGACCACCAGCCGGCCATCTCGCCCAGCAGCGCCCCGGCGATGGGCGCCAGCAGCTTGCCCATGCCGGCGAAGGCCTCCAGCATCCCGAGGGCGGTCACCCTCGCCCCGCCGTCGAACAGGTCGCCGACGAAGGCCATCGCCATGTAGGCCATGCCGGCGGCGCCCAGCCCCTGCAGGATCCGGGCGCCCAGCACCGCGGGGAATCCGCCCTCCCCCAGCCACCAGCCGCCGAGACCGGCCGATGCCGCCCCTGCGGCGAAGAGGAGCAGCCCGGGAAGCACCACCGGCTTCCGCCCGTACCGGTCAGCCAGATAGCCGGCCAGCAGGACCCCCAGCCCGGCCGTGAGGGAGAAGGCGGTGACCGCCAGCCCAGCGGTCGAGTGGGCCAGGCCCAGCCCCTCGCCCATCTGCGGAAGGACCGGCATCAGCGTGGCGTTGCCCAGAGCCATGGTGAACGGGACCAGGCAGAGGGCTGCCAGCTGCCCCCAGGGCTGCGACCTCTTGCTCACCCGCCAGACCTCCCCCCCAATCGGTGCGCCCGCCGCGGTCGGTCCGGCCTCAGCCAGCCGCCACGGCGGGCGCCCATCTACCCCTTGGTCACGATGCCCCGCCGGCCGGTCTTGATCTGCTCCTGAACCTCCAGGAGCCCCTGCATCAGCTGTTCGGGGCGCGGCGGGCATCCCGGCACGTAGACATCGACCGGTACCACCTTGTGGACCCCGTCCACCACGTTGTAAGTGTCCCAGTAGGGCCCCCCGGTGGAGGCGCACCCGCCCATGGCGATGACGAACTTCGGCTCCGCCATCTGGTCATAGAGCCGGCGAATCACCACCGCCATCTTCTCGTTGACCGTGCCGGCGACGATCATCACATCGGCCTGCCGCGGGCTGGCCCGGAACGCCTCCGAGCCAAACCGGGCGAAATCGTATTTGGCTGCACCTGCAGCCATCATCTCGATGGCGCATCACGAGATCCCGAAGGCCAGCGGCCAGGTCGAGTTGCCCTGACCCCAGCCCAGCAGCTTCTGCACCACCTTGGGCAGCTTCCCGACGATCGTGTTCTGGTTGACCTCCACATCCGAGACGATCACCGGATCGTTCAGCCAGTCCAGCTCATGGATCTGTTGCTCCGACAGACACACCCCTCCCTTCGCCCATGAAGATCATCTCCATCCGGGCTGCCGCCGATACACCGCCGCCCCCGCAAGGCGCGCGAAGAGAAGCCGGCAGGCCCGGCTTCTCTCGGATGAGCGTTATCCTTCGGCCCTCAGGGTCTCCAGCGGGGAGTGGCGGAAGACCCCGGCCAGGGTGATCAGCCCGGCCAGGGCGGCCAGCCCCCCGGAGAGCACAGGCCAGCCCAGCAGGGTCTGGAGCACCAGTCCACCCCCCGGCCCGGTCCCGGTCAGCAGCGCCGCCAGCAGGCTGACCAGGCCCAGGGCGAAGAGCGCCCCGGCCAGGCTGGAGGCAAAGCCCAGGGCGAAGTTCTCCAGCAGCTGGGAGCTGACCACCTGGGCCTGGGAGAAGCCCAGCACCTTCAGAATCGCCGTCTCCCGGCGCTTCTGCAGCTGGGTGGCCGCCAGCGCCCCCACCAGGGCCACCGCCCCGGTCAGCAGCGCCAGGCTGGAGATGTACCGCAGGATGGTGACGCTGGCCTGGAGCATCGACTCCACGGTGCGGAACAGGTCGTCCAGGCTGACCGGCAGGATCCCGGGGTAGCGGGCGGCCACCTCCCCCTGCACCGCCAGGATGGCGGCGGGGTCCACCCGCACCGGCAGCACGTGCGGGGCATCGGGCCCGAGCATCCCCGGGGCCACGATCAGGGGGGCGTCCACCTGGATCGACCAGCCCTTCTTGGGCGCCTTCTCCCAGATCCCGGCCACCCGGTACTCCTCCTGCCGGCTGTCGACGGTCAGGCGGACCGTGTCGCCAGGGTGGAGCCCCCAGACGCCGGCCTCCTTCCGCCGGACCAGGAGGGCGGGCCGCCCACCGGCGCGGGCCGGCAGCCCCTCTCCCTCCACCACCTGGATGGGCACGAAGTCGGTCGCCTCCAGCACCAGCGCCGAGCGCTGCGCCGTGCCCGGTCCCTCCAGCCGGGCGCTGCTGACAGCAAAGCTGGGCAGGGCGGTGGAGCCCCCCTGGGCCTTCAGGAAGGACTGCACCTCCAGCTTCTCCCGCCCCGGCACCTGGAGCAGGTACAGGTTGGGGAGCAGCTCGGTGCCGCCCCCGGCCCGCAGCTGGCTGATCACGCTGCCCTGGAGCAGGCCGAGCCCCGCCATCAGAAAGGTCCCGACGCTGAGCGCCACCACCGCGGTGAGCGCTCCTTTTTGCCGCAGGTTGCGCCGGGCCAGCTGCCAGGGATGCCACGGGAGGGGCAGGCTCTGCAGCAGCAGCAGCACCAGCCGGCTGACGCCCCAGAGCACCGCAGTCACGACGAACAGGCCCAGCACGAAGGGGAGCCCCGTGCCCACCGACCCGCTCAGCCCGACGATCAGGCAGAGCACCCCGGCCAGGGAGAGCGCCACCACCCCCGGCGGGATGCGGGCCTCCTCCTGAGCCTCGCCGGAGGGCCGGAGGATGCGGGCCGGCAGGATCTGCTGCAGGGAGGCGAGGGCCGGCCAGGCGGCCAGCAGACAGATCCCGATGCCCACCAGCACCCCGCCCAGCACCGGCAGGAGGGAGAGCGCCGTCCCGGCCAGGGCCACCGGCAGCTTCCCGGCCAGCAGCCTGGCGACACCGGCCCGCAGGCCCAGCCCCACCGCCACCCCGAGCAGGCTGCCGCCACCGGTGGCCAGCAGCAGCTGGACGGCGAAGATGGCGAGCACCTGGCCGGGCTCCATGCCCAGCACCTTCCACATCGCCACCTCGTCGGTGGACTCCACCACAAAGGCGCGGATCGTGCTGGCCACGCAGAGGGCGCCCAGCACCAGGGCGATCACCGCCATCAGCGACAGGGCCGAGGAGGTCCGTGCCACCCCGGTCTGCGCCTCCTCCGCCACCTGGGCGTAGTCCCGCAGCCGGCTGCCGAAGGCGGCGGCGAGCCGGCGCTGCAGCTCCGCCCCGGCCCCGCCCTCCGGGAGCCTGACCAGGGCCAGCCGCTGGTGGCCCGGGGCCAGGGACGGAAGGCTCTCGCGCCTCACCAGCACCGGCGGCCCCGCCAGCGGGTTGTTGGCCGCCGCCTGGGGATCCCGCTCCAGGATGGCCGTGACCTGCAGTTCGCTTTCGCCCAGGGTCAGATGCTGGCCCACCGAGAGCCCCAGCTGCGCCGCCAGGGAGGCGCTGACCACCGCTCCGCCCGGGGGAAGGAGCTCCGCCAGGGGACCGGCGGGCTGCAGCTCGGGCCGGCCATACCAGGGGTACCGGTCCGGGTCGACGCCCCGTACCTGGACCAGCGCCCGACGCTCTCCGGCCTGCGCCACGAGCGAGGCGACGCCCACCTCCTGCAGGGCGCCCCCCGACGGGCCGATCGCCCCGATGGCGCCCCGCTGATCCCCCTCCGGCTCCGCCGGGAGGGCGATCTCCAGATCCGCCCCCAGCAGGGAGCGGGCCTGCAGGTCGATCTGCGCCTGCAGGTCGGCCACCACGCTCTGGACGGCGACCAGCCCGCCCACGCCGACCGCCACGATCAGGGCGAGGATGGCCAGCCGCCGCCGGCGCCCCATGGCCACGCGCCAGCCGATCCGCAGACTAGCCCGCACCGCGGCCCACCCCCCTCTCCTCCACCTGGCCGTCCCGCAGGTAGAGGGTGCGGTCGCACTGGGCCGCCACGGCGGGGTCATGGGTGACCATCACCAGGGTGGAGCCCAGCTCCCGGGCCTTCTGCAGCATCAGCGCCAGGATCTCGCTCCCGGTCCGGGCGTCCAGGTTGCCGGTGGGCTCGTCCGCCAGCATCAGCGGCGGCGAGGCCACGAAGGCGCGCGCGATCGCCACCCGCTGCTGCTCCCCGCCCGAGAGCTGGGCCGGGTAGTGGTGCAGCCGGTGGCCGAGCCCCAGCTCCTTCAGCGCCTCGGCGGCCCTGGCCGCCGCATCGGGCCGCCCGGCCGCCTGCAGGGGCAGGGCCACGTTCTCCAGCGCCGAGAGCGCCCGCATCAGGTGGAAGGACTGAAAGACGAATCCCAGGCTGGCGCGGCGCCAGCGGAGCAGCTGCCTCTCCGTCCACTCCGAGATCCGCTCCCCGCCAATCTCCACCACCCCGGAGGTGGGCCTGTCCAGCCCCCCCAGGAGCGCCAGCAGGGTGGACTTGCCGCTGCCGGAGGGCCCCATGATGGCAAGGCTCTCCCCGGCCTCCACCGCCAGGGAGATCCCCCTCAGCACGTTGATCCGCTCCTGCCCGCTCTTCACATGCTTGTGAACATCCTTTACCAGAATCAAGCCACTCACCCCCAACACCCTTATTGTACCTCCCGGGAAGAACACGGACAACCATCTTTTTCAATTTATGGATTCTGTTAGAATAGAGCCCATCACCGACGGGAGGGGGGAACTTCATGAAGTACGCTGCACCGATGGCGCAGCTGATCACGCCCAACGGCTGGTCGATCTGCCTCTGCTACGTCCTGGGCGCTTGTTACAGCGAGTAGGGATGGAGCGGGACCGGGCAAGGAGGGTCTCCTCCTTGCCCGGCGCATGCAACAGGGGGTGTGCACCTTGTGGGAGAGTCCGGTCGGCTTTGCCGACACCCTCGCCCTCTACCATGAAGAGGGCGATTACATCCTCCATAACTACGGGCTGAACAGCTGGATCGTGGTGAGCCGGGAGGACTACAACCAGATCGTGGCCCCGCTCCGGCGGGAGCGGCTCACCCCGGCCCGGGTGGCAGCGGCTTACGGCGAGCGGATGGGACTCCCGGCGGCTGCCGCCCGGCAGAAGGTCGGGAGCCTCCTGCTTCTCCTCTTCGCCAACCGCATCGCCCTCCCGCCCCACCAGCCGGCCCCGGTTGCCCCCGGGGGAATCCAGGGGCGGCAGGTGCCGAAGATCATCTACTTCGTCACCACCTACCGCTGCAACCTGAGCTGCCAGTACTGCTACGCCGACTCCTCCCCCGAGGTGGAGACCCGGGGGGATCTCTCCACCGCCGAGGCGATGGCGCTGATCGACCAGGTGGCGGAGCTGGGGGTCTCCTACATGGCCTTCACCGGCGGCGAGGCGCTGCTGCGCAAGGACTGCATCGACCTGATCGCCCACGCCCGCTCCCGCGGGCTTAAGCCCTTTCTGATCACCAACGGCTCCCCGGTCACCCCGGAGAAGGTGAAGCGGCTGGCCCCCCTGCTGAGCGGCGTCACCGTCAGCATGGACAGCCCCGCCGCCGAGCAGGGGCACGATGCGGTCCGGGGGCGGGGCTCCTGGGAGGCGGCCCGGCGGGCGATCGCCCTCTTCCAGGAGGCCGGGGTGCCGGTGGCGGTCAACACCACGGTGACCGCCCGGAGCGTGGAGAGCATGCCCGAGATGGTCAGCTGGGCGCTGGACCGCTCGATCCAGACCCACCGGATCGGGGCGGTGAGCGACCTGGGCCGGGGCGGGCTCAACCCCCTGGCCGCCGGCCCGCTGGAGCGGCTCCGGGCCGAGCGGGGCGCCCACCGGATCCTGGTGGAGCGGCTGGACGAGGTCGACCTGGATGGGATCAAGCTCTTTAACACGCCCCTCTCCCCCTTCCAGCTGAAGCGCCACTGCGGGGTCGGCGTGGAGGAGATCTCCGTCGACAGCCTGGGCGATGTCTACCCCTGCAAGCTGCTCCACCTTCCCCACCTGAAGGCCGGGAACATCCGGGAGCGGTCGCTCCGGGAGATCTGGGAGGGGTCGGAGATCTTCGAGGCCATGCTCGGGGTCAACCCGGACAACCTGCCGGACTGCCGGCCCTGCACCTTCCGTTACATCTGCGGCGGCGGCTGCCGCGCCCACCAAATGTCGATGACGGGCGACCTGTACGGCACCTTCAACCAGGACTGCCCCTCCCTGCGCCGCTCCCTGCGGCGCCACATGTGGCTGCACTGGCAGAAGCGGACCGCCGGCCAGGCCGGAAGGAGGTAGGTACCGATGTGGGAATCCTGTCTGATTCGAAGCGAGGAGGCCCTGGCGGAGAGCACCCCGGAGGGCTTCATTGTGATGACCGGCACGGGGGAGATGTACCGGTTCAACGGGGTGGCTGAGTACGTCTGGGCCCGCTGTGACGGCGCCCACACCCTCCGGGCGTTGGTGGACGGGATCATGCGGGAGTTCGAGGCCCCCTCGGTGGCCGAGGTGGAGCGGGATGTGCTCGCCTTTGCCCGGTTCCTGCTGGAGCGGGGCCTGGTCTCCGCCGGCCCGGCCGGCGGCGGGGCCGCAGAGGAGGGGTTCCCATGGCTTGGGTGATCACGGAGCCGTGCCAGTGCAAGGCCTATGCCCGCTGCCTGGAGCACTGCCCGGTGGAGGGCTGCATCCTGACCGGGCCGGGGGAGAGCCAGTACTACATCGATCCGACCCGCTGCACCGACTGCGGCGCCTGCGATCTGGCCTGCCCGGTGGCGGCGATCTTCCCGGAGGCGGCGGTGCCCGACCACTGGCAGCACTTCATCGAGCGGAACCGGGCCGCGGCCGCCCGGATTCGGGGGGGCGTAACCGATGGCGGATAGCAGGACCGGCGCCCCCGCCCGGCCCGACTGGGCCGCCCTCTCCGACCGGGTAGAGCTGCTGGCCGCCCTCTGGCTGCTGACCGGGCCGCTGGGGCCCGCCGAGCGGCCGGCCAACCCGGCGCTGCTGCCGCTGCTGGAGGCGCTCCGGCCCTGGCAGGCCCACGGCGCCTTCGGGCTGGTGCGCCGGCTCCGGGCAGCCATGCCCCGGGACCTGCTGATCAAGGGGCTGGTCCAGGCCGAGGCGGGCAGCCCCGGCACCCCGCCCCACGGGCTGATGCTGGCCCAGGCCCTGGCCGACCTGGCCGCCCGGAGCCGGCCCGTCTGGGAGGAGCGGATCGGCCCGCTCCGCGCCCGGGCCCGAGCGGCGGCCGCTCCGCTGCTGGCCGGCCTGGACCCGGCCCGGGAGATGGCCGAGAGCTACGGCGAGCCGCTCTCGATGCGGCTCGCCGTCGCACCGCTGCTCTTCCTGCCGCTCCCCCAGGAGGGGCGGCACGGGGTGCTGATCGGTCAGCCCGGCGGGGAGCCGGCGCTCTTCATGTGCTTCGGCCTCCCCCTGGACCGGCCCCCCGCCGATGTGGGGATCACCCGGGCCTGGCTCCAGCGGGGCGGCTGGCACTATGCCATCCAGACCCTGCTGGCCCGCCACGGGGAGCGGATCAGCCAGGAACTGCGCACCGCCCCGGCCGAGCTGGCCACCCCGCTGGTGGAGGCCTCCGCCCCCCTGGGGGGCCGGGATCTGGAGGCGCTCTTCCGCAACCACCTGCGGGTGGCGCTGCGCTGGGGGCCCTGGCGCCGGGCCGGCCTCTCCCGCCGCGCCTTCAGCCTGCTGGCCGAGGCCCAGGGGCTCCGGCTGATCCCCTGGTTCCTGGCGGCGATGGACCGGTTCCCCGCCGCAGGAGGCGGCCTGGCCGCCTTCCTCCCGGCGCTGGCCCGGGGGTTCGTCGCCGCCCTGCCCGACCTGCCGGCCATGGCCCGGCACCCCTCGCCCACGGCGCCGCCGATCATCAGCGCCCAGCTCCTCCCCCTGTGGGCCTTCGGGGCGCGGCTGGCGGTGCCCGCCCCCTGGCTCGAGGCGGAGGGAGACCTGCTTCGGGAGACCGCCCGGGGGCTCCACCTCCGGCTCTGCACCCACCAGGAGTGGCTGGCGGCGCCCCGCGAGCCCGCCATCCTCTGGGGCACGCCGGCGGAGAACCCGGCGATCCAGGAGGCGCTGGACGGCCTGGGCGTCTCGCTGCGCAGCGGGCGCATCCGCTGGGGCGAGCGGGAGGCCGCAGGGGAGGACCTGACGCTCTACGCCCTGCGCCCCGCCGCCGGGGCGACCGGCTGGCGGCTGGTGATCACCGGGACCGACCCGGCCCGGATGGAGCGGCCCCGGGCCAGCCGGCTGATGCTCCTGCCCTACTCGGCCGCGCTCTTCCGGGGAGAGCGGCTGCTCCACAGCCAGACCGAGGACCGGGTGGGCCGGGAGTTCCCGGACCTGCTGCTCCAGCCATGAGCCCCTGGCGGCTCCTGCGCTGGTGGGGCGGTTCGCTGCTGCGAGAGCACCCCGGGCTCTCCGGCGGGCTGCTCCTGCTGCTGGTCGCCGGCGGCCTGGTCCGCTCCCTCCAGGTCTGGGCGCTGGGCCAGATGCTGGACACCCTCTGGCGGGCGGGCCTCTCCGCCGGCCTCCATCGGGCGCTGGCCCTCTTTGCGGCCACCTACCTGGCAGAATACGTCCTTTCTGTTATCCACCCCCTTTTCAGCCGAACCCTTTCCCACCGGGCGGAGGTCTATTGGAAGGAGAGGGTAGCGGGCCAGGCCGCCTCCTCCCCCCTGGAGCTGCACGAGAGCCCCGGCTTCCATGACCGGCTGGAGCAGGCCCGGATGGCCTCCGGCGCCATGAGCCCCCTCCTGGAGCAGGGGGGCGAGCTGCTCCGCCACCTGGTCTCCCTGGCGGGCTATGCCGGCTACCTCTTCACGGTCCACCCCTGGTTCCCGGCCGTCTACCTGCTGGCCACCCTGCCGGTCTTCCTGGTCCGCGCCCTGACCGGCACCCACTACACCGCCCTGCTGAAGGAGCAGACCGCCGACCACCGCCGCCTGGCCTATCTGGGCGAGCTGATGACAGGCCGGGCCACCGCCGACGAGGCCGCCCTCTTCGGCCTGCGCCCCCACCTGATCGACCGGTGGGCAGCCCTGGCCGACCGGCTCCGGCGGGAGCGGCTGCGGCGGGTGCTCCGCCACCAGTCGCTCCTCTTCCTCTTCAGCTTCGGCACCATCGGGGTGACCCTGGCCGGCTTCCTCTGGGCGGCACGGGGGGTGACGGCCGGGCTGCTGACGGTGGGGGCGCTGGCCGGCAGCATCGAGACCCTGATCCGGACCGGCTCGCAGGCCCAGCAGACCGTTATCAGCTTCGGCCGGGTCCAGCAGGGGCTGCTGATGGCCGGGATGCTCCACCGGTTCCTCCACCCGGCGCCGGCGCCGGCCCCGGCCGTGCAGGTGGGCGGCCCGGCCTGTGAGCCGGTGGGCGCCATCACCTTTGAGCGGGTCGGCTTCACCTACCCCGGGGCGGAGCGGCCGGTGCTGACCGACCTCTCCTTCACCCTCCGGGCGGGGGAGCGGCTGGCGCTGGTGGGCAGCAACGGGGCGGGGAAATCGACCCTCGCCGCCCTGCTGCTCGGCTTGTATCAGCCCACAACGGGCAGAATCCTGGTGGATGGGGTGGACCGGCAGCAGCTGGGCCGGGAGGCCTGGCAGGCCCGCTGCAGCGCCATCTTCCAGGAGTTCGGGCGCTACGAGTTCCCGCTCCGGGAGAACCTGGTCCCGGGGGAGGGCCCGCCCCCGCCCCCGGCGGTGCTGGAGGCGCTGGGCATCCACCGGCTCCTGGCGGCGCTGCCGCAGGGGCTCGACACCCCGCTGGGCCGCCAGTTCGGCGGGAGGGATCTCTCGCTGGGCCAGTGGCAGGCGGTGGCCATCGGGCGGGCCCTGGCCAAGCCGGCCTCCCTCCTGGTGATGGATGAACCCACCGCCGCCCTCGATCCCCGGATCGAGGTGGAGGTCTACCGGCGGGTGCTCGGGATCACACCGCCCGAGACCCTGCTGCTGTTGATCTCGCACCGGATGGGCGCCTGCCGGCTGGCCGGCCGCATCCTGGTGCTGGACGGCGGACGGCTGGTGGAAGACGGCCCCCACGAGGAGTTGATCGCCCGCCATGGCACCTACCACGCCCTCTACGAGGCGCAGGCCCACTGGTACCGCTGAGCCCCGCTCCCTCCGCCCGGCGCTCCGGCTGACGGCGCTGGCCTGCCGCCTCAACCCCGGCTGGGCCGGGGCGACCCTGGTGGTGATGGCCGTCGCCGGCCTCCTGCCGCTGGCCCAGGTGGCCATGGTCAGGCGGCTGGTCAACAGCTTGAGCGGCGGGCTGCCGGAGGGGGCGCTCTTCCAGGCGGTGCTCCTGCTGGTGCTCACCCTGGGCGCCGCCAACCTGGCCCTCAGCTGCACCCCGCTCCTGCAGGCCGGGTTCCGGGAGTCGACGGTGCAGCGGCTGGCGGTGGCCGTCTACCGGCGGATCGCCCACCTGGAGCCCCTGTCCTTCGAGCGCCCCTCCACACTGGACCGGCTCTCCCGGGTGCAGACCGCCCTGGACCGGTCGCTGCCCGCCTGGGCGGAGGCCTTCGCCTGGCTGGTCCAGAGCAGCGCCATGACCCTGGCCGCCGGGCTGCTCTTCGCCCGGATCCACGGGGGGCTGGTCCTGCTGGCGCTGCTGAACGGGCTGGCCGCCCTGGCGGCGGAGAGCGCCGCCCAGTCGGGCCGGGCCCAGCTCTTCCTGGGGCAGACCCCCGAACGCCGCCGGGAGTCCTACCTGATGGGGCTGCTGACCGAGGCCAAGAGCCTGCGGGAGCTGCTGCTCTTCGGGGCCTGGAACCCGGTGCTGCAGCGCTGGCGGCAGGTGGTGGGCGGGCTCTGGGCCCGGAGCTGGCGGCTGGAGAGGCGGCTGGCCCTGGTGGTGCTGGCGGGGCGGCTGGCGCAGGTGCTGCTGCTGGCCGGCTCGGTCTGGTTCCTCTTCCGCCTCCACGCCCGGGGGGCGATCGACCCGGGGCTGCTGGTGGGCACCCTCTCCGCCCTCCTGATCTTCCACCAGGCGCTGACGATGCTGGTGGCCAGCGCCTCCATCGCCCTGGGCCAGGGCGCCCAGGCCCGGGAGCTGGTCGCCTTCCTGGAGGCCCCCCCGCCGGAGCCGCCCGCCGAATCATCCGCCGCGGAGCAGACAGGTGGCAAGGCGGTGCAGGTGGAGTCCGTATCCTTCACCTATCCGGGCCAGCGGGAGCCGGCCCTGGACGGGATCGACCTGTCGATCAGGCCCGGGGAGCGGGTGGCCATCGTCGGGGAGAACGGCAGCGGCAAGAGCACCCTGGCCAAGCTGCTGCTGGGTCTCTACCCCCCCACCCGCGGCCGGGTGCTGCTGAACGGGGTGGAGGGCCGCCTTCACCCGCCCGGCACCCGCAGCGCCGTCTTCCAGCTCTTCCAGCGGTACTGGCTGACCATCCGGGATAACCTGGGCTTCGGCTACCTGCCCTGGCGGGAGGAGACCCCCCGGCTGGAGGCGGCGGCCCGGAGCGGCGGCTTCGACCTTTCCCGGGGGCTGGATGCGGCGCTGGGGAAGCCCTTCGGCGGCACCGACCTCTCGGGGGGCCAGTGGCAGCGGCTGGCCCTGAGCCGGGGGCTGCTGGCCCCCAGCGGGCTGCTGGTGCTGGACGAGGTGACCAGCCAGCTGGACCCGGAGGGGGAGGCGGAGCTGCTGGCCGCCCTGGACCGGACCCTGGGGAGCCGGACCGTGATCTTCGTGGCGCACCGCCTGCCCCTGGCCCGGCTGGCGGATCGGATCGTGGTGATGCAGGCCGGCCGGATCGCCGAGACCGGCTCCCATGCGGAGCTGCTGGCGAGGGGCGGCCTCTACGCTCGGTTCTACGAGGCGCAGTCCTCCTGGTACCGGGACAAACCAAGCTGAGAAGCGGAGGGATTCTGCATGGCTCACTATCGCGGCGCGACGGCCCGGGAGCTGCAGGAGGCGGGAGGCCTGAACCGGCTGGTCGCCTCGATCAGGCCGGGCGGCCTGATGCCCCACGAGGGCGAGATCCGCCTGGAGGGGGATGCCCTGGTCCTGGAGGGATGGCTCCGCCTGACCCGGGAGGAGGTGGCCGGCGTCAGCATCGGCTTCGATGAGAGCTACACCCGCTGGCACGCCGACGGCCTGGGCCCCAACGGCCCCCTGCCCGGGATCTTCGGGAGCGGCGAGCCCCTGGTCCTCCAGCTGCGGGACGGGACCCGCTGCTACCTGACCATCGACCGCCAGCCGCTGACCGGCCTGACCAAGAACCGCCTCTGGCTGGAGCGGGTCCAGGAGTGGCTGCAGGGGAGGTAGTGGGGTCTTTTCTTCGCCACGGATTACACGGATTACACGGATAAAACAAATACATCACAACAATGTGGGGTGGTGCCCTTTTCATCCGGGGTGCTGGTGCGAAGCACCGCACCATGGTGGTTACACGGATTTCACGGATGAAGACATAATACGGACAATGATGGGGTTCGTACCCATTTCATCAGCGGTGCTGGTGCGAAGCATCGCACCATGGATGAAAATGAACACCGATCCCCATTGTCATTGATTTATCTGTATTATCCGTGTAATCCGTGTAATCCGTGGCAAGATGACGGCCCTGCCTCTCTGCGAGACGAAGAAGCGGCCCCCATAGTGGGGACCGCTCTTCGTGCTCTACCGGATCTGCTCGTGGACCTCCGCCCGGGCTGCATCTATTTGGAATCGGAGCGTGTCGCCGCCGTCTCCTTGACCGGCTGCCGCTTGATCCGGCTCCCCACCGGGAGCGCCATCACCGGCTTCCCCTCCGAGTCGGTGGTGGCGATGGCGTCGATCCAGAGACTCGCCCCCTTGGGGATCTCGACGCCCAGCAGGATCGCCAGCCCGGCGAAGCTGAAGCCGCACTCGGTCCCGGCCTCGTTCCAGGCCAGCTTGGCCGCCCGCCGGTCGGGCCGGTCGCAGGGGATCATCTCCAGGAAGGGGCCGGAGCGGAGCACCTCGGGCGGCTCCTGCAGCTCCGCTGCCTCCCCCTGGAAGAGGAAGATGCCGTAGGGGAAGGGCGAGGTGCCCCCCCGCTCGGTGTTGGCCTGACCGATCCACTCCGCGAGGACGGCGGTGCAGCGGGCCCAGTTGTCCTCATTCACATAGATCCCGGCATCCTTGTAACGCCCATCCTTCACCTGAGAGAGATCCAGAAGCCGCCGCTCACGACCACCCAACTCCGTCATGACAGACCCTCCTTACGTTTCTCAGATGATCTTCGGGCCGGGGGCTTCACTGCGCTCAGGAACCGCTTCAGCGGCACCGAGCGGCGGCGCCCCCGCCTGTGGTACCACTCCAGGTTGCGGTATCCCCTGTCACAGAGCCGGTCCACCACCTCCACCTCATCCCGCGGCACCCAGCGGAGCTCCACCTGCACCCCCCGCCTGGCCAGCGCCCGGAACCCCCGCCGGACCAGGGCGTCGAGGGTGACGCAGCCCCGCTTCCGGCGGACCTGCTGGGTCCGGCGCAGCCGGCTGACCATGCTCCGGCAGTCCGAGAGGATCTCCACCCGGGCGCCGGGCGGCGGACCCGCCAGGAGGAGCCAGTGGAGCGCCATGGCCAGGGCGCCGTACTCGGCCATCAGGCTCCCGGCCAGGGGGCCGCAGTGGACCACCTCCGCCTTCTCGTGGAGCACCGCCCACCCCGCCCGGACCTGCAGGGCGGCCACGGCCACGCCGTACCGCCCCTCCTTGCGCCGGTAGAGGCCGTCGCACCGGATCAGCACCCGCCGCAGGGCCAGGTCCCGCAGCGCCCCCTCCAGCGCCGGCAGCCCCCGGGCGGCGGAGAGCTCGATCCCCCCGCCCTCCGGCTGGTAGGTGGCGCCCAGGGACTCCACCAGCAGGCGGCAGAGCTCCTCCTCCTCCGGGTCGGTCACCCGGATCCGGTGGCCGGCCAGCACCTTCGACCGGGGGATCTCGGCCAGCTCCTTCAGGAAGGCCTCCCGGATCGCCTCCCGCTGCAGGCGCAGCAGGTGGCGCTCCTGTTCAAACCGCTGGAGCAGGGCCGCCCGCTCCTGCTGGTGGGCAGCCGCCCGCTCCTCGATCGCCCGACGGACCGCCTCCACCTCGCCCCGGGCCTGGCTCAGCATCGCCCTGGCCCTCTGCTCCGCCTGGCGGGCCCTCCGCTTCAGCTCCTTCCGCCCCCGCTCCATCCGGCGCACCTCCTGCCGGAGGGTGCCCGCCTCCCGGTCCCGCTCCTGCAGCTCCTCCCAGGAGACCGGCGCCGGGGCGGCGGCCGCCGCTGCCTCCGCCGCCGGTTGCCGCTCCCCGTAGACCAGCCGCCGCAGGTTGAGCCGGCTCACATCCAGCCAGGTGTTATACTCGTCCGCGGCCCACTCCGCGACCGAGTCCAGAAACTGGTCCAGGTCTTCGGTTCTGCCCAGGTAGCGCCGGACCCGGACCAGCCAGACGATGTTCAGCCGCCTGTGGTAGAGCTCCCGCATGTACTCATCGGTCCAGAGCTCCGGCCGGTCCGCCGGGATCGGGATCTTCTCGAAGGAGGCGTTGGGCAGCAGGTCGAGCAGCACGTTGCGCAGCCGCTCCTCCTTCCACTTGCGGAGGAGGCCCAGGGTGGTGAACCGGACCGTCTTGGGCCCGGTGCCGCTGTACCGGACCCCGAAGCCCCTGCAGAGGGTGGCCCGGAAGGCGGGCGGCATCGCCCGGAGGATGTAGGCGGCGCAGAAGAAGGCCTCCGCCTCATCATCGGAGATCGCTCTCGCCTCCGGATCGGCCTCCAGCCGGTCAGCGACCCAGTCCTCCAGCTCCCCCCAGGGGACGTGGGGATAGCCAAAGAGCCAGTCGTAGCGGGTCTCCTCCCTTCGCTGCCCCACCGGCTCACCCCCCTTCCGCCCGCAGCCAGGACCGCCGCAGGCGCAGCGTTCTCCGGTACCACTCCCCGGCCAGGGCCAGCTCCGCCCGGAGCCGGGCCTGCTCCTCCTGATGCCGGGCGGTCAGCGCCTCCAGCTCGGCCTTCTGCTCCCGCTCCATCGCCTGCAGCTGTTTGCGCAGCCGGACCCACTCGTCCGCCAGGGGGCGCAGCTCCGGGTGCTCGGAGCGGGCCAGCTGCCGCAGGCGGGCCTGCAGCTCCCGGTGCTCCTGGCTCACCTTGTGGAGGCTCCGGCGCATGGTCCGGAGCTGGACCTCCCGCAGCCGGAGCCGCCGGGCCAGCTTCTCCCGCTCCCAGGAGGAGGGGGTCCGCACCGCCTCCGACTCGGTGAGGAACCGGTGCAGCTGCAGCCGCCCGTAGCGCATCAGCGCCTGGTGCCGGACCGCCTCCTCCGGGGTGTAGCTCTCCAGCAGGCGCTCCACAACCTGCTCCAGCCTGAACTTCCGCAGGAAGTAGAGCAGCGCCGGCCCGCCCCAGAACCGGAGGGTGGGCCGGAGGTCCGCCAGGTCCTCTTCCCGGGCCAGCCGGGCCAGGGAGGCCGTCTCCACCTCCACCGCCCGGTCGAGGAAGGCCTGCCTCACGGCGGGGTCCTCCCAGCGCCGGAAGAGATGGCGCCCCAGCCGGTAGGGGTCGTAGGCCACCTCCACCGGATGGCTGATCCGGGCCTTCCGGATCTGCCGGGCCACCCCCTTCGGGTTGAGCATGTCCAGGTAGAGCCCCGCCACCCAGAAGGCCTCCACCTCGTGATCGGTGAAGCGGGCCGCCTCCGGGCAGACGGCCATGGCGGCCTCCTGCTCCGCTGCGAACCGCTCCAGCCCCTCCCCACGGGACCGGATGATCCCGTCGGCCAGGAGGTACTTCCTCCGCCCGGCCATCCCATCACCCCCTTGCGCCCCTTCATACCTAACTACGGATGTTCAAACTGAAATGTTCGAAGTGTAGATAGAGAAGCGCAGGCCTGCCGTCACCCGACCGCAGGCCCGCTGCTCACCTGCCCCATGGCCGTGGCTGGACCAACCTTCTCCTTCGCTCCACCAACCTTCTCCTTCGCTCCACCAACCTTCTCCTTCGCTCCACCAACCTTCTCCTTCGCTCGACAAACCACTCCCTTTCGCAAGGCGAACCTCTCCCTTCACAAGGCGAAGGGAAGAGCGGTTCCCGGCGACCATTCCCCTGCCACCCAAGGGGTACTCGCCTTCCTCCCGTCCACCGCCGGGCCACCTCCCGG
>JBMONC010000090.1:47403-50753 GCA_049324875.1 Bacillota bacterium
CCACTCCCTTTCGCAAGGCGAACCTCTCCCTTCACAAGGCGAAGGGAAGAGCGGTTCCCGGCGACCATTCCCCTGCCACCCAAGGGGTACTCGCCTTCCTCCCGTCCACCGCCGGGCCACCTCCCGGCGAGCGGGAGGCAGGGCTCAGGCTGCTCCGCCCCCGGCACCCCCCGCACTGCGGGAGGACGCGGCAAGGCCGGCCCCCGTGCTGAGAGCCGGCCTCATCCGGTATCACCTTGTGTCAGGGAGCACGGGTCAGGGCCGCAGCCGGTAGATCAGGATCTCGTCCGAGACCCGGTCGCTGACGAAGAGCAGGCGGCCGTCGGGGCTGAAGAGGGCCGCTGTCGGCTTCCCGGCGTCGGAGACGAACCATCCCGGCGCCGCCTGGTCGATCTCGGTCCCCGACGAGACGACGGCGGTCAGGTCATCGGTCCGGAGCACCACCAGGCTCCCGAAGACCGAGAAGAGCTGATGGGTCTCCCGGACCCCGTCGTAGGTGTACTCCCGCTCGGTGATCACCGTGCCGGAGGCGCCGGGGTTGAGCAGGACCAGGTGCTCCCCGTCGGGCGAGAGCGCCAGCAGCGGGGTGCCGGTGAAGGCCTCGAGGAAGAGCTTCTGGTGCAGCCGCCCCTCCTTCACCACCGCCACGAAGGGGCCTGCCTCCCGGTCCTCGGCGGCCACGTAGAAGGTGCCGGCGCCGTCGGTCTCCAGGGCGGAGCCCAGGGCGAAGTTGATCGACTCCCCATCCAGCACCGGGATCGGGGTGGAGACCGCCAGGGTGGCGGTGTCGACGGCGATGGCGAGGCCCGGGCTGCCGTTCCAGGGCTGCCCCAGCAGCCAGAGGGTGGAGCCCCGCACCACGGCGCCGCTGCCGGAGATTCCCCCGCGGCCGGCATCCACCGAGATGGGCCCCCTCACCTCCCCCTCCCTGTCCACCGCCCAGATCTGGTCGGAGCCGAGGATGAAGAGCTGCCCGCCCTGCGGGTCGACGGCGGCGCCGACGATGTGGGGGAAGTCAAACCAGTTGGCCCGGGGCAGGGTGAGGGTGCCGGCCGCGGCCCCGGTGGTGCCGTCGAAGAGCTCCACCTGCCCCTCCCGGTCGATCCGGTAGAGCCGGTCGTTGACCGGGTTGTACTGGATGGCGGCGACGAAGGTGTTGGCGGTCTTCGCCTCGGCCAGCACCTGGCCGTCGGAGAGCCGCACCTTGAAGAGCTTGACGGCGAAGCTGTCGTAGATCCAGGCGGTGCAGTCGTTGGCGATCACCATGTAGTCCGGGTTGACCCCGGTCAGGGCGACGGTCTGGATCAGCCCCGTCTCGGTCCCGCCAAAGGCGCAGCCCACGGCCGGGGCGGATGGGGTGGTGCCGGTCGGGGCGGCGGCGGGCGCCGCACCTCCTCCCGTGGTCAGCACGATCGACCGGTCGGCGGCGTTCCAGACCAGCTCCGCCCCCAGGCTCTCGGCGGCGAAGCGGAGCGGGACCATGGTCCGCCCCTCCAGCATGGTCGGGGCCACCTCCAGCTCCACGGTCCGGCCGTCGATCACGGCCCGCCGCTGATCGACCCAGAGGATGACGGTACGGCCCTCGGTGGCCAGGGTGATGCGCCGCTCCGCGGCATCCCAGGTCAGCGTGGCGCCCAGCGCCTCCGCCACGAACCGGAGCGGGACCATGGTGCGGCCCTCCAGCAGCTGGGGCGGCACGTCCAGCACCTGCGTCTCGCCGTTCACCTGGGCCACCGGGTTGTCCAGCTGCAGCCGGACGATCTGTCCCGCCGGGGCTCCGCTGCCGCTGGAGGCAGGGCTCCCCTGGTCAGCGGGGGCAGCCGGGCTCTCCGGCGGCGGCGGGGGTGCGGGAGCGGGGGCGGGCTCCTCGGGCACGGGCGCCGGGGCAGGGGCTGGCGCCTCCTGGCTCAGGAGGACCGTCTCGATCTGGAGGCTGGAGAATCCGCTCCCCTTCCGCCAGCCCATGCCGAACCGGACCTGGGCGTACCCGCCGCCCGGGAGCTTCACCACCACCGAGCTGAACTCCACCTCGGCGGTATCCATGCGGGTGACGTAGCCGGAGTCCGGCAGGGTCAGCTCCTTGGTGACCTCGGGTATCAAGGCCATGCCGCCTCCGGCGGTGACCGTCTGCCCCTCGAAGACCAGGTCATCGCCCGCCTCGCCGGTGGTAAGGCTGATCCCATCCCCGGCGGTCAGCCAGATCCAGGAGCCGGCGGGGATCCAGCCCGCCTCCTGCCAGGAGAGGGAGCCGGCCAGGCCGCCCTTGGGGAAGAGGCCCGCCAGCAGGATGAGCAGCGCAAGCACCGCACGCAGGGGCCGATTTCGTTTCGCCATCAACGGTGGTCCCCCCTGAATCAGAATGGAGCGCCTCTCCCCATCCTCTCACAGGGGCCGTTGCCAAAACGTTAACGCTCCTCACGGGCCTGCGGGGCGCTGCAGCCGGACTCGGAAGGAGGGGATCCCCGACCGATCGCGGAATACGAAAAGGTCGAGCAGCCGGGACTCCGAATCTCTGCGAGATGGGAGGCGTTCCTCCAGATGCCTGATCCTTCCCGGGGGTCGGCGAGACCCCCCCGATTTGAGGAGCTCTCCCCGCGTGAGCAGAAGGAGCGGCTGAAGGAGCTGGCCGGCCTCTTCCTCCGCCTGGGAGCGGTCGCCTTCGGCGGACCGGCCGCCCACATTGCGATGATGAACCACGAGGTGGTGGAGCGCCGCCAGTGGCTGGACCGGCAGACCTTCCTGGACCTGCTGGGGGCCACCAACCTGATCCCGGGCCCCAACTCCACCGAGCTGGCGATCCACATCGGACATGAGCGGGGCGGCTGGCGCGGGCTGATCATCGCCGGCGCCTGCTTCATCCTGCCCGCCATGCTGATCGTCTGGGCGCTGGCCTCCCTCTACGTCCGCTACCAGACCCTGCCCCAGGCCGGGTGGCTGCTCTACGGGATCAAGCCGGTGATCATCGCCGTGGTGCTCCAGGCGCTCTGGGGGCTCGGGAAGTCTGCCGTGAAGAACCTGCAGACCGGCGTGGCCGGTGCGGCTGTGATCGTTCTCTCCCTGCTGGGCGTCCATGAGATCCTGCTGCTCTTCCTGGCGGGCCTCGGGGTGATGCTCTTCGAGAACGGACGGCGCAGTGGTGGAGCGCCCTCCGCCATCCTCCCGGTGCCGCTGCTCGTCGGGCTCGGGGCAGCCCTTCCCCCCGCCGCCGAGCCCGCCACCTGGCTGCGGGTCTTCGGCTTCTTCCTGAAGATCGGCTTTGTCCTCTACGGCAGCGGCTATGTGCTCCTGGCCTTTCTGCAGGGCGATCTGGTCGACCGGTGGCACTGGCTCACCTCCCAGCAGCTGCTGGA
>JBMONC010000091.1:0-13577 GCA_049324875.1 Bacillota bacterium
GTGCTCGCCGAGTGCCGGGCGGAGGCGCAGGCCCGGATCGCCGGTGGGAGGCCCCGCAGCTGGGCCGGAGCCGCTGCGATCCTGATCCTCTGGCTGGCTCTGGTCACCTGGCTGGGATGGAAGCTGCTCGCGTGGAGGGGAAGCCGCCTGCCGTGAGGGCTCCATCGGAAGCTCCATGCCCGGCGGCCACATCACAAAGATCGAGGAGGTACCCTGTTGAAGCCTTTGCTCGCAGAGCTGCGGCTGCTGCTCGACCTGGACGGCACGACGCTGAAGAACGCCGGTCGCGAGGTGATGGCCCGGGAGCTGAACCTGCCGCTGCCCGCCGCAAACGCCGGCTCCTGGTTCACCTCGGGCATCCTCGAAGAGAGGGGCATTCCCATGGAGCGCTTCTGGGCGGTCTGGCAGGCCAACCAGGAGGAGATCTACGCCCGGGCGACGCCGCTTCCCGGAGCCCTGGAGACGCTGCACCGGCTGAGGGCGCAGGGAGCCCATATCGCCGTGGTGACCGCCCGGCGGGGCTCGGCGGCGATGGTGACCCGTGAGTGGCTGGCGCTGCACGGGGTGCCCTACGACCTGATCCAGTTCAACTGCGACGACAAGCTGGCCGTCGCCCGGTCCCTGGGACTCAACCTGGGCATCGACGACGATCTCCAGCATGTGCTGGCCCTGAGCCAGGCCATGCCCGTCATGCTGATGGACCCCGAGGGACGTCACGCCGAGACCGAGCTGCCCGGAAACATCCTGCGGGTGCGGGGATGGGACGAGGTGGAGCCCGCCGTCGCCCGGCTCCATCCAGCGGCCTCGAGCGAGGGAAGGCGCCATGGGTAGCTCTCCCTGGAGCGAGGCCGCTGTTCGCCATCAACGGCGCTGCAGCGGCCTTCGTATCCTCCGGGAAATCGATGGCTGGGTGGAGCCTCACCTGGCGGAGAACTTCGGCGCAAGAGGCGGCCCTCTTCCCAATGGGGGTTGACACCGGATCTGTGTGGGTGTATTACTGAGATAGTACACTATGACACGCAGACGCTTTCCCGGAGGTGACCCCCCATGACGGCCATTCAGAC
Organism: Bacillota bacterium; assembly: GCA_049324875.1. Classification (GTDB taxonomy): domain Bacteria; phylum Bacillota; class Sulfobacillia; order Symbiobacteriales; family Symbiobacteriaceae; genus JAWLHU01. Next base: position 1,065 of record JBMONC010000091.1, read on the forward strand.
CCAGGGATTGACCCGTCTCTACAAAAACGGCCGCGGCATCCGCCGTGTGGACCTGACCGTTCCCAGCGGATCGGTCTTTGGCTTCCTCGGTCCCAACGGCGCCGGCAAGACCACCCTGATCCGCACCCTCCTGGGCTTCCTCAAGCCCCAGGCAGGGCAGGCCAGGGTGCTCGGCATCGACGCCCTCACCCGCTCCCGGGAGGTCCGGCAGCGGGTGGGCTACCTGCCCTCGGACCCGGCGCTCTACGAGTTCCTCTCCGGCCGCGAGAACATCGAGTTCGCCCTGCGGCTGCGGGGGGTGAAGGACCGATCCCGCATGAAGAGCCTGGCCGACCGGCTGGAGGTCGACCTGGGCCGCCGGGTGAAGGCGCTCTCCCGGGGCAACAAGCAGAAGGTGGCGATCATCGCGGCCCTGGCCCACAACCCGGAGCTCCTGATTCTGGATGAGCCCACCTCCGGTCTCGACCCGCTGGTGCAGGAGACCTTCCTCCAGCTGATCCGGGAGGAGCGGCAGAACGGCAGGACGGTCTTCATGTCCTCCCACATCATGAGCGAGGTGGAGGCGGTCTGCGATCTGGTGGGGGTGATCAGGGCCGGGGAGATCGTCGCCCTCGACACGGTGGATCACCTGAAGAAGCAGCGGGTCAAGTACGTGCAGGCGGAGTTCGCCGGCGAGGTCCCCCGGCTGACCGGGCTCGCCGGGGTGTCCGACTGGCAGGTGGAGGGGCACAGGGTCCGGTTCACCATGGCCGGCAGCCTCGACGCCCTGGTGGCGGAGCTGGCCAGGCGCCCGCTGGTGGACCTGACCGTGACCGACCCGCCGCTGGAGGAGGTCTTCCGGCAGTTCTACGAAGGGGCAGGTGGCGGACGATGACGCTGCTGTGGCAACAGTTCCGGGCCCAGCTGATGGGCCTGCTGGCCTGGACCGGGGCAGGGCTGCTGCTGGTCCTGAGCCAGGTGAAGGCCGCTCCGGCCACCATCGACAGCGGGATGTCGATGTTTGAGAAGCTGCCGGATCAGCTGAAGCGGATGATGGGGGTGGACCCCAACCTCTCCGCCCTGGACAACTTCGTGGCGGGCAAGGTCGCGACCACCCTGGCGCTGCTGCTGGTGCTCTACGCCGTGGTGCTGGCGCTCTCGGTGGTCACCCGTGAGGTGGACCGGCGCACCATCGACTTCCTGCTCTCGTTGCCGGTCACCCGGAGCGAGGTGCTGCTCACCCGGGCAGGGGTGATGATCCTGAATACCGGCCTCGCCGGGGCGATCCTCTGGGGCGCCACCATCGGCGGCCTGCAGGGGCAGAACCTGGAGGGCGACTACGCCGGCTACTGGCAGCTCTTCCTGGCCCAGTGGCTGCTGGCGGTGATGGTCGGCTCGGTCACCCTGCTGGCCTCCCTCTGGATCGACGACTACAGCCTGGGGATCAAGCTCTTTATCGGCCTGCTCTCCTCGCTCTACTTCCTGGAGTTCGCCCTGAAGGGGGCGGGGGTCGGACGGGTGGGCCGGCTCATCAGCCCCTTCAGCTACGCAGACCCGGCCACGGTGATCGGCCGGGGGCTGCCCCCGGGCGAGGCGCTCTTCCTGGTGCTGACCAGCCTGGCCGCCCTCGGGGCCTGCCTCCCGGTCTTCCAGCGCAAGCAGATCTCGGCCTGAGGCCACCCCCCACAGGAGGTGAACCACCATGACCCTGCTCCGGCAACAGATCAAGGCCGAAGGGCCGGCGCTCCTCATCTGGGGGCTCTCGCTGGGCGGCCTCAGCCTCTACTCCATGACCCTCTGGAAGACGCTGATGGAGTCCGACGCCATGGGCGAGGTGCTGAAGATGCTGGAGACGCTGCCGCCCGCCATGAAAGGGCTGATCGGCGGCGGGAGCTCGCTGCTCTCCATCGACGGGTGGGTGCAGGCCTACGCCTTCGGCCAGTGGTTCCTGGTCCCGTACCTGGTCTTCACCGGGCTCTTCGCCGCCTCGATCGTCTCCCGGGAGATGGACCGGCGGACCATGGAGTTCCTGCTCTCGCTCCCCACCTCCCGCGCCGAGCTGCTCCTCTCCCGCTGGGGCGGCATGGCGCTGGGCCTGGCGGTGCTGCAGGGCATCCACCTGCTGGGCACCATCGGCGGCGTGCTGATGATCGGGGAGAGTCCGGCGGTGGGCAGCTACCTGCTGGCCGAGCTGAACCTCTGGCTGCTGCTGCTCGCCCTGGGGACGCTCTTCCTGCTGATCTCGCTCTTCATCGACGACTACGGTCGGGCGGTGGGGATCACCCTGGGCGCCGGCTTCGCCCTCTTCTTCACCCACATCGGGCTGGAGGGGCAGACCGGGGCGGCGGAGAAGCTTCGGAACGCCCTCCCCTTCGCCCAGTTCAGGCCGGCGGTGGCGCTGGCGGAGGGGGCGGTGCCCGTCGGGGCGATGCTCTACCTCGCCCTGCTGACCCTGGCAGCGCTCGGGCTCTCCATCTTCCTCTTCCAGCGAAAGCAGATAGCCGTGTAAGCTAGGGGGAAGGGGGGGCGTCATATGTGGCTGCACATCGATCCATCCAGCGGGACGCCCATCTACCGGCAGATCGTCGATCAGGTCCGGCAGGCGGTGGCCTCCGGCGTACTCAGGGCAGGCGACAAGCTGCCCTCTGTGCGCGACATGGCGGTGGAGCTGGCGGTCAACCCCAACACCATCGCCAAGGCCTACCAGGAGCTGGAGCGGGACGGGGTGATCATCACCCCGCGGGGCAGGGGCTCCTTCGTGGCTGACCGCGACCACGGCCTGGCGGAGGCGGAGGCGCTGCGGCAGTTCACCGAGTCGGTGGACAGGCTGGTGGCGGAGGCCTACCGGCTGCGGATCGACAGGGAGACCGCCCTGAAGCTGCTGGGCGACCGGATGGACGAGGCGGAGAGGAGGCGGGCCGGTGAGTGACCTGGCGATCTCACTGAAGGGGATCCGCAAGCGGTACGGCAATCGGGAGGCGCTGGGCGGGATCGACCTGGCGGTTCCCACGGGCTCGATCTTCGCACTGCTCGGCCCGAACGGGGCGGGCAAAACCACGCTCCTTCGGGCGCTGCTGGGGATGATCCGGCCGGACAGCGGGGAGGGGAGGGTGCTGGGGTATGCCCTGGGGCCCCATTACCCGCCGAGGGCGCTGAAGGAGCGCACCGGCTACGTGGCCCAGCATCCGTCGCTCTACGAGGGGATGACCGCCCGCGAGCTGATCGACTTCGCCCGGGGCGTCCACACCCGGTGGGATGACCGGACGGTCCGCCGCTACCTGGAGCTCTTCTCGATCCCGGAGGGTGTCCGGGTCCGGCAGATGTCGCTGGGCACCCGGGCCCAGCTGGCCCTCACCCTGGTGATGGGCGGCAACCCGGAGCTGCTGATCCTGGATGAGCCGACCCTGGGGCTGGACCCGCTCCACCGCCACCAGTACCTGCAGGTGCTGCTGGCCGACAGCCTGGAGGCCGGCCGGACGGTGCTCCTCTCCAGCCACGACCTGCACCAGATCGAGCGGCTGGCCGACCGGGTCGCCATCCTCCGGGAGGGGAGGGTCGTGCTGACCGGCGCCGTCGATGACCTGAAGCTGACCGAGAAGCGGGTGCGGGTGGCGGGAGCGGTGACCGAAGCGGCGCTCCTGGCCGTGGAAGGGGTGCGCCGGGCGGTCCGGGAGCCGAATGGATGGCTGCTCAGCGCCACCGGCCAGGGCGACCTGCTCCGGGAGCGGCTCCTCCAGCTGGATGGGGTGACGGCGGTGCAGGTCTACGACCAGAGCCTGGAGGAGATCTTTCTGAGCCACGTTTCCTGAGGCGGTTCGCAGAGGTGGGGAAGCGATGTTCGATCTGGTGATCAAAGAGGGAGACCTGTTTCTCGTCTGCGGGCCGTCCGGCGACCTGGCTGGGGGGAGCGCAGCGGACGGCCTTTTCCACCGGGATACCCGCTACCTGAGCCGCCTGCAGCTCCGGGTTGCGGGCCGGAGCCCGCGCCTGCTCTCCGGCTCTGCTTCGGAGAACTACCAGATGCGCTTCTTCTACGAGTCGGACCGGCCGGAGCCGGCAGGGTACGGGAAGCTGGGGGTGGAGCGGCGGAGGGTGATCGAGGCCGGCCTCCTCTACGAGCAGGTCCGGGTGGTCAACTACTCCGCCGCGGAGGTCCGGGTGGAGGTGGCGATCGGCTTCGCCGCCGACTACCGGGACCTCTTCGAGCTGCGGGGGTGGAGCCGGTCCGCCCGCGGCACCGACCTGGCGCCGGAGGTCGGGCCCGACCGGGTGGTGCTGGGCTACTCCGGGCTGGACGGGACCACCCGGCGCACCCTGATCGCCCCTGCCCCCATCCCTGAGCGGATGACGGCGGAGGAGGCCGCCTGGGTGCTGCACCTGCAGCCCGGCCAGAGCGGGAGCGTCACCCTGGTGGCCGCCCCCGAGCAGGAGGGCGGTTTCCCGCCCGCAGGCCGTTTCGAGGAGGCGCTGGCCCGCCTGCGGCGCTCCTACGCCGAGTGGGAGGAGCAGTCGACCCGGCTGCAGACCGACAACCCGCTCTGGAATCGGACCCTGGAGCGCAGCCGCACCGATCTGCGGACGCTGACCACCGACCTGGGTTACGGCCCCTTCCCGGTGGCCGGCATCCCCTGGTTTGCGGTGCCCTTCGGCCGGGACTCGATCATCACGGCGATCCAGTGCCTGGGCTTCCAGCCCGCCCTGGCGGCGGGGACCCTGCGGACCCTGGCCGCCCTGCAGGGCCGGCAGGAGGATGGGTTCCGGCTGGAGGAGCCGGGGAAGATCCTCCACGAGCGGCGCGCCGGCGAGATGTCGGTCCTGGGCGAGGTGCCCTTTCTGCGCTACTACGGCACGGTGGATGCCACCCCGCTCTTCCTGGTGCTGCTGGGGGAGGCCTACCGCTGGACCGGTGACCTCTCTCTGGCCGCCGAGCTGCTCCCCAACCTCAAGGCGGCCGTCGAGTGGTGCCGGACCGAAGGGCGCAGACGGGGCGACGGCTTCCTCAGGTACACCGCCGACGAGAAGGGGCTGGGGGTCCAGTCCTGGAAGGACTCCAACGACTCCATCTGCCATCGGAGCGGGGAGCCGGCCCGGTCTCCCGTGGCGGTTTCGGAGGTGCAGGGCTACCTCTATGACGCCTACCGGAAGGTGGCGCCCCTCCTGCGCGCCCTGGCCGCCGGCGGCCACGGCCCGGAGTTGGCCGGGCTCGCCGCTGAGCTGGAGGCCGAGGCCGAGGAGCTGAAGGAGCGGTTCGACGCCGCCTTCTGGATGGCCGACCGGGACTACTATGCCATCGCCCTGGATGGGAACCAGGCGCAGGTGGGCACCCTCTCCTCCGATCCGGGCCACTGCCTCTGGTCCGGCATCATCCCTGAGGGGCGGAGGAGAGCGGTGGCCGAGCGGCTGATGAGCGAGGAGCTCTTCTCCGGGTGGGGCATTCGCACCCTGGCCACGGGGGAGAGGACCTACAACCCCATGAGCTACCACAACGGATCGGTCTGGCCCCACGACAACTCGCTGATCGCCCTGGGGCTGAAGCGGGCCGGCTTTGACCGGTACGCCGCCCGCCTGGCCGAGGCGCTCTTTGAAGCGGCCAGCCACTTCCGGTACCACCGCCTGCCGGAGCTCTTCTGTGGCTACCCGGCCGGCGAGGGCGACCCGGTGGAGTACCCGGCCGCCTGCTCACCCCAGGCCTGGGCGGCCGCGACCCCATTTCTGCTGGTGCAGGCCATTCTGGGCCTGGAGCCCGAGGCGGCGGCGGGCCGGCTCCGGCTGCGCCCGCTCCTGCCGCCCAGCCTGGGCTGGGTGAAGCTCTCCCACCTGCGGGTGGGCGGCGCCCTCGTCGACCTGGAGGTGACCCGCCAGGGGGTCTCTGCCACCGTCCGGAGCGGCAGCCTGGAGGTGATCGTGGAGCAGCCGGCGGGGGAAGCGGCGGATTGATGCAGATGGTCCGGTTCCTGGGCCGCGGATGGAGCGGATTGCGGGGATGCAGTCCGGCCGATCCGCGGCCCTCCCCATTGTATGACCCAAGCCTTTGCCCGACTTTTTTGCCGCCAACTTCGAACAACTCAAGCCCAATTACGTATTAGAAGATAGAAACCTATATGTACAGGACCCGGGGGCTGATGAGTGGGATGAGCAAGGGGATTGTGACTCCCGAAGAGTTCCGACGGATCGTCGCGGAGCGTCTTCGGCAGGAGAGACCCGACGTTCGGGTGCAGATGCTGGGGCAGAACTATCTCATGCTGTGGGAGAAGGGGCGCCGGCGGGTGCATTCCCTCGGGCCGTTCTACCGCCAGTACCGACAGACCCCCGAGCGACAGGAGGCACTGATTGCCATGTTCTTACGGACAGTGACGCGGGAGCGGCGCCGGCAGCCGTCGCTGCTGGAGGTGCGGGAGCGGATCCTGCCACAGCTGCTGCCGGCCAGCCTGATCGACGAGACGCACCGGGCCCGGCGGGAGCTGGCTGCGCTCCACTACGTGGGGGATCTGGCCGTCGCCTTTGTGATCGATGAAGAGGACCGCTATACGTATATCCACAGGCAGCTGATGGAGCGGTGGGGGGTGAAGGAGACCGACCTGCTGGCGCTGGCCATCCGCAACCTGCAGCTGATCAGCAGGGATGCGCCGCCCCCCTTCCGGTTTGGCCGGGGAAAGCGGCTGCTCCTCGCCTGGGAGGTCTTCGACGGCTACGATGCCAGCCGGGTGCTGCTCACCCGTTCCCTCAATGAGATGGCAGCCCACGTGGACGGGAACCCGATCATCGCCGTGCCCCATCGGGACTACATGGTGATGTTCGGGGACAGCGACCCCGCCTTCGTGGAGGAGATGATGGAGCGAATCCGGGATGAGTCCAACAACCACCGGTACCCGATCTCCACCAGGCTCTATACCCTGCACTTCGGCACGCTGGCCGTCTACGACTGGACCCGCCGCTGGGAGCGGGTGGTGAACTAGAGGAGGGCGCCCTGCGAAGGGCGCCCCTTGCCGTTACAGAGGCCGGCCGACCAGCAGGGGGCCGGGGGCCGGGGCAGCGGCGGCGGCCAGGGTCCGGCTGATCACGGGCCAGTTCTGCGCCACCTGCTGGTTGGACCGCTGGGTCAGGGCCATCATGTTCCGGAGGGCCCGGTTCTGGCGGACCAGGGGGCTGAACTGCGGCACCAGGCGCAGGGCCGCCTGCCGGTTCTGGACGAAGCCGGCCAGGTTGTGAGCCAGGCTCTCCGCGGCCCGCGGGTCGCCGGCCTGCAGCCGAAGGAGCGAGCCGACGGCGGCGATCTGGTGGTGCAGCTCGTTCAGCTCGATCAGGCTGAAGCGCTGGAAGACCGGATCGGCCTGGATCGCCGGGTTCCGCAGGGCGTCCACGTGGTAGCTGTGAGCCACCGCTGCCACCGGAAGGCTTTCCATAAGGAAGCGCTCAACCGCCTGCACGGGAACTCCGGCCGCCAAGGGGGAGATATTCATGCCCGAACCTCCTTGATACCGTTCTCCACCCATGTTATGTCGACCGCCTCTTGAGGGTACGCGATCCGAACGAAAACGCACGCAACGGCCCGCCCCATCGCGGGGTTTTCCCGAACGATTTGTCCTGAGCATCAAAAAAAGTTCGGGGCATTCGTTGACAGGGGGTGGCAAAAAGCTTACATTGGGAACTGTGATCAGCATGATCACGGAGGAAAGTGTGCCTAGGGTTCCGCGGCGCCCTCTCCACGGAGCGCCGGTCCGCGACCGAGCGGCACAGGTCGGGCGAGGAAAGGCCCGGCTACACCGATGGGCGAAAAACCCGGGCGGGTAGGTTTCACTCCAATGGGAGTGGAGTCTACCCGCCCGCCTGTTTTTTGCCGGAGAGGTATCATTTCCGCTCACTCCGGCAAGGCTCCCGGTATCGCACTCATCCTTATTCGCAGGGAGGCTCATCACGTGGCGGCAAAGCAGATGGCACCGCAAGGGTTCCTGGACCGGTTCTTCAAGCTGACAGAGCATGGGACCAGTGTACGGACCGAGGTCATCGCCGGCCTGACCACCTTTGTGACGATGGCGTACATCATCATCGTCAACCCACTGACCCTGAAGGACGCCGGGATGGACTTCAACGCCGTCTTCATGGCGACCATCATCGCGGCCGCTGTCTCCACCCTGGTGATGGGCCTCTTTGCCAACTGGCCCTTCGCCCTGGCGCCCGGCATGGGCCTGAACGCCTTCTTCGCCTACGCCATGGTCGGCGCCATGGGCTATTCCTGGCAGGTGGCGCTGGGCGCCGTCTTCATCTCCGGCGTTCTGGCCCTGATCGTCACCGTCACCGGCTTGCGGGAGATCATGATCAAGGCGATCCCAACCTCCCTCAAGCATGCCGTCTCCGCAGGCATCGGCTTCTTCATCATGTTCATCGGCCTGAAGAATGCGGGCATCATCATCGCCAACCCGGCCACCTTCGTGGCGCTCGGCTCCTTCAAGGCGGCCCCCGCCCTGATCGCCGTGGTCGGCCTGATCATCACCGGCGCCCTGGTGGCGCGGCGGGTTCCCGGCGGCATCCTCCTGGGCATCATCATCACCACCGTCATCGGCGCCTTCTTCGGCGTGACCAAGGCGCCTGAGACCTGGGTCTCCATGCCGCCCTCCATGGCCCCCACCCTGGGCCAACTGAGCATCATGGAGGCGCTGACGCCCGCCCTGATCCCGGTGATCTTCTCCCTCTTCTTCGCCGACCTCTTTGACACCATCGGCACCTTCGTCGGCGTGGCCGGCAAGGCGGGGCTGATGGACAAGGAGGGCAACCTGAAGGGCGGCGCCCGGGCCCTGGTGGCCGATTCGCTGGGCACCATCGTCGGCTCCCTCTTCGGCACCTCCAACACCACCACCTACGTCGAGTCCGCTGCGGGCGTCTCCGCCGGCGGCCGGACCGGCCTGACCGCCGTCGTTGTCGCCCTGCTCTTCCTCCTGGCCTCTTTCCTCTCGCCCATCGCCCTGGCGGTCCCCGCTGCGGCCACCGCGCCCGCCCTGGTGATCGTCGGCATCTTCATGGCCTCTCCCCTGCTGGAGATCGACCTGCACGACTTCACCGAGGCGCTCCCGGCGGTAATCACCGCCCTGCTGATGCCGCTCACCTTCTCCATCGCCACCGGCCTGGCGCTGGGCTTCATCGCCTATGTCGCCCTGAACCTGGCCATCGGCAAGGGCAAGAACGTCCACTGGATGATGTACGTCCTCTCCGCCTTCTTCATCTACTACTTCTACACCCACGCCTAAGACCGGATACCCTCCGCCTGGAACCACCACAGCGGGGCTCGGGAGAACCCCGAGCCCCTGTGTAATTGCGAAGCAAGCCAGGCCGTTTATCTTTGGCACGGATTACACGGATTACACGGATGAAGACATAAAAACTTACAATGATGGGGTTAGTGCCCTTTTCATGGGTGGTGCTGGTGCGAAGCACCGCACCATGGTTAGATAGACGATGTAGGGTGGCAACAGTATTCCTGTGAAACGATGTATTTGTCTGTACAATCCGTGTAATCCGTGTAATCCGTGGCAAGAAAACCCACCCAACTCCCTGCAACAAGCAAAGCGAGGACGATCAGCTGATGATTGACCGGTACACCCGACCCAACATGGCCCGGCTCTGGTCCCCCGAGAACCGGTTTCAGAAGTGGCTCGATGTGGAGCTTCTGGCCTGCGAGGCCTGGGCAGAGCTGGGGGCGATCCCCGGGGCCGAGGTGGCGGAGCTGAAGGCCCGCGCCTTCACGGTGGACGCCGAGTTCGTCCGGCGGGTGGAGGAGATCGAGCGGACCACCCGCCACGACGTGATCGCCTTCACCACCGCCTGTGCCGAGCGGATCCAGCATCCCTCGGCCCGGTACATCCACTACGGGCTCACCTCCACCGATGTGGTGGACACCGCCCTCTCGGCGGTGTTGAACGAGGCGGTCCGGGAGATCCAGAAGGGGCTGGACGGGCTGATCGCCGCCCTGGGCCGGCGGGCGGTGGAGTTCAAAGGGACCCCGGCGATGGGCCGGACCCACGGCGTCCACGCCGAGCCCACCTCCTTCGGGCTGAAGCTGGCGCTCTTCTACGCCCAGTTCAAGCGTGACGCCGCCCGGCTGGAGCAGGCCCGGCAGTCGATCGCCGTGGGCAAGCTCTCCGGGGCGGTCGGCAATTACGGCAACATCGATCCCTTCGTCGAAACCTATGTCTGCGAGAAGATGGGGCTTGGCGTCGCCGACATCTCCACCCAGGTGCTGCAGCGGGACCGGCACGCCCACCTGATGACCACCCTGGCGATCCTCGGCTCCAGCCTCGACAGCCTGGCGGTGGAACTGCGGCTGCTGCAGAAGACCGAGACCCGGGAGGTGGAGGAGCCGTTCTCCAAGGGGCAGAAGGGCTCGTCCGCCATGCCGCACAAGCGGAACCCGGTCACCCTGGAGCAGATCTCCGGCCTATCCCGCCTGCTGCGGACCAACGCCCTGGCCGCCCTGGAGAACGTGCCGCTCTGGCATGAGCGGGACATCTCCCACTCCTCGGTGGAGCGGGTGATCCTGCCGGATTCCACCATCCTGGCGGACTACCTGATCGCCAAGATGACCTGGGTGATCGAGAACATGCACGTCTACCCGGCCAACATGGCCCGGTCGATGGAGATGTCCTTCGGCCTCACCTCCTCCGGCGCCGTGCTGCTCGCCCTGGTGGAGAAGGGGCTGACCCGGGAGCAGGCCTACGCCGTCGTCCAGGAGAAGGCGATGGAGGCCTGGGCGGAGGGCATCCACCTGCGGAAGCTGCTGGAGCAGGATCCGACGGTCCAATCGATGCTGACGCCGGGCGAGCTGGATGCGGCCTTCGACGTGAAGCACCATCTGAGACACGTGGACACCATCTTCAAGCGCTTGGGGTTGATTGAATGAGCATCGCGAACATTATCCTCGGAGCGGTCGCCGGGCTGGTGGTCACCCTGCTGGTCACCTACCTCTGGCCGCCGAAGCGAAACCGCCACGTGGGCGCCATCGTAGGGGCGCTGATCGGCTTTGCCGTCGCGGCGCTGCTGATGACGCAGGTGGATCTCTAGGAGGATGGCTGATGGAGGTTCCGGTACAGAGGGGTGAGCGGCTCTGGGCGGGGGAGGGGATCGCCGTCTGGGCGACCGACCGGCCGAGCCGGCTGATCCTGGAGTTTGAGCAGGAAGGGGTCTGCGAGGCGGCGGTCCGCCTGCAGGGGCTGCTGAAGCGGCACGCCCTCACCTCCAGCTTCCTGGAGCGATTGGACGGCCGGTCGATCCTGATCCGGCGGGTGGAGCCCCTGGGGGTGGAGGCGGTGGCCGAGGCGGGCCACGGGTCGACCCGGGTCACCTTCCAGGGAAGTGGGGGCCGGTCGCTGACGCCGGAGGAGGCGAAGGCCGTTCCGGGGATGAGCGCCCGCCGGCTGGAGATGATGGAGGACCACGCGGCCCACGCCGCCCGGTCCCTCCGGGCGCACCTGCAGCCGCAGGGGGTCGAACAGCTGCGGCTGACCGTCCGCTTTGGCCTGACCGATGACGGGGCCTGCCTGGCCCAGGTGATCAACCCGCTGAACTGTGAGTTGGGCACAACCGATATGGAGAGGTTGGCGAACCTACTGGGAGGGTAGCCGAATCATGAGTGTCCTGCTGGAGGTTCCGGATCTTGGCTTGCGGCGGCTGCACAAGGGAAAGGTCCGGGAGGTCTTCGAGTTGCCCGGTGAGCGCCTCCTGATGGTGGCCACCGACCGGCTCTCGGCCTTCGACGTGGTCTTCCCTCAGGGGATTCCCGGCAAGGGCCGGGTCCTGACCCAGATGAGCCTGCTCTGGTTCCATGCGACGCAGCGGATCGTCCCGAACCACCTGATCACCACCGACCTGAGCGGCCTGGGGATTCCCGACCGGGTGGTGCCGCTGCTGGAGGGCCGCTCGATGGTGGTCCGCCGGACCCGCCGGATCGACGTGGAGTGCGTGGTCCGGGGCTACCTGGCCGGTTCGGGCTGGAAGGAGTACCAGCGGGACCGCTCCGTCTGCGGGATCCCGCTGCCGGAGGGGCTGCAGCTCTCCAGCCAGCTCCCTGAGCCGCTCTTCACCCCCGCCCTGAAGAACGATGTGGGGCACGACGAGAACGTGAGCGAGGCCAGGGTGCGGGCCCAGTTCGGGGACGAGGTGACGGAGTTCGTGAAGGCCCGCTCGCTGGAGCTCTACACCTATGCTGCCTGCAAGGCATCGGAGGCCGGGATCATCCTGGCGGACACGAAGTTCGAGTTCGGTCAGGTGGGGGATGAGATCATCCTGATCGACGAGATCTTCACGCCGGACTCGAGCCGGTACTGGCCCAAGGACCGCTACCAGCTCGGCACGGCCGTGGACAGTCTGGACAAGCAGCCGGTCCGGGATTATGTGGAGCGGATCGGCTGGGATAAGCGGCCGCCGGCTCCGGTCTTGCCGGAGGCGCTGATTGAGGAGACCTCTCGCCGGTACGAGGACGTGTTGGAGCGGTTGCGGCGGGTGTTGGGGTAGGGGTTGGGGGTTAGGCGGGGTTAGGCTTTGGGT
>JBMONC010000091.1:13677-39472 GCA_049324875.1 Bacillota bacterium
AGGCTTTGGGTTAGGCGGGCCGGGCGGGGCACCCCGCTCCCTCGCCGACGACGTGCCTCTCACGGGCACTAGGCCTCCATGGGCGGCAGATTTCGAAACCGTCGCGGGCGCTGCAGCCACGCAGCGCACCCCGAAATCTGCCCTCCAAGTCGGGTAGGGCCAAGTGCCCGTAGAGAGACCCGTCTAAGTGCTCGGTCGGGGGTGCCCCGCCCGGCCTACTCACCTGGGATGCTCCAGCCCCACACTTCAGCCAAACGCTCCAGCCCAAGCTCCAGCCTAAGCTCCAGCCTAAGCTCCAGCCCAACGCTCCGGCACGTGGGGGCGAGCGGTCTGCTCACGCCCGGTCCGGCGGGCCGGAGCCGGCGGCAGCCCTGCCCGCCGATCCGCCCGGGCCGGCTGCTGGTCCATCCCTTGAAGAGTGGGGGGCGAGCAGGACCCGCTGGACAGATGGTGGGGGAGGAAGGGTGAGACTGGAGCGGAGGCCCTGCCAGCCGAGTCAGCCTGCCCTCAAGCGAGCGGGTTGAGCCGGGGGAGGTCCGGAAGGCCGGTTGGGGGTACCCCCGACTGAGCACTTAGACGGGTGGCCGTACGGGCAGTTGGCCCCCCGTGACTCAGGTCAAATTCCGGCGGTGCGTCGCCAGACTGAATCGCGGGGCAGCGGTTTCGGAATTTGACCACCCAAAGGAGGCCTACTGCCCGTAGGCCGCACGTCGTCGGCGAAGGAGCGGGGTGCCCCCAACCGGCCACCCCCCAACTACCCGCCAAAACAACCACAATAGGCCCGCACCAAAAAGCAAAGGGGAGCCAGACCAATGCTCTACAAGGCCGAAGTGAAAGTCTCACTGAAGAAGGGTGTGTTGGATCCGCAGGGGTCGGCTGTTGAGGGGGCTGTCAAGTCGCTGGGCTACACCAACATCCCCCAGGTCCGGATCGGCAAGTACATCGAGGTCTGGGTCGAGGCCGACTCCCAGGAGGCGGCGGAGCGGGAGGTCCAGGAGCTGGGGAAGCGGATCCTGACCAACCCGATCATGGAGACCTTTACCTTTACCGTGGCTCCCTCCTCCGACCGGCTGGTGCCCTCCATCGGGGCCACCGAGACCGCTGCCGAGACGGGGGTGGAGTAGCGTGCGGTTCGGTGTGATCGTCTTCCCCGGCACCAACTGCGAGATGGACACCTACCACGCCCTGCGGGAGGTGATCGGGGAGCAGGCGGACTACGTCTGGCACCAGGAGCGGGACCTCTCCCGCTATGACGCTGTCATCCTCCCCGGGGGTTTCTCTTACGGCGACTACCTGCGGACCGGCGCCATCGCCCGGTTCTCGCCGGTGATGGAGGCGGTGGCCGAGTACGCCGCCAAGGGGCGGCTGGTCTTTGGCATCTGCAACGGGTTCCAGATCCTGACCGAGGCGGGGCTGCTGCCGGGGGCGCTGCAGCGCAACGCCCACCTCCAGTTCCGGTGCGACTGGTCCTACCTGCGGGTGGAGAACGCCGAGACCCCCTTCACCGCCACCACCACCAAGGGGCAGGTGCTGAAGATCCCCGTCAACCACGGCGAGGGCAACTACTTCGCCGACCCCGAGACCCTGGCGGAGCTGAACGCCAACAACCAGATCCTCTTCCGCTACTGCACGGCCGCCGGTGAGGTGACCCCCGAGGCCTCCCCCAACGGCTCCCTGGAGAACATCGCCGGCATCATCAACAAGGCGGGGAACGTGGCGGGGATGATGCCCCACCCCGAGCGGGCCTGCGAGTCGGTCCTCGGCTCGGAGGATGGCCGCCACCTCTTCGTCTCCATGGTGAACTATGTTACGGGGAGGGCGACTCGTGTCTAGCGGGAAGCAGGTCTGGAACATGGTGGGGCTCAAGGAGAACGAGTACCACCGGGTGATCGAGATCCTCGGCCGCGAACCTAACGATGTAGAACTGCAGATGTTCGGCGTCATGTGGTCCGAGCACTGCTCCTATAAGCACTCCCGCTCCACCCTGAAGAAGCTGCCCACCAAGAGCGAGCGGGTGCTGCAGGGGCCCGGCGAGAACGCCGGCGTGATCAAGGTGATGGACGACCTGGCGGTCGCCTTCAAGATCGAGTCCCACAACCACCCCTCGTTCGTGGAGCCCTTCCAGGGGGCGGCCACCGGCGTGGGCGGCATCCTGCGGGACGTCTTCACCATGGGCGCCCGGCCCGTCGCCCTGCTGGACTCGCTCCGCTTCGGGCCCCTGAGCGAGCCGAAGCAGCGCCACCTCTTTGCCGGCGCCGTCGCCGGCATTGGCCACTACGGCAACTGCATGGGCATCCCCACCATCGGCGGGGAGGTCTACTTCGACGAGTCCTACCGGGGCAACTGCCTCGTCAACGCCATGTGCATCGGCATCGTCCGGCCCGACAAGATCCGCAAGGGCGTCGCCATGGGCCCGGGCAACCCGATCATGGTGGTGGGCGCCCGCACCGGGCGGGACGGCATCCACGGCGCCTCGCTCCTCGCCTCCGCCGAGTTCAGCGAGGGGGCCGAGGACAAGCGGCCCTCGGTCCAGGTGGGCGACCCCTTCATGGAGAAGTTGCTGCTGGAGGCCTGCCTGGAGCTCTTTGAGACCGATGCGGTGGTCGGCATCCAGGACATGGGCGCCGCCGGCCTGATCTCCTCCTCCTCCGAGATGGCAGCCCGCGGTGACTGCGGCATCGAGATCGACGTGCGCAAGGTCCCCGCCCGGGAGGAGGGGATGAAGGCCTGGGAGTTCCTGCTCTCCGAGTCCCAGGAGCGGATGCTGGTCTGCGTCCAGAAGGGGCGCGAGGCCGAGGTGGAGGCCATCTTCCGGAAGTGGGGGCTGCTCTCCGCCGTGATCGGTCGGGTGACCGACGACGGGATGGTCCGGGTGCTGGATGACGGTCAGGTGGTGGCCGAGGTGCCGGCCCACGCCCTGGCGGATGAGGCGCCGGTCTACCACCCCGAGAAGCGGGAGCCGTCCTATCTGGCCCAGCTCCGGACCTTCGACTGGTCCTCCCTGCCCGAGCCCACCGACTGGAACGGGACCCTCCTGAAGCTGTTGGGCTCGCCCAACATCGGCTCCCGGGAGTGGATCTACCGGCAGTACGACCACATGGTGCTGCTGGGCACCGTCCTCCCGCCGGGCGGCGACGGCTCGGTGATCCGGCTCCGCTCCGCCGCCGAGCCCGAGATGCACCGGCTCACCAGCCGGGACGAGTCGGCCCGGCCCTGCCCGATCCATGCGCCCAAGGGGATCGCCGCCAAGATCGACTGCAACGGCCGCTACGTCTACCTCAACCCCCGGCGGGGCACCGCCATCGCCGTGGCCGAGGCGGCCCGGAACTGCGTGGTGACCGGCGCCACCCCGGTGGCGATCACCAACAACTGCAACTTCGGCAACCCCGAGAAGCCGGAGATCTTCTGGACCTTCGACCAGGCGATCGAGGGGATGGCCGAGGCCTGCACCGCCCTGGGCACGCCGGTGACCGGCGGCAACGTCTCCTTCTACAACGAGACCAACGGCGAGCCGATCCACCCGACCCCGACCATCGGCATGATCGCCGTCCACGAGAACCTGAACCACCTGACCACCTCCGGCTTCAAGCGCGTGGGCGACGTGATCGTGCTGCTGGGCGAGACCAGGGATGAGCTGGGCGGCTCCGAGTATGCCAAGCTGATCCACGGGGTCCTGGCCGGCGATGCGCCGGAGCTGGACCTGGACTTCGAGCGGCGGATGCAGAAGGCGGTGCTGACCGCCATCCACGAGGGGATCGTCACGGCGGCCCACGACGTGGCCGAGGGCGGCGTCGCCGTCGCCCTGGCCGAGATGGCGATCCGGGCCGAGGCGGGCGCACGGGGCTGCCAGGCCTCCATCTTCGCCACCGCCGGCCGGATCGACGGGAACCTCTTCGGCGAGTCCCAGTCCCGGGTGCTGCTCACCGTGGCCCGCGACCACGTGATGCGGCTCCGCTCCATCCTGATTGAGCACGGGGTGGTCCACCGGATGGTGGGCGACGTGACCGGCGATGGCCGGTTCAAGCTGGCGGTGCTCCAGCCGGGGGTGGAATCCGAGTTCGTCTTCCGGCGCCAGGAGCTGATCGACCTCTCCGTCGACGAGATGGAGAAGGCTTACAAGGAGGCGATTGGGCAGTGGATGGGCGCCTGAGCCCCGACAAGAGCCTCGAACTGGCCTTGTACCCCTACCGGAACGGCTTCGCCACCGATCCGGCGAAGGGGCCTGTGGATGAGTGCGGCGTCTTCGGCATCTACGGCCACCCCGAAGCGGCGCGCGTCGCCCACCACGCCCTGATTGCGCTCCAGCACCGGGGACAGGAGTCGGCGGGAATCGTCGCCTCCGACGGCCAGAACCTGACGATCCATAAGGGGATGGGGCTGGTCAACGACGTCTTCGACCAGCCCGCCACGGTGGAGAAGCTGAAGGGGACGATGGCGATCGGCCACGTCCGCTACTCCACCACCGGCTCCTCCAAGCTGGGCAACGCCCAGCCGATCGTGGTTCAGACCCGCAAGGGCGGCCTGGCCCTGGCCCACAACGGCAACCTGGTGGATGCCACCCCGATTCGGGAGCAGCTGGAGGAGGAGGGGGCGATCTTCTCCACCACGGTGGACACCGAGGTGCTGGCCCACCTGATCGTCCGGGCGAAGAAGGAGTCGCTGGAGGAGTCGGTCGCCTGGGCGATGAACCAGGTCCATGGCGGCTACGCCCTCCTGATCCTGTCCCACGACAAGCTGATCGGGATCCGGGACCCCCACGGCATCCGCCCGCTCCAGCTGGGCCGCATGAACGGCCACTGGGTGCTGGCCTCCGAGTCCTGCGCCTTCGACACCGTCGGGGCGGAGTACGTCCGGGAGGTGGCGCCGGGCGAGATGATCACCATCAGCGAGGGCGGCAAGCTCCGCTCCCAGACGGCGGTGAAGGCGGCGGAGAAGGCCCGGCCCTGCATGTTCGAGTTCATCTACTTCGCCCGGCCCGACTCCCAGCTGGAGGGGGTCAACATGCACGCCGTCCGCAAGGAGATGGGCCGGCAGCTGGCCCGGGAGGCGCCTGCCGATGCCGACATCGTGATCGGCGTACCTGACAGCTCCATCTCCGCCGCCACCGGCTACGCCGAGGAGTCCGGCATCCCGTACGAGGTGGGGCTGATCAAGAACCGCTACATCGCCCGGACCTTCATCCTCCCCTCCCAGACCCGGCGGGAGGCGGCGCTCCGGCTGAAGCTGAACCCGCTGCGCAAGGTGATCGAGGGCAAGCGGGTGGTGCTGGTGGACGACTCCATCGTGCGGGGCACCACCTCCCGCCACCTGGTCAACCTGCTGCGGGAGGCGGGCGCCCGGGAGGTCCACATGCGGGTCTCCTCCCCGCCCTACAAGAACGCCTGCCACTACGGCATCGACACCTCCCAGGCCAGCGCCCTGATCGCCCGGGACCGGGAGATCGAGCAGGTCCGGGACCACATCGGCGCCGACTCGCTCTACTACCTCTCCATCGAGGGGATGGTGAAGGCGACCGGCATCATGACCGACGGCGGCCGGGGCTTCTGCCTCGCCTGCTTCACCGCGGACTACCCGGTGCCGATCCTGGAGGATGTGGACAAGTTTTCGCTGGAAGGCGGGAAGGGCGATGACTAAGAAACCCCTCACCTACGCCGAGACCGGGGTCAACCGGGAGCGGCACTACGAGCTGGTGAAGCGGATCGCCGAGCACACCGGCCGGACCCTGGCCCGCCCCGGCGTGCTGACCAACATCGGCGGCTTCGGCGGCTTCTTCACCCCCGATCTGAAGAAGTACCCCGACCCGGTGCTGGTCTCCGGCACCGACGGGGTGGGCACCAAGCTGCGGCTCGCCTTCCTGAGCGGCAAGCACGACACGGTGGGCATCGACCTGGTGGCGATGAGCGTCAACGACATCCTCTGCCAGGGGGCGGAGCCGCTCTTCTTCCTGGACTATATCGGCACCGGTCAGAAAGACCTGGCGGTGCTGGAGCAGGTGGTGAAGGGGATCGCCGACGGCTGCCTGGAGGCCGGCTGCGCCCTGATCGGCGGGGAGACCGCCGAGCTGCCGGGGATGTACGCCCCCGGCGAGTACGACCTGGCCGGCTTCGCCGTGGGGATCGTCAACCGGGACCGGATCCTGACCGGCGAGAAGGTGGCGCCGGGGGATGCGCTGGTGGGGCTGGGCTCCAGCGGGCTCCACTCCAACGGCTACTCCCTGGCCCGCCGGGTGTTGCTGAAGGTGGACGGCGGGGCCTTCGAGCTGGAGGACCGCCCGGCGGAGCTGGGTGGCCAGAGCGTGATCGAGGCGATGCTGACCCCGACCCGGCTCTATGCCAAGCCCTTCCTGGCGCTCTACGAGCGGTTTGAGATCCACGGGGCGGCCAACATCACCGGCGGCGGCTTCCACGAGAACATCCCCCGGATGCTGCCGGCGGGCGCCCGGGCGGTGGTCCGCTACGGCACCTGGGAGGTGCCGCCCATCTTCGGCCTGATCCAGCGGCTGGGCCCGGTGGAGCCGGCCGAGATGGAGTCCACCTTCAACCTGGGCATCGGCATGGTGCTGGCCGTTCCGGCCGCCGAGGCCGAGAAAGTGGTGGCCGCCGCCCGAGAACTGGGGGAGAGGGCCTGGGTTATCGGCGAGGTGGTGGCCGGCGAGGTCGGGGTGGAGGTGCGGCGATGATCCGCATCGGCGTGCTGATCTCCGGCAGCGGCTCCAACCTGCAGGCGATCCTGGACGGCTGCCGCGAGGGCCGGATCGACGGTCAGGTGGTGGTGGTGATCGCCGACAAGGCCGATGCCTACGGCCTTGAAAGGGCAAGAAGGGCAGGGGTGGAGGCCATCTTCCTCGACCCCGCCTCATATGAAAGCAAGAGCGCTTACAACACGGCGATCGCGGAGACCCTGAAGGGGAGAGCGGTCGACCTGGTCTGCCTGGCCGGCTACATGCGGATCGTGCGCAAGCCGGTGCTGGAGGCCTTCCCCGACCGGATCATGAACATCCACCCCAGCCTGCTCCCCGCCTTCCCCGGCCTGGAGGCGCAGCGCCAGGCGCTGGAGTACGGGGTGAAGGTGGCCGGCTGCACCGTCCACTTCGTGACCGCCGGGATGGACGAGGGCCCCATCATCCTCCAGGCAGCCGTTCCTGTTGAGGAGGGCGACACCTTCGAAACCCTGCGGGACCGGATCCTGAAGGAGGAGCACCGCATCTACCCGCAAGCGATCCAGCTCTTTGCCGAAGGCCGCCTCACAGTACAGGGCCGCCGCGTCCTGATAAGCTAAAGGAAGCCGATCCAAGCCGCGAGGCCGAACCACGCCGCTGCGCCCCGGCACCTGTGGAGGCCGGTCGGGGCACCCCCGACTGAGCCATCAGACGGGTGGCCTTACGGGCAGTTGGCCCTGCCGGACTCAGTCAAATTCCGGGGGTGCGTTGCCCGGCTCACCAGCCCGCGACGGTTTCCGGAATTTGACCCGCCGGACCGAGGGCCTACTGCCCGTTGGCCGGCCGTCGCAGGCGAGGAAGCGGGGTGCCCCGACCGGCCCGCCTAACGAAGCGCGCCGCCCGGAGCACCGCTGAAGAGGAGGTGAGACCGCAGCATGGCATGTGTGAGGCGACTGGCGGTGGGCGCCGTCCTCCTGAACGAGGAGGGGGAGGTGCTCCTCGTCCTCAACCGGGGCCATGGGCGGTCTCACTGGTCCCTGCCGAAGGGCTCCTGCGAGGACGGCGAGCCGCTGGTGGAGACGCTGCGGCGGGAGGTCCGGGAGGAGACGGGGCTGGAGGTCGAGGTGGCGGAGATGGCCTTCGTCACCGAGTGGCTGGTGGCCAGTCGGCAGGAGTGGTTCCTGCAGGTCTACTTCCACGCCCGAATCACCGGGGGGGAGCTGGGCGTTCAGGAGGATGAGGATGTGATCCGGGTCCAATGGGTCAACCCACGGGAGATTCGCCAGTACATGAATCACCGGCCGTGGGTGGAGCCGCTGGTCACCTGGCTGGAGGAGCGGCGGCCGCGGTATCACCTGTTCTAGCGGGGAGGTGTAGGGGTGGCAACGCAGTTCATCATGGCCCTCGGTCTGATCGAGGACGAGGACCAGGTGGTGGTGGTGCTGAACCGCTGGTCCATCGGCGATGTCTGGTCGCTCCCCGGGGGGCGGCTGGAGATGGGGGAGTCGCTCACCGACTGCGTGGTCCGCGAGGTACAGGAGGAGACGGGACTGCTGGTGGCCCCGGTGGAACTGGCCTACGTCCTCGACACCCACAACCAGGTTCACGACCTGCACTTCCTGGTCCACGTCTTCTCCTGCCGGCTGGTGGCGGGCAGCCTCCGGGTGCCGGAGGGGGACGAGTACGTGATTGATGCCCGGTGGGTGAAGCGGGAGGATGTGGCCCGCTACATCACCTGGTCTACATATCGGGACCCGCTGCTGGCCTACCTGGCCGGCCACGAGAAGCGGTACTGGCTGGACCGTGACGGCTACCGGCCGGAGGAGGGGAAGGGGCCCGGGCTTCCCCCTGCTGAGGGATAGGCGGGGCCCTCGCGGCGACCGCGCCCCTGCGTGCGGGACTGGGACACGTGCGGGGCGGGATCAGGATACGGTTGGGATACGGTTGTGCGGAACTCTGTCCCGGGTGTGAACCGGTCGGGAGCTGCGACGCAGAGCCAATGAATACAGACCAGGAGGAATCGGCAGTGGCGGTCAAGCGGGCGCTGATCAGTGTCTACGACAAGCAGGGGATCGTTGAGTTTGCGCAGGAGTTGGTCAAGCTGGGGGTGGAGATCATCTCCACCGGCGGCACGTTCAAGGCGCTGCAGGCGGCGGGCGTCCCGGTGATGGAGGTCGCCCAGGTGGCGGGCTTCCCCGAGATCCTCGACGGGCGGGTGAAGACGCTCCAGCCGCAGATCCATGCCGGGATCCTCGCCATTCGCTCCAACCCGGAGCACATGGCGCAGCTGAAGCAGCACAACGTCACCCCCATCGATATGGTGGTGGTCAACCTCTACCCCTTCCGGGAGACGGTGGCCGACCCCAACGTCTCCCTGGAGGATGCGGTTGAGAAGATCGACATCGGCGGGCCTACCATGGTCCGGGCGGCGGCCAAGAACTACCAGGACGTGGTGGTCCTGGTCAACCCGGCCCGGTACAGCGCCGTGCTGGATGAGCTCCGGCAGGGCGGCGAGGTCTCGCTGACCACCAAGTTCGAGCTGATGGTGGAGGCCTTTGAGCACACCTCCGCCTACGATACCGCCGTCGCCGGCTGGCTGGCCAACCGGGGGCGGGCGATCATCGCCGCCCGGCAGGCGGGACAGGCCCCGCCCGAGGCGGCCACCGGCTCCAAGTTCCCCTACGCCATGACCCTGCACATGACCAAGATCCAGGACCTGCGCTACGGCGAGAACTCCCACCAGCAGGCGGCCTTCTACGCCGACGGCACCACCGGCGGCACCGTGATCGCCCGGGCCAAGCAGCTGCACGGCAAGGAACTCTCCTTTAACAACATCAACGACGCCCACGCTGCCCTGGAGCTGGTCAAGGAGTTCGACGAGCCCGCCGCCGTGGCGATCAAGCATGCCAACCCCTGCGGCGTGGCGGTGGCGCCCACCATCAGCGAGGCCTACCAGAAGTGCTATGAGGCGGACACCGTCTCCATCTTCGGCGGGATCATCGCCCTGAACCGGCCCTGCGACGAGGCGACCGCCAAGGAGATCAGCAAGATCTTCGTCGAGATCGTGATCGCCCCGTCCTTTGAGCCCGAAGCGCTGCGGGTGCTGACCAAGAAGAAGGACCTCCGGCTGCTGGAGACCGGGCCGATCGATCGGACCGCCCCCGCTGGCTACGACATCAAGCGGGTGGGCGGCGGCTACCTGGTCCAGGACTGGGATGCGATCCCCGAGTCGCCGAGCACCTGGAAGACGGTGACCGAGACCCCGGTCAGCGAGCAGATGCTGCGGGATCTGGCCTTCGCCTGGAAGGTCTGCAAGTACGTGAAGTCCAACGCCATTGTGGTGGCCAAGAACGGCCAGACCCTCGGCGTGGGGGCCGGCCAGATGAACCGGATCGACGCCGCCCGGCACGCCCTGCGCCAGGCGGGGGATGCCGTCAAGGGGGCGGTGCTGGCCTCCGATGCCTTCTTCCCCTTCCCCGATGTGGTGGAGGCGGCGGGCGAGGCGGGGATCGCCGCCATCGCCCAGCCCGGCGGCTCCATCCGGGACCAGGATTCGATCAGCAAGGCGGACCAGCTGGGCATCGGCATGGTCTTCACCGGGGTCCGCCACTTCCGGCACTAGGCCGATGGAGCGGTATCTGGTCGATGTCTTCACCACGGAGCCGGGGAAGGGGAACCCCGGCGCCGTGGTGCTGGATGCGGGCAGCCTGAGCGAGGCCGAGATGGGCCGGTTGGCGGCGGAGCTGGGGCTGGAGACCACCTTCGTCGACGGCACTGCCCTGAGTTACTACCAGCCCTCGGGCGCCCCCATGACCCTCTGCGGCCACGGAACGCTGGCCGCCCTGGCGGTGCTTGGGCAGCGGGGCCGGTCCGGCCGGTTCACCATCCGCACGCCCGCCGGCGACCTGCCGGTCTCGGTGGAGCCCTACCTCCTGGGCATGGCGATGCCCCCGGTCACCCTGCAGGAGCCGGTCGATCCGGCCATCGCCGCCCGGGGGCTCGGCATTGAGCCGGGGGCGATCGACGGGCCGGTGCAGGTGGCTTCGGCCGGGCGGCCGAAGCTGCTGGTACCCCTCCGCTCCACCGAGGCGCTGGACGGGCTGCGGCCCGACCCTACCGCTGTCGAGGAGGCCTGTGCCGCTGTGGGGGCGACCGGGATCTACCCCTTTACCCTGGTTCCCCGCTCCTTCGGAGCGGTGGCCGATGCCAGGCACTTCCCGGCGGGGGCGGGGATGCTGGAGGACCCGGTGACGGGGGTGGCGGCGGTGGCGCTGGCCTGGTACCTCTGGCATCATGGGGCGGCGCCCGGCTGCGGGTCGATCAAGATCGAGCAGGGGCACGCCATGGGGCGGCCCGGCATGGTGGCGGTCCGGCAGGAGGGGGACGGCCGGACCTGGATCTATGGCACGGCGGTGATCCGCCAGTAGGAGGACGGACGGATGAAGGTGCTGATTGTCGGCGGGGGCGGGCGGGAGCACGCCCTGGCCTGGAAGGTGATCCAGAGCCGCCATATTGATGAACTGCATGTCGCCCCCGGCAATCCGGGGATCGGCCGGTTCGCCTGGTGCCATCCCCACGTGAAGGCGGCCGACATCGCCGGACAGGTGGCGCTGGCCCAGAAGCTGGCTGCCGACCTGGTGATCGTCGGGCCGGAGGACCCCCTGGCGGAGGGGCTGGTGGACGCGCTGCAGGCGGCGGGCATCCGGGCCTTCGGCCCCACGAAGGCCGCGGCCCGGATCGAGGCCTCCAAGGACTTCGCCAAGGAGGTCATGATGAAGGCGGGGGTGCCCACCGCCGCCTACGGCTCCTTTGACCAGTACGAGGCGGCCTTGGCCTATGTGGAGATGCAGGGGGCGCCGATCGTGATCAAGGCGGACGGGCTGGCGGCGGGCAAGGGCGTCTCCGTCTGCATGACCCTGGAGGAGGCCCGGGCGGCGCTGCGGGAGGCCATGCTGGACAAGGCCTTCGCCGAGGCGGGGGCCCGGGTGGTGATCGAGGAGTACATGGAGGGGGAGGAGGTCTCCGTCCTCGCCTTCTGCGATGGCCGGAGCATCCGGCAGATGGTCTCCGCCCAGGATCACAAGCGGATCGGCGAGGGCGACACCGGGCCGAACACCGGGGGCATGGGCACCTACGCCCCCGTGCCCGCCTACACCCCCGAGATCGCCCGCACCGTCCAGAAGCGGATCCTGGAGCCGACCATCGCCGAGATGGCCCGCCGGGGGGCGCCCTTCGTCGGCTGCCTCTTCACCGGGCTGATGCTGACCAAGGACGGCCCCAAGGTGGTGGAGTTCAACTGCCGCTTCGGTGATCCCGAGACCCAGGTGGTGCTGCCCCTCCTGCAGAACGACCTGCTGGAGGTGATCACCGCCTGCCTTGACGGCAGGCTGAACGAGGTGGAGCTGCGCTTCGCCGAGGGAGCCGCCGCCAACATCGTGCTGGCCGCCCCGGGCTACCCGGGCAAGTACCCGAAGGGGCTGCCCATCGACGGGCTGGAGGAGGCGGACAGCCGGGGAGTCACCGTCTTCCACGCCGGCACCGACTTCACCGAGGAGGGGGAGTTGGTCACCGCCGGGGGCCGGGTGCTGGGCGTGATGGCGACGGCGCCCGACCTCCCCGCCGCCCTGGAGCGGGCCTACTATGGCGCCGAGGCGATCATCTTTGAGGGAAAGCAGTACCGCCGCGACATCGGCTGGCGGGCGCTCCGGCGCCCGGAGGCCTGACAGATAGGGAAGACCCCCTCCGAGCCAGCGGAGGGGGTCTTTTGCACGACCCAGGCGAAGGGTCGCTCTCCTACCGGAGCGACATGACCACAATACCGGCTGTGACCAGTCCCACGCTGGTCCAGAGCCGCAGGCCGAAGATCTCCCGGCCCCGGAGCAGCACCAGGCTGAGGAGCGCAGCGATCATCGGTTCGGTTCCCGCCAGCAGGTTGACCACCCAGATCGGGCTGATGCCCATCGCCGCAAAGAGCGAGAACTGCGAGATGCTGGTGGCGACTCCCGTGCCGAGAAACCAGAGCGTACCGTGCTGCCCTCCGGGCCTCCCCAGGGCCTCCCGCAGGCGGGGGACCGCTCCGGGCATCCCGAGGGTCAAGATGGCTGCCACCACGGCGCCGATCGCCGCCCCGGCGAAGGCCTCCGGCCAGACCAGCATGCCGGACTTGCGGGCCAGGTTCCCCACCGTGAAGCTCAGGGCTGACGCCAGACCGTACCAGACGCCGGTCCGGCTGCCGGGTCCGCCGCTCCCCTTCACCTGCTCCACCGAGAGAGCGATCAGGCCGGCCAGGACCAGTGCCGCCCCGGCGAGCCCGATCCAGGAGGCGGACTCCCCCAGCAGCAGCACGCCCGCCAGGAGCACGAGGACCACCTGGGCCATCTTGTAGGAACCGGCCCGGGCCGGGCCGATCCGCTGGATCGACCGAATCCAGAGAATCCGTCCGAGAAAGGCCGTGAAGACGCCCCCGGCGACGAAGTAGGCGAGTCCCGGTGCCGACATGGCGAGGGGTGGCCCGAAGGCCACCCGCGCCGCCAGTGCCATGGAGTTGAGCACGGCGTTGACCAGGACGCTCAGCAGGTGGCCGGCATCGCGATCCATCTCCTCGGCGCCCCGGCGGACGGCGATCCCCGCCAGGGCGAAGCAGAGGGCGCTGAAGAGCGCCAACAGCTCCCCCATCTTAGCGCACCGTGTTGGCGAGCAGCCCGATCCCCTCGATCGCCACCTCGACCAGGTCCCCCGGCTTCAGGAAGCGGGGCGGGTTGAAGCCCATCCCCACGCCCTCGCAGGTGCCGGTGGCGATGATGTCACCGGCCTCCAGCGTGTGGCCCGCCGAGAGGGTCTCGATCAGGGTCGGGATATCGAAGATCAGGTGCCGGGTGTTCGAGTTCTGCCGGAGCTCTCCGTTCACCCGGCTGGAGATGTTGAGCGCCACCGGCCAGGGAATCTCGTCGCGGTGGACCAGGAAGGGCCCCATCGGGCAGAAGGTGTCGAGGCTCTTGCCGATCAGCCACTGCTGGTGCTTTCGCTGCAGGTCCCGGGCGGTCACATCGTTGATGATGGTGTACCCGAAGATGTACGCCCGCGCCTCTTCCTTCCGGATGTTCCGTCCGGTCCGGCCGATCACCACCGCCAACTCCGCCTCGTAGTCCACCTCCCGGGTCAGGTCGGGATGGCTATCGATCGCCTCCCCGGGGCCGATCACCGTGCCGGGCGTCTTGCTGAAGATGATGGGCGCTGCGGGCGGTGGCTTGGTGCCGCCCGTGAACTCATCGCTGTGGGCCGCGTAGTTCAGCCCCACGCAGTAGATGTTCTTGGCCGGCCGCGGAATCGGTGCCAGCAGGCGCACCTCGCTGAGGGGAAACCGAGCACCTCCCCCCGCCAGGGCGGTGCTTGCAAGGGTAAGAGCGTCGGGGCGGCGGATCAGGGTCAGCATGTCGGGAACGTCCAGCGGGACCACCCGGTTGGTCTCTGGTTCCACAACACCCACGTGGATCCGCCCATCAGCGGCAAAGGTGCAAAAGCGCAAGGGTGCGACCTCCTATCGGCCCTACCGGCGTTGGTCCTTGGGTCTCCAGCGCAGCAGGTAGGCCTCTGCTCGTTCCAGGAGATTGTTGAGGATCAGAACGATGACCATGAGGAGCAGGACGCCCGCCATCGTACCCGCTGTGTTAAAGGTGTTCCCGTTGTAGCTCAGGCGGAAACCAAGGCCCGCGCTGGCGGCGATGAACTCGCCGACCACCGCCGAGACGAGGGCGTTGGGAAAGCTGACCTGAAGCCCGGCAATGATCCAGGGAGAGGCGGCCGGCAGGATCACCTTGTAGACCAGCTGCCACTTCGAGGCGCCCATCACCCGGGCGACGTTTAGGAGAGGCGGCTCCACGCTCCGCACACCCGTGTAGGTGTTGAAGAAGGTGAGCATGAAGGCCATCATGGCGGCAAGGAAGATCTTGGACTGGTCGCCGATGCCGAACCAGACCACCATCAGCGGTGCCAGGGCGATACGGGGAATGCCATACGTGGCGATGATATAGGGGTTCAGCACATCGGCCACCCGCTTCGCCGAGGCGAGGAGGAAGCCAAAGAAGACCCCGAATACTGAGCCCAGCAGATAACCGATGATCGCATTTTTGAAGGTGACCGTCAGATCCTTCATCAGCAGCCCATCGGTCCAGTACTGGACGAGGTACTCCATCACCAGGCTGGGGCGGCTGATCCAGAAGACGTCGTAGAGCCTGCCGGAGGTCAACTCCCAGAGCAGCAGGAGGGAGAGTCCGACGCCGACCTGCCAGAGGAGGAGGTGGGAGCCCTTCCACCCAGATGATGGAGTCGGTTTCGCCGGGCCGCCGGGCTTGGTCGGGGAGTCGTTGGAGAGGGAAGGGGCGCTCATCGCTGCCCACCTCCTTCCGGGCGGACCTCTTCCCGGAGGATCCGCCATAACTCCTCATGCAGCCGCTGATACTCCGGATTCTCGCTGATGCTGTAGACATCCCGCGGGCGGGGGATGTTGACCTCTTTCAGGGCCAACACCCGGCCCGGGCGGCGGGACATCACCAGCACCCGGTCGGCCATCGCAATCGCTTCCGACAGGTCGTGGGTGATGAAGATGATGGTGGCCTTCTCCGCCTGCCAGAGCTTAAGCAGCTCGTCCTGCAGGATGATCCGGGTTTGGGCATCGAGCGGTCCGAAGGGCTCATCCATCAGAATCACCTCGGGACGGTAGCTGAGGGTGCGGATGATGTTGACCCGCTGCCGCATCCCGCCGGAGAGCTGGTGGCGGTAGTGGTTTTCGAACCCCTTCAGACCGACCGCCTCAATCAGTTCCAGGGCCCGGCGACGGCGCTCCTCCTTCGGAAAGCCCCGAACCTCCATGCCGAACTCCACAGACCCCAGGGCTGTGCGCCAGGGGAAGAGGTTGTCCTCCTGGGTGACATAGCCGATCTCGGTGTTGATGCCGGTGTGCGGCTGCCCCTTGTAGTAAACCTTCCCGTGGGTCGGCTCCAGGAGCCCGACGATGGAGTTGAGCACCGTGGACTTGCCACAGCCACTGGGGCCGACGATCGTGAGGAACTCGCCCCGCCGCACGTCGAGGGTGAACTCCTCCAGCGCCCGGACGGTTCTGCCGTCGGACTCGAACTCCATGCTCACCTTATCAAGCCGCAGAATGATCTCGTGTTCGGCGGTAGGTCGCTGGGGCGCCGGGTTGGTATGGAGGTTGGCGGACACGGCGCTCCCCCTTTCCGTTACTTGGTGATGTACTTGTCGGTGAACTGCTTGAAGACGTCCTCGCCCTTGATGTCAGTCACGCCCATCAGAAGGACGGTATTGTCCGCCCACTCCTTCTGGATCCGGCCGGTCGGATTGGTTGCCAGCTTCACCTGCCTGACGCCGGCCAGGAGCAGGTCCTTGTCGTAGTCCTTCAAGTAAGGAGCGATCACCTCGGCAATCTCCTCGGGGGGAGCGCTCTGGACGAACTCCGACGCCTTCTGGACGGCGGCTACGAACTTCTTGACGGTCTCAGGGTTCTGATTGGCCCAGTCTTCCATCACCCGGACCGTCGACATCAGGAAGCCGCCGAACTCGGTATCCTCGCCCACGCCCATGAAGTGGATGGCAAAGCCCTTCTGAATCGCCATCTCCGGCTGTGGGACGCTGACCACGAGGACGTCGATCTTCTTCTGCTCCAGCGCGGCAACGGCGGTGGGGCCGGAGCCGACCCCGATGATCTGCACGTCCCGGTCGGGGTCAAGGCCGGCCCGCTGGACATAGTAACGGGCAACCTTGTCGGTCAGGGCGCCGGGCTTGGTGATGCCGATTCTCAACCCCTTCAGCTTGGGCAGCTTCTCCTTCAGCGGAGTCGTTTCGGTGATGCCGATTTTGGCGGCGGCATCCTTGTGAATCGCCCAGGTGACCACGTTCTTGTTCTGGTAGTTGAAGACGCCCAGGGTCTTCTTCCCCTGCCGCTGCAGGTCAATGTGGTAGGTGTCCGAGGCGACGTTGAACTGAACCTCGCCAGCCAGGAGAGCGGCGGTGTCGGGGCCGCCGCCATTGGTGCTGATCTGCTCCACTTCAAGTCCTTGCTCTTTGAAGTACCCCTTGCCCCGAGCGACATAAAGCTCCATCTGGAGCAGGCTGTCGACGGGCTGAGAGACCTTCACCTTGATCGGGGCAGCGCTGGCGGCGGGAGCCGTCGCCTGCCCGGCGGGCTGTTGGGTCTGCTGTCCTCCGCAGCCTGACAGCACCAGTGCGAGCACAGAGGCCAGGGCCAGGACCTTCATGAGACGCTTCACACCACATTCCCCCTCCCTGATTGTTGGAGCCGAGCGCTATAAGTATTCATTATTGATAGAGTGTTCTATTGTTATAGTGTTATAATACAAATGGGGATGGTATAATGCAAGTAGAATATTTGGTCGACAACCAGAAAGGTGATTTTTTTGATGGGTCGTTCTATTCCGAGCGCCACCGCAGGGATGGTCCTGCAGAAGAGCCACCACCTGCCCCTCTATGTCCAGGTTCGGGAACAGTTGCGGGGGCGCATCGCCACCGGCGCCCTGGCCCCGGGCACCAGGCTTCCCCCGGTGCGGCAGCTCGCCGAGACGCTTGGCGTCAACCAGCACACGGTGCTGAAGGCGATGCAGGAGCTGCAGAGCGAGGGGTACATTCAGATGAAACAGGGCCGGGGCGCCTTTGTGCTGCCCCAGCCCGAACGGCTCTACCCGGAAAAGAAGCAGGCGGAGTTCGACCGCCTGGTGGAGGGCTTTGTCACCCAGGCGCTGGCGCTCGGCATCTCTCCGCAGGACCTGGTGGCTGCGGTCATGAGCCGCATCTTCAGGGAGCGGGAGGACCCCCCGGCCCTTCGCGGGGTCTTTGTGGAGTGCAACCGGCCCACCGCACAGCGCTACGCCGCCGACTTGGAGCGGCACCTCGGCGTCCCCTTCACGCCGCTTCTCCTGGAGGAGTTAGAGGAAGATTTCGAGGAGTACCGGCACCTGCTGGCAGGTGCTGACCTGGTGGTGACGACCGTAGTCCACCGGCCGGAGGTGGAGGCGGTGCTGGTGGAGCATCTGGAGAGGCCCCGCAACCTCTATGCCCTCGCCATGGGCCAGATCCTCGATGTGGCGGCCCGGCTCTCCCAGCTCCCCAGCCGCACCCCCGTGGGCCTCATCTGCATGTCTCCCGAAGATGTACGGGTGATGGAGCGTAGCCTGAAGAAGGCCCTGCCCCAAGCGGCCCGGAATCTGAACAAGTCGCCCATGACCGATCCGGCCAGCGTCCAACGGGTGCTGAGCAGCGTCGAGGTGCTGGTGCTGACCACGGTGGTCCGGGAGCGGCTGGGCGATCAGATTCCGCCCGGACTCACCCTGATTGAGTATCGCAACCAGCTGGATGAAGCGGGCATCGAGATGCTCCGGCAGGTGATCGACAACCTGCGGTACGCCAAGCGGGCCAGTGACCGGTAGGGCGCTACCCGCACCAACGGGCCGAGGTTGCCAGGGCGCCGCGGGAAGGGTACCCTATGCGTGAGAACAGATGAAAGGATGAACCCGTTGGACGCCATGCACGTGCGACTGACGAATGACCCCGACGGCCCGGTGCTGGGCTGCCCCCGCTGCGACACCGCCCTGCTGCCGATGGGCGAGTGGCCCCGGAGCGGAGCGGCGAAGGCGGAGTGCCCCCTCTGCGGCTGGGAGGAGCTCCTCACCGTGCTGGAGGTGGGGGAGGCCTTTCCCTTCAACCCCGAGCAGCAGCGGGAGGATGCCGCCTCCTCCCCGGTCTACCCGGTGGAGGCGATCACCTACGACGAGGATCTCTGCCTGGTCCACGTGGCAGGCCTGCTGGAGGATCCCGCCTTCTTCGCCCTCCAGGATGGGGTGGCCCCGGTGCAGTACCTGGGCTGGGTCGGGGGCGAGGGGCTGCTGGGAGACCCGAACTACCGGCTCCTGCTGGTGGTGCGGGTTCAGGACCAGCCGGAGCGGGACCTGTTCCGGATCGAGTTCCCGGCCGAGCGACTGGCCGATCTTGCCGGCCTGAACGATGACCAGACCATGGTGCTGGTCTCCGGGCGGAAGGGCGTCCTCTTCGCCGAGGGTGGCGAGGAGTACCTGGAGGCGGTCCGGTCGGCCGGAGCGGGGCCGGGCGGGCGGGTTAGAATCAACACCTGGGTCACCCTGGAAGATGGCAGGGAATAGCCGTTAGGCCCGCCGGCCGTGGACAGGCAGAGGCAGGGTGGCCCGCATAGGCGCGCAAAACCCCCGGGGAAGTCCCGGGGGCTTCGCTTTCACCGGCTGCTCTGCTCCAGCAGGGCGAAGAACCTGGTCTGGAACTCGGCCGGCTTCTCGATGAAGGGGGAGTGGCCGGCGTCGGCGATCACCACCTCTTCATAGCTGCCGCCGTTGGCCCGGTAGGCCTCCAGCACCGCCCGCGTCTGGCCGATCATCGGCTGGGGCGGACAGAGCTCGGCGCCGGGCCAGCCGGGCACAACCCCCAGCTGCCCCAGGAAGGCCAGGTCGAAGAGGGAGGTGTCGCTGACGATCTGGTCGCTGTCGCCCCGGACCCAGAGGACCGGGACCTTCCGCTTCAGCTCGGCGAAGGCGGCCAGGTTGTGGTACTTGGGAGAGATGGCGTTGTTGATCCCCCGGGTGCCGGGGGCGGCGCCGGGCCAGTGGGGCGAGGGGGTCATGTCGCCGGGGTAGTAGTCATCGCCGGTCCGGGTGGTCAGCACCGAGTCGACCCAGCGCTCCTCCTGCTCCGGAGTGCCCCGGAAGGGCGGCTTGACGTAGAAGGCGTTGATGATGTTCCGGGGCGAGACCTGGCTCTCAGCCCCCCGGTCACCGGAGGCAATCGCCTTGACGAACTCGCCGTTGGCCGTCCCCCCGCCGGAACCGGCGTAGTCCGGGGCGTTGGGGGTACCCACCAGGTCCTTGGTGCCGCCGAAGCCGTAGGGGCTCACGGGGGCGATCAGGGTGAGGGAGAGGAGCCGGTCGGCCTGCTCCAGCGCATACCGCATGGCCACCCCGCCCCCCATCGACCAGCCGACCAGGTGGAACCGATCCAGAGCCAGGGCGTCGACCAGGGCAGCCAGATCATCAGCCCAGTCGCCGCAGCCGCGGGTGGCGTCGATCGGGAGCGGTTCGGTCCCGCCGAAGCCCCGCAGGTCCGGGGCGATCGCCCGGTATTGGGGCGGCAGGGCGAGCATCAGCTCCTCGAAGTAGGCCCCCGAGCTGCAGTTGCCATGGACGAAAATCACCGGAACGGAGCCGGAGCCGGACTCCCGGACGTGCACCTTCAACCGCGATGTGGGAACCAACCGCTGGCGGATCTGTTCGGACATCGACTCTACACCTCCCCCCTCACACTTCGCACGAAACGCTGTCATCCCTGCCTTCGTGACAATTTACTGATGAGATTGGCGACGGAGAAAAAATTACCGGGGAGATGAATCCGAGCGGACGGTGCCCCCGTCTATTCTGGTGACGAAACCCACTGGAGGTATGAAGATGAAGCGAGGCGTATTGGCAGCGTTGCTTGCCGCCCTGATGCTGATGGGCGCCCTGATGTTCCCATCCGATTCCCGCGCCGAGACCGGCAGCACATCCACCCCGACCCGCACCCTGAGCGTCTCCGGCCAGGGGAGGCTCGAGGTGAAGCCCGACACCGCCACCATCTCCCTGGGGATCACCCACGTGATGCCCACCCCCAAGGAGGCCTACAACGCCATGAGCGCGGAGCTGCAGAAGATCTCCGGCACGGTGAAGGCGGCGGGGGTGAAGGAGGAGCAGATCGAGACCGGGGTCTTCAGCCTGCACCCCGAGTACAAGTGGACCCAGGAGAAGGGGCAGGAGCTGGTCGGCTACCGGGCCACCACCAGCCTGAACATCACCACCCAGCAGCTTGACAAGGTGGCGGAGCTCTTCCAGCTGGCGGTGGAGGCGGGCGCCAACCAGGTGAACGGGGTCAGCTTCTCCGTGAAGGATACCGACGCCCTGATGCAGCAGGCGCTGGACCTGGCGGTGGACGACGCCAAGGCGAAGGCCGAGCGGGTGGCGAACCGGCTCGGCGCTGCGGTGGTGCGGGTCCAGTCCATCTCGATCCACGACAACGGCGTGCCCATCTTCTCCCGCTCGATGGCGGACGGGATGGCCGGCATGGCCAAGGCCGAGATGGCCCCCGCCCCGGTCTTCGGCGGTACCTCCAGCTTCTCGGTCTCGGTTTCGGTGGTCTTCGAGATCCAGTAGCCAGAGGGCAGCAGGCCCGCCGGTCCGCCGGCGGGCCTTTCCTTTTCCGCCCTCTTCTGTGATCGAGCTCACACACCCTGATGTGAAAAGGATCACGCCCTTCCTGTGCGCGGGCGCAAGGCTTGCGCCGTCTGGCTTCGGTAGCATGGAGTCAGCAAGAAGCCGCACAGGAGGTCATGCGCCATGACACAGAACCGACTCCTCAAACACTTGCTCCTGTTGACGATGCTCTTCGCCTTCACCGTGATGCTGGTGGGCGGAGGGTGGATCTACAAGGGCAAGGCCCCGATTCCGGACCGGATCGTGGGGCCCGACGGCACCGTTCTGACCACCGGGGAGCAGATCATGGGCGGCCAGGCGGTCTACCAGAAGTACGGGCTGATGGACTACGGTTCGGTGCTGGGCCACGGCTCCTACTTGGGGCCGGACTACACCGCCGAGGCGCTCCACCTCTTCACGGTGGCGCTGCAGGAGTTCCACGCCCAGAAGCTCCACGACAAGCCTTTCGCCGACCTGAGCCCCGAGGAGCGGGGCGGGGTGGAGGCCCGGGTGAAGGCGGAGCTGAAGGAGAACCGCTTCGACGAGCAGACGGGCACCCTCACCTTCACCGAGGGGCAGGCGGCAGCCCTGGAGGCGGTGCGGAGCCACTACCGGACCTACTTTGAGCAGGGCAACCCCGCCGCCTCGCTGCCCGCCGGGATGATCCAGGAGTCCCACCTGCCCCAGAGCGGCCGGGCCTACGTGGCGGAGGGGGACCAGATCCGGCAGATCGCCGACTTCTTCACCTGGACCGCCTGGCTCTCTGTGGCCCAGCGGCCCGGCCAGGAGTACTCCTACACCAACAACTGGCCCTATGCCCCGGAGTCGGGCAACGAGGCGACCTACAGCGCGGTGCTCTGGTCCGCCGTCTCGGTGGTGCTGCTGATCGCCGGCCTGGCGCTGATCCTCTGGCTGCAGAAGCGCTACCACCTGGAGATGGAGCCGGCCTACCGCAAGTTCCCCAAGTACGACCTCTCCAAGCTCCAGGTCACCCCCGGCCAGCGGAAGCTGGGCAAGTTCCTGCTGGTGGTGACGCTCCTCTTCCTGGCCCAGGCGCTGCTGGGCGGGGTGCTGGCCCACTACTACGCCGAGGGCTCCAGCTTCTACGGCCTCGATCTGCCCTCGGTCCTGCCCTTCAACATCGCCAAGGGCTGGCACCTGCAGCTGGCGATCTTCTGGATCGCCACCGCCTGGTTGGCCATGGGGCTCTATGCCGCCCCGGCCATCGCCGGCAAGGAGCCGAAGGGGCAGGGAATCCTGATCGACGTGCTCTTCTGGGCCCTGGTGGTGGTGGTGGCCGGCTCGCTGATCGGCCAGTGGCTGGGCGTGAAGGGCTACCTGGGCAACAACTGGTTCCTGCTGGGCCACCAGGGCTGGGAGTACCTTGAGCTGGGCCGGATCTGGCAGATCCTGCTGGTGGTGGGCCTGGGCCTCTGGGTGGCGATCCTCTATCGGGGGCTCCGCGGCACCCTGAAGAGCCAGGAGGATAAGGGCGGCCTGACCCACCTGCTGCTCTACACCTCCATCGGCATCCCGCTCTTCTACACCTTCGCCTTCTTCATGAAGCCGGATACCCACATCACCTACGCCGACTACTGGCGCTGGTGGATCATCCACCTCTGGGTGGAGGGGATGTTCGAGGTCTTCGCCGTGGTAATCGTCGGCTACCTGATGGTCGCCCTGAAGCTGGTGACCGAGCGGTCGACGGTCCGGGCGCTCTACTTCCAGCTGATCCTGCTGCTCTCCTCCGGCGTGATCGGCACCGGCCACCACTACTACTGGATCGGCGCCCCCGAGATGTGGGTCGGCCTCGGCTCGGTCTTCTCGGCGCTGGAGGTGATTCCCCTCACCCTGCTGATGGTGGAGGCCTACGACCAGTACCGGATCGCCAAGGCGGACGAGGGCAACTTCCCCTACAAGGGCACCTTCTTCTTCCTGGTGGCGGTCGCCTTCTGGAACCTCTTCGGGGCCGGCGTGCTGGGCTTCCTGATCAACCTGCCGGTGGTCTCCTACTTCCAGCACGGCTCCTGGCTCACCCCGACCCACGGCCACGGGGCGCTGATGGGCGTCTACGGCATGCTGGCCATCGCCCTCCTGCTCTACGTGCTGCGGAACATCATCAAGCCGGAGGCCTGGAGCGAGCGGGCGGTCACCTGGTCCTTCTGGGGGCTGAACATCGGGCTGATGGGGATGATCCTGATCACCCTGGCCCCGGTGGGCTTCATGCAGATGGCCGAGTCCTTCACCAACGGCTTCCACGCCGCCCGGGACTTCAGCTTCTACCAGCGGCCGATCGTCAACACCCTGATGTGGCTCCGGGCGCTGCCGGACACGGTCTTCCTGGTGCCGGGCATCCTGCCGCTGGTCTGGCTGGCGGGCAAGGGGTTCTTCAACCTGCGGCCGGTGCAGCAGGCCCAGGGCGAGGCGATCATCGTGGAGCCGGCCGTCGACGCTGCGGACTGACGGAGCAGGGAGCCGCCCGACCGAGAGGTCAGGCGGCTCTCCGACTACTTTCCCCGGCCCTGCTCGATGGCCTGCCGGATCTGCCCCTGCACCAGC
This sequence comes from Bacillota bacterium, assembly GCA_049324875.1. Classification (GTDB taxonomy): domain Bacteria; phylum Bacillota; class Sulfobacillia; order Symbiobacteriales; family Symbiobacteriaceae; genus JAWLHU01. The sequence continues at coordinate 37,168 of JBMONC010000091.1, forward strand.
GGGGAGGTCACCGGCTCCCACCGGCTGATCGTCACCAGCGGATCGCAGGGAATCCACTCCAGCTTGGGCTTGGGGTAGAACCTGCGGCCCCGGCCGCAGTCGGTCTCGGTAGGGCCGATCTGGAGCGGCACGCAGGTGAAGAGCTCCCGGCTCTTGGCGTCAACGGCGCTGACGCAGAGCTCGCAGTCGACCGCCTGCCCCATCTCGGTCTCCAGGGTGAGGTAGCGCCCGTCGACCCGGTAGGCGATGCTGCCTCCGGCGTGCTGGAGCTTCCCCTGGCCCTGGAGCACAGTACCGCAGAGGCACCACTGGTAGTTGACCGGGAAGGCCATCAGGCGGGGCCAGGCCTCGACCGTGCAGCGCCGGCTCACCGTGTACCGGGTGCAGGCCGCGAAGTCCGCCCCGACGAAGGGCGTGCCCTCACCCTTCTCCATCACCTCCCAGCGGAGGGCGATGTCCAGGGTGGGGATCGGCGTGTCGTAGGTGGTCCACTCCAGCCGGAGCGCCCCGCCTGCCAGCAGATCCCGCCAGGCCTTCACCTTGGCCAGCCGGCCCTGGTTGGTCCGCACGCCGAAGACCACCGCCTCGCCGATGTCGAAGAACCCCAGGTCTGCCACGGGCGGGATGGAGGCCGCCGGCAGGTGGGTGGTGGCGAAGCTGAGGTTGCGAAGCTGCACGGGGGTCAGCGCCCCGTAGGAGTAGCCGGTCACCGACAGCCCTGCCCCGTTCCGGGTGCTCAGCCCCGTGGCCGGGTTCCAGGCCAGATCCAGCTTGGCCAGCAGGCTGCCCGCCGGATGGAGGGTGCCCGCATCGAGATCCAAGGTGAAGCCACCGCCGGCCATATGTGCGCCCGAGCTCTTCACGGGGAAGGTCAGGCCCCACTGGATCGGACCCCGCAGTTCCAGGTCGTCCAAGAGGAGGCTGGTCAGGGTCAGCGTCGATCCGATGGGGCCCAGGGGGATCGGCGGGATGTTGCCGACCGCATCGTCGAAGGCCTGGGAGGCCGCCTGCTCAGCCAGCCCCTCCGCCACCGCCTCGACGATGGCGGGCACGATGGCGCCGACGATCGCCCCGACGATCCCGCCGAAGAGGGCGCCCAGTCCCAGGCTCAGCAGCCAGACCCACCACTCCAGGCTGACATCGGTGTCGACCACCGCCGGCGATGCGGTGATCTGGATCTGGCCGCCCGAGAGGCTCAGGTCGATGAAGAAGTGGAAGGTGGCCACCGCCGACCAGCCGGTGCCCGAGGCGGTCGCCCGGCCGTCGATGCGGATCCGGTTCCCCTCCACCCGCCCCTCCAGCTGGGTGAGCGTCCCCTGGCCCCCTGGCGCCGGCACCGGCCGGTTCAGCCGGAGCGGCGTGTCAAAGTCAGCCGCCGAGAGCCCCAGCTCGGCCGCCAGCCGCGGGCGGACCACCCGGGCGAGCAGCCAGAAGTTGGACATCATCACCACCGACTGGCCGCCGGCTGGGATGAAGCTCTGGGTGACGCCGTTGATGTTGCCCCCGGATGCCGCATCGGTGCGGATGCCGAAGGTCAGGGCATCCCGGTCGGCCGCGGTGGTGTCGTTGACGGTGGTCACCTCGATGCTGAAGGGCGTGATCGGATCCGAGTCGTCGGCCACGGGAATCTGCGGGGTCAGCGGCAGCCGCTGCACGTCGGCCACAAGGCTTGCCTGGACCTGGGCGGCCAGGGCCGCCCGCGCCTGATCCAGGGTGATGCCCAGACCGGACAGGATGGGCGTCAGCAGGAGCGCTGTGGCCGGAGAGAAGGTGACTGTGACGGTGGGTGCCCCGCTGGTGAAGTCCATGACCGCCTGCTGGGTTCCGCCGGTCGACCGGATCTGGACTTGATCCACCACCACGATGGTGCCGCTGAGCGGGGCGATGGTGGCCGGAACCGGCGAGGTAATCGCCAGCTGCGAGTTGGTGAAGGGGATCGTGAGGCCCATCTGCGGCCGGGGGCGGTCCAGGTCGACCACCGGGATGCCCAGGTTCAGGTCGAGCTGCCCGGTGACGCCCAGGGTGTTGACCGGGCGGCTGATGCTGGTGGGGAAGAAGAGGCCGCTGGCCGCGGCCGCCGCCACCTGGTTGTTCAGCTCGGTCTCGCTGATCTGAACCAGGAGGTCGAAACCAGAGGTGCGGTCCTGCGCCATGGCTCAGCCCCTCCTTTTCGGCTCGCCGCCGCCATCCGGTTTCACGGCGGCGGTGCGGACGGAGCGGATCTGCAGACCAGGGAGAACCGCCTGCGCCGTGCCCAGGCTCTCCCGGAGCCGGGCCAGCTCCTTCAGCCGCGCCCGGTCCAGCC
>JBMONC010000091.1:39572-50515 GCA_049324875.1 Bacillota bacterium
CCGCCGCCATCCGGTTTCACGGCGGCGGTGCGGACGGAGCGGATCTGCAGACCAGGGAGAACCGCCTGCGCCGTGCCCAGGCTCTCCCGGAGCCGGGCCAGCTCCTTCAGCCGCGCCCGGTCCAGCCTGATCCCGGCCTTCTGCAGCGCCCCCACCGGGTCCGCCAGGAAGAGCAGCTGGTTCTTCCGATCCTTGCTCAGCCATGCCGTGACCACCTGGTTCATCTCCAGCACCCAGGTGCGGGTGGACTCGGGCAGTTCCAGGGGATCCTTGGTGACTCGTTCGGCGCCCTGGCGAGGCTGGCAGTTCAGTTTGACGGCGGGGGGAATCTTCCCCGCCGGCAGGATGTCCACATTCAGGTTCACCTCATACGCCTGGTTGATCTTCACACCCACGGGAGCTTTTCTCGTCCGCGTCCGGGAATCGTCGCCCATCCTCCTGCTCTCCTTTCATGGATGCCCTACCGGGTCCCGTTTGCAAGCGCTTCACTCTGATTAACGATCCTGCCCCACCACCTTATGACGTAATATAGAGTATATTTCGATGATTTAGGCACAAACCCTTCTGCATGGTGTAATTTATTCTTGGACAAGTCGCAATAATTTCAGAAGTCGCTTGACGGTGGTCTGGTGATGCGGTATGCTCGTAGTAACCACAATAGTAGTTACTATTGGAGGGCTGCCGATGGATCTGCTCGAAGGACTGCAGCAGCTGGGCTTGACCGTCTACGAGGCCCGGGCCTACCTGGCCCTGCTGGCCAGGCCCGGGGCGACCGGGTACGAGCTGGCCCGCCAGTCCGGCGTGCCCCAGGCCAAGATCTACGAGGCGCTGAACGGGCTGGTGGCCAAGGAGGCGGCGCTGACCAGCCAGGAGGGGGAGCGGACGCTCTACCACCCGGTGCCCCACGCCACCCTGCTCCGGCGCCACCGGGAGCGGGCGGAGCGGCTGGCGGCGGAGCTGGCACCGGTCCTGGCAGAGGTGGCCAGCCCGGAGGAGGCGGCGCCGCTGATCACGGTGCGGGGGCATGAGCCGCTGCTGGAGCGGGCGGCGGAGATCGCTGCGGCCGCGGTCCACCGGCTCTTCGTCTCCGGCTGGCCGGCGGAGCTGGAGCGGCTGGCGCCGGCGCTGCGGGCGGCGGAGCAGCGGGGGGTGAAGGTCTACGCCCTGGTCTACGGGGAGGCGATCCTCGGCCTGCGGAACAGCTTCTACCACAACCCGCCCTCCTTCGACCGCCGCCTTTCGGGCAGCCTGCCCGCCCTGGTGGTGGTGGCCGACCAGGCGGAGGCGCTGCTGGCCGAGATGGGGCCCGACCGGCAGGCCGTGGGGCTCTGGACCCGGAACCGGGGCGTGGCGCTGATCGCCGGGGAGTACATCCGGCACGATATCTTCCTGGCGGAGCTGGCCCGCCGGGCGGATCCGGCGGCCTGGCGGCAGCTGAACCGGCAGATGGCCGATCTGCAGGCGATGTGGTTCTCTGACCTGACCGATCAGGAGGGAGGAGGGCGATGATCACCGACACCTACATGCTGCCCATGCGGGACTCGGTCCGGCTGGCCACCGACCTCTACCTGCCCGAGGGTGACGGTCCCCATCCGATCATCCTCCTCCGGACGCCCTACGGGCGGTGGCAGATGAAGGGGCTGGCCGCGGTGCTGACCGGAGGGGGCTACGGCCTGCTGGTCCAGGATGTGCGCGGGACGGGCGGCTCCGAGGGCACCTTCGGCCTCTATGCCCAGGAGCCGCCGGATGCGCTGGATCTGGCCGAGTGGCTGGTGGGGCAACCCTGGTGCGACGGCCGGCTGGGTATCCTCGGTCTCTCCTACTGCGCCGGCGCCGCCATCCCCATCGCCGCGGCCATGCCGGAGCGGGTGAAGGCCTGCATCTGGGTCACCGTGCCCATCAGCCGGGATCTGCTCTCCTGGCAGGGAGGGGCCATGCAGCTCCACCATGCGGCGCCCTGGACCATGCTGCTGGCGGAGCCTCCGCCCCTGAAGGCGCGGGACTGGCAGAGCTTCTACCGGACCCTGCCCCTGGCGGAGATGGTGCCGCAGTCGCCGGTCTGGCGGGGGCTCTGCGAAGGGGTGGGAGCGGAGAGCCCCTTCTGGGCTTCCATGGACCTGAGCCGCTACCTCGATCAGGTGAGGGCCCCGGGGCTCCATGCCGGGGGCTGGTACGACTTCATCCTCCACGCCACCCTGGAGCCCTACCGGCGGATGCTGGCCGCCTCGGGCGCCCCGCAGCGGCTGCTGGTGGGGCCCTGGAGCCACAACGCCATCCTGGCGGCGCCCGAGTTCCAGCGGGCGATGTTCGCCTGGCTTGATCGCTGGTTCCACGGCCGGCCGGATCCGTCCGCCCCGGTCACCCTCTACCTCACCGGCGAGGGGGAGGGCTCCGGCTGGCGCGACCTGGCGGGCTGGCCGGCGCCCGATGCGGTCCCGCAGACCCTCTACCTGGCCGAGGGCCGGCTGCAGCCGGAGCCGCCCGCCGGCGGGTCCCGGCACTTCCGCTCCGACCCGGATGACCCGGTGCCCACCCAGGGCGGGGCGGTCTGGGAGTTCCCGGCGGCCCGGATGGGCCTGGAGCCCGGCCCCGCGGTCCAGACCACCGGCGAGCGGCCCGACGTGCTCACCTTCGACACCGACCCGGCGGAGGCGCCCCTGCCCCTCTGCGGGGAGGTGGAGGTGGCGCTCTGGGCCTCGGCATCCACCCCCGATGCCGACTTTGCCGTCAAGCTCTGCGATGTGGCGCCGGATGGCACCGCCCGCTACATCGCCGATGCTATCCTCCGCGCCCGGTACCGGCACGGCATGGACCGGCCGGAGCCGCTGATACCGGGGGAGGTCTACCCGCTGCGGTTGAGCATGGCCTGCGCCCACCTGCTGGCTCCCGGCCACCGGCTCCGGCTGGAGGTGGCCGGCAGCAACTTCCCCAAGTACGACCGGAACCTGCACACCGGGGGCGACAACCTGCGGGCAACGGCGGCGGAGGCGGTGGTTGCCGAGCAGGTCATCTGGTTCGGCCGCTCCCATGTGAGCCTGCCCGTGCTCGGTTCCCGGTAAAGCCGCGGTTGGACCACCGCCGGAGGGACAGACTAAGAGCGAGTCTGAAACCTGAGAAGGCGGTGACAGCGATGGAATGGATCTATGTGCTGGCGGCGCTCGGCGGGATGCTGGCCCTCTTCTTCTTCGGCGTCCGGCTGGTGGGCGGCGGGAGGAGGGTGCCGACCGCCGCAGAGCGTGACCCCGACGGCCGGGGCGGCCGGGACCTGGGCGGGAACATCAACCCGGGTCAGGAGGGCAACCGGGTCGGCCTCTGGCCCCTCCGGACCGGCGCCCGCACCCGGCGGGAGCTGGGGGCCCGGCAGGCGGAGGACAGGACCTTCACCGGCGAAAGGCCGGAGCGGTCGGGCACGCCCGACCTCGCCCCGGAGGATGCGCTGGGCGAGGACCGGCCGGCCAACCGGACGGTGCCGCCCGACCAGCCCCCGACCCAGCCGCACCCCCGGGAGCACGGGGTGCCGGGCGACCACATCCGCGGCGGCCACCACCGCTCTGCCACGGCGCCCGAGCGCAAGACCGGCGCCACCGACCCCCACGCCCATGCCCCCGTCCCCGGGCCGAACCACATCCCGCCCGAGGATGGGGTCGACTTCCCCCGGAACATCCAGCCTTGAAGCGGAAGCGCAGCACACCCGGGAGGGAGGCTGCGCTCTGCTTATCACGGGCGCCGGATGCTTCCAGCGAAGAGGATTTTAGCGCGCGAAAGCGAATCCCTTGGTTGATGACAGGTGAGGCCGTGCTGGGAGGGGAGCGAGATGCCGATCAACGAAAAGCTGCGGGACGAGCTGACCGACAAGCTGTTCGAGGCGATTCTGACCCTGGAGACGGTGGATGAGTGCTACCGCTTCTTCGAGGACATCGCCACCATCGGGGAGATCAAGGCGCTGGCGCAGCGGCTTGAGGTGGCGAAGATGCTGGACGCCGGGATGACCTATGAGGATATCGTGGCGGCCACCGGGGCCAGCACGGCCACCATCAGCCGGGTGAAGAAGTGCCTGCACTACGGGGCCGACGGCTACCGGATCGTGCTGGAGCGGGCGCGGCGATGAGGCTGATCGACATCACCCACCCGCTGGGTGCTGCCACAGCCCCCTGGCCGGGGGATACCCCCTGCTCCGTGGAGCCCACCGCCAGGCTGGACCGGGGGGACTCGGTCAACCTCTCGAAGATCACCCTGAGCCCCCACAACGGCACCCATGCCGACGCCCCCTTCCACTACGACCAGCAGGGTGCCTTCATGGCGGAGGTCCCCATCGAGCGATACGTGGGCAGGGCGCGGGTCGTGGCGCTGGAGGGCCGCCGCTCGGTCACCGAGGCCGACCTTCGGGCGATCGACCTGGGCGGGGTGGAGCGGGTGCTGATCCGGACCGGCTCCTGCCCTGACCTCTCCCGCTTCAACCCCGACTTCACCTACTTCGAACCCGAGGCGGTGCGCTACCTGGCCTCCCAGGGGGTGCGGCTGCTGGGCACCGATGCCCACTCGGTCGACCCGGGCAGCAGCAAGGATCTTCCCGCCCACCGCGCCTGCGCCGAGGCCGGGATCCTCATCCTGGAGAACCTCCAGCTGAACGACGTGGCCCCGGGCGACTACGAGCTGATCGCCCTTCCCCTGAAGCTGGAGCAGGCCGACGGCTCCCCGGTGCGGGCCGTCCTCCGGACGCTGAGCTGAACAAGAAAGAGCACAGGACCAGAGCGGTCCTGTGTATTCGCGTCATGCGTCGGCGGCAGCCGGCTCGGAGAGCCAGCGATGCAGCGCCCAGATCGAGAGCCAGATCGGGCCGTAAGCGACCACCGACCAGATAAGGTTCCATCCGTTGTGATAGGCAATGTGGCCCGTCTGCAGCCCGACCACCTCGGGGAGCATGGAGAAGGCGGTGTACCGGACCGCCCGGAGGATGGGGAAGGGGGCAGCGGCACGGAGGCCCTGGGCGAAGCGCATGGCAAAGACCGGGGCAGCGCTCAGGCTGATCAGCAGGGCAATCTCGTGATGGCTGTCGGCCAGGCCGGTATCCCGGTACTCCCAGAGCTGGTAGAGGATCACGAGACGATCCTGGAGGGTGGCCAGGACCGCCCCGAAGAGGCCGTAGACCAGCAGGGCCGAAAGGCGCGCCCTGTCAACGATCCAGCGGGCCACGAGCCATGTGAGAACCGCCAGAGGAAGGTAGAACATGGGTTGAAGTCACCTCTCGCACGGAGCGGTCACCCCTCTGGTGAGGCGAACCGAACGCAGGTGTGTAAGCATGGGCCAGGTAAATCAGGAAGAGGAAACCGAGGTAGAGGGGAAAGGAGAGGTGCGGACCCCACCAGGGGGCGTACTGCATCAGCCCGGCGCCGTGCCGCATCAGCTCCAGCCCGAGGCCGAGAAGGGCGAAGAGGGTGATCCGGCGGAGGGGGAAGGGCCCCCCCTTTGGCACCCCCTGGGCGAACCAGGCGGTGAAGACGGGGGTGATGCCCACCTGGGTCAGGAGCCGGGCGACCCACGGGTTGGGGCCAAGGTCGGGATCGACGGGCCCGTAGGGCAGGTCGACTCCGGGAATCGCCGCCGGAAGCCCGACCAGGAGCATCCCGCAGAGGATCGCCGGCAGCACCTCTTTCAAAGCCCCCCGTTGGATGACCAGGAAACCCAGGACCCAGGCGACAAGCAGGGAACCAAGCGTGTACATGGCGAACCTCCCGGCTTAGTATGGTGGTTCCCTCCCTGCCTCATGCTGTGCAATGGGCAAAAAAGAAGCCGGCCGCCCCGTCGGGGGAGCGACCGGCTCGCTCTCTCTATGCGCTGCTTCCTCTCTTACGTCTCCGCTGCGGCCGGCTGGGCGGCCCGCAGCTCGCCAAACTCCTGCACCCGGCTCCGGGCGGCATCCCAGACCTGCGGGCCGACAATCCCCTGGATGGCGGAACCCGCCTGGCCCAGCAGCAGGTCCGAGGCGGTGACGGTCTGCGTGAGGCTGGCGATCGATCCCCGCACCGTGGTGGGGGCGGCCATGGTCAGCCGCTCCAGGAGCGGGCGTATCCGGGTCTGCACCTGGCCGAGCGACAGGAAGGCTACCGCCAGGTTTGTAAGTACGTTCGGGCTCATCTCGCCGCAGAGGATGCGCCGGATGGTGCCCAGGGTGGCTCCGTGGTAATAGACGGCATCCTTCAGCCCCTCCACCGCCTCACGGAAGCCGGCAACGGGCTGGGCTGCCCCGGTGGCCTGCAGCTCTACCAAGATCGACTGCATGATCTGGTAGCCGGGGATCAGCTGCTCCAGGGTGCGGGCCAGGTCCACCATCTGCCTGGCCAGCATCTGGGCCGGGGTCGGGGCGGCCTGCTGCGGCTGGCCGGCCGCCTGGGCGCCGAAGGGCGGCGTGTAGGCCGGGCAGGCGACGGGGGCCACAGGCGCAGCCTGCTGCTGCATGACGGGCTGTTGCTGGACCTGGGTCTGGAAACCGGGCTGGAACGGGGGCTGAGCGGCCTGGAACTGGGGCTGGGCAGAGGGCAGCGACTGCAGCCCTGGCATGCCAGGCCAGCCAGAGGGCATCTGTTGAAGACCGGGCTGCTGCAAGGTCGATCCTCTCCTTTCCCGACAGAGTGCGAAGTCAAGCCCAGCCTATGCGGCTGGGCTTGAATCGGTTCCTATGCGGGATGGAGGGGGGCTAGGAGGCCTTCCGGTCCGCGTGCAGCGCCGCCTCCGACTCGGACTTCGGCTCCCAGAGGTAGGCCATCCAGTAGACCAGGCCCACGCAGAGGGCGCCGCCCACCAGGTTGCCCAGGGTCGAGGCGACCAGGTTCTGGCCGAAGCCGTTCAGGGTCAGGTAGGGGAGCTTCTCCAGGGGCGCCCCGGGCAGGGTGGCGACCGCCGGGTTCGCCTTCAGCAGCAGGGCGTAGGGGATGAAGAAGAAGTTGGCGATGGAGTGCTCCGCCCCCACGGCCACAAAGCCGGTGATCGGCAGGATCATGGCGGCGATCTTGTCCACCACCGTCTTGCCGCCCGAGTAAACCCAGACCGCCAGGGTGACGAAGATGTTGGCGACGATGCCCCGTGCGAAGGCGACTTCAAAGGGGAGGGCCGCCTTGGTGGCGCCCACGCTGAGCACCTTCAGCCCCACCAGGTAGTCGCCGCCGGCCCAGTGCTGGGCCCAGTAGGCCAGGCCGACCATCAGCAGGGCGCCGACGCCGTTGAAGAACCAGACCAACGCCCAGTTGCGCACCATCTGCCAGAGGCTGATCTTCCGGCTGGCGAAGGCGATGGAGAGCAGGGTGTTGCCGGTGAAGAGCTCGGCGCCGCCGATGGCGATCAGGCAGAGGCCGAGGTTGAAGACCAGACCGCCGAAGACCTGGCCCACGCCGAAGCTGCCCTTCCAGCCGGCCATGGCCACAAAGTAGAACATACCGCCCATGGCGACGAAGGCCCCCGCCAGAATCGACAGGATGATGGTCCGGTAGGTCGGGAGGGTTGCTTTGGTGACGCCCAACTGCTCCAGCTTCCTGGCGATCTCAACCGGAGTGTAGGCGTCAGGCTTCACGATGTCTGCCACGATCATATCCTCCTTGAATAGGTACAGCCATACAGTCTCCTATCATACAGGGATACCCCGGCAACATCCAGCATGAAAAGGGATCAAAAAAGAAGCCCGGCAGGTGTGACTGCCAGGCTCTTGTGAATGGGTTCTTATAGGGCTAACGGCTTAGCACGCGGACCGGGAGCGGCTCGAACCGGGCGGTGAAGAAGCGGAGGGTCGGCGGCTCGTAGACCATCTTCAGCCCCTGGATCTGGTCCCGGTGCTCGAAGAGGTGCTTGACGGAGTAGGCGACCACGTCCATGTGCCGGTCGGTGTAGACCCGGCGCGGAATCGTCAGGCGGACCAGCTCCAGCTTCGGCCTCCGGTTCTCGCCGGTCTGGGGGTCACGGCCGGCGGAGACGATGCCCCGCTCCATCGCCCGCACGCCGGAGTCGACGTAGAGCGCCGCCGCCAGCGCCTGGGCCGGGAACTGCTCCTGGTCCAGGTGGGGCAGGAACTCCCGGGCGTCCAGGAAGACGGCGTGGCCGCCGATCGGCTGCACGATGGGCACGCCGGCGTCGATCAGCTGCTGCCCCAGGTAGCGGACCTGGTGGATCCGGTGGGCGATGTAGTCGTCGTCCACCATCTCGTAGATGCCCTGGGCGATCGCCTCCATGTCACGGCCGGCCAGGCCGCCGTAGGTGGGCATCCCCTCGAAGATCACCACCTGCTCCCGGGCCTGCTGCAGGATCGACTCGTCGTTCATGGCCAGGAAGCCGCCGATGTTGACCAGCAGGTCCTTCTTGCCCGACATGGTGCAGCCGTCGAAGTGGGACATCATCTCCTTCAGGATGGCCCGGACCGGGGTGTTCTGGTACCCCTCTTCCCGCTCCTTGATGAAGAAGGCGTTTTCCACGGCGCGGGTGGCGTCGCACCACATGCGAATGCCGTACTTGTCGCACATGGCCCGGACCTCCCGCAGGTTCTGCATGGAGACGGGCTGGCCGCCGGCCAGGTTGACGGTGACGGCCACGTTGATGTACGGGATCTTCTCCGGCCCGACCCGCTTGATCAGGTCCTCGAACTTGTTCAGGTCGACGTTGCCCTTGAAGGGGTGGTACTTGAGCGAGTCATGCGCCTCGTCGATCACCACGTCGACGAAGGTGCCGCCCTGCATCTCCTGGTGGGCGCGGGTGGTGGTGAAGTACATGTTGCCCGGGACATAATCGCCCGGCTTGATCAGGATGCGGGAGATCAGGTGCTCCGCCCCCCGGCCCTGGTGGGTCGGGACCATGTACTTGAAGCCGTAGATCTCGCGCACCGCCTCCTCCATCCGGTAGAAGGAGCGGGCCCCGGCGTAGGCCTCGTCGCCCATCATCAGGGCGGCCCACTGCCGGTCGGACATGGCGTTGGTACCGGAGTCGGTCAGCAGGTCGATGTAGACATCCTCGCTCTTGAGAAGGAAGGTGTTGTAGCCGGCTTCCGCGATCGCCCGCTCCCGCTCCTCGCGGGTGGTCATGCGAATCGGTTCGACGGACTTGATCTTGTAGGGTTCGGCAACGGGACGCTGCATGGTAAACCCTCCTGTTGCTGAGGTCTCTCCGGCGGCCTGACTTATGTAGCATGCCGCAACGGCAGCCGCGGAATTCACCTTCAGTATAGGAGGGGTTATATCGTGCGAACAAGGTGACTTTACCAAAATAAAACATCGAAGCCTAACAGTGTGAAAGGGTGGAGGGGCCCCCTGCAGCGCACCGGGGCGCTTAGCGGTGAGGGTCCCCGTACTTCTCCCGGTTGAGCTCCCGCAGGAGCCGCAGGATCTCGCTCTCCGGCAGGCCCAGCTCCTCCAGGCGCCGGCGGACCTCCACCTGGGTGGGGTACCAGTCATCGTTCACCTTGTAGCCGCTGCCGGCGACGCTGACCCGGACCCCCCTCTGAAAGAGGCGCCTGAACCAGCCCATCATGAGGCGCTTGCCTCCGTCAGGGCCCGGAGCCGGCTCGCATCACGCCCGGCAGCCTCCAGCTCCCGGATCGATGCGGCCACCGCCTCCGGGGTGGGCGAGGCGGTCCACCAGGTGGCGTCCATCCGGCTGGTGGTCCGGTCGCAGACCAGGCAGGTGGCCCGCTGCAGGTAGCCCGACTCGCATTCGGTCACCCGGACCGGCACGGGCTCATGGAGTTGGAAAGGGTGCTCCCGGCAGGGTTTGAGTTCCTCCGGGAGGAATGGGTGAGAGAGGATTGCAACGGCACCGGCTGGGCGGGGGCGGAAGGGGGTCTCGCTCATCGGCATGCCTCCTCGAACGCGTCGATCCACGGGAGGGATCTTCTTATGATTCGGTCGATCTCGCGCCCCGATGGATACGCCCCGCTGGTGGGAACCTGGCTCGGGGCGCTGGCCGAGTCCCGGGATGACCTGCTCAGCCTGCTGGAGGACCTGACCCGGGAGGAGCTGCACCGGCGGATCCTGCCCGGCTGCCACTCGATTGCGGAGATCCTCTGGCACGTGGCCAACGTGGAGCTCTGGTGGGTACGGGAGGTGGTGCTGGGGGAACAGATCGACCCCGAGACCCGGGCCCGGTTTGGGCTGACCGTCGCGGGCGACCTGAACACCCCGCCGCAGGACTGGGGGCTGGACCGCTTCATCGGGCTGATGGACGAGGCTTACGCCCTGACCCGGGAGGTCTACCGCACCTTCTCGGACGAGGCGTTCCGGGAGCGCCCCTGCCGGATACCCGGGCGGGAGAAGCGCTTCACCCCGGAGTGGATCGCCTACAACCTGCTGGACCACGTGGCGAACCACCGGGGGCAGGTGGCGATGATCAAGCGGCTGCTGCGGGAGCGAGGCTGATGTGGAAAGAGAGAGCCCCGGCCGGTCTGGCCGGGGCTCGGCGCACTCACGGGAGGGGCGGGAGGTGGGTGTCGAGGAAGGAGAGCCCATCCTCGGCCAGCACCGCCGCCTGGCCGCCGCTGGGGGAGAGCAGGGCTGCCACCACCGGGGCGGCGTGCCGGTAGCGCCAGATCACCTTGCCGCCCGGGTCGAAGAGGGTGAGCCAGTGCTCCTCCCCCGCCTGCTCGGCCACCAGCAGGCCGCTGCCGCCGGACGCCAGGTGGAGGGCGATCAGCCGGCCCGGGAGATCCCGCTGCCAGGCCACCTCGATTCCGTCCTGCCCGCGGCTCAGCCAGACGACCCGCCGGAGCTCCTCCGGCTGGGGGCCCCCGGTGTAGCGGTGGGTGGTCAGGACCAGGGCGGCCTCTTCGCCGTCGCCGGTCATCTGAAAGAAGTCGACGGTGGCGGCGAAGGGGAGCCGGTAGCGGCCGCGGATCTCCCCGGCGGAGTCCACCCAGAGGAGCTGGCCGTAGGGCGGGGCCGGCTCACGGTCCTGCGCCGGGGGCTGGTAGGCCC
>JBMONC010000092.1:0-19436 GCA_049324875.1 Bacillota bacterium
CGCCTGACGGCGTTCCTACAGCCTCCCCTGCTCCTTGATCAGCAGGTACTGATTCACCACCGCCGGCGAGAACTCCTCGGGCGGCACATCCACCACCACCACGCCCCGGGACTGGAGCCGGGCCCGGGTCTCCGCCCGCTGCGCCAGCACCTCCAGCGCCGACGCCTTCTCGTACACCCCCCGGGACTCCTGCGGCAAGCTTTGACTCAACCCCAGCAGCGCCGGGTCGCTGAGGCAGACCAGCAGGACCACGTGGTGCGCCGCCAGCGCCGAGAGGTGGTTGATCAGCCCCCGGTTGATCTCCGGCTCCACCAGATCCGTGAAGAAGACCACCAGCGACCGCTTCTTGTGCTTCGCCCGCAGCCACCCGATCATCCGGCTGTAGTCCGGCTCCACCTGCTCCGGCGCCACGTCGTAGAGCGCCTCCACCAGCGCCATCACCTGGCCCCGGCCCTTCCGGGGCGGCACGAAGGCCTTCACCTCGCCGCCGAAGAGCATCATCCCGATCTGGTCCCCCCGCTCGGCCGCCACCGTCGCCAGCAGCAGCCCGGCGTTCAGGGCGTGGTCCAGCTTGGAGAGCCCCTTCACCTGCGGGATCATCATCCGCCCCGCATCGATCACCAGCATGATCGGCTGGGAGCGGTCGGTCTGGTACAGGTTCGTCACCAGGGTGCCCCGGCGGGCGGTGGCGGGCCAGTTGACGGCCCGATACTCATCCCCCTCCCGGTACTCCCGCAGCGATTCGAACTCGGTGCCCGCCCCCCGGAGGCGGGCCCTTTTCAGCCCCTCCAGGTGGCGGCCGGAGCGCATGGCGATCTCGTACTGCCTCGCCGCCAGCAGGTTGGGGTAGACCCGGACCTGCTCCACCAGCGGCCAGGTGATCCGGCGGGACCAGAGTCCCAGCCCCGAGCGGTAGCGGCCATGCAGCGGCCCCAGCAGGTAGTGGCCCCGGCGCATGGGCCGGAGCCGGTACTCGGCCGCCTGCCACTGCCCCTCATTCAGCCCCACCGACGGCCACTCGCCCGCCAGCTCGCAGTGGAGGGGGAGGTCCTCCTTCAGCTCCAGCCTGACCGGACCCCCGCTGCAGCGGACCTCCAGCCTCACGGGGTTCTCCGCCCCCAGGGAGAGCACCCCCTCCAGCCGGCGGACCGCCTCGATGGAGCGGCGGGAGGTGATCCCATCCACCATGGCGGCCACCGCCAGCGCCGCCAGCAGGGCGCCGCTGAGCCAGACCATCCCCGGCACCAGCGCCGGCAGGGCGGCCAGGAAGACGGCCACCGCCAGCCGGGGGGTGGGGCTGATCCGGTGGAGCACCCGGGGCGGGCGCTGGGGGCCGGGTTGGGCCGTCGGCCTTTGCGCCGGGGCCGCCATCAGCGCGGGACCGGCAGGGCCTGGAGGATCTGCTCCAGAACCTGGTCGGCCTGCACCCCCTCGACCTCTGCCTCCGGCCGGAGCAGCACCCGGTGGCGCAGCACCGGCTTGGCCATCTCCTTCACGTCATCGGGCACCACGAAGTCGCGACCCCGGAGCAGCGCCAGACTCTGGGCGGTCACCAGCAGGGCGACGGCGCCCCGCGGGCTGGCGCCCAAGGAGAGGCTCGACCACTCCCGGGTCGCCCGGATCACGGCGTTGATGTAGTCCAGCACCTTCGCCTCCACCGTCACCTGCCGGTGCGCCTGCCGCAGCGCCACCAACTCGGCTCCCTCCAGCACCCGCTCCAGCCCGGCCCGTTCCAGCTCCTGCGCCCGGAAGCCCTGGTAGTGCCGCTCCAGGATCATCCGCTCCTCGCTCTCCGCCGGGTAGCCGATCTTCACCTTCATCAGGAACCGGTCCAGCTGCGCCTCGGGCAGCGGGTAGGTCCCCTCGTACTCGATCGGGTTCTGGGTGGCGAAGACCATGAAGGGGTCAGGGAGGGGGTGGGGGACGCCGTCCAGCGTCACCTGCCGCTCCTCCATTGCCTCCAGCAGGGCGGACTGGGTCTTGGGCGGGGTCCGGTTGATCTCATCCGCCAGGAGCAGGTTGGTGAAGATGGGCCCCCGCTTCACCTGGAAGGTCAGCTCCTTCGGGTTGAAGATGGTGGTGCCCATCACATCCGCCGGCATCAGGTCGGGGGTGAACTGGATCCGCTTGAACTGGACCCCCAGCACCTGGCCGAGGCTCCGGACCAGCAGCGTCTTCGCCAGGCCGGGGACCCCCTCCAGCAGCACGTGGCCGCCGGAGAGCAGGGCGACCAGCAGCTGCTCCAGCACCTGCTCCTGCCCGACGATCACCTTTCGCAGCTCACTTTGAACCCTTTCCAGCTTCGCGCTGATCGCGGAATCCGGCATGGCGCATTCTCCTTTGCAACTCTTCGGTCTCCCGGGCCAGCTTGATCAGCTCCGCCTCGCCAGGCAGGTGGGGCTGGTCCGGGGCGATCCGGTTCAGAAGCGAGAGTATCACCTCGGGCTTGACCCGGGCCCGGTGGGCGGTCCGCTCGGCGATCTGGGCGTGGCTCAGCCCCCGGACGCCGCCCAGCAGCCTGCCCAGCTCCAGGGTGAGGGAGCGGTAGAGCGCCTGCAGCACCACCCTGCGGGCCTGCGCCCGCCGGTAGAGCTGGGCCATGGAATAGACGTACTCCACCGCCGCCCGGGGCGGGCCCGGCGGGGTGGGGCGGGGCGAGCCGAAGCGGGCGCCGTAGGCCCAGAAGAGGAGGGCGATCGCCACCGCCAGCAGCAGGACGAAGGTCTGCAGCTCCCCCCGCAGGAGCTGCCACCAGCGGGTGGCGGTCCGGAAGCCGTGGTGGTACTCATCGAAGGCCACCTGCTTGCCCGGGGCGGGCACCAGGATGTTCAGGGCCAGGTCCAGGTTCTGCGCCCGGGCGATCCGCTTGTTGGTCAGCCACTCGGTGTCGGCCGACCAGTAGATCCGGCCTCGGCCCAGGGACCAGGAGACCAGGATCGGGCTGCCGGCCTCATCCTTGAGGTGGACCAGGTAGCCCTCGCTGCTCAGGAAGCGGTCGGCGCCCACCGAGACCTGCTCCACGCCGAGGTTGGTCGGATGGGCCGCCGCCGGGAAGCCGGCCTCGCCCTGCTGGGGTCCGAGGCTCCCGGCGAAGCCTTCCATCTCGCCGCCCACCAGCGCCACCCCGCCCCGGCGGACCCAGGACTCCAGCGCCTTCCGCTGGGGCTCCTCCACCATGCCGGCCTGCCAGATCACCACCCGGTCGATCTGGTCGGTCAGCCGGTCCAGGGGCAGGGTCCAGCGGCGGGCCATCCGCTGCTCCTCCAGGACGGTGTAGATGCCGGAGAGCCCCTCCTGCAGCACCGAGTAGCTGGAGCCGGCCGGGGCCGAGAGCCGCCGGCCCTGGTTGGTCTCGCCGAAGAGGAAGAAGGCGAAGATCAGCGCGATGAAGCCGATGATGATCGCCCAGTGGTCGCCTCTGCGCCTTTCGATAGGCCATCCCCCTCTCGCCAGAGCTGCTCAACCAGCGCCTCCACCCGCATGAAGTCCTCCCCGGTGGCGCCGTGACCGGAGTAGAGCCGGTCGTCCACCAGGTCGTTCAGGGCGCGGAAGCTGCGGCCCAGCTGCGGGTAGCGCCGGCGCAGCTGCCATTCGTGTTCCCGGTTGGTCTGGGCCGGCACGTAGCGGATCAGCTGGAGGCTGTCGAAGTGCTTCAACAGCGCCAGATGGGCGGTCCGGACCGCCTCCAGGTGGGCGCCCCGCGCCGAGAGGCGCCGGGCCTGCTCCCGCAGCTCGGCGGGGGTGGCGGGCCGGTCGGGGCGCTCCCGCCGGGCCTGCAGGGCGGCATCGCCCGCGGCGCCGTGGGCCGAGAGGGAGCGGTAGAGGCTGACCCCCAGCCAGAGCAGGGCCAGCGCCGCCACCGCCCCGGCGGCGTAGACCGCCTCCGGCGGGACCTCGGGCCCGTCCAGCCGCTCCATCTGCCGGCCCAGCAGCCGGTTGAACCAGTCGCTCAGCCGCTGCAGGGCGGAGCGGGCAGCGCTCTGCTCCAGCGCCCGGTCCAGCCGCTCCCGGGCGTTGGGCACCTCCACCCGCTGCACCTGGTCGAAGGCCCTGGCGGCCGCCAGGTGCTCCCGGGCCAGGGTGAGGGCGGTCTCCACCGAGCGCTGGGTGGGGGGGCGGCTGAGCTGCCGCTCCAGGTCGGTCAGGTCGGCCTGCACCGGGCCGTGCGGGGTGCTGACCACCCACTGGCTGTGCAGGTGAAAGCGGGCCAAGGCCACCTGCATGCGGGCCTCGTCGCCCCGGTCAGAACGGAGCAGCTGCCCTGCCATCTCCAGGTGGCGGGTCCCCGCCTCCAGCCTGCTCCGGTACTCGGCCAGGGAGACCGGGCGGGCCTCCGCCCGGACCGTTCCCGCCAGGAGGCTGAGCAGCAGGAGCAGGAGCAGGACCGGCCGGCCCCTCATGGCTGCGGGTCGGGCGGGGGGGCGATGACCGGCTGGGGCGCCTGCGGCTGGGCCCCCTGCTGCTGCGCCATCACCTCGAGGTCGTACCCCTCCCGCCGGATGCGGGTGTCAAAGTAGACCAGGGTCTGTCCCACCATCAGGAACGGGAAGCCAACGGCCTGGGCGATGCCCTGGAAGAGGTAGGTGAGGGCCATCAGCCACGGCGCCTGGGTCACCACCATCGCAATGCCGGAGGCGAAGGCGAAGGGCGTGGTGATGATCGACTGCAGGACGTAGACCAGCAGGTAGAAGACGATCCCGATGCCCAGCAGCGGCCAGAAGCGGGAGCGCCCCAGCTCGTAGGCCCGCCTCAGGGCGGGCATGCCGCCGCCTCGCTCCTCGACGATGATGGCGTGGTTGGCGAAGACCGTGAAGACCGCCACGGTAAGCCAGTAGGGGATGCTGAGCAGGACCAGCAGCACCATCAGCAGACCGGCCGCCAGCGGCTCCAGGGTGAAGGTCACGATGTAGAGCGGCACCGGGATCAGGTAGAGGATCGCCTTGAGCAGGTAGGTGACCAGGACCGGCCCGTAGTACCGGCCCCCCACCCGGAGCGACTCGCTCAGCGGCACCCGCTCCATCTGCAGGACCGCCCGGGTGGAGACGTCGACCAGGGCGCCCATGTAGAGCGGCACCAGCAGGAGGGAGGCCAGGGTCAGGATCCCGCCGATGCTGAAGAGGGCGTAGAGCCCGCCGTAGTAGCCTTCCTCGGCATCCTGGATGATCCGGATCAGCCAGCTGTCCATCGGGGCGGTCGGATCGCTGGGAAAGATGCTGGCGAAGGTCACCCCCATCAGCACCGAGGGAATGGCGGCGAAGACACCCACGGCGACCAGCGGCTTCCAGGACCGCCCGAAGACCTTAAAGGCGCGGTCCAGGAGCTGCCCCAGGTCGCGGGGCTTCAAGATCGGTTCCTGTGGTCCCTGGGTGAACTGTGACATGTTCGAACCTCCCCGTGGCAGTGCAGGCCGGAGCATCTTTATCTGGTATGTAAATTCGCATGTAGACTTTCATATCCTGCCGCATACCGATGCTTGACCAGACCTGTCTCCGTTCTGCCACCGTCGAAAGGAAGAGAAGGGGGTGAGGGCGATGTACCACCGGCTGATGGGCCTGCTCACGCTCCTGCTGCTGCTCTCGGCCTGTGCCGCTCCGGTGCAGGTGGAGGGGCCGCCGGTGCCACCGGAGCCGGAGAGCCGTCCCGCCCCCCGGCCCCTGCCCGCCGTGGAATCGCTGCGCTTCAGCCCCTCACTGGCGGTGAAGACCACCAAGCAGGCGCTGGCCTTCACAGGGCGGGGCCCCTGGTTCATGCTGGTGGCGGAGATCCCGCCCGGGACGGCGCTGGAGTACCTGGGCAGCCGGGAGGGCTGGCTCCGGATCCTGACCCCCGATGGGCGGCGGGCCTGGGTGGTGGCCAACGACACCGAGCTGACCGACGGCCGGGGCCAGGGCGGCCGGTACCGGATCCAGGCGGGGCGCTGGGAGATGGCGGCGCCCTCCGGCGCCACCGTCCGGGTGAGCCGCCTGGCGCCCGGGGTGATGCGGGTGGTGCTGGAGGGGCTGCCCCCGGCGGGGGAGGGGCCGGAGGTGGTGGAGCTGGGCGACCGGGCGCTGGCGCTGCTCGCCCCGGTGGGCGGTTCCTTCGAGGGGGCGCTGGAGCTGGGCGACAGCGGCCTGACGCAGGTCTCGCTCGGCCCCCGGGGCGCCCTGATCGACCTGGAACGGCCGACCACCTACGCGGTGATCTCCCGGAGCGCCGAGCGAATGGAGGTGGAGATCCGCCCGGCGCTGGTCGGGGTGGAGCCGCTGCCCGACGGCTGGCGGTTCACCGTCCGGGGGGAGGGCCGGCCGGTGCTGCGCCCCGAGGGCCAGGCGCTGCTGGTGGACATCCCCGCGGCGGTCTGGCGGGTGGCGGAGGCGCCGCCCGGTCTGGTCTGGGAGAAGGTGGCACCGGAGGCCGGGGGCAGCCCCCAGCCGCTCTCCTCGCCGACGGCGACCATCCCGGTGCGGATGCCGGCGGGGGGTCTGCGGATCAGGCTCCCCCTGCCCGACCAGCTCTACGCCCTGCGCCAGCCGGAGCCGGGCCGGTTCGAGCTGCGCTGGGTCAGCCCCGGGCTGGCGGGGAAGCGGATCGTGGTCGACCCCGGCCACGGCGGGGAGGAGACCGGGGCGGTGGGCCGGTCCGGGGTGCCGGAGAAGGCGGTCAACCTGGCGGTCGCCCTCCGGCTGAAGCCGCTGCTGGAGGCGGCGGGGGCCGAGGTGATCATGACCCGGACCGAGGACCGGCGGGTGATCAGCCCGGAGGAGGAGGCGCAGCAGACCTCCTACCAGGAGCGGACCCAGGTGGACCTGCAGGCCCGCTCGGCCCTGGCCAACCGGGTGGGGGCCGACCTGTTCATCAGCATCCACGCCAACGGCGGCCCGGCCGGGGACGGGGGGATCGAGGTCTTCTGGGCGGTGCCCAACCTGAACGCCGCCGAGAGCCGGCGGCTGGCGGGGCTGGCGCAGGCGGAGCTGGTGCGGGCCCTGGGGCTGGCCGACCGGGGGGTGAAGCAGCGCCCCTTCAACGTGATCCGGTACAGTGAGGCGCCGGCGATCCTGGTGGAGATGGGGTTCATGACCAACCCCGCCGAGGAGCAGCTGCTGCTGAGCGAGTGGGGTCAGCAGCAGGCGGCGGAGGCGCTCCTGCGGGCGGTGGAGGCGTTCTTCAGGGGGTGATGGGATGGACTGGGATGCAAGGGTCTCGACTGCCGGGGCCTTCGTCTGGACCCGGGGTTGCTTCGTCTTCATGTTCGGGCCGAACCAGAAGGGGACCCGGCTGGGGGTCGTCCGGCTGGGCGGCCACCGGGAGCGGGGGGAGTCGAACGAGGCCTGTGCCCTCCGGGAGGTCCGGGAGGAGGCCTCGCTTCCGGTCCGGCTGGTCAGCGCCCCGGCCACCTACTTCGTGGGGAGCCCCATCCCCCTGCCGGGCCAGCCGCTGCCCCGGATCGCCTGGACCGGCGGCACGGTGCCCCTGCTGGTAGCTGAGCGGGCCGATGGGACGCTCTCGGTGCTCTACCTGGCGGTCAGCGACGACCTGCCCACCCCGGCAGCCGAGACGAAGGGGCTGCTCCTGCCCAGCCCCCAGTGGCTCGCCCGGATCTGCGCCCGGCGGTACACCCTGGAGCAGTACCTCTCGGCCGGGGGCGAGGCGCTGGTGGCGGAGCCAATGGGGCTGCACCTGCCCCTGGAGCCCTCCTACCAGATCCGGCTGCTCAACCAGCTCCTCCGGACTCATCGGGAGCTGTTGCCGGCGCTGCAGTCGTGAGGATGCCCCCGGCCGGCGGTAAGTGAACGGGCCCCCCGCCTGTCGGCGGAGGGCCTTGATTGCTGTCGGGTTTAGTGGTTGGTGGCGGCCTTGGAGTTAGGCGCCTCCGCCTTCGCGGGCCTGGTGCCGGGATGGGTGACGATCTGGGCGATCAGGAAGGCGGCGACCATGATCAGCAGGCTGAGCAGCGCGTGGGTTTCCGGGGTGACGGTGAACATGCGGAACCCTCCCTTGAGTGCGGACCTGCCTCGCTGCAGGTTCAGCGAATCTGGCCGGATTAAGTTCGTGAAAGCTCGAACAATCCGGGTACATGCTAAGTATACGGGGAGACCGTTCGGCTGGCTATACTCCTTTGGACCTAATTGTGAATACCGTAACAAGTTTAGCATGAACCTATCCATGCGAGAAAGATGGAGTATGATAGGCCTATAGGTTCCTCCTACGGAGGTATGAGAATGGCTGCGCGCGAGGCGCTTCTCCGCTCGTTGCGGGAGAGGCTGGGGGGCTGTGACGGGGCCCTGGCATTCTGGGAGCAGGGGTCGAAGGCGATGGGCCGGGCGGATGAGCTCTCCGACCTGGACCTCTATCTGATCGTGGCCGAGGGGGCGGTGGAGGAGGTGAGCCGGCAGGTGGAGGAGGCCCTGGAGCAGGTGGCCCCCATCGATCTGCGGCTGGTGCTGCCGCAGCCCACCTGGCATGGGCACTGGCAGGCCTTCTACCGGATGGCCGGCCTCAGCCCCTACCTGCAGGTGGACATCGTGTTGATGAAGGAGAGCTCTGCCAACTGGTTCCTGGAGCCGGAGATCCACGGGGAGCCGCAGATCCTCTTTGATAAGAAGGGGCTGGTCCGGCCGGTGCCGACCGATGCCGCCGCCTTTGCTGAGCGGCTGGCCAAGCGGCTGCCACTGCTGGAGGCGCCGGCGGAGCTCTTCCACATCTTCGTGGGGAAGGAGCTGCAGCGGGGGCGGGAGGTGGACGCCCTGAGCTTCTACCAGGGCGTTCTGGTGGGGCGGCTGGTGGAGGCGCTCCGGATCCGCTACAGCCCCTGGCGCTACAACTTCGGCCTCCGCTACCTCCGGGAGGACCTGCCGGCCCCGGTGTACGCGCAGATCCGCTCGCTGGTCTACGTGGCCGGGCCGGAGGAGTTGCCGGCGAAGAAGGAGCGGGCGCTCTCCCTGCTGCGGGAGACGCTGGCAGAGCTGAAGGCGCTGGACCTCCGGGAGCTGCTGGAGCAGGCCAGGTAGGCAGTGAGGGAGGAGAGACCCCCCAGCTTTACTGATCGACGGGGCGCTGCCCTACGGCATCTCCCTGAATGGCGACAGCACCTTCAGCAGGGCGACCCGGTTGACGGCACCTATAACGCCACGGTCAAGGTGACGGACAGCAAGGGCGCCTCGATGGGCGGGTTCCTGACCGTGACGATCAGCACTCCCACCGAGTAAGATCGAACCTTAGGGCCGGCGGATACGTATTACTCTGGGGAACCCGCTCTGCTGGCACGCGGGAGAAGGGAAGCCTGGATGTGATGCGCCCAGCTCTGTACATGGCGGCCGCACTGGCCGCAGGGATCGCCGCAGCCGACTGGCTGCGGCCTCATCCTGCGCTGGTGCTGGTCGCCTTTTGCGTAGCCGTCCCGGTCCTGCGCCACCGGGGGCTGGCCCTGCTGTTGGGGGCCGTGGCGCTCTTCGGGGCGCTGCACCACGCCTGGGACCAGACCGGCGGGCGGGGCAGCCTGGCCGCCTGGGAGGGGCGGCGGGTGGCGCTGACGGGCACGGTGGTGAGCGAGCCGGCGGTGCGGCAGGGAGGGCCGGTCAAGTACGTGGTGGCCGCCGAGGCGGTGGAGGGCCACCGGGCGAGCGGGCGGGTCCAGGTGAGCCAGCGGGGCGGCAGGCCGCCGGGCTATGGGGAGCGGGTGGCGGTGCGGGGCAGGCTGAACCGGCCGGCGGGGCCCCGGACCCCCGGGGGCTTCGACGAGGCCGCCTTCCTGGCCCGGCAGTCGGTCTACCTGACGCTCCAGGCGGGAACGGCGGAGCGGCTGGGGCCCGGGCGGCTGGATCCCCTGCGGCGGGCGGCGGTGACGGCCCGGCTGCGGCTGGAGGGGGTGCTGGAGCGGGCGCTCCCGCCCCGGGAGGCCGCCCTGATGGCCGGGCTGCTCTTCGGCAGCCGGGCGGCGCTGGATGAGGATATCAAGGAGGCCTTCCGGGCGGCGGGGGTCTACCACCTGCTGGCGGTCAGTGGGGGGAATGTGGCGCTGCTGACCGGCCTGCTCTTCTTCCTGCTCCCGCGGCTGGGGGTGGCCAGGCGGACCGCCTCCGGTCTGGCCATTCCCGTGGTGATCTTCTTCATCTTCCTGACCGGGGCCACGCCTTCGGTGATGCGGGCCGGGCTGATGGCGGTGCTGGTGCTGCTGGGCGATTTGCTCCGGCGGGAGCGGGACGCCCTGAACACCCTGGGGGTGGCGGTGGCGCTGCTGCTGGCCTGCTCGCCCTCCCTGCTCTTCGACCTGGGCTTTCAGCTCTCGGCGGGGGCGACCCTGGGGATCCTGCTCTTCAGCCGTCCGCTTGAGCGCTGGCTCTCGCCCCGGCTGGAACCGCTCTTCGGCGGGTGGCTCGGGAGTCGGCTGGCGGGCGGGCTCTCGGTCACCTTTGCGGCGCAGGCGGTGGTGGAGCCCATCAGCCTGCACCACTTCGGCACCTTCTCAGCGGTGGCCCCCCTGGCCAACCTGATGGTGGTGCTGCTGGTCAGCTGGCTCGTCCCGGCCGGCCTGGTGCTGGTGCTGCTGGGGCTCTTTCTGCCCCCCTCGGTCTGGCTGCTGGGGCGGGTGGGCGGGGTGGCACTCCTGCTGTTGATCTACGGCGTCAAGGGCGCCGCCTCGCTCCCCTTCGCCCTGGTGGAGCTGGGCCGCCTGCCCGCCCTGGGGGTGGTGGCCTGGTACGCGGGCCTCGCCCTGCTGGCGGCGCCGTCGCTCCGGCGGCGGGCGGTGGACCGGACGCTGCGGGTGCGGCGGGGGTGGCGGGCGGCCCGCCGGGGGAGGCGGCTGGCCCTGGCCGGCTCTCTGGCGGGGCTGCTGGTCACCGCCCTCACCTGGCACGCGGCGCTGGCAGAGCCGCCCGACCTGCTGACCATCACCTTCCTGGACGTGGGGCAGGGCGATGCCACGCTCCTCCGGGCGCCCGACGGCACGGTGATGCTGATCGACGCCGGGCAGGCCTACGAGGGGAAGGCGGGCCGGCCGGGCTATGATGCCGGGGCCGAGGTGGTGGTGCCCTACCTGCGGCGGGCAGGGGTGGGTAAGCTGGACTACCTGCTCCTCACCCACCCGGACTCGGACCACGTGGGCGGGGGGCCGGCGGTGCTGCGGGCGGTCCCGGTGGGCGCCCTCTGGCTCACCGCCCCCGAGGCCCCCGAGCGGGGGCAGGCGGCTGCCCTGCAAATCGCCCGGGAGCGGGGCCTGCCGGTCCACCTGCCCACCGAAGGCGAGGTGCTGGAGCTGGGAGGCGGGGTCCGGCTGGAGCTGCTGGGGCCGCCCCGCCGCCCCTTTGAGGGCTCCCGCTCCGACGACAACGCCAACTGCATCGCCACGCGGCTGGTCTACCGGGAGGTGGCGGTCCTGCTGGCCTGCGACTTGGAGGGGGAGGCAGAGCAGCGGCTGGTGGCGGCCGGGTACGACCTGCGAGCCGACCTGCTGAAGGTCTCCCACCACGGATCCGGCCACTCCAGCACCCTCCCCTTCCTGCAGGCGGTCCGGCCCCGGTACGCCCTGATCTCCGCCGGGAGCGGAAACCCCTTCGGCCACCCGCACCGAGGGGCGCTGGCGCGGCTGGAGGGGGTGGGGGCGGAGGTCTGGCGGACCGACCGACACGGCACCGTCACCCTCCGCACCGACGGCTTTCGCCTCCGGCTGTCGGGGAGCAGGGGCGGCCCGGCTGACGACCGGTACCGCCCGCTGTCCCTGCTGGGCCGCCGGCTCTTCCGGGCCTGGTAGGGCGCTGTGGGCGCAAAATCGGGCTGCACGGGCGGTGAGAAGCCGTTACAATAGCAGATATGAACAAGACGCAGCTGGGCTACCTCTACATGCTCCTCTCCGCCGCATCCTTTGCCTCGATGTCGGTCTTCATGAAGCGGGCCTACGATGCGGGGATGACGCCCTGGTCCTTCTCGGTCCTGCAGTCGCTCTTCGCCCTGGCGCAGCTCTTCCTGCTGGCCCTGCGGGAGCCCCCCCACCCGCTGCCCCGCCCCCGGGTGAGCGGGCCGCTGCTGCTGCTCTTCGCCCTGGCCGGGGCAGGGGCGGGCATTGCCTTCAACGTGGCCCTGGTCTCCCTCTCCATCTCGCTGGGCTCGATCCTGCTCTTCACCTACCCCGCCTTCGTGGCGGTGGGGGCGTGGCTCTTCCTGCGGGAGAGGCCCAGCTGGCCGCACATCGCCGCCCTGGGGATGACCCTGGCGGGGGCGAGCCTCACCGTGGGCCCGGGCGGCATCGCCGGGGGGCAGATCGGCCTGATCGGCGTCCTGCTGGCCCTCCTCTCGGCGGTCAGCCAGGGGGTCTACATCATCCTGGGGGACAGGATCGGCGGCGGGCTCTCCCCGGTGCGGGCGACGATCCTGACCCGCGGGGCGATCATGGCCGGGTCGGTCCTGCTCTACCCCCGGGTGATCCCGGAGCTCTTCGCACTCACCCCTCAGGCGGTCTGGATCACCCTGGGGGCCAGCCTGGTGGGCGGGGTGGCGCCCTTCCTCTTCCTCTACAAGGGGATCGCCCTGATCGGCGCCAACCGGGCGGCGATTGTCAGCGTGGTGGAGCTGCCCATCGCCCTGCTGCTGGGGCGGCTCTTTGAAGGCGACCAGATCCTGCCCGTGCAGCTGCTGGGCGCCGGCCTGATCGCCGTGGCGGTGGTGCTCTCCCAGGGCAGGTCCGCGCCCGAGGGGGGTCCACCAGAGTAGACCGAAATACATGGTCCGGCGGATACCTCCCCGAGTATCCCTCCTGGTAGACTGGGATCCGGGAGGGGATGGCTGTGCGTTGGCGTTGGATCGTTGCAGGGGCTGTACTGGTGCTCGCGGCAGGGGTATTGATCTACCCGCTGGTAGCGACAGCCAACGATGATGTGGGCTTCTGCCTCTCCTGCCATGTGATGAATGAGCAGGGCAAGAGCTACGAGACCTCCTACCACGTGAAGGAGGCCACCTGCAGCACCTGCCATACCAGTGACCTGGCTCAGAAGTACGCCTCGGGGGCCCGCCACGTATGGGCCAACCTGACCGGGCACGAGGAGCCCATCAAGCTGCGGGAGGACAGCCGGTGGGTGGTGGCCGGCAACTGTGCCGCCTGCCACAACCCGACCTCGCTCCACTCCCGGACCAAGCAGCAGAAGGGCGAGAACTGCCTGGAGTGCCATAAGGGGCACGACCCGAAGGCGGTGCACGTGAACGGGTTTGGCGCGGGGCAGTAGCGGTTTCTTCGCCACGGATTACACGGATTACACAGATTATAAACATTTTAATAAGGGGATCTACTGAGTCCGGGGGCACCCGTGTAACCACCATGGTGCGGTGCTTCGCACCAGCACCACGGATGAAAATGGGCACCACCCACATTGTTATAATGTATTTGTTTTATCCGTGTAATCCGTGTAATCCGTGGCTAACAGACGGCCAGGAGGAGGGCATGCCGCCCTCCTCCTTTTCTATAGCTCGAGGATCACGTTGTCGATCAGGCGGGTCTTGCCGAAGCGGACCGCCACGGCGGCCAGCGCTCTCCCCTCCAGCCGCTCCACCGGCTGCAGGGTGGCGTGGTCGACGATGGAGACGTAGTCGATATCGGCCAGGGGCTCGGCGGCGATCATCGCCCGCATGGCGGCCTGGAGCGCTGCCATGTCCCGCTCACCCTCCCGCACCCGCTCCTGTGCCATTCGCAGGGAGCGGGAGAGCACCAGCGCTGCCTGCCGTTCCTCGGGGGAAAGGTAGGTGTTTCGGGAGGACATGGCCAGGCCGTCGGGCTCCCGCACCGTCGGCACGGGGATGATCTGCAGGTCCATGTTCAGGTCGGCGGCCATCCGCTGGATCACGGCCACCTGCTGGGCATCCTTCTGGCCGAAGAAGGCCAGGTCGGGCTTGACGATGTTGAACAGCTTGGTCACCACCGTCGCCACGCCGTCGAAGTGGCCGGGCCGGGAGGCGCCGCAGAGGGTGTCGGTCAGGCCGCTCACCCGCACGGTGGTCCGGTAGGGCTGCGGGTACATCTCCGACACGTCGGGGTGAAAGATCAGGTCCACCGGGACCGAAGCGCAGAGCGCCTTGTCCCGCTCGATATCCCGCGGGTAGCGGGCAAAATCCTCATTGGGCCCGAACTGAGTCGGGTTGACGAAGATGGAGACCACCACGAAGTCGGATTCCTGCCGGGCGCGGCGCATCAGGGTCAGGTGACCCTCGTGCAGGTAGCCCATGGTGGGCACAAAGCCAATCCGCTTGCCCGCTGCCCGGGCGGCAGCCACCGCCTGCCGGACCTCGGCAATGCTACAGACCAGTTGCATAAAGACTCATCCCTTCACTTTGCTGGAGCGGCGGAGCGCCTTGAGCCGCACCACCTTGTCGGCGTTGACCGCCGGATCGCCGATCTCCTTCGGGGGCCAGAGCCGGTGACCGGCCTGCACCACCCGGACGCCCACCCAGGCCCAGAGCGGGCTCAGTCCGGCGATCACCATCACCTGCAGGGCGGTCAGGAAGAACCAGACCCAGAGCCCCACTGGGGGCAGGTCCACCGGGAACTCCCAGCCCGTCAGCAGCAGACCGGCCACGACCGGCGCCGCCAGCAGGGCCGAGAGGCTGAGGGAGAGGTGGAGGGAGCAGGTGGTCAGGTAGCTGGGGCGCTTGAACTCCCTGCGGGCCAGCAGCAGCCCGGCCGCCGTGACGGCCAGGAGCATCGCGGCCACGGCGACCAGGCCGAAGCGGAGCCGCAGCTGGCCGATGGGGGAGTCCAGGCCGGCCAGACCGGGGCCGTAGCGTCCGCCGGCGAGGAAGAGGAGCAGGTGAAAGGCGGCCGCATAGACCAGGTGGCCTGTTGCCAGCGCCGCGCCGAAGGGCTGCCGGTAGACCATCACCAGGTAGATCAGCAGGAGCAGCAGGCTGGTTCCCAGGTAGGGCAGCCGCTCCAGGATCCCCGCCTTGGCCCACTCAAACCGGGCCTCCTTCACCTGCCGGGCCAGCACTTCGAGGTAGCCGTCCGCCTCGGCGGCGGTGGTGACCGCCTCGGGTGGGTCTGCCGCGCTCTGCAGGCTCGGCAGCAGCGCCGCCGTGAGCGCCCTGCGGCTGGTCAGGTAGCTCTGCATCAGGGCATCTGCCGGGCGGCCCTCCACCTGGAGCGCTCCCAGGAGGGGCCGGCCCTGCGCCTGCATCGGCGCCGGCAGGCCGAGCAGGGCCGCGGCGGTGGGGGCGACGTCCAGGAGGGAGGCCTCACCACGGGCGCCCGCCTGGATGCCGGGGCCCGCCATGAGCAGCGGGACCTGCCCCCCTTCGGCCCGGCGGCCCCGGTGGTCGATGGGCGTCGTGCCGGTCACCATCAGGGCGGTGGTCCGCCAGTCGATCTGATCAAAGAGGGCGGTCAGGTGGGCGTCCAGGTTGGCCAGCCCATCCCGGTAATCAGCCTGACGGGTGTCGGCGGTGCCGCTGCGTCGGACGGCGGTCATCAGGTCGGTCACCTGAAGCACCACCAGCCGGGGACCGTCGGGCTTCAACATCGCTACGACCCCGGCGGTAAGCTGCTCCATGCCCTCGCCCTCGTGCCAGATGGTGGCGGTCCCCGCCACAAGCCTGCCCAGGGCCGGGCTGCCCGCCCCGCCGGCCGCCACCCGCACCCGGAGGGCGGCATGGAGCAGGTGGTCCGATCCCAGCGGGTTCTCGGGTTGGGTCGCCATCACCCCGTGGAGGGTGGGAGGGGCACCACTGAGCAGTGTGGCTGCGGCGCTGATCTGGTAGCTGGGCCCGGGCACCGCCAATCGGTAGCTTGCACCGCGCCGGCGCAGCCACTCCAGGGAGGGCAGCAGATGGGCATCCTCGGCCCGGAGGCCGTCCACCATCACCAGGACGAGCCGGTGGGCCAGCGGGGTGGCGCCGGTGGTGGGGCGTGTCGCCGTGAAATGGGGCGGGGAGAAGCCGCGCAGGCGCTGAAACCCCTCCTGCCCGGCTCGCCAGGCGCCGTAGGCGGCCCCGAAGAGCAGGCAGACGAGGAGGAAGATGGCTGGGCCGCGACGCAAAGAGAACCCCCCTTGGTCCATCTACAACGGAGGTAGGAATTCGGTTCCGACCGGGGGCGCTCCTGCAGGGAGGCCGCGGTCCGGGCCAGAATCTATTACGGAGCCCCGGCCCCCGGCCGCGGCACGGACCCGACGAAGGAGTGGCGATCGTTGCATTACCGGGAAGCGCTGGATGAGATCCGGGCCGGCAAGTTCCGCCCGGTCTACCTGGTCTACGGCGGGGAGGCCTTCCTGAAGGAGGAGCTCTTCCACGCCCTGCGCGCGGCCCTCGTCCAGCCCGAGACCGCTGACTTCAACTACCACGTGCTCGACCCCTCGCCCGACCAGGTCTCCCAGGCCCTGGCCCTGGCCCAGACGCAGCCCTTCTTTGCCGAGAGGCGGCTGGTGGTGGTCAAGGACTGCCCGGCCATCATTCCCTCGCGCAGGCGGACGGAAGAGGAGGGGGAGGGTGATGAGGAGAAGCCCTCCGGCGACGATGGGCTGGTCCAGTACCTCAAGTCACCCGTGCCCTCCACGACGCTGCTCTTCCTGGCGGAGGGCGTCGACAGCCGGCGGAAGGTGACCAGGGCGCTGGTGGCCAGCGGCGGCGCCGTGGAGTGCCAGCCCCTGAAGGAGGATGACGCCCTGATGTGGGCCCAGTCCCGGGCCCAGTCCAAGGGCAAGAAGCTGGGCTCCCTGGCCGCCCGCACCCTGCTGGACAAGGTGGGCACCGACCTGCGCCTGCTGGACAGCGAGCTGGAGAAGCTGAGCCTCTTCGTGGGCGAGGGGCGGGAGATCACCCAGCAGGATGTGGAGAGCTGCGTCTCCAACCTGGCCGAGACGGAGGTCTTCCGACTGACCGAGGCGGTGATGCTGAAGCAGCGCACCCGGGCGCTCGCCCTGCTGGAGCAGTGCCTGCGCCAGGTGGACCACCCGCTCCAACTCCTGGCCGCCCTGACCAACCGGTTCCGGCAGATCCTCCTGGTGAAGGCGCTGGTGGCCAAGGGCGTCTCCCGGAAGGATGGTGCCACCCTGGCCCGGATGCACCCCTTCGCCTATGAGAAGATGACCGGCCACGTGGCCAACCTGCAGCGGGATGAGGTGGTCCGGGCGCTGCAGCGGCTGCTGGAGGCCGACCTGGCCATGAAGTCCGGCTTCGACCCGAAACTGACCCTGGAGACCCTGGTGGTGGAACTGATGGGCAGCTAGCAGGACGACAGAAAGCCCCAACTGTGGTGCACACAGTTGGGGCTTTGACTGTCGAATATAGGTTCAAACCACGAAAAACTTAGGCGTTCGCAGCAGCCAGCTTCTTCGCGAGGCGGGCCTTCTTGCGAGCAGCGGTGTTCTTATGGATGACACCCTTCGTCGCAGCCTTATCCAGAGCGGCAAAGGCCTGGCTCAGGAGCGCGGCAGCGTTCTCCCCACCGATCGCCTCCCGATACTTGCGGACAGCCGTCCGGAGGCTGGACTTGACCATCTTATTGCGCGCGGTACGCTTGATTGCGATCAGCGCACGCTTCTTCGCGGACTTCGTGTTAGCCAATTCCTCACCTCCAACATCCGTATTCTAGCACGCGTCTCCATGGCATGCAAGGGAATTTACGCCGGGAATATCCCTTTTGTCGCGCGACAAGACTAGGGTTAACGGAAGATCGGAGGTGAGAGACGGAATGCTGGGTGCCATTCTCCGCTTTGTGATTTCCGCCCTGGTCCTGATGGTCGTCAGCTGGCTGACGCCCGGCTTCGTGGTCCACGGCTTCTGGGCCGCCCTGTTCGCCGCGCTGGTTATCGCCGGCCTCGGCTGGGTTGCTCACGCAGCGCTGGGGCGGGGAGCATCGCCCGGTGGGCGGGGCCTCACCGCCTTCATCGCTGCCGCCGTGGTCATCTACCTCACGGGTATGCTCTTCCCGGCCTGGCTCACCGTCACCTGGTGGGGCGCCCTGCTGGCGGCCTTTGTGATCGGCCTGGTCGACGCCGTCGTTCCCACCGAACTGCGCTGACCCCCACAGCCATTCCCCCCCTCCTCTGGCAGGGGGGTTCTTCTATGCCGAAAACTACATAGAGGGCAGAAGCGTCCAGTCAGCGAATAGCCACAGGTAGAATATGTAGGGCCTTTCATGGCCAGACGCTGAGGTGAGACGCGTGACGATTCCGGAGAGCCTGCCGCAGCGAGCGCCCGCGCCTCCCCGGCGCCCTCGCCGCTTCCTGGGTTTCATGCTCCTGCTGCTGCTGCTCGCCTCGGTGGGGCTGGGCGGCTACTTCCTGGGGCAGCGTACGGCGCCCCTCCCCCTGTGGGATGAACTCTGGTTCCGGGCCTACACCAACCGGCCGCTGGACCGATCGGCTCCCGGCGACGGCTTCTGGGTGACCGGGTATTACGTGGATTATGACCGGTCCTCCCTGGAGTCTGTCAAGCTGAACGCCGGCCACATGGATCAGGTGGTGATCTTCGGCTACGGCTTCGACCGGCAGGGCAACGTCCAGGGGAAGGAGCAGCACCTGGTCCGCGGGATCACAGCACAGGCCAAGCGGATCCTGCTCTTTGGGAACCTGACCAACGGCGCCTTCGACCGGGAGACCGCCCATGCGATCCTGACGGACAGGGCGGTGCAGGACCGGGCGATCCTCGGGATCCTGGAGAAGGCAGACCAGCTGGGCGTGGCCGGGGTGCAGATCGACTTCGAGAACATCGCCGACGGCGACCGGGAGGCTTACACCGCCTTTCTGCGGCGGCTGAAGGAGATGCTGCGGTCGCGGAACATGAGCCTCTCCATTGCGGCTGCGGCCAAGACGGCCGACACCCGGACCGGATGGGGCGGGGCGACCGACTATGCGGCCATCGGCCAGATCGTTGACCACTTCTACATCATGGCCTACGATGAGCACTGGCGGGGCGGCGAGCCCGGTCCGGTCGCCTCCCTGGGGTGGGTAGAGAAGGTGATCCGCTACGCCACCGGCGTCATGCCTGCCCAGAAGATCATCCTGGGGGTGCCCTTTTACGGCTATGACTGGACCGCCGAGCCCGGCAAGGGCACCGGTACCAACAAGGCCTACGGGGCGGCCGCCATGGCCCGGCGGATGGAGCAGCTCGGGGCCAGGGTGATCTGGGATCCGGTGGCGGGCGAGAACAAGGCGACCTTCCGGACCGCCGACGGCGACCGGATCGCCTGGTACCCGGATGAGCGGAGCCTCGACGCCAAGCTCCGGCTGGCCTACCAGTACAACCTGAAGGGCATCGCCATCTGGCGGGTCGGCTTTGAGCCGGATGAGTGGTGGCACAGGTTGGGTGGATTCCGGCTGAAGCCGGAGAAGTAGAGAGGGAAACGCCCTCCCCCGACTTCCCGCCTGGTTGGCGGGGCAGACTAACCCCAGTCTGACCTGTCGGATGGGAGGGCGTTGTGCTTGGTATGGCTGCTGTTGGGCGTCGTGGTCATCCTCGCGATTGTCGGCCTCGGCATG
>JBMONC010000092.1:19536-49878 GCA_049324875.1 Bacillota bacterium
CCCGACTTCCCGCCTGGTTGGCGGGGCAGACTAACCCCAGTCTGACCTGTCGGATGGGAGGGCGTTGTGCTTGGTATGGCTGCTGTTGGGCGTCGTGGTCATCCTCGCGATTGTCGGCCTCGGCATGGTGCGAGCCCCCGCGAGGCGGGCCCCCAACCGCCTGAACAACCAGGGCTGGCCCCGGGGGGTCACCCGGGAGAGCCACGAACGGAACGACGAGGAATAGCCGAACCCGCAGGGGGTGCTCTTTCGGAGCGCCTCCTGCGCCCGTTGCTGCCTTAGATCCCTGCCAGCATCATCCCGCCCAGCAGACCGGTGCACACTCCTCTCAACCCGCCCTCCCGGGCCATGTGGGCAGCCCCTGCTGCCAGCAGGAAGCTGCTTATGGCGATCCGGAGATAGCGATCCGCTCTCCCCATGTTCGGCTCCAGGTCCAATGCGCCAGCCATGGTTCACCTCCTCATCCGCTTCCGCAGGGTAGCGTGTGCGCCATCCCCCGGTGCTATGCGACGGTCCGGTCCCCTCGCCTTGCCGGCGGTGGGTATGGTAAGCTGTTGGTATCGGATCTTGCGGAGGGGGTCTGCTTCGGATGACCGTAAGCGAAGTCGCCGCGGAACTGGCCCGTCGGATGAACTGCGAGGTGCAGCCCTCGGAGGACCCTTATCAGGTAAAGGTGCAGGGGAAGGGCTACCATTTCACCGTAGCCACCTTTTTTGGCGGATGGCAGGCCACGCTGCACATCCCCGGGCAGCCGCCCGTTACCTACTACGCGGAAGCGGTGGAGATGCTGGAGCTGCGACTGAAGGGAAAGCTGACAGGGCGCCCTGTGGACTGACGGCAGGGCGAGCGACGAACTCCGGCCACCTCCTCAGGGGTGACCGGAGGTTTTTTAGCTGTGAATTTTCCTACGACCCGCTTGATTCCGGAGAGCCAACCCTGTAAAATGGTCTGCGAAACCAGCAGGGGGGAACCTGCGGGGTTCTTCTTTTTTATCACAGGCAGGTGCCCATAATCGGGCGATTCGGTGCGTCACGAGGAGAATGACAGCGATGGATGAGAACAAGGCGGTTGTGTTGTCCCCGGAAGGCCTGGCCAAGCTTCAGGAAGAGCTTGACTACCTCCGCAATGTGAAGCGCAAGGAGGTGGCCGAGCGGCTGAAGGAAGCCCGGTCGTACGGCGACCTCTCCGAGAACTCCGAGTATGACGATGCCCGCAACGAGCAGGCCTTCGTAGAGGGCCGGATCACGATGCTGGAGAACACCCTGCGCAACGCGGTGGTGATCGATGAGGAGGCGGCGGCCCAGGCTGCCGGCGAGGTCCGGCTGGGCTCCACCGTGGTCCTGAGGGACCTGGAGTACGGCGATCTGCTGGAGTACACCCTGGTCGGCTCCGTGGAGGCCGACCCCGCCAAGAACAAGATCTCCAACGAGTCGCCGGTCGGACGGGCGATCATCGGCAAGCAGAAGGGCGTCACCGTGGAGGTCGAGGCCCCGGTGGGGACCATCAAGTACGAAATCGTGGACGTGAAGTAAGCAGTACCGCCCTCTGTCGGGTTGACGGAGGGCGGTTTTCCATGGGGCTCCCGAACACCTGAGCTTGTCATAACGTGACCCGCCTGCCCGTAGACATGGGTAAGTCCCCAATACGGCAGGCGAGGTGAGTCCAATCAAGCGTCCTATCTGGATGGCGAGCCCTTTCCTGGTCGCCTACGTGGTCGTCGTCAGCACCACCGTCGGCCTGCTTGTCAACCGCAACCCCAGGCCGGAGGAGGCGGTGCCGGCCCTGGCTGCACCGGGCCCCCACGCCGCTGCCCGGGAGCGGGAGGTGCAGGAGCCGCCGCTCTGGCTTCAGCTCTTCCGGCCCAGCCCCCCTACGGCGCGCATCCTGCTCCGGACCGGCCTGCCCACGCTGCCCCTGGCGGGCAGCGGCGCCCGCCGAGAGGAGCGCAACCTCCTGATCCTGTGGACAGGCCGGGCGGGGGATCGGCCCCAGAGCCTCTTCCAGGTGATGCTCCCCTTCCTGCGTTCCCAGAAGCCCCCCACCACGGAGCAGGCGAAGGATGACCCGCGGCCGCCCTCCCCCTCGGAACCGCCCCCTGACAGGGCTCAGCCATCCCCCCGGCCCGCGCCGGTCCGGAAGGAGCCGGCGGTGCTCAACGGGGGCCTGCCGCTGGTGGGCATCTATCACACCCATGACTATGAGTCCTACGCCTCGGAGTTCCCCGAGCTGAAGATTGCCCACGAGCGGGACCTGATGCGTGTCGCCTCCTACGACCACAGCAGGCGGACCATCGTCAATGTCGGTGCCGCCCTGGCCCACCACCTGCGCGACCTGGGCGTCACCACGGTGCATGCGCCGTTCAAGCACCAGGAGCTCGGCTACGACTACGCCTACCAGTCCTCCCGCAACACCGCCCGCCAGATCCTGAAGACCGCCCCGTCGGTCAAGATCCTGATGGATCTGCACCGAGACGGGACCTGGGGCCTGGACTCCACCACCACCATCGATGGGAAGCCGGTGGCCCGGATCCGGTGCATCATCGGCGCCCGGGAGGACCAGGCCCATTGGGAGAAGAACAAGGCCTTCTGCGACAACCTGATCGCCCGGATGGAGAAGGCCCATCCCGGTCTGACCCTCCCTACGCTGACCGCCAACTACCGCTACAACCAGGATCTGATGCCCGGAGCCATCCTGCTGGAGATCGGCAACGCCACCAACCGCTATGAGGAGGCGGAGCGGGCGGTCCGGTACCTGGCCGAGGCGCTGGTGCAGATGATCAGGGAGCGGGCCTACCCCCACTAGTCGGAGCGGGTCTGTATAACCAGCGGGGCACCGGGGAAGACTCTTCGGACGGTGATGCCCTGTGCCCCGCAAACGCAGACCCTGGAAGCGCTTCCTGCTGATCCTCTGCCTGGCCCTCCTGGCCCTGCTCCGGGTGGAGCGGACCACCGCCTCCCTGCTGGGCCGGACCGGCCAGCCCAGCCGGATTCTCCGCCTGGCCCGGGAGGCGGACGGCCCGCACCTCCACCTCTTTGGGTGGGAGATCTCCGGAGCGTCCCTCACAGAAACGCCCTCCCGGCTCCGGGAGGGCGTGCGGCGGTTATGGCGGTAGATCAGCAGTTGGCGGTGGGCTGGCTCTCCGTGTCCTCCTCCGGCTCATTGGGGAGCAGCATCATCAGGTCGATCACATCTTCAGCAGGTCGGGGTGGAGCCGCACCCTGGCGCTCTTCATCGCCAGCCTGAAGTAGGCAGGCCAGTCGGGCTCCCCGCCCTGCTCCGGCGGGGACTCCTCGGAGAGCCCCCACTGGAACCAGAGGGGCGAGAGCCCGGTCAGGGCGCCCAGCTGCCGGCTCAGCTTCTCGATCAACCGATCGGGAAGGCTCACCGTTCCCTCCAGGGCCTGATCAAGTACCTCCGGTTCGATCCCCAGCATGACGGCGAACTGCTCCCTCGTCAGCCGCCCGCGACCCTCGCTGGTCAGCAGGGCCAGAGCGCGCCGGATTCGCTCACGGCCCTGGGCGAAGAGGAGGACCGCCCGATCTTCCGCAGTGAGCTGGTGCAGGGTGTAGAGCGGGCGCACCCGCTCCGGGGAGATGCCCGTCAGCAGAAACTCCACGGGAACCTGATACCCCTCGGCAATCTTGCGGATCGTCTCCTGGTAGCTGGCCGTCACCTCGCCCTTCTCAATGCGGGCGATGGTGGAGTGGCTTACCCCTGTCCGTTTCGCCGCCGCCCGCAGAGAATCCCCTCGGGACAACCTCAAGCGCGCGATTCGCTGCCCTTTCTTCACAGCCCAGACTCCTTTGCCATGGGACGCCAGTTGGAAGGCTCATCCTAGCTCGAATATATCATTGCGAATTGGACAATGCAAATAAATCAGCCAAATTACTCAAACTTTACACCCTGCAACACTTCGAGCGACGCGTTGTTCCGAGTCACATCTGGTGGTATAATGATCTGAAGCCTATTTTGGGGGGCTGGAGCGAAGAAGAATGGCCGATCAGAAGCACATTCGTAACTTTTGTATTATCGCTCATATTGATCACGGGAAGTCCACCCTGGCTGATCGCCTGATCGAGTTCACCGGGGTGCTCTCCAAGCGTGAGATGGAGGACCAGGTCCTCGACAATATGGAGCTCGAGCGTGAGCGGGGCATCACGATCAAGGCGCAGTCGGTCCGCATGGACTACATCGCCGATGACGGCGAGCACTATGTGCTCAACCTGATCGATACGCCAGGCCACGTCGACTTTACCTACGAGGTCTCCCGCGCCCTGGCCGGCGCTGAGGGGGCCCTGCTTGTGGTGGACGCGTCCCAGGGGATCGAGGCCCAGACCCTGGCCAACGTCTACATGGCGCTGGAGCACAACCTGGAGATCATCCCGGTGATCAATAAGATCGACCTGCCTTCGGCCGACCCGGAGAAGGTGAAGAAGGAGGTCGAAGAGGTGATCGGCCTCGATACCTCCATCGCCATCAACGCCTCGGCGAAGGCGGGCATCGGCATGAAGGAGATCCTGGAGGCGGTGGTGGCCTTCGTACCGCCGCCCCGGGGCGACGAGCGGGGGCCGCTCAAGGCGCTGATCTACGACTCCTTCTACGACTCCTACAAGGGGGTCGTCACCTACTTCCGGATCTTCGACGGCAAGGTGCGGAAGGGTGACAAGATCCGCTTCATGGCCACCGGCAAGGAGTTCGTGGTGGATGACCTCTACGTCTTCCGCCCGGGCCTCACCCCGGTGGATGAGCTCTCCGCCGGCGAGGTGGGCGCCCTGGCGGCAGCGATCAAGGAGGTCAAGTACGTCCGGGTCGGCGATACGATCACCCTGGCGGAGAACCCGGCCAGGGAGGCGCTGCCGGGCTACCGGAAGGCGACCCCGATGGTCTTCACCGGCCTCTACCCGGTGGAGTCCAACGACTACGGCCGCCTGCGGGACGCCCTGGAGAAGCTGCAGCTGAACGACGCCTCCATCTCCTTTGAGCCGGAGACCTCCGACGCCCTGGGCTTCGGCTACCGCTGCGGCTTCCTCGGCCTGCTCCACATGGATGTGATCCAGGAGCGGCTGGAGCGGGAGTTCGACCTGAACCTGATCACCACGGCGCCCAACGTGATCTACCGGGTCAACCTGACCAACGGGCAGCAGCTGCAGATCGAGAACCCGGCCGCCTGGCCGGACCCGACGCTGATCGAGACCGTCGAGGAGCCAATGGTCAAGGCCTCCATCATCACGCCCTCGGAGTACGTGGGCCCGCTGATGGAGCTTTGCCAGGACCGGCGCGGCAGCTTCGTCAACATGGAGTACCTGAACGAGAAGCGGGTCAACCTGCACTACAGGCTGCCGCTGGCCGAGATCATGTTCGACTTCTTCGACCAACTGAAGACCCGCTCCCGCGGGTACGCCAGCTTCGACTACGAGCTGGTGGGCTACGAGGCCTCCGACATGGTCAAGATGGACATCCTGCTGAACGGGGAGCCGGTGGATGCGCTCTCCTGCATCGTCCACCGGGATAAGGCCCAGAAGCTGGGCCGCTCCCTGGCCTCCCGGCTGCGGAAGCTGATCCCGCGGCAGATGTTCGAGGTGCCGATCCAGGCGGCCATCGGCAACAAGATCCTGGCCCGGGAGAACATCCCCGCCCTCCGCAAGGATGTGTTGGCCAAGTGCTACGGCGGCGATATCACCCGGAAGAAGAAGCTGTTGGAGAAGCAGAAGGAGGGCAAGAAGCGGATGAAGGCGGTCGGATCCGTCGAGATTCCGCAGGAGGCCTTCATGGCGGTGCTCTCCACCGAGGATGACGATGACTGATAAGCGGGGGCCGAGCTGGCAGGCTCGGCCCCTTCCACGTGAAGGGGTGGCAGCGGTGAAGCGGAATCGTTGGGGGGTTGGCCTGCTGGCAGCCGGGGTGCTGCTGGCCGGCTGCGGAGCGGCGCCGGCCTCCGGTGTCGAGGGGCTGATTCAGCAGGTTCGCCGGGACGTGAAGGCGAGTGTGCAGCTGATCGCCAGGCAGCCGCTCAAGGATGGCGGCGAAATCGGCATCTTCGCCTACAGGAAGGGCTCGCTCTGCGGAGCGGGCATGGTGGACGTGGCCGCCGGCAGCACCGTTTCCCAGGAGGGGGAGTGCTCCGGTCCGATCAGCGCCGGTCAGTCCAGCGGCGAGGGGCTGACGGTGGTCTACGGCTACCTGCCGCCGGTCGAGGTGGGCAGGATCGTGCTCCGCTGGGAGGATGGGAGCGAGGCGGAGGCGATGCTGGGGGAGGCCGCCTTCTACTACGTGGCGGAGGGGCCCGACCTGCCCGCGGGCCAGGTCAGCCTGACCGCCTATGACCGGCAGGGGAAGGTGCTCCACCAGGGCCCCGCACCTGGCGGCCACAGCCACGGCCATTAGGGGAGGTGAGGGCCCGGTGACGGTCTCGCTGTACGTGCACATCCCTTACTGCCAGCACAAGTGCGGCTACTGCGACTTCAACAGCCACGCCGGCTCCGACCGGGATGAGCAGGAGCGCTACGTGCGGGCGCTGCTGGCGGAGATGGACCGCTGGGCCCGCCGGCCCGAGCTGGAAGGGGTGCCGGTGCCCACGGTCTTCGTGGGGGGCGGAACGCCTACCCTGCTGGAGGGGCCGCTGCTGGCGGCGGTGCTCCGGGGTGTGCGGGAGCGCTTCCACCTGACGCCCGACGCCGAGGTGACCATCGAGGCCAACCCCGGCACGGTCGATGTGGAGGGGGAGAAACTGCGGCTTGCCTTCGAGGCCGGGGCCAACCGGCTCTCCTTCGGGGTGCAGGCCCGCCAGCCCCATCTGCTGCAGCTGTTGGGCCGCATCCACACGGCGGATGAGGTGGAGGCGGCGGTGGCGGCGGCAAGGGCGGCCGGTTTCACCAACCTGAACCTGGACCTGATGTACGGCCTGCCGGGCCAAACCCCGGCGGAGTTCGCCGAGACGGTGCGCTGGGCGCTCTCCCTGGGGCCTACCCACATCAGCGCCTACAGCCTGATCATCGAGGAGGGGACCCCCTTCTTTGTCGACTACGAGGCGGGCCGGCTCCACCTGCCCCCCGAGGAGGCGGAGGAGGCGATGTTCGAGGAGGGGAGCCGCCTCCTGGCCGCCGCGGGCTTCCGCCACTACGAGGTCTCCAACTTCGCCCGGCCTGGCTTCGAGTGCCGCCACAACCTGGTCTACTGGCGGAACGAGCCCTACCTGGGGGTGGGCTGCGGCGCCCATTCCTTCCTGCGGCTGGCGGCGCCCCTGCCCAACCAGGGGCCGCCCCGCCCTGCCCTGACCGCCTCGCGGGTGCAGGGGGGTGCCACGGTGGAGACCGCCCCCGGCGAGCCGGGCCAGCTCTACCGCTTCTGGAACCTGAAGCACCCCGGCACCTACCGGGCGGCCCTGGAGCGGGGGGAGTTGCCGGTGGAGGCCGGCGAGGTGATCGACCAGGCCGGTGAGATGGCCGAGACGATGATGGTCGGCCTCCGGCTGGTGGAGGGGGTCAGTGAGGAGCGCTTTGCCCTGCGGTTCGGGCGGCCCATCGAGCAGGTCTTCGGCCCCGCCCTGGAGAAGCTGACCGACCTGGGGCTGGTGGAGCGCGCCGGCGGCCATCT
This sequence comes from Bacillota bacterium, assembly GCA_049324875.1. Classification (GTDB taxonomy): domain Bacteria; phylum Bacillota; class Sulfobacillia; order Symbiobacteriales; family Symbiobacteriaceae; genus JAWLHU01. Next base: position 27,130 of record JBMONC010000092.1, read on the forward strand.
CCGGCTCACCCGGCGGGGGCTCCGGCTGGGCAACCAGGTCTGGCAGGAGTTCCTCCCCTAGAGCACGAAACAGCCCGCGGGCGCAAAGCGCCGCGGGCTCTCCTGTCCGGCTACCGCCGGGCGGCCTCATCCGCCCGCATCTCCCGGTCGAACTCCCCCATGCCCGCCCCCTCATCGCCCCCCTGGGCGATCCCGCCACCGGGCGCCGGACCGGTGAAGCCGCCGGTCAGGTCGCCCGTGCCTGCCCCGGTCCTGGCCCGTGGCTTGGGCGTCAACCCCATCACCTGGGCGGGGGTCAGGAGCGTCGGGGCTTCCGGCGGTCGGAGCCCGGCGGGGGTCAGCCCCATAGTGCCCCCCCGGGGCGGCCTGCCGGCGGCCCTCTGGTCAAAGGGAGGGATCTCCGCCAGCTCCTCCCGGCTGTAGTGAATGTACCCGTTCGGATCGCGCCTCGGCATCATCCGTCACCTCCGTGGCTTAGTCTTTGCACCTTTAAGGGAGCGTAGACCACCATGCGCCGTTTGCCCTACCTCTGGCTCGACGTCTTCGCCGCCGGCCCCTTCTCGGGAAATCAGCTCTGTGTCATCCTGGACGGCAGCTCGCTGAGCAGCGAGGAGATGCAGGCCATCGCCCGGGAGACCAACCTCTCGGAGACCACCTTCGTGCTGCCGCCCACCACACCGGGCGCCACCTACCGCTGCCGGATCTTCACCCCCGGCGGCGAGCTGGCCTTCGCCGGCCACCCCACCCTCGGCACGGCGGCGGCGGTGGCCCTGCACACCCGGAGCGCCGGAGCCCGCCTGGTCCAGCAGACCACCTACGGGCTGACACCGGTGGAGTTGATCGGATGGCCCGATCGGCTGGAGCGGGTGGTGATGGAGGCGCCCACTCCCGCGGTGGTGGCTGAGCCCGACCCTGCCGCCGTGGCCCGGGCGCTCAACCTGACCCCCGAGCAGATCACCCCGGGCGGACTTCGCCCGCAGGCGATACGGGCCGGCGTCTCCCACCTGGTGATCCCGGTCGCCTCGCCGGAGCTGCTGGCGGGGCTTCAGCCGGACACGCCGGCGCTCACCCAACTCTCCAGGCAGCTGGATGTGATCGGCGCCTACCCCTTTGCCCTGCTGCCCACCGGCGGGCAGGCGCATGCCCGGGCCCGGCTCTTCGCTCCGCTGTACGGCATCCCCGAGGACCCGGCCACCGGTTCGGCGGCCGCCCCCCTGGGCCACTACCTGCACAGCCACGGGCTGATGCCGCCTGGTGCGAACGCCTTCTGGTATGAGCAGGGCATCGAGATGGGCCGGCCCAGCCGCCTCTGGGTCGAGGTGAGCGCGGAGGGGGTCCGGGTGGGGGGCGAGGTCGTGCTGCTAGGGGAGGGTGAGTTCCAACTGCCCTGAAAGCCGCGCGGCAGAAGGATTTCGCGCGAAAAGTGATACCCACAGCCTGCTCACAAGGTATCCACAGGTTATCCTACGAAACCCATGGGCATCACCTGTGAAGAAAAGGAACTGCCTTGATGAGAAGACTGCCAGCCAACCAGTGCCGCCGCTGTGGGGAGCGGCACGAGGAGTCCTTCCAGCTGATCGACAACCAGGGCCGTTGGGCGATGTCCGCCGTACAGTGCACCTGCGGCCATGCCTGGACGATGATCCACACCGCCCCTCACAACCTGGCCGCTCTCCGGGCCTGGGTCAGCCGCGGCTGCGAGCCGGCTGAGGGTCCCCTGATGCCGCTGCGCAGCGGGCCCTGGCAGGCCTTCCGGCTGGAGGGGCTCTGCCCTGAACCCCTCGCCCCGCAGCGGGCGCAGGCCTGATGCAGGGGAGGTCGCACCCCGTGGAGGTTGAGATCAAGTTGCACGTCGATCCGCGGATTCCCGGCGGGCCCGAGGCGCTCTTCGAGCGGCTGGCCTCCCTGGACCGGCTGGCCGGTCAGACGGTGGGGTCGGCCCGTCGCGTCCGCCTGCGGGACGTCTACTACGACACCCCCGGTGGGCACCTGGCGGCGGCCAGGGCCGGGCTCCGGCTGCGGGTGGAGGATGGGGCCGCCTTTGTCACGCTCAAGCTCTCCCGCCGGCAGGAGGGGGCGCTGACCACCCGCGAGGAGCACGAGTACCCTTTGGATGGGGATGCGCTCGTCCGGGTGCTGGAGCGAATCCACCCCCTGGTCGAGGTGGGATCGGTCTCGGTTGGGGCCTTCGCTGAGGGGCGGCCGACCGGGGGCCTGATCCCCGTGCTGGATGTGGTAACCGACCGGACGATCCGCCCGATTGCATCGATCGGCTCCCTCGTGCTGGACCGCGTGTGGTATCCGGGCCTGAGCGGCGCCTGTTTCTTCGACATCGAGGTAGAGGCGGGGACCGGCCCGGGGGAAGAGGCGGGCCTGCGGCAGGTGGAGCGCCAACTCCGGGCCGAGGCTAGGAGCTATCTAGCTCAGGCGGAGCTCTCCAAGCTGGAGCGGGGCTGTGGCTGAGGGATCGGACGCAAAAACGGTGACCTGCAAGCGGTCACCGTTTTTTCATGGCCCGGTCAGCGTTGCTCCTCCACCACCAGCATGCTCCAGCAGCGCAGGGAGGGGAGGGTGGCGACCAGCGCCTGGCCGACCCGCTCATCCGGCTCCAGCCGCCAGGCCAGGGGCTGGGGCCTGCCGCCGTCCAGGTCGGGGCTGGCCCACCAGACCGCCCGGGGCTGACGCAGGCACTCCAGCCGGATCTCGATGCCCTCGACCAGCGGCGGCTCGGGCTGGGCGCTGTTCCAGCGGGGATCCGTGACCCCGGTCAGGTTGATCAGGTGGACCGTCCGGTAGTCGTCGCCCTCCTTGAGGATAGTCCAGACCGTGCCGGGCAGCCCCTTGGCGGAGAAGGCGGTCCCATCGGGCCCGCTGAACCGGGCCTCCTGGGCTTCGTGGCCGGTGTTGGCGGTGGTCAGATCCATCGCCTCCGGGTCGGCCAGGAGCGGTCCGTAACGGGTCTGGAAGTCCCAGTAGGCCCGGACCACCTCCCAGTCCTCCTGGCTGAGCCGCCCGTGGTCGGGGTAGTAGGCGTGCGCCAGGATGCCGTTCCCCTCGCCGGGCAGCAGGTGGAAGCCGCCGCTGGCGAAGATGGTGGCGGAGGCCAGCCGCAGCCCGGCCATCGCCCCGGCGAGCCGCTCCTGTTTCGGGAAGAAGGGGGAGAGGTAGGCGGCCAGGATCGGCTGCCGCCTCCGGTCCAGCCGCCGGACCCGGAGGATCAGCTCCCAGAGGTCCCGGTAGGTCTCGTCCGGATCCCAGACCTCGATGTAGATGGCGGCGCCGGGTGCCCCGGCCATCGCCTCCACCGGCCAGGCCTTGACGTTGTTCAGCATGGAGCCGCCCTCGGCGGGATCGGCCGCCTCGGCCAGCGCCTGCGCCTCCGCCATCAGCCCGGGCAGGACCCGCTCCAGCCGGACCAGCCGCCCGTCGTGGGTCAGGCCCGCATGGGGCGAGCCGTAGGTGTCGCAGTGGGTCCCGGCAAAGCCCAGCGCCAGCGCCTGTCTGTACGAGTTGAGCAGGTACTCCCGCCAGCCGCAGCCCGGCGACGGGTCCTGGATGAAGAAGAGCCCGGCCAGGCTTATGGGCCGTCCCGCCCCGTCGTAGAGCAGCCAGTCCGGGTGGGCCTCGGCGAACTCCTTCTCCGCCCCGTAGACGGCGGCGTAGGCGATGGGCGCCATCCCCCGCTCCCGGCAGAGCCCGATCCGCCGCCGGACGGAGCCGAAATCCACCGTCCGCCCCAGCACGTCGGTGAAGATCTCCCGGGGCGGAATGTAGTCGTAGTGGGTGTACATCCAGTCGTAGAACTGGATGCAGTTCAGGTGGAGCCGGAGCATGGCCTCCAGGCGGGCCGTATCCTCCTCGTGGGTGCTGCCTGGCCGGAAGTCAGAGAGAAAGCCGTAGCGGGGGGCCCGGCCCCAGTGGGGGGCCACGTCGAAGGCGGTGGTCGCCTGCGCTGTCGCACCTGGGGCCTCCAGGAGGGCGTCCGCCCCGTAGGCGGCCCACTCCCTCGCTCCCGGCGGCGGCTGCCAGGTCAGCGGGAGCCGGGCGCGCCCGGCCTCATCCAGGCGGAGGGGGCTGGCCAGCTCAGCCACCTTGCTGGACCGCTCGGTCAGGCTCACCCGCAGGTGGGCCTCCCCGCCGGCCGGGCCGGTCACCTCCGCGATCAGCGTCACAGCCCCTCCCGGCCGGTATTGGGCCCGGTCGGGCCAGATCGCGAGTCTCCAGGTCATCATCCTTCCCCCTCAGATGGAACTGCGGACGGCGGCCAGTTCCTCCCGGAGCACCAGGTACATCGCATGGGACCAGAGGAGCGGCTTGGCCACCGGCCCCCAGGTGTCGATCCAGTGCTGGACCATCGACGGATCATTCACCCGGGTCGTCACCTGCTCCGTCATCTCGCCCTGCGGATCGGCCTGGGCCTCCACCCAGGAGAGCAGCTCCCGGGCCCGCTCCAGGTGGCCGGTCTCGGCGTAGTACCAGCCGAGCCAGGCGGTCAGCAGCAGCCACTGCCCGCCCCCGTAGTAGGTATCCTCGGGGTAGCGGTGAACGCCGCCGTTGACGCAGCGCCGCTCCAGCTCCGCCACCGTGGCGGCCATGATCGGGTCGTCGGGGGCCAGCAGGCGGAACGGGGTGGCGACCCAGAGCAGGTTGGCATCCACCGAGCGGCCGTCGGCGAACTTGGTCAGCCGCCCCCGGTGGACGAAGTGCTCCCGGACGTACCGGTGAATCGCCTCGCAGACCGGCTCCACCTTCAGCTCCGGCCGCGCGCCGCCGATCGCCCTCAGCCCCCCGTAGAGGCAGGCGAGGGTGGAGGGATGGACCTGGTCGCCGTGCTCCTCCCAGCTGTCGTAGTTGGGCCGGCCCCAGAACTCGCTCAGGTAGCGGACCACCAGGTCGATGGAGGGGCGCAGCTCCTCCAGCAGCCCGCTGTTCCGCGTCATCCGCACGTGCTCGGTCAGCGCCCAGAGCCAGGCGCCATAGCCGTCCAACTGGAAGTGGCCCCACTCCTCATCGCCCTCGCGGCCGTCCAGCGTGTAGCGGCAGTGGAGCCACTCCTGGGGCCGGATCTCCTGGCCAGCCCGGGCTCTCTGGATCAGCGCATCCACCTTGTGGCCGTAGTCGGTGACCGTCCGGTGGACCCACCGGTGGAAGGCCAGCGACGAGTCGTGCTCGCCGGCCCGGTCCATCCCGTAGGCGATGAAGGAGCCGTCCCGCAGCCAGGAGTAGTTGTAGACGGGGAAGTTGGGCGAGGCCACATAGGCACCGCTGGGATGCTGGCCGGCTCGAATCACCGCGATGCTCTGTTGACGGAGGTCCATATTCATACGAGGCTCCTCTCTGCTCATTTCTCCAGGACGAGAATCGACCAGTAGGCCAGTCGGTCCAGGGTCAGGCTCAGGCGCCCGTCCTGGTAGGTAAAGGGGAGCGGGCGGGGCGACTGGTCCGGGCCGTCGGGGTCGATCAGGTAGACGGCCCCGGGCGGCTCGGCGATCTCCACCGTCACCAGCCGGTCCTCCAGCACCGGCGGCGGGGCGGTCCGGGGGCTGTTCCACCGGGCATCCTCCAGGCCGTTCAGGTTGATCAGGTGCAGCACACCATACCGGTCGTTCTGGCGGCCCAGGGGCCATACCCCGTTGAAGTAGGCGCCGGGCAGCACCCGGCTTCCCTCCACGCTCACCGCCGGCGCCCAGCCCTCCAGCGACCGGTCGTAGAGGAGGTCCTGGTACCGGACGATCACGTCGTAGTAACGCCGGAGGTGCTCCGCCAGGTCGGCATCCATCTGCCGGTGGTTCGGGAAGTAGGGGTCGTGGAGCATCCCCAGCCCCTCGCCGATCTCCAGGTGGTAGCCCCCGGAGGCGAAGATCACCGCATCGGTCAGGAGGACCGAGGGCGCAAAGGCCGGCGAGATGTAGGCAGCCAGGATCACCGGCTTGCCGCCCGACCGCTCCCGCCCCTCCTCGATCAGCTCGTGCAGGTGCTGAAAGTGGACGTGGGGCGGCCAGACCTCCACGTAGACCGCATCCTTGGCGGTGGGGGCGGTATCCTTGAGCGGCCAGCCCCCCACATCGTTGAAGAGGACGGGACGGGGGCTGATGCGCCGCTTGGTCTCGTCGAGCAGGTGGGCCATCGCCGTGGCCACATCCACCAGGGCGCCGTCGTCTCTGCGGTAGCCGACCCGGGGCGAGCCGAACTGGTCCAGGTGGATGCCGTCGAAGGGGAGTTCGGTGACGATCCGGCTGTACTCCCGGAGCATGTGGGCCGCCCAGGGGCCGCCCGGCTCCGGGTTCATGATGTAGAGGAAGTCATCGCCGAACCGGAGCGGCTCGCCGGTGTGATCGTAGAGCGCCCAGTCCGGGTGCTGCTTGAAGAACTCCCGGGGGGCGGCGTAGACCGTGGTGTAGGCCATGGCGGCCATCCCGTGGCGGTGGGCGGCCTCGATCCGCGCCAACAGCACTCTCCGGGAGAGGAGCCGGCCCAGCGGGTCGCGGTACTGCTCGCCCGGCGGCAGGTAGTCCGAGTGGCGATAGTGCCAGTCGTAGAACTGGAGGCCGTTCAGGTGGAAGCGGGCCATCTGCGCAAAGCGCTCCTCCAGCCCGGCGTGCTCCGGGCCGAAGTCGGTCAGGAAGCCGTAGCGGGGCCGGGTCACCCAGCTCTCCCCCACATCCAGTGCCGTAGAGCGCTGCTGCGCCGCCAGCCGGGCGGTCACGCCGTAGCCGCCGGGCTCGGTGGGGGTCCAGGTCAGCGTTCCGCCGCGGGTCTGGAGCCGGGCCACCGGCTCGGCGGACAGGCCGCGGGTGATCTCGACCGAGACGGGGCGCAGGTCGTACCAGGGGCGCCGGACCACCACCTCCAGGTGGGCGGTCCCGCCCGGTGGGAGCATCCCCTCCCGGGGGTAGATCTCCACCAGTTCCGCCCGGGGCAGACCGGCGTAGAGCCCCCCTGCCGCCAGGATCGCGGCAGCGGCGGCCGCGAGGAGCTGCCTGCGGCTCATCCCTTCAGCCCCGAGGTGGAGAGCCCCTCGATGAAGTACTTCTGCCCGAAGATGAAGAAGAGGATCGCCGGGACCATGGCGATGAGGGAGGCGGCGAAGACCAGGCTGTAGTTGGTGGCGTGCATCCCCTGAAAGAGCCGGATCGCCACCGGGAGCGTCCGCTTCGCCTCATCCTTGATCAGCGTCAAGGACCAGAAGTAATCGTCCCAGGCGCCCAGGAAGGTCATGATCGCCGCCGTAGCCAGGGCGGGCTGCGAGAGGGGCAGTATCACGTGACGGTAGATGGTCCAGGGCCCCCCGCCGTCCACCCGGACCGCCTCCTCCAGCTCCCGGGGCAGCGTCTCGAAGAACTGGCGGAGCATGAAGGTGTTGCCCGCCACGCCGGTGGCGATCAGCAGCAGCGCCAGCCCGGTGCGGGAGTCCAGCAGGTGCAGGTCCCGCATCACCAGGAAGGTGGGGATCAGCCCGACCATGCCGGGGACCATCAGGCTGAAGAGCAGCACCCGGAAGAGCAGCTCCTTGCCGGTGAACTCGAAGCGGGCGAAGGCGTAGCCCATCATGGAGGCGACCAGCACCACGCCCAGGACCGTCAGGATCGAGATGTAGAGGCTGTTCATGGTGTAGATGGCAAAGTTGTTGGAGGTCCAGGCCCGGACGAAGTTCTCCAGGGTGGGTTCGGCCGGCCAGAGCCGGGGCGGGAAGGGAAGGGTGTAGGCGTACCGGGTCAGCGCCGTGGAGAGCATGTAGAGGAAGGGGGTTGCCATCAGGAAGGAACCGGCTGCCACCAGGAGCAGGAGCAGCAGCCGTCCCGGTCTGGAGAGCGTCAACGCCGGTCACCTCCTACCGGTCGACTTTGGCCCCGAAGAGCCTGATCTGGAGCAGGTTGAAGGTCAGGATCACCAGGCTCAGCAGGGTGGCCAGGGCGAAGCCGTAGCCGAAGTCGAAGTACTTGAAGCCGTTGTCGTAGATGTAGCTCAGGATCACCTGGGTCTGGTTCATCGGCCCGCCGCCGGTCAGCAGCACCACCGAGAGGAAGACGCCGAACCCGCCGATGGTCAGCAGCACCATCACGTAGAGGAGGACGGGCCGCATCAGCGGCATCGTCACCCGCCAGAAGGACTGGGTCCGGGTCGCCCCGTCGATGGCCGCCGCCTCGTACAGCTCCCGTGGGATCCCCTGCAGGCCGGCCAGGAACATCACCATGTTCCAGCCAATCCCCTTCCAGATCCCCAGCGTCATGATGGCGATCTCGGCGGTCCAGTAGTGCTGCAGCCAGTCCAGGTAGGACGGGAGGATGTGGAGCACATCCTTCAGGATGTAGTTGATGGGCGCCCCGCCCCCGTTGAACAGGTATTTGAAGATGAAGGAGACCACCACCCAGGAGGTGAGGACCGGCAGGTAGTAGACCGCCCGCCAGAAGGTCCGGCCGGCGATCGCCTGGTTCAGCGCCAGGGCGGCCAGCATCCCGAAGAACATCTGCCCCGGCACGGTGACGATCACATAGAGCAGGGAATTCTTGACCGCGGTCAGCGCCACCGGGTCCTGGAAGGCGCGCTTGAAGTTGGCCAGCCCCACGAAGGTCTGCTCCGCACCCGGCATGATGGACCACTCGTAGAAGCTGACCCGCACCCCCTGGGCCAGTGGCCAGAGGACGAAGACCAGGAAGAGGATCAGGCCCGGAAGGAGGAAGGGTACGACCTCCATCTGACTCCGGGGCCCCCGGCGCCGAATGATCGTGGGCGGGCCAGCTGTTGCGGGGCGTGAGTTCATCCAGAGGCCTCCTCGATGGGAAGGTGGGCGGGGCGATTCACCCCGCCCACCCCCGCTGTTACTGGCCCAACAGGGCGTCTATCTCCTTCGCCGCCTTGTCCAGGGCTTCCTTGGCGGTCGCCTTGGACCGGAAGACCGATTCGAAGGCGTCGTTCAGGATCTTGTCGATCTTGTTCCAGGCCGGAACCGGGGTGCGCGGCTTGGCGGTCTTCAGCTGCTCGACGTAGGCGTCGTAGTAGCCGGCCTCCTTCATCACCGGGTTGGCGGAGGCGGAGTGGGTCACCGGCATCTGGCCGGTCCGGGCCATCGCCACCTGCGCCTCATCCGAGAGCAGGAACTGGATGAACTGCCAGGCCGCCTCCTTGTGCTTGGCGCTCTTGAACATGACGATGTTCTCGCCGCCGACCACCGAGATGGAGCCGCCCTTGCCGGCGGGGACCGGCGCCCCGACCATCTTCCCCTTCAGCTCGTTGCCCAGGATGGCGAAGAACCAGGGCCCTTCCAGCAGGGCGCCGTAGTTGCCGCCCTTGTAGCCGTCCCAGGTGCCGGGCTGGCCGCCGATCAGGGTGGTGGCGAAGAGCCCCTCCTGCAGGAGGCGGTTCAGCTCCTCCAGGGCGGCGACCGAGTCGGCGCTGTTCAGGTAGCCGGAGGCCTTGGTGTAATCCTCGTTGGTGACGTTGCCACCCAGCGACCAGAAGAGCGGGAGCATGGCCCAGGGCCCGGTGCCGCCCGGGGCGTAGCCGAACTTGTCCTGCTGGCCCTTGAAGGCGGAAAGGTACTTCTTGAACTCATCCCAGGTCTTGGGCGGAGCGCTCAACCCGGCCGCCGACAGGAATTCGGGGTTGTAGACGAAGACCTGGGTGTTGGTGTCCAGCGGCAGGCCGTAGTACTTGCCCTTGTAGATGTTGGTGGCCAGCGGGCCCGGGAAGACCTTCGCCTTCAGCTCGTTGAACCCGGGGTAGGTCTCCAGCATCTCCAGGGCGCCCAGCTTGGCGAACTCCGGCGTCCAGATGATGTCCATCCGCATCACGTCCGGGGTGGTGCCGCCGGCCGCGGCGGTGACCAGGGAGTCATGCAGGCCGTCATAGGGCTGGATGACCGCCTTGACGGTGATGTGCGGGTACTTCTTCTGGAAGGCCGGGATGACGACCTCGTTCATCGTCTTGTTCTCACTGCCGTCGGCGCTGTAGGTGTGCCAGAAGGTGATGGTCACCTTCTCCGGCTCCTTCGCCGGTTCGGCTTGCTTGGGCGTGTTCTCGGCCGGCTTGGGCGCTTCGGCGGGCTTGCTGCCGCAGCCGGCCAGGACCAGCAGGCTCAGGGCGAGGATGAAAGCGGTCACCTTGCGGTACATGCGGAATCCCCCTTTGTCATGTGATTGGTCGGTGAATCATCTCAGCCGGATCCGGTGGGGTGGGCGGCTCCGCCTCCTCTCTCTGTGCGGGAAGTGTGTAGTAAATTCATCCAGCGAATTAAATCGGCGCTGGAATGGGGTTCAGAAGGGGGGGTCAGCCGTTCTGGCCGACCTGTCGGGCCATGGCCAGGGTGTTGTGCTCGTGGAGCGGGACCTGGAAGGCATCGGCCAGCACCAGCGCGGCGCCCCCCTGCACCCAGGCGTGCTGGCCCAGCCTGGCCGGGACCACCTTCAGGTCGTCGCTCATCGCTGGGAAGACCACCTCCGCCAGGGTCGCCCGCAGCGGCTCCAGGATCAGCTCCCCGGCCTGCAGCACCGCCTCGCCGCCCACCACAATGCGGGAGGGGCTGAGCAGGTTGACGGCGTTCCCCACGGCGATGCCCAACCAGCGGCCTGACTCGGCCAGCACCGACCGGGCCGCCTCATCGCCCTCCCGGGCGGCGGCGATCACCAGGTCGCGGGTGATCAGCTCGGCGTGCCCCCGGACCATCGCCCGCAGCACCTCGGAGCGCCCTGCCAGGACCTCCTCCCGGGCCCGGCGGATGATCGCGGCGTCGGCGGCCATCGCCTCCAGACAGCCCCGGCGGCCGCAGCCGCAGACCGGGCCGTCGGGCACCACCACCGTGTGGCCCAGCTCGCCGGCGGAGAAGCGGGCGCCCCGGTGGACGTGCCCCCCCAGGATGATCCCCGCACCGATGCCCACGCCCACCGTCAGCGCCAGCAGGTCGCTGACCCCCTGGCCGGCGCCGTAGAGCGCCTCGGCCAGCGCCATGGCGTTGGCGTCGTTGTCCACGTAGACGGGGAGCTCCAGCGCCTCCTCCAGCCGGTCCCGGATGGGAAAGTCGTCCCACCCCAGGAAGTAGGATGTGACGGCGATGCCGGTCTGCGGGTCGACCACGCCGGGCATGACAAGCCCCACACCCAGCAGCTTCTCCCACGGCACGGACGCCTCCCGCACCACCTGCCGGATCGTGGCCTCGACGGTCCGGATCACATCATCGGTGCCCCGAACGGGGCTGAGGGGCGCCTCCGCGGAGCGAAGGACGGCGGCGTTCAGGTCGACCAGAGCGACGGTGGCGGAGCGTGGGGCCACTTTGACTCCGACGGCGTACCGCGCCCCGGCGTTGAAGGTGAGAAGGACGGGCTTGCGCCCAGCAGGGGCGTCGGCACTGCCGCTCTCCTGGATCAGCCCGTCCCGCAGCAGGGCGTTGATGATTCCGGTCACGGTGGAGCGACCCAATCCGGTCCGGGCGGAGATGTCCACCCGGGAGATGGGCTGGTGCTGCCGTATCGCGTTGAGTACCAGTGCGATGTTCAGTTCCTTGATCAACTGCCTGTCCCCGGTACGAATCTCCGGCATCTGATCACCTCGCTCCGGCGCACCATTCCGTCCTGCATTCGATCGTTCGATGAATGAATTATATGCGCCTACCAGAATCTCCTGCCGAATCTCTGTCCAGTCCAAGATATTTTTCCGGCGTGCGCGACCGACTCATCATCCGTCGCCAGATCCCTCATCCTTGGAGTTGTACTGGAGGTTCAGCGTAAAGCTGCCTTGTTGAATGGTAACGCTTCGAATTCCAGGGTTTGATGTGAGCTTGTCTATGGCTCGCACGATTCTGACGAGGTCCTTTACCTCCAGCTTGGTTTCCTCGACCCGCTGCACGGACTCCGATGTCTGTCCCGCGTCAAGAGCGCGGAGGAGACTGCGCCGCTTCAGGACATATTTCACCGTAACGCCGACGGCAGCCGTGACCGCCGTGGCGGTGAGGCTGGGGGCAATCGCGGACCAGTCGAAGAACGACCCGACGATCTCCAGGGGTGAACCCAACTGCACTCGCCTGATCAGGAAGCGCGGGTCACGTGAGGGACGGTCCAGTCCTGATGCAACCGCCTTGAGGGAACGATCGAGAAGCTCGTGGACTTGATGCAAAACGTCCGCGTATGTCGGTGCCATCCAGCGATCGGCATCCACTCGGATCACGAGCAGAGGATCACTCTCCCCTGGATCAGCAGCTACCGTGCGAAGGGCGCTTCGGTATGCGCTAAGCAGCTCCAGTGAATCCATCTTCGACAACCTCCAACTACAAGCTGTCGCCCCTCATCTTTGTCCCGGGATCTACCTGACCGTGACCCAGGGTGAATACCAAATGGCCGACCTCCACTCGCGCCGGAGGGGTGGTAGGACCATCAAGGTTTCTCAGACCACCGGCCATCCGCCGGATGAGATCCGGCACCCCCCCGGTGTCACCGGGCCACCACCTGGCCCGTTGAGCGTGAATCCAGGACAAGGTGGAGACGGAAGCCGCGTTGAGTTCAGGCAGGATTTCAAAGGTCTTCAGATCGATGAGACTTCCGGTGACCTGATAATCGCCAACGGAAGAGACCCGATGGGCAGAGGAGGCCTGCGCAAGCGGTATCTCATTTACATAATGCACCTTGGAGATGGAGAAGCCGACGGCAGATTCCGAATAGGTCCGTTCGGGGACCACCTTTTGGACGATCTCGGCAGCTTCCACCAGGAGCCTGGGTCCCCACTCTGCGTGAAGGGTCAGGTCTTGGAGGTAGACCAAACTCGGTGAGGGGCCAAGCGTGAGGGTAACAGAGGAGAGGGTCTGAGGATCGGCCTCTCGTATGTCGCGAAGCACCCTCTGCCTCAGGTCACCCAGTATGCGGATCCACTGCATGAAGCCCAACGCCCCTCTCCTACGAGTTATCTATTCTTTCTGAGGCCTTTTCCGCAATCCCTTCTGACCCAAACCGTTGTCGTGTTGGGAGGGGTACCCCAGAGACCCTCTTTCCCGAAAAAAGAGAGGTATGCGTCGAACCGCACGCCCATGAAATGCGTGTATGTAAGTAGAGGGATTAATGGGTTCGATAGGAGTAAATACGCACTATTTCATGTGAGGTGGAGGTCGGGACGGATGGACGAAGTGAGCGTAAACAGACTCCCGGGCGAGATCCTGGCGCACCTGGAATCTCTGCGCGGACAGCCGGTCCGGATCACACTGCTCGACGCCGCTTCTCGGGAACGGGCTGGGCGAGTTCACGGCGTCCTGACCGTTGTCCGTCAGACCGGGCTGACCGTGGAGTGTGTCGACAGCGTCCCGGGCACGCCTGAGGGAGCGCCTCTCGCCCTGGAAGCGATGACAAGAGGGCTTCAGACCTGGTTTCATACGAACCTGGCCGCAACGGCCCGTCCCGGGGCCCTTCAGCTCCAGTTGGCGTTGCCGCAAAAGGTGCAGACCATTCAGCGCCGGCAGTTCCCCCGGGTTGATTTCCATGCCCGCGTTCACCTGGTGGTGAAGGCGACCGGGCGGGTCGTTGAGGGTGCGCTTCGCGATCTCAGTGCCGGCGGAGCATCCATCCGCCTGTCAGGCGAGGTGGGGCCGGGTGAGATCGTCCAGTTGATGTTCAGCCTCGGGTCAGGGCTCTTCTTCGAGAGTTTGACCGGGGAGATCCTCCGCTGCCACCGAGGGCCTGACGGAAGCTCCATCGTGGGCATGAGGTTCCAGTGCTCCGCCGAGCAGCAGGCGCTGCTGGCCCAGTGGGTAAACGAACGGCTCTCCAGTTAGTTCCGGAGGTGTAGTCCGATGCCCAAGACGCTGTTTGATAAGATCTGGGAGGCACATCTGGTTCACCAGGAAGAGGGCAAACCGGCCCTGCTTTACATTGACTTGCACCTGATCAACGAAGTGACCTCCCCCCAGGCCTTTGCGGGCCTTCGGCTAGCCGGCCGTAAGGTGCGCCGGCCGGACTTGAGCCTGGCGACAATGGACCACGCGATTCCGACCACCGACCGTTCCCAGCCCCTGATCGACCAGCAGGCCCTGGAGCAGATCCAGGCCCTCAAGGCCAACTGCGAGGCGAATGGCGTTCCGCTTTACGATCTGCTCAGCCCCAAACAGGGGGTTGTCCATGTGATTGGCCCGGAGCAGGGATTGACCCACCCGGGAATGACCATTGTGTGTGGGGACAGCCACACCGCTACCCACGGGGCGTTTGGGGCCCTGGCCTTCGGCATCGGCACCAGCGAGGTGGAGCATGTGATGGCCACCCAATGCCTGTGGCAACACAAGCCCAAGACCATGGCAGTCCGGGTCGATGGCGCTCTCCCGCTGGGTGTGACGGCGAAGGATCTGATCCTCGGGATCATCGGCCGGATCGGGACCGACGGGGCCACCGGGCATGTGATTGAGTATGTCGGCGAAGCCTTCCGTGCTCTCTCCATGGAGGGGCGGATGACCGTCTGCAACATGTCCGTGGAAGCCGGAGCCCGAGCCGGTATGATCGCTCCTGATGAGAAGACCTTCGCCTACCTGAAGGGACGTCCGCAGGCGCCGAAGGGGCGAGCCTGGGAGCGGGCCGTGGCCGCATGGCGGCAGTTGGCAACGGACCCCGGTGCCGTCTACGACCGGGAGATCACCTTTGACGCCGCCGACTTCGCCCCGATGGTCACCTGGGGGACCAACCCCGGTCAGGTGGTACCGATCACCGGCGTGGTACCAGACCCTGCCGAGATCGCCGATCCCGCCGCTCGCAAGGCAGCGGAGGCAGCTCTGGCCTACATGGATCTGACTCCGGGGACGCCGATGCAGTCGATCAAGGTAGACCGGGTCTTTATCGGCTCCTGCACCAATGGGCGGCTGGAGGACCTCCGGGCGGCCGCTCGCCTCCTCCACGGCCAGAAGGTGGCCAGGGGGGTCCATGCCATGGTGGTGCCCGGCTCTACCCCGGTCAAGCGGATGGCTGAGGAGGAGGGGCTTGACCGGATCTTCAAGGAGGCGGGCTTTGAATGGCGTGAGGCGGGCTGCTCCATGTGTCTGGGCATGAACCCCGACATCCTGAAGCCGGGTGAGCGTTGCGCCTCGACCTCCAACCGCAACTTTGAGGGCCGGCAGGGTGCCGGCGGACGCACCCATCTGGTCAGTCCAGAGATGGCGGTGGCCGCTGCTGTCACCGGTCACCTGACAGATGTGCGGACCTGGGCCCCGGTCAAAGTGGCAGCAGGGAGGTGATGGGAGATGCAGCCCTTTTCGAGGCACACGGGGCTGGTGGCCCCGCTGGACCGAGCGAACGTGGACACTGATCAGCTGGTCCCCAAGCAGTTCCTGAAGCGGTTGGAACGGACCGGATTCGGTCAGTTTCTCTTCTGGCACTGGCGCTATGATCAGAGCGGCGCCCCGATACCAGACTTTGTGCTCAACCAGGAGCGGTACCGGAACGCCTCCATCCTGGTGGGCGGGCGCAACTTTGGCTCCGGCTCCTCCCGGGAGCACGCCGTCTGGGCTCTGACTGACTACGGATTCCGGGTCGTAATCTCTGCCCAGTTTGCCGACATCTTCTTCAACAACAGCTTCAAGAACGGGCTGCTGCTGGTGACGCTGAGCGATTTCGAGTGCCAGACCCTCATGCAGAGGGCAGCGGAGCGGTCGGACTACCGGCTGACCGTCGACCTGACTACCTGCAGCGTGACGGATGACGACGGCTTCGCTGCCACCTTCGAGGTGGACCCCTTCCGCCGTCACTGCCTGCTGAACGGGCTCGACGACATCGGCCTGACCCTGGAGCACCTGGACAAGATTGAGGCCTTTGAAAGGCGTAGAGGTACTTGGTAAGCAAAAGACCGCCCCCGGGTTCTCCCCGGGGGCTTCCTCTTACTCCGTCTCCTTGATGGTCGCTGCCTCCGAGCAGGCAGCTGTCATGATGTTGGTCCGCTCAACCTCCAGCAGCGAGACCAGGTCCCGGTCGGTGACGTGCTTCTCCAGGTCGCACATCTCCTTGAACCGGTAGTAGACCCGGATCAGCTCGTCGTCGGTCACCGTGTAGCCCAGCTCCTGGAGCCGGTGCCTGAGCGCGTGCCGGCCGGAGTGCTTGCCCAGTACGAAGACGGAGCGGGCGATCCCCACGTCCTCCGGCTTCAGGATCTCGTAGGTGGATCGCTCCTTCAGGACGCCGTCCTGGTGCATGCCCGACTCGTGGGCGAAGGCGTTGGTGCCGACGACAGCCTTGTTGGGCGGGAGGGGGATTCCGCTGGCATGGCTCACCAGGAGGGAGGTCCGGTAGAGCTCCTTGGAATTGACGCTGAAGTAGTGACCGGTGTAATCGGCGAAGTCGTTGCGGGTCCGCAGGGTCATGACCACCTCTTCCAGCGCTGCGTTGCCGGCCCGCTCCCCGATGCCGTTCACCGTGCACTCCACCTGCCCCGCACCCGCCTCGATGGCTGCCATGCTGTTGGCCGTTGCCATCCCCAGATCGTTGTGGCAGTGGGCGCCGAAGATGGCGCTCTCCGGCCGCTCCACGTTGTCGTGCAGGTAGCGGAAGAGCTTGTAGTACTCCCGGGGGACCGTATAGCCCACCGTGTCGGGAGCGACCAGCACGTCACAGCCCGCCCTGGCCACTGCGGTAAACACCTGGACCAGGTAGTCCCAGTCGGATCGGGTGGCATCCTCGGCGTAGAACTGGCAGGTGCAGCCCAGGCTCTTTACATACCGAACCGCCTCCACGGCCATCTCCAGAACCTGCTCCCGCGTCTTGCGCAGCTTGTGCTTCAGGTGGATATCCGATGTGGCCAAGACCAGATCGATGCGGGGCTGGCTTGATTCCTTGACCGCCTCATACGCGATGTCGATATCCTGCTTGGTGGTCCTGGCGAAGGCGGAGACAACCGGCCCCTTCACGTTCTGGACGATCGCCCGGATGGCCTCGAACTCCCCGGGGGAGGTGACCGGGAAGCCGGCCTGGATCACATCCACACCCAGGCGGGTCAGTTGACGGGCGATCTCTACCTTCTCGGTCTGAGAGAACCGAACCCCCGGCGTCTGCTCTCCATCACGCAGGGTCGTGTCCAGCAGCTGAATCCTCTTCATCTACCCTTTCCCCCTTGTCCAGTTCTGGCTCGCGTCTACCAGGGCAGCAGACCGAGCAGTTGCCAGTACGGGACGGATACCAGCACCGCCAGTATCCCGAAGGCCGCCTGAACCAGCGCCAGCGTGCGCACCTGCTTGTGAGAGAAGCACCGCTCCTCCGTGCCCGAGTAAACAGTGAGGTACATCTGGTTCTGCTGGGGGAGGATCCAGCTGTTCGACATCGCCAGGACGACCAGGACGATGACGAACGGGCTGTAGCCCAACTCCATGGTCATGGGCAGCAGGGAGATCACCATGAGGAGGACAGCCTGCTGGATCGGAATGGCCAGCCGAACCAGAAGCATCAGCAGGGACACGCCGGCCAGGAACAGGATGGGACTATGTGCAACCGGCTGCAGGAGTACGCCTACCCACTGTGCCAGGTGGACGCTGAGCCCTGTGGCCTGGGTCACGTCGGAGAGGCTGATCAACCCCCCCACCAGCAGCAGGAAGCCCCAGTCGATCGATTTGAGCCCCTGCTTGTCGATCACGCCGAGCACCACGAGGATGAGGAACCCCGAGAGGGCGATCCAGGAGGGGTTGACCCCGTGAATCGACTGCGTGAGGAAGCCGGTGAGGACAACCCCCAGGACCGCGGCTGTTCTTCGCTCCGCATTGCTAAGCGCGCCCAGCACCTTGAGCTGCGCCTCGATCGTCTGCCGGGAGACTCCGGCGGTCGGCTCGGGCGGGAAGAGCCAGAGGATGGCGCCGTAACTGCCGACGAAGCTGATCAACCCCAGTGGAAGGGCGACCAAGAACCAGTAGATCCAGGTGACCTGCGACTGGATCGCCCCGGGCATGAGAGACCACGCCAGGAGGCAGATGTTCGTTCCGTTGAAGAAGAGGAAGTACATCTGCCCGAAGCCGAGGAAGGCCGACATCGCCAGCCCGGCCGATCCCCTTCCCAGGGCTGGAAAGCGCATGGCGTCACTCAATTCCTTGGCCAGGGGACTGGCAAGAGCTGAGCGGCTGTTGGCCGACGGGAGGAGCGGGGTGAAGAGGAGGCCCGTCAGCGCCAGAGCGAAGGATTGGCCCCGATAGGTGGGGGGGAGCAGCCGGAGCATGGTAAGGGCGAGTCGGTAGAGCAGACCGGACTGGTTGACGGCGACGCCCATCCCCAGAATGCCGAGGAGCAGGAACCAGGCGGGATTTGCAAAGCCCGAGAAGGCCACGGAGGGTTTGGCGACGTTGAACAGGACAGCGGCCACCGATGCCGCCAGGGCGATCACATAGTCGGTCACCTGCCCCATCAACCAGAGGGAGGCTGCGGATCCGAGAATCGCGATGGCGGTGGTCAGTCGCAGGTCGCCGGCCCCGAGGGAAAAGGAAGCCCCCACCACCAGGAGCGGAACCAGAACCACAGAGAACCGTTTCAGATGAGTGCTCCAGACCTTGTGAAGCGGCGGATGGCTCCACCGCTGACGCCCGTGCTCCGCCGTCTGTGTGGGGGCCATCACAGCGGCCGAGACGACCGGTGAGGGGGCCGATTCCCACACCTCTACGGCATAGGCAGAGAGCAGCCGCTTGGTGCGGGCCAGTTCACGAAGCGAGCCGGCTGAGCGGGCGGTGATCGCCTGTGCAAACTCCCGGGCCAGAGCGGGTTCCGCTCGGAGCAGGCGCTGGAACCGGCTGATCGGAAGCCTGACCAACTGCGTAGAGCCAAGCGCCCGAATGCCGATCCTTGGCGCTCCCTCTTGCCAGGCGGTCTCCCCGATGACATCGCCATCCCCCAGGAGCATCAGTGGTACCGGGATGTCCCCATCCAGGTCGATGATCTCCACGTCGCCCTTCACCACAAAGTAAACCCATCCATCCCCTCCCCCGGTGACGAGCTGGTCCCCCTCCTGGAGGTCCAGCCGCTCCAAATCCCCGGCAAGCCGGGCCTGTTCAACCCGGGGGAGACCTTTTAGCAGTGGAACCTCTACGCCCAAACTCACCCCCAGAGCACCCCTTTCATCTTCAGGATGAATTGGAATGAGATTACCTTACTTACAATCTCTTACACTAATAACAACGAATCCAAGCCAAGTTTTGTTCGATATGCTTCAGCCAAAAAACAAAAATAAATCGACCGGTCCAGGTGCAAGACCTGGACCGGTCGGTCCGGTTGGGAACGGGGTTAGCCGGCCTTCTTTGCCCAGCTCCCGTCGAAGACGCTGCTCGGGGAGATCTGTGCGGACTCCGGAATCACCTTCTCGGCCTTCAGGGTGTCGATCACCAGCTGTACGCCTTCCTCGATGGCCAGGGCATCGCTGGGGAACGCCTCCATGTTGGCCTTCAGGGAGGCCACATAGAGCGGCTCGGACACACCCTTCAGCTCAGCGGGCAGGACGGCTGCAATCTCCTCCGGCATCGAGGAGGTGATGAACTTGTTGGCCTTGACCAGGGCGTTCACCATGCGCTGAGCCAGCTCGGGATTCTTCTCCAGGACCTCACGCCGGGTCACCATGCCGACAAACGGGACCTCCCGCTTCTCATACAGGGCGACGGTGTCCTTCTGGGTCCGCAGGTCCCAAAGGATGAACGCGTTGCCACTGGAAACCAGGTCCGTGACGAAGGGGTCGAGGCCAAAACCGGCCTGAACCTTCCCGGACTTGATCGCATCCACCAGGCCCGAGGTGCCCACACCGAGCACTTCCACATCGCTCGGCTTCATGCCGTGCTTGTTCATCAGGGTGAGGAGCGCCTTATGGGTGGCGGAGTTCGGGCTGGTCACGCCGACCTTCATGCCCTTCAGGTCGTTGACCGTCTTCACCTTATCCTTCAGCTCACTGCTGACCACCAGGGTGATGGCCGGGTAGCGGGTGTAGAGCCCGACCATCACCAGATCGACACCCTGGGCCTGGTACTTGATCACATGCTCGATCGCTGCAGAACCCCAGTCCACCTCGCCGCTGACCAGCGCCTGAATCGCCTGAGAGCCGCCCTTTACATCCGAAACCTGGATATCAATACCCTCTTCCTTAAAGAAGCCCTTGTACTCAGCGATCGCAGGGGGGAGATAGATGATGCTGCCCTTGCCGCCCACGGCCATCTTGGCGGTCATCATCTCCTTTGAAGCGGCCTTGGTCTCCCCGCCGGTCGGTGCGGTGGTGGGGGCGGCATGGGTCTCGGCCGGGGAGGCCTTGGGCGCCTCGTTGCCCTTCCCGCCGCCGCAGGCGGCCAGGAGGAGCGAGAGGCTCAGCAGGAGCACGAGTACCTTCAGGAATCCCTTCATGGTAACGTTCATCCTCCTCATTCCAGTCTATACCTTGAACTGCGCGACCAGTCCGCGCAAGAGACCGGCGATCTCGGTCAGTTCCGTCAGCGAGCGCTGGATCGTGGTGACCGACCCAGAGACCTCGCCGAGGGAGGCGGCCACCTCTTCCACCGCCTTGCTGTTGGACTCGCTGATGCTGGCCAGATCGTGAACCGACTGGGAGACCTGCTCCGCCCCGGCCGCCATCTCCTCGCTGGCAGCGGAGTTCTCCTCCGTCACGGCGGCGATCTCCTGGACGGCTCCGGAGACAGCGCGCCCAGAGGTGACCATCTCCTCAACCGCCCGGTGGATGTACTGAATCCCCTGTGTGGTCTCCTTGACCGCCTGCAGGATCTGGCCCAGCGCCTCCCCTGCCTGATTGGAGAGGTCGACGCTCTGCCGGACATCCTCCGTCGACTCGTTCATGGAGGCAACCGCCGCCCTGGTTCCCTTGCTGATGGACTCAACCAGCGGGCGGATCTCCTTGACCGAGGCGCTCGAGCGCTCCGCCAGCCGGCGCACCTCCTCCGCCACGACGGCGAAGCCGCGCCCCTGCTCACCGGCCCGGGCTGCCTCGATGGCTGCGTTGAGGGCGAGCAGGTTTGTCTGCTCGGCGATCTCCGTGATCACCGTCAGCATCTCTCCGATGCGCCCGCCATAGGTGCCCAGCTCCTGGACACGGGTGGCCGCCTCGGAGACGCGCTCGTGGATCCGCTGCATGCCAGCCAGGGTGGTGTCGAGGATCTGGGCGCCCTCCTCCGCCCGCCGGGCGGCCTGGTCGGAGGTGGCGCTCATCTGAGCAGCGGTGGAGGCCACGCTCTCCATGTTGGTCACCATCTGACGCACCGTGTCGGTGGTCTCCTGTACCTGAATCGCTTGGTGCTGGGCGCTTGAGGCGATCTGCTCAATCGCCTGGTTGAGCTCCTCCAGGTTGTTCGCTGCGTTCTGGGAGGAGTTGGTCTGCCTCTGGGATCCTGCCGCAACCAGATCCATCGCACTGGACACATGGGAGGAGGCTGCCGTCACCGAGCTGACCATCTCCATCATCGACTGGCAGCGCTGGTGGATCTCCTGACTGGAGACGATCACCTTGCGAACCATCTCCGAGAGACCGCTGACCAGCTTGTTGAAGGACTCGCCCAGCATGCCGATCTCATCGGCCGAGTTGACCTTCAGCTCGCGGGTCAGATCTCCCGACCCCTCTGCGATCTGCCTCAGCTGCTCCGCAACGTTGCGCAGCGGCTTGGCGATGGTCCGATACGCAAAGATGCTGACGGCGACACCCAGGATCGTGCTGACCGCCCCCAGGAGCGTCAGTACATAAGCGGCCTGCTCAGCAGCGGTGGCCGCTCGGGTCTGGGCCGTTCTCGCCTGGTCCTCCAGGTAGGTGACCAACTGCCCGACCAGTTGGCCTACAGCGTTGCCCATGTTGCGGGTGCTCTCCGCTGCCAGCACCAACTGGTAGGAGTCCATCTCTTCGCCGTTCTGGATGGACGAGTTCACCATATTGTTGAAGATTTTGCGTTTCTCCTCGATCGACGCCACAAAGCCGCTCACCTTCGGGTCCCGTTGGGCCGCCTCGGCCAGTTTGGCCACGGCGGATCCGGAGCGCTTCTGGGACTCCTTGATCGCCTGCACCGCTTTCTGCTCCCGGGTGGTTGCATATCCCATGATCTGCTGGGACTGCACCTGCATCTCGCCGTACAGGTCCTTGGCAGCCAGGGCGACCGGCACGTTGTGAGCCAGGATCTCCTCGTACTGGGACATCACCTGGTTCAAGGAGTAGTAGGACCAGCCACTGCCGACCAGCAACAGCACCACCAGAACGGCAAACCCGGCGGTCAACTTGAATGCGATGCTGATGGAACGACCTCTCTTCTGTTTGGCTGGCCGCGTCTTCCGAACGGCAGACGACACCGTAAGATCCCCCCTCACCCTCTGGCTCAGAAATATTGGGAGAGCGAAATCTCCTATAAATGCTAGAAGTTACAACGATAGAAAATGTTCCCTTTTCCTATTCTAATCACTTGGGTCAGATTGTCAAGTGTATAGCTGTAAATATATCCAATCCATGGCGACAAAGTTTGGTGCGGGTCCACCACCGTCTGGGACCCTTGACGGTGGATGGGGGCGGTGATATTTTCATACTAAGGCGCACTAGCACTCGCGCACGGAGACTGCTAGTGAGGCTCGATCCTTCCATTCCCAAGGCTTGCGTACGGGGAGGGGTGACTCGCCGCCATGGACGAACGAAAGAACAGGGTACTGCAGGCCATCATCGAGGACTACGTGGCGACCGCCGAGCCGGTGGGGTCCCGAACCATTGCCCGCAAGTACAACCTGGGTGTCAGCCCTGCCACCATTCGCAATGAGATGTCCGACCTGGAGGAGTTGGGCTACCTGGAACAGCCCCACACCTCCGCCGGCCGGA
>JBMONC010000093.1:0-631 GCA_049324875.1 Bacillota bacterium
CTTCTTTTCTCCGGCAACCCCGCAGGGATGGGACCGGGGTGCGGGAATATCATCTGGGAACATCTACAGGGGGGCCGCATCCTTGGTCGGAACGGAAGTGCCGCAGCCTGTCCGGAGCCATCGCACCCTCTTCGCCGGGGCCCTGGTGGCGATCGCCATCCTGGGCGACTCCTACCTGTACGCCGTCCTTCCCGTGCACCACGCCGAGGCCGGGGTCGGGCTGGCGGCAGTGGGCTGGCTCCTCAGCATCAACCGGTGGGTCCGGTTCTTCACCAATCCCCTGGCCGGTGCGGTCGGCGCCCGGCTGGGCTGGGGCTGGGCCTTCGCCGGCGCCCTCTGGCTGGCGGCGGCGACCACCGCCGGGTACGGCCTGCTGAAGGGGCTGACCGCCCTGCTGGTGGCCCGGGCGCTATGGGGCCTCTCCTGGTCCTTCCTGCGGCTCGGCGGGATGGCCGCCGTGCTGGCCGACAGCCCCGAGGGAAGGCGGGGACGGCTGATGGGGCTCTTCACCGGGGTCTTCCGCCTGGGCAGCCTGGTCGGTGTGGCGGCCGGGGGGCTCCTGGCCGACCGGCTGGGCTTTCGGACCACCGCCCTCCTCTTTGCCGCCGTCGCGGCGCTGGGTGCGGTGGTC
>JBMONC010000093.1:641-21274 GCA_049324875.1 Bacillota bacterium
TCGCCTCCCTGCCTTCGGCCCTGGCGGGCCGGTGGGGCGCCCCCGGGCGGGGTGAGGTCCGCCCCAACGGCGGGGTGGGCGCCCACTGGCTCCCCGCCACCGCCCCGGAGCTGGCGGCCTGCGGCTCGGCCGGCATGCTGCAGCTGGTGGTGAGCGGCCTGGTCACCGCCACCCTGGGGCTGCTGGTCCGGGAGCGGCTGGGAGCGGCGATCGATGCGGGCCCGTGGATGCTGGGAGCCGCCACCGTGACAGGCCTGCTGCTGGGCAGCCGCTTCCTGATCGACCTGGCGGCGGGGCCGGCCATCGGCCACTGGGCCGACCTCCGGGGGCGGGAGCCGGCCCTCGGGGCGGCGACCCTGGTGATCATCGGGGCGCTCCTGGTGCTGGGCGCGGCCGCCTCCCTGCCCCTGATCGCCCTGGCCGCCCTGCTCCTCTTCGCCGCCGCCACCGGCTCCGCAGCGATCCTGGACGCCTGGGCCGGCGACCTGGCCGGCCGGTCCCCCGGCCGCTTCCTCCCGGTCTACAACACCTGGCTGGACCTGGGCGCCGCCGCCGGCCCGGTGCTGGGCTACGCCCTGGCCGCCCGCTACGGCCTTGCCGCCACCTACGGGTCCGGGGTCGCCGCGCTCCTCCTCGCCGCCGGCCTGCGGCTCTGGGTGTGGCGGAGCCACGGTGGTTGGTGCCGGTGCAAAGCACCGCACCATGCTGGCCACAGAGATGAAGAGAAACAATAGGCAATGATGGGGGTTTACCCTTTTCATCGGTGGTGCGGACCAACGCACCAGTACCCAGATGAAAAGGATATAAACCCCATTATTATTTATGTGATGTATTTATCCGTGTAATCCGTGGCGAAGAAGTACCCATAACCACCTCCCCAAACTTGCAGGAACTTGCATACCCCGGGCCGAAGTCCCCTGCAAAACCTTGCAGGCGGGGGATGCGGATGCTGAACGTGGTGATCATTGGCGCCGGAAGGGGCGGCTCCTCGCTGCTCCGGGCCCTGGCCAACATGTCCCGACGGGTGCGGGTGCTGGGCGTGGCCGACTGGGACCCCTGCGCCCCCGGCATGGACCTGGCCCGGGAGTTCGGGATCCCGACCACCACCGACTACACCGGGCTGGTCTGCCTGCCCGAGGTGGATATCATCGTCGACGCCACCGGGGCGCCGGGGCTCTACGAAGAGGTGGAGCGGCTGAAGTGGCCCCAGGCGGTGATCATTGAGGGGCTGGCCATGAACCTGGTGCTCAGCTTCGTCGAGCAGAGCCACCGGCTGCTGCGGGAGCTGGAGCAGAAGGAGCGGGAGCGGGATGTGATCCTCAACTCCACCCACGACGGCATGCTGGCGGTCAACGCCGCCGGGGTGGTCACCCTCTGCAACCGCTCTGCCGAGCTGCTGATGGGGATCAGCCGGGAGCAGGTGCTGGGCCACCTCGCCGCCGAGGTGATCCCCAACACCCGGCTCCACGTGGTGCTGGAGACGGGACAGGCGGAGCTGAATCAGCAGCAGCAGGTGGGGGGCACCACGATCCTGACCAACCGGGTCCCCGTGCGGGACGAGGATGGGCGGATCGTCGGCGCCGTCGCCGTCTTCCGGGACATCACCGAGGTGCTGGAGCTGGCGGAGGAGATGTCGGGCCTGCGGGAGATGAAGGTGCTGCTGGAGGCGATCTTCAACGCCACCCAGGACGCCATCTCGGTGGTGGATGCCAACGGGATGGGCTGGATGGTCAACCCCGCCTACTCCGCCCTGACCGGGCTGAAGCCGGAGGATGTGATCGGCAAGCCGGCCACGGTGGACATCGACCCCAGCCAGGAGTCGATGCACCTGCAGGTGCTGCGGACCAAGCGGCCGGTGCGGGGCGTGCCGATGAAGGTCGGACCGAAGAAGCGGGACGTGGTGGTCAACGTCGCCCCGATCCTGGTGGACGGGGTTCTGAAGGGCTCCGTGGGCGTCGTCCACGACGTCTCGGAGATCACCCGGCTCTCCGAGGAGCTGGAGCAGCAGAAGAAGCTGATCCGCCGGCTGACCTCAACGTATACCTTCAAGGAGATTATCGCCGACAGCCCGGTGATGCAGCAGGCGGTGGAGCAGGCGAAGCGGGCGGCCGAGACCCCGGCCACCGTCCTGCTCCGGGGCGAGAGCGGCACCGGCAAGGAGCTGTTCGCCCATGCCATCCACAACGCTTCCAACCGCCGGGGCGGCCAGTTCATCCGGGTCAACTGCGCCGCCATCGCCGACTCGCTGCTGGAGTCGGAGCTCTTCGGCTATGCCGAGGGCGCCTTCACCGGCGCCCGCAAGGGCGGCAGGCGGGGCCTCTTCGAGGAGGCGGACGGCGGGACGATCTTCCTGGACGAGATCGGCGAGATCTCCCTCAACCTGCAGGCGAAGCTGCTCCGGGTGCTGCAGGAGAAGGAGATCGTCCGGGTGGGCGAGGCCAAGCCGGTCTCGGTCAACGTCCGGGTGATCGCCGCCACCAACGCCCACCTGGAGGAGATGATCACCCGCGGCACCTTCCGGGAGGACCTCTACTACCGGCTGAACGTGGTGCCGATCGTGATCCCGCCCCTGCGCCACCGCCGGGAGGATATCCCCAAGCTGGTGGAGCACCTGATCGAGAAGTTCAACGAGGAGTACGGCCGGAACGTGCAGGCGATCGCCCCGGACGCCCTCCGCACCCTGGTGGAGTACCACTGGCCGGGGAATGTGCGGGAGCTGGAGAATATCGTAGGACGGGCGATGATCGCCATGGCGATCACCGACACGGTGATCGAATCCCGCTTCCTGCCCGCGCTGGGCCCCACCCGGGCGCCCCTGCAGGAGCCGGAGGAGCCGGTCCGCCCGGCGGAGACCGGGCTGAGCCTGGAAGAGGTGGTGGCCCGGGCCGAGCGGGAGGCGCTGGTCCGGGCGCTGGCCGCCGCCGGCGGGAACAAGACCGAGGCGGCCCGCCGCCTGCAGATCGCCCCGCGCACGCTCTACTACAAGCTGGAGCGGCATGGGCTGCTGGGCTAGGTCCGCTGCGGCGGAGGGTGATTGCAAAGAATTGCAGGCAATCCTCTGCAAGGTTCTGCAAAACCATGCAGAACCCGAGCCCTCCAGGCCCCATTTTGGGTTGGCATGGAAGTTGCTTTGAGAAAGGGCGGCGACCGTAGGCCCTGCAATGGCGTGTACCGGGGCGGTCCCGCCCGCCCCCGTCCGATCTTTTCAGCCAACAGCGTGAAGGGGGGAAGTCCGGACCCGGTCCGGACGTCACACAGATGGGCGTGTTCGAACGGATGATGAAGGACGGCCACGAGCAGGTGATCTTCTGCTACGACAAGGCCACCGGTCTCAAGACGATCATCGCCATCCATGATACCACCCTGGGGCCCGCCCTCGGCGGCTGCCGCATGTGGGCCTACCCCACCGAGACGGAGGCGCTGGAGGATGCCCTGCGGCTCTCCAAGGGGATGACCTACAAGTCGGCCGCCTCGGGCCAGAACCACGGCGGCGGCAAGGCCGTCATCTGGGGCAACCCGAAGACCGACAAGTCGGAGGAGCTCTTCCGGGCCTTCGGCAAGTTCGTGGGAACCCTGGGCGGCCGGTTCATCACCGGCACCGATGTGGGCACCGAGAAGAGCGACTTCGTCTGGTCGAGGATGGAGTCGGACTGGTTCGTCGCCCTGCCCGAGGAGTACGGCGGCTCCGGCGACTCCTCGATCATCACCGCCTTCGGCGTCTGGAAGGGGCTGAAGGCTTCGGCCATGTTCCGCTGGGGCTCCGACAGCCTGAAGGGCCGGCGCATCGCCGTGCAGGGGCTGGGCAAGGTCGGCTTCCACCTGGTGGAGCACCTGACCGACGAGGGCGCTGTGCTGACGGTGACCGATGTGATGCCCGAGAAGGTGGAGGCGGTCAAGAAGGCCTTCCCCGGGGTGGAGGCGGTCCAGCCGGAGGAGATCTACGACGTGGACTGCGAGATCTTCTCGCCCAACGCCCTGGGCTCCGTGATCAACGACGAGACGATCCCGCGGCTGCGCTGTGAGATCGTGGCGGGCTCGGCCAACAACCAGCTGAAGGAGCTGCGCCACGGCGACGAGCTGCACCGCCGGGGCATTCTATACGCACCGGACTACGTAATCAACGCCGGCGGCCTGATCCAGGTGGCCGATGAGCTGCTCGGCTACGACCGGGAACGGGCCTTCCGGAAGACGGCCGGCATCTACGATATGCTGCTGAAGATCTACACCATCAGCCGGGATGAGCAGATCCCCACCTACCTGGCCGCCAACCGGCTGGCCGAGCGCCGGATCGACAAGGTGGCCCAGCTGAACCGGATCTACCTCCCGGAGTAGGGGAGCGCTTCAGGGACCTCTCAGTACGGCCCCACAAGGCAGGTGACTCTTATGCCCGATGAGACGGCTCGCATACTCGTCCTCAACCCCACCGCCACAGCGACCCACGTCGCCGTCTTCGACGGGGAGGCAGAGGTCCTGGCGGCGGAGCTGCCGCACAAGCCGGATGAGCTGATACGCTATGAGCGGGTCTGGGACCAGTACCTGATGCGCAAGGACCGGATCACCCAGTACTTGGAGGAGCAGGGGATCGCCCTGACCAGCCTCCGGGCGGTGGTCGGCCGGGGCGGGCTGCTCAAGCCGGTGCCCGGCGGGACCTACCTGGTCAACGGGGCCATGCTGGAGGACCTGCGCCGCGGGTTCCAGGGGGAGCACGCCTCCAACCTGGGCGGGATCCTGGCCTACGGCATCGCCCATGCGCATGGGATCCCCGCCTATGTGGTCGACCCGGTCTCCACCGACGAACTCTGCGATCTGGCCCGGGTGACCGGGATCCCCGATCTGCAGCGGTCCAGCCTGGCCCACGCCCTGAACATGCGCTGGATGGGCCGGCGGGCGGCCCGGGAGCTGGGGCGGGAGTACAGTGAATGCAACCTGGTGATCGCCCACATGGGGATGGGCATCTCGGTGGCGGCCCACCGGAAGGGCCGGATGATCGACACCAACAACGCCCACGAGTCCGGCCCCTTCTCGCCGGAGCGGGCCGGCACGCTGCCGGTCGGCGACCTGGTCCGGCTCTGCTTCTCGGGCAAGTACACCGAGCGGGAGCTGATCCGGAAGCTGACCACCCAGGGGGGGCTGGTCGCCTACCTAGGTACGAAGGACTTCCGGGAAGTAGAGCGGAGGATCGAGCAGGGCGATCCGGTGGCCCGATTGGTCTACGAGGCAATGGGCTACCAAATTGCCAAGGAAATTGGCGGCATGGCCGTTATACTAAAGGGTGAGGTCGACGGGGTGGTCCTGACCGGACCGCTGGCTCACTCCACCCTCCTGGTGGGCTGGATCCGGGAGCGCATCTCCTGGATTGGAACGGTCATGGTCTACCCCGGCGGCGAAGAGAATCGCGCCCTGGCTGCCGGTGCCCTCCGTGTGCTCAGGGGCGAAGAGGAGGCTCTTTCGTACCGATGAAGTCGTTTGACGAACTGCTCAAAGCTGCCCAACAGAAAGCTGCTTCGAAGATGCCCGTCATGGCCATCGCCCAGGCCAACGACCACCACGTGGAAGAGGCCGTGGCCGAGGCGGAGTCCCTCGGCCTGGTCAAGGGGCTGCGCATCGTGAAGGATGATCCGGCCGAGGCTGCCGCCGAGGCGGTGGCCGCCGTCCGGCGGGGGGAGGCCCAGCTCCTGATGAAGGGGCTGCTCCAGACCGCCACGATCATGAAGGCGGTGCTGAACAAGGAGACCGGTCTGCGGACCGGCCGTGCGCTCTCCCACGCCTGTGCCTTTGAGATCCCAGGCTGGCACAAGCTGCTTTTCATCTCCGATGTGGCGCTGAACGTGGCGCCTGACCTGGCCCGGAAGGCCGACATCCTCCGGAACCAGGTGGCGATGGCCCAGGCGCTGGGCATCGCCCGGCCGAAGGTGGCAGCCCTGGCGGCGGTCGAGACGGTCAACCCCGACATGCCGGCCTGCCTGGACGCCCGCGGGCTGCAGGAGATGGCGGAGCGGGGCGAGCTGGGCAACTGCGACGTGCAGGGGCCGCTGGCCATGGACCTGGCGATCTCGCCGGAGTCCGGCCAGACCAAGGGCGTCACCGGCCCGGTGGTGGGCGACGCCGACATCCTGATCGTGCCGGACATCGAAGCCGGCAACATCCTCTACAAGGGTCTCGTCTATTTCGCCAAGGCCCGTCCCGCCGGGATCATCATGGGCGCCAAGTGCCCCGTGGTGCTCCTCTCCCGGGCCGACTCCGCCGACGCCAAGCTGATGTCGATCGCCCTGGCGGTCCTGTCGGCCGGGTAGTCCATCCGCCAAGTCCCGGGGGCGGTGTCCGGTAAGGGCACCGGCTGCCGCCCCCGGTAAAGCTCCCACGGTGACATGCTCAGTTCCCGCCAAGCTGACCGGTTACCTGAGCCTGTTAAGGAGGGTCTCACATGGGTATTTTTGAACAGATGGAGAAGTATGGTCACGAACAGCTTGTATTCTGCTATGACAAGGCTTCGGGCCTGAAGGCGATCATCGGCATCCACAACACCACCCTCGGTCCCGCCCTGGGTGGCACCCGCATGTGGAAGTACGAGACCGAGGAAGAGGCGATCACCGACGTCATGCGCCTCTCTCGGGGCATGACCTACAAGAACTCGGCCATGGGGCTGAACATCGGCGGCGGCAAGGCGGTCATCTGGGGCGATGCCAAGACCGACAAGAGCGAGGAGCTCTTCCGGGCCTTCGGCAAGTTCGTCCAGTCGCTGGGCGGCCGGTACATCACGGCGGAGGATGTGAACACCACCGTCGAGGATATGGTCTATGTGCAGATGGAGACCGATTATGTGGTGGGCCGCGGCGACGGCTCGGGCGACCCCTCGCCGGTCACCGCCTACGGCGTCTACCGGGGCATCAAGGCCTCGGCCAAGTGGGCCTTCGGCTCCGAGTCGCTCAAGGGCAAGGTGATCGCCGTCCAGGGGCTGGGCAAGGTGGGCTACCACCTCTGCGAGCACCTGCATGACGAGGGCGCCAAGCTGGTGGTCACCGACATCAACCCGGAGGCGGTCAACCGGGTGGTCAAGGAGTTCGGCGCCACCCCGGTGGGCCTCGATGAGATCTACGACGTGGAGTGCGACATCTACTCGCCCAACGCCCTGGGCGCCACCATCAACGACGAGACGATCCCCCGGCTGAAGTGCAAGGTGGTCGCCGGCGGCGCCAACAACCAGCTGAAGGAGCTGCGGCACGGCGATATCCTGAAGGAGAAGGGCATCCTCTATGCCCCTGACTATGTGATCAACGGCGGTGGCGTCACCAACGTGGCCGAGGAGTTCAACCCCAGCGGCTACAACCGGGACCGGGCCTACTCCCGGGTGGCCACCATCTACGATAAGCTGCTGAAGGTCTTCCAGATCGCGCAGGAGCGGAATATCAGCACGGCGCGGGCGGCCGACATCATGGCGGAGGAGCGGATCAACAAGATCCACCAACTGAAGCGGATGTACGTCGCCGAGTAGCTCCCGTGAGGCAGGCAGGGCCACCTCCCAAGCGGGGTGGCCCTGCGATCCTGCGTGATACGTCCCCCGGTACCAGCTTCGTGACGAAAGGAAGAGGGCTGCCTTGACCCACCGTCTGCTGATCATGAACCCGGGTTCAACCTCCACCAAGATCGCCGTCTTCGAGGACGAGCAGCCGCTCTTTACCGAGACGCTCCGCCACAGCGCCGCCGAGGTGGGGCGCTATGGGCGCGTCATCGACCAGTACGGCTTTCGGCGGGACGCTATCCTCGCGTTCCTGGCGGCGAAAGGGGTGGCGGTGGCGAGCCTGTCGGCGGTGGTCGGTCGGGGCGGGCTGCTCCGGCCGATCCCGGGCGGGACCTACCGGGTGAATGAGGCGATGCTGCGGGACCTGCGGGAGGCGCCCTTCGGGGAGCACGCCTCCAACCTGGGGGCGCTGCTGGCCCACGAGATCGCCCAGGCGGCGGGCGGGGTGCCGGCCTTCATCGTCGACCCGGTGGTGGTGGATGAGATGGAGCCGGTGGCCCGGCTCTCGGGGATGCCCGGGATGCCACGCCGCTCGATCTTCCACGCCCTGAACCAGAAGGCGACCGCCCGCCGGGTGGCCCGGGACCTGGGAGTGGCCTACGAGTCGCTCAACCTGGTGGTGGTCCACCTGGGGGGCGGCGTGACGGTGGGCGCCCACCGGCAGGGCCGGGTGATCGATGTGAACAACGGCCTGGACGGCGAGGGTCCCTTCTCGCCGGAGCGGGCCGGCACGCTGCCCTCGCTGGGGCTGGTCCACCTCTCCTTCTCCTGGCAGTACACCCTGACGGAGATCTCCCGGATGCTGGTGGGCAAGGGCGGGCTGGTGGCCCACCTGGGCACCAACGACGCCCGGCAGGTGGAGGAGCGGATCGCCGCGGGCGATGAGCAGGCGGAGAAGATCTACCGGGCGATGGCCTACCAGGTGGCGAAGGAGGTGGGGCGGGCGGCGGTGGCGCTGGCCGGTCGGGTGGACCGGGTGGTGCTGACCGGGGGCCTGGCCCACTCCCAGCTGCTGACGGGCTGGATCCGGGAGGATGTGGAATGGATCGCCCCGGTGCTGGTCTATCCCGGGGAGGATGAGATGCAGGCGCTGGCCGAGGGCGCGCTTCGGGTGCTGCGTGGTGAGGAGGAGGCTCGTTTGTATTAGCTGTAGTGGTGGGGGGGTGGTCAGGCGGTGCCGGATGGGGGCACCCCCGCCGCTCCTGCGCTCGTCGCCTGAGAGGCACGGGGCTTGCCCGGCGGCCAACGGCTGAAACCGTGCCGGGCGGTGCTCTTACGGGACGCACCTCCTTGGCGCAAACTGCGAGACACTGCGATTTTAGCGCCGAGGAGTTTGCGCCAAGGAAAGCCGTTGGCCCTCTGTCTCGCAGGCCCCGTGCCTCTAGGGCTCCTCGCTGAAATGTCGCGGCGGGGGTACCCCCATCCGGCTTCTCACCACGCAGCTACTTTGTTTGGGTGAATGGAGGGGCTTTTTTGGAGCGGGTTGGCTCACAGGAGATTTTCAGCGGTCGGGTCTTTTCGGTGCGGCGGGATACCCTGCGCACTGCGGAGGGCTCTGAGATGGTGCGGGATGTGGTTGTGCACCCGGGGGCTGTGGTTGTCCTGGCTGTCGACGGCGATGAGCTGCTCTTTGTGCGGCAGTATCGGTATGCGGTACAGGAGTCGCTGCTGGAGTTAGTGGCCGGGACTTGTGAGGTGGGGGAGGATCCGCTGACTACGGCCGACCGGGAGCTGCAGGAGGAGGCGGGGTTCAAGGCGGGGCGGCTTTCGAAGATCGGGGAGTTCTTCAGTGCGCCGGGGTTCTGCTCGGAGCTGCTGCACCTCTACCTGGCAGAGGATCTCTCGCCCTCGCGGCTGCCGGGGGATGAGGATGAGGAGATCCTGCTGGAGCGGATTCCGATCCCGGAGGCGGTTCGCATGGCGCTCTCGGGGCAGTTCCGGGATGCCAAGACGCTGGTCGGGGTGCTGCTCTATGCCCAACGCCGCCTTGGTTGAGCTCTTTGCGGACCTGCACATCCACCTGGGGTGGGCGGGGGAGCCGGGGGGCGGGGTCAAGATCTCGGCGGGGCGGGAGCTGACACTGGCGGGGATCCTGCGGGAGGCCCGGGTGCGGAAGGGGATCGGGATTGTCGGGGTGATCGATGCGGCGGCCAGCGGGGCGCTGCAGGATCTGCGGGGGCTGGTGGCCTCGGGGGTGGTGGCCGAGCTGCCGGGGGGCGGGCTTTCCTATGAGGGGGACTGCACCCTGATCCCGGGGGCGGAGGTGGAGGTGCTCCACCAGGGCAAGCCGGTTCACCTGCTCTGCTACTTCCGCGGGATGCGGGAGTTGGAGGAGTTTGCGGCCTGGCAGGGGGAGCGGGTGCGGAACCGGCAGCTCTCCACCCAGCGGCATCACGGGACCTCGGCGGCCGACGTGGTCGAGTTCGTGGGTTCGCTGGGCGGGGTGGTGATTCCGGCCCATATCTTCACGCCGTTCAAGTCCTTGCTCTCGGCGGCGGCGGCGGTCTCGGAGGTGATCCCTCCCTCGCTCTGGGGGAGCGTGCCGGCGGTGGAGCTGGGGCTCTCCTCGGATACCTGGCTGGCGGATCAGCTGCCGGAGCTGGGGGCCTTCTCCTTTGTCACCAACTCGGATGCCCACTCGCTGGGGAAGATCGGACGGGAGTACAACCAGCTCCGGCTGGCTGAACCCTCCTTCGATGAGTGGGTGATGGCGCTCCGGGGCCGGGAGGGGCGGGGAATCCTGGCCAACTTCGGGCTGGATCCGCGGCTGGGCAAGTACCACCGGACCTACTGCCTCACCTGCGATCAGCGGCTGGACGGGGAGCCTCCTGTGCTTCACTGCCCGGCGGGGTTTGATCACAAGGTGGTCCTGGGGGTGCTGGACCGGATCTGCCACTACCGGGAGTGGCAGGCGCAGCGGTTTCCGCCGGTCGGACGGGAGCGGCCGCCCTACGTCCACCAGGTGCCGCTGCAGTTCGTCCCGGGGTTGGGACGGAAGGGGCTGGAGCGGCTGCTGGCGGCCTTCGGCACCGAGATGGGGGTGCTGCACCGGGCCTCGCCGGAGGCGCTGGCGGAGGTGGTGGGGCCGAAGCTGGCCGGGCTGGTGGTGGCGGCCCGGGAGGGGCGGCTGGCCATCGAGTCGGGGGGCGGCGGGATCTACGGGCGGGTGCTGGAGAGCTGACAACGTGTGACATAACGACCCGGCCTGGCCCATAGACTCCACGGAGAGTCTTGGTGCAAAGGCGGGCGATCCGATATGCAGCTGCTGACGGGCTGGCGGCGGAACCTGGAGGAGCTTCTCTACCACCAGAGCGGGCTGGTGCTGCTCCATGCGACCCTCTTCATCATCGGGGTGATCTTCGGGGCGCTGGCCCTGCGCAGCCTCGACAACGCCACCCGGCTGGACCTGCTCCGGCTGCTCTCCGACTCGGTGGGGGTGCTGGAGGGGGGACCGGAGGCGGCGGGCGGGCTGCTCTTCCGGGAGGCGCTGATCCGGCAGGGGAAGCAGCTGGCGCTCTTCTGGGTGCTGGCCATCTCCCTGGTGGGGGTGCTGGGCATCATGCTGCTGACGCTGCTGCGGGGCTTTGTCTCGGGCTTCACCGTCGCCTTCCTGGCTGCGGAGCTGGGAGGGCGGGGGATCCTGCTGGCGGCGGCGGGCCATCTGCCGCAGAGCCTGCTGGAGGTGCCGGCGCTGATCCTGGGGGCGACCGCCTCGGTGGCCTTTGCGGCCGAGGTGATCCGCTCCTGGCGGGTCCGGCGCCGCCTGGCCGGGTTTTACGCGGCCCTGGCCCGGTACACGGCCACGCTGCTCTCGGCGGGGGTCCTGCTGGCGGGAGCCTGCCTGGTGGAGGGGTATCTCACCCCTTCGCTGGTCCGATGGGTCTCCTCCCTTTGGCCCTGACCAGGCGATCCAAAAGGGCGTCTGACGCGGCGACCAGCGGGCTCTTGCCTCCTCTGTCTCCATCTGCCATAATCCATGTGTACCTGTTCTGCGCTCGGTGATCCAGGTCGGACTCTGCGCTCCCGGACCACTACCAGTGATCGATGGCCGCCGGACAAGCCACAGGGCGGTCGGCGGCAAGACGTGGAAGGAGAGAGACTCACGTGCGGGTTGGCGTACTGAAGGAGATCAAGGCGTATGAGAACCGAGTGGCCATGACCCCGGCCGGGGTGTCGGCCATGGTCAAGGCCGGCCATCAGGTGTTTGTGGAGCGGGATGCCGGCAAGGGCTCCGGGTTCGAAGATGCCGAATACGTTGCGGCCGGCGCCACGATCCTGCCCACCAACGTCGAGGTCTGGGCGACGTGCGATATGATCATGAAGGTGAAGGAGCCCCTGCCCCCGGAGTATGAGCTCTTCCGCGAGGGTCAGATCATCTTCACCTACCTGCACCTGGCCCCCGAGCCGGAGCTGACCCGGAAGCTGGTGGAGAAGAAGGTTATCGCCATCGCCTACGAGACGGTCCAGCTGCCCGACCGCTCCCTGCCGCTCCTCACCCCGATGTCCGAGGTGGCGGGCCGCATGTCGGTCCAGATCGGCGCGCACTTCCTGGAGAAGGCGCACGGCGGGCGGGGCGTGCTGCTGGGCGGCGTTCCGGGGGTCGCCCCGGCCGATGTGGTGATCATCGGCGGCGGCGTGGTGGGCACCAACGCGGCCAAGATGGCGCTGGGCATGGGCGCCACCACCACCGTGATCGACATCTCCGCCGAGCGGCTCCGCTACCTGGACGATGTCTTCCAGGGCCGGCTGCAGACCCGGGTCTCCAACGAGTACGTGATCGCCGCCTCGGTGGCCAAGGCCGACCTGGTGATCGGCGCCGTGCTGATCCCCGGCGCCCGGGCGCCGAAGCTGGTCACCGCCGAGATGGTCAAGAACATGAAGCCCGGCTCGGTCATCGTCGACGTGGCGATCGACCAGGGCGGCTCCATCGAGACCATCGACCGGGTCACCACCCACATGGATCCGGTCTACGAGAAGTTCGGCGTCATCCACTACTCGGTGGCCAACATGCCGGGCGCCGTGCCCCGGACCTCCACCTATGCCCTGACCAACGTCACCCTGCCCTACGCCCTGCAGCTGGCCAACAAGGGCTGGATCAACGCCCTGAGGGAGAACCCGGCGCTGGCCAAGGGGGCCAACGTGGTCAGCGGCCACGTCACCTACCAGGCGGTGGCCGAGGCCCACGGCCTCGAGTTCCTCGCCCTGGAGAAGCTGCTCGGCTAGCGGTCTGCCCCCGATCCAGGTCGACCCCCTGCCGTTCCGGCGGGGGGTCTTTTTGGCCTCGGGCGCCTGGCGGGCGGGTTCCGTCAAAGGAAGTCATACAATTTGACGGTCGTCATAAAGTGAGAGGGAAGCGGCAGGGAAGTGGTTCCGCGCCGGGGGCATGGCGGATCCTTTGAGGAGGGTAACAAGTTCATTCCGTAGAATTGACAAAATCGGTCACGCCCAACGCATAATTCTCCCCGGCATGCGAGAGAATGATTACCACTAATGGCGCGAAGGGGATGCTGGATGAACAACCTGATCCACGAGTTTATCAACTATCTGAGCGTTGAGCGGGGCCTTGCGATGAACACGCTGGAGTCATACGGCCGTGACCTCCGCCAGTACTCCCAATTCCTCGAGGAGGATGACTCCCACCTCGACGCCGTCTCTCGCACCACCATCCTGAACTACCTGATGTTCTTGCAGCAGCAGGGGAAGGCGACGGCCACCATCGCCCGCCGGCTGGCCGCCCTTAAAGCCTTCTACCAGTTCCTGGTCCGGGAGAAACGGATCAAGAGCGACCCTACCGCCAACCTGGAGTCGCCGAAGCTGGAGAAGCGGCTGCCCCGGGTCCTGACCGTGGGCGAGGTGGAGCGGCTGCTGGCCCAGCCGGACGGGATGCAGCCCGCCGGGATGCGGGACCGGGCGATGCTGGAGCTGCTCTACGCCACCGGCATCCGGGTCTCAGAACTGGTCTCCCTCAACGTGGGGGATGTCAACCTGGAGGCGGGGTACATACGCTGCGCAGGCAGGGGATCCAAGGAGCGGATCGTGCCGCTGGGCTCGCTGGCGATCCAGTCGGTGCGGGAGTATCTTGAATCGGGCCGCTCCCGGCTGGTGAAGGACCGGGATGAGCAGGCGCTCTTCGTCAACCATCACGGCAACCGGCTGACCCGGCAGGGCTTCTGGAAGATCGTCAAGAAGTACGCCGACGACGCCCGGATCGAGAACGAGATCACACCGCACACCCTGCGCCATTCCTTCGCCACCCACCTGCTGGAGAACGGCGCCGACCTGCGGTCGGTGCAGGAGATGCTGGGCCACGCCGACATCTCCACCACCCAGATCTACACCCACGTCACCAAGGGGCGGATCAAGGAGGTCTACGCCAGGACGCACCCCCGGGCGTAGCCGGCAGCCATCCCCGGCGTGGCGGAAAGCACAGGCCCCCGCGGCGACCGGATCGCCCCGGGGGCCTGCCGCGCCTCCATCCGCCCCGGGACTTGTGGTATAGTTAGGGGCGAGGATTTCTGCAAAGGAGAACGTTCTATGGCAGCCATTGAACGGGTGGTTCTGATCGTCATCGACAGCGTCGGGATCGGGGCGATGCCGGATGCCCCTGCCTGGGGCGATGCGGGCTCCAACACGGTGGGCAACATCGCCAGGAGGCGGGGCGGTCTCCCCCTGCCCCACCTCGGGCGGCTGGGGCTGGGCAACCTGACGGAGGTGGTGGGGACACCCCCCGCCGAGCGGCCCGCCGGCGCCTTCGGGCGGATGGCCCTCGCCTCCCACGGCAAGGACACCATGACCGGACACTGGGAGATGGTGGGGATCAAGCCCGAGGCGCCCTTCCGGACCTATCCGGAGGGCTTCCCCCCCGAGCTGCTGGAGGAGTTCTGCCGGCGGGCAGGGCTGGAGGGGGTGCTGGGCAACGTGGTCGCCTCGGGGACTGAGATCATCAAGGAGCTGGGCGAGGAGCACATCCGCACCGGGCGGCCGATCGTCTACACCAGCGCCGACTCGGTCTTCCAGGTGGCGGCCCACGAGGTCCACTTCGGGCTGGAGCGGCTCTACCGGATCTGCGAGATCGCCCGGGAGCTGCTGCAGCCGCCGCACCGGGTGGGGCGGGTGATCGCCCGGCCCTTTGTGGGCGAGAGCGCCGCCACCTTCAAACGGACCGCCAACCGGCACGACTACGCCATCGAGCCGCCCCCCATGCTGCTGGACTTCGTCAAGGAGGCCGGCCTCTCGGTGCTGGCGGTGGGGAAGATCGGCGACATCTTCACGGGCCACGGGATCACCTGGGGGGAGCACACGAAGGACAACGCCGACGGCCTCCGGCTGATCCATGACTGCCTGGACCGGCGGGAGCCGGGGCTGATCTTCGCCAACCTGGTCGACTTCGACATGCTCTACGGCCACCGGCGGGACGTGGAGGGCTACGCCCGGGCGCTGATCGAGTTCGACAGCGCCCTGCCCGGGCTGATGGCGAAGCTGGGGCCGCAGGATGTGCTGGTGGTGACGGCGGACCACGGCAATGACCCGACGCACCACGGGACCGACCATACCCGGGAGTATGTGCCGGTGCTGCTTTACGGGGAGCCGGTGAAGCCGGGGGTGGACCTGGGCACCCGGTCCACCCTGGCCGACCTGGGGGCGACGGTGGCGGAGCTGCTCGGCGTGGAGTACCGGGGCTGGGGCAGCAGCTTCGCCCGGCAGATCCGCCGCTGATCCGCAGCCCGCTCTCCGGCTCCGGCCCGCGGCCTGAGGGGGGCTTCGGGCAGCACCGACCCATCCGGACGGAGGGATGATTGTGGCCGCCTACCTCGCCCTGCTCCGCCACCGCTCCTTCCTTGCCCTCTACCTCGGGCTGACCCTCTCCCAGCTGGGCGACGGGCTGGCCTCCATCGCCATCACCTGGGCGGTCTGGAAGTCGACCGACTCCCCGGCCATGGTGGCGATCGCCCTGCTGCTGCAGACCCTGCCCCGCACCCTGCTCTCCTTCTACGCCGGCATCCTGGCCGACCGGCACCCGCCCCGCCGGGTGATGCTGGCGGCGGACCTGGTGCGGCTGCTGATCACCCTCGCCGCCGCGGTGGTGGGCTGGCGCGGCGCCCTGGGGCCGTGGGGGCTGGTCACGGCGGGCTTTCTGCTCACCTGCGCCTCGGCCTTCTTCGCCCCGGCCCGGGCGGCGGTCACGCCGCGGCTGGTGGCGCCGGCGGAGCTGCCGGCCGCCAACGGGCTGATGTCGGGCACCTTCCTGGCGGCACGCCTCCTGGGGGAGCTGCTGGGCGGTTTCCTCTTCACGGCGGTGGGGGCGGCGACCCTGATCTTCCTGGACGCCCTGACCTTTGGCGTCGCCCTGCTGGCGGTGCTGCAGCTCCCCTCCGCGGGGACGCCGGGCAGGGAGCGGCTGAGCTTCGGCGCCGAGGTGCGGCAGGGGCTGGCTGCGGTCTGGCGGACGCCGGCGCTCCGCTGGGTGGTCGGGACCTTCGCCATCGGCACCCTGCTGGCGGGCGGGGCCGTGGGGGTGGGCAAGACGCTGCTGGTGGATCAGTTCGGGGTGGGAGCGGGGGGGCTGGGGCTGATGTCCACCGCCTCGGGGGTGGGGGTGGTGATCGGCTCCCTGCTGGCCGGGCGGAGCCGGCTGCTCCAGCTGCACCCGGCCCGGACGGTGATGCTGGCCTGGGCGGTGGAGGGG
The DNA here is from genome assembly GCA_049324875.1 of Bacillota bacterium. Taxonomy (GTDB): domain Bacteria; phylum Bacillota; class Sulfobacillia; order Symbiobacteriales; family Symbiobacteriaceae; genus JAWLHU01. Next base: position 16,847 of record JBMONC010000093.1, read on the forward strand.
GTGCTGGTGCTCCTGCTCGGGTTCAGCCCCTCCCTCTGGGTGGCGCTGGCCGCCGTCTTCGGCGGAGGCGTGACCACCGCCTTCCTGAACGTGCCGGCGGAGTCGCTGATCCAGGCGCACGGTGGACCCCACACCGGCAAGGTCTACAGCTACTGGACGATCAGCATCTGGCTGGGCGAGTCGGTCTCGCTGGCGGCAGCGGGCTGGCTCTTCGGCGCCCTCCCGGTGGGGATGGTCTTCGGGCTGATGGGGCTGGCGCTGCTGCTGCTCGCCGTGGCGGCCCAGCGCTGGGTCTGGCACCTCCGCACGCCGGAGGCGCCGGCGGCGCCGGCGGCCTAGCCGCCGGGGGAGCGGGAATGACAAGGGAGACGGCCTCGCTCCGGCGGGGCCGTCTCCCTCTTTTGCTTTCCAGACAGCCTATAGCCGCCAGGTGCGGAGCATCCAGAGGACGCCCCCGGTCGCCAGCAGGGCCGGAAGCAGGAGCGCTGCGGCCAGGGCCAGGGAGGCGGGGACCGGGGCCCCCGGCCGGCCGGCCCCCGCCCAGAGGGGCAGGGCGGTGCAGCCCACCACGGCCAGGGTGCGGGCCAGCGACCACCAGGCGTTGGACTGGGCGGTGGTGGGCGGCGCCATCTCGTTGCGCGGGGTGGGCCCGGCATCCGGCTCGTCCGGCTCCTGATCAGCGGTGGCGGCGGCGACCCCGAAGCCGCCGAGGATGCCCCCGGCCAGGGCGAGCAGCGACCAGAGCAGCACCCCCAGGGTATCGGCGGGGCTGAGCCGGGCGGCCAGGCTGCCGGCGGTGACGGAGAGCCCCACCAGCACCGCCGACGGGACGGCGATGGCGGCCAGCTTGGCGGTGATCAGCTTCCGGGTGGGGACCGCCGCCATCCGGTAGAGGGCGATGGTGACACGCTCCTGCTCAAAGACCCGGACCACCCAGTGGCCGAAGGCCATGAACCAGGCCAGAAGGGAGAGGGCGCCGATGTACTGGACCAGCCGTTCCATCGGCTGTCCCTCCATCGCCCGGCCGGCGGCGACGACGCCCACGGTGCCCGCCAGCCAGATCATCAGCTGGATGCGGGCCACCTTGGAGCGAGCCAGCTGGAGCCACTCCCGGGAGAGGACGGCCCGCAGCACCCCGTCGGCGCCGATGGGGAGCCAGTAGGAGCGACCGGGCCGGTCGGTCTCCTGCTCGCCCAGCTCCACCACCTTGTAGAGGCCGTGCCGGTAGAGGTCCTCGACCCAGCCGGGCCGGACCGCCAGGGCCATCCCCAGCAGCAGGCCCGGCAGGCCCCCCAGCAGGAGGACGAGGCTGAAGACGGTGGACCGGTACTGGCGCATCGCCAGCGCCAGCTCGGTCACGGTGCCGCCCTGGGAGAGGAAGATGATCGCCCAGGTGGCCATGGCCAGGGTGAGGCCGCCGAAGAGGAAGATGCCGTTGCGCATCGTCCGGGGGCTGTAGCGGCTCCAGAAGGCCAGCAGCAGGAGGCCCGAGAGGTGGGCGACCATGCCGGTGGCCAGCCCGACCCCGAAGAGGAGGGCCAGGGCGGGCCAGCGGCCGCTGCCGGGGATGACGGCGGAGTAGGCCCAGGCCCAGAGCAGGGTGGACCAGGAGCGCTGAGGCACCGCCTCGATCACCCGCCCCAGCAGGAAGGCGAGGGGGCGGGCCGGGCTGATCTGGAAGAGCGGCACCAACAGCCCCTGGTAGAGCTGGAACTGCCCCCGGGAGAAGCCGTACATCAGGCCGAACCAGCCCATCTGCAGGGCGATGAGGGCGCTCATGCCCAGCAGGCCGGCACCGGCGGAAGCGCCGCTGAGGGCGGGGGCCCGCCGGGCGATAAAGAAGATCATCATCCCCTGGAGGAGGAGGAAGATCAGCCCCGACTTGGCCCGGGAGAAGCGGAAGAGCCGGTTCCAGCTGGCCCGCCAGCCGGAGAGGGCGATCGCCCAGGAGAGGCGGACCACCTCGCTCATACGCTCTCCTCCCCCATCCCGGCGGGGAGGTCGTCGCCGGTCAGGGTCAGGAAGATCTCCTCCAGGTTGGCCTCCGGCTTGCCGGCCAGGGCGGCCAGCTCCGCCTTGGTTCCCATGGCGATCAGCCTGCCCCGGTGGATCAGGCCGATCCGGTCGGAGAGCTCCTCGGCGATGGAGAGGATGTGGGTGGTCAGCACCACCGCCACCCCCTGCCGGGCCCAGTTCTTGACGAGGTCCTTCACCTCGCGGGCGGCCCGGGCGTCCAGCCCGTTGGTCACCTCGTCCAGCAGCAGGACCCGGGGGCGGTGGAGGAGGGCGGTGGCGATCGCCATCTTCCGCTTCATCCCCAGCGAGAACTCCCGGATCAGCTTGTCGGCGCTGGCGCCCAGGCCGAGGAAGTCGAGCAGCTCGGCCGTGCGCGCCTTCCCCTCCGACCGGCTCAGGCCGTACAGATCGGCCATGAACCAGAGGAACTCCTGGGCGGTCAGCAGCTCGTGCAGGATCGGCGTGTCGGGAACGTAACCGATTGACCGCTTCGCCTTGCGGGGCTCCTGCCAGACGTCGTGCCCGGCGATCAGGACGCGGCCCGAGGTGGGTGGCAGCAGGCCGACCATCATCTTCATGGTGGTGGTCTTGCCGGCGCCGTTGGCGCCGAGGAAGCCGAAGATTTCCCCCGGGCGGACGGCAATGTTGAGGTCCTGGACGGCCTTGACGTCGCCGTAGTGCTTGGTCAGGTTCTCAAGCAGGATGGCGGGGCGCTCTGCCATGGTGGTTGTCATCTCCTACAGGATGATCCTATTTCCGACGAAAATCGCCAGTTCGGGGGTGCGGTGCAGTCCCTGCATTTTTCACCGGGGCGGGCGAAAGATTTCCCGGAAGGGGGCAGACTAGCAGCATAGTCAGATGCGAAGGTGAGGAGGTATGCAGGAATGCGGAGGAGTACCATGCGCGGGTGGGCTGCGCTGGCCGCGGCCGTGCTGCTCCTGAGCACCGCGGCGCCGGCGTTTGCGGCGGACCACCGCTGGGCCCCTGCGCTGGGCCTGGAGGACGGCGACCAGCTGGCCCGGCCGGCGGTGGCCACGCCCGACGCGCCGGTGGACGAGGTGAAGCCGGGCGGGAAGGAGAACTCGCTGGAGACGGCCTCTCCCAAGGCCGTCCCGACGGCCGATCCGGTGAAGATCACATCCCCCTCGGCGGTGCTGATGGAGGCCCGCAGCGGCCGGGTCCTCTACCAGAAGAATGCCCACGAGCGGCGGAATCCCGCCAGCGTCACCAAGATCATGACGCTGATCGTCGCCTTCGACGCCCTGCGGGACGGAAAGGTGAAGCTGGATGACAAGGTGACGATCTCGGAGGAGGCGGCGGAGCAGATCGGCACCATCATCTTTGCCGACACCGGGGAGACCTTCAGCTTCCAGGAGCTGCTGCTCTCGGTGGCGGTGGGGAGCGCCAACGACGCCGCCGTGGCGGTGGCCGAGCACGTGGCCGGCTCGGTGGAGGCCTTCGTCCAGCGGATGAACGCCAAGGCCAGGGAGCTGGGGATGAACGACACCCAGTTCATGAACCCCACCGGCCTCTCAGCCGAGGGGCACATGACCTCGGCCTATGACATCGCCCTGATGAGCCGGTACGCCGCCCTGAACTACCCCGAGCTGATCAAGCTGACCGCCATCTACGGGGCGGACCTGCAGGTGCCGTGGCGGAAGAACGGCCCGATCTTCCGGCTCTGGAACAACAACAAGCTGCTGACCTGGTACCAGGGGGCGGACGGCCTGAAGACCGGCTGGACCGAGCTGGCCGGCTACTGCCTGGCCGCGACGGCGGTCAGGAACGACGTCCGCATGATCTCCGTGATCATGGGCGCCGAGTCCCCCAAGGTCCGCAACGCCGAGGCCGCCCGCCTGCTGGACTACGGCTTCGCCAACTACACCTCGGTGGAGGTCGCCCCCGCCAACAAGCGCTTCGGCCCCATCCAGGTCGCAAGGGGCAAGCTCTCCAAGGTGGAACTGGTCCCCCGGACCGCCTTCGGCGTAAGCGTAGCCAAGGGTGAGCAGGACAAGGTGAAGGTCGAAGTAAAGCTCCCCCGCCGGGTGACCGCCCCCCTGACCCAGTTCCAGCCCGTAGGCGAGATCATCGCCACCCTGGACGGCAAGCCCATCGGCCGGATGGAGTTGGTCACCCCCGTAGCCATCGAGGAGGCCAACCTCTGGGAGATGATCCTACAGCACATGAAGGGAGTCTTCACCCTGCGATGACCCCCTTCCTGCCAGGCCCGCCGAAGTCACCGGCGGGCCTTCCCGCGCGCCCCGGGAGAGCCGGCACTGACGTCTGGAGGAGGCTGCCGACACCCGTCCGGAAAGCCGAGCACCCGTGACGACAGGCGCGTCACGGGTGCGGTCGGGTCTGCGAGAGGCGGGGGAGGTGTAGGAGGGGGGATGCGTTCTTCCCCCCTCCTAC
>JBMONC010000093.1:21374-25919 GCA_049324875.1 Bacillota bacterium
CTTCCCCCCTCCTACTATGTCGAAACTTGACGACCGAAACCCGGAATAAAAGGCAGGGAATGGGATCATTGGGAGAGAACATGCCATCAGAATCCAGCGGGAGGGATCAGGCCAACGATGTCCATGAGCTATCAACTGGTGGGAAACAACCTGGTGGTCCGGCTGTCCGGTGAGCTGGACCTGGTCGCTGCCGCCGAGTTCAAGCAGGTGGTGGAAGACCTCCTGGACCGGCGCCCTGCGCGGAACCTCTTCGTGAACCTGGAGCAGGTGACCTTCCTGGACAGCGCCTTTCTCGGCGCCCTGCTGGGCCGCTACCGCCGCATCAGCCAGACCGGCGGGCGCATGGGGATCGTGGCGGCCCCGGGAGCGGTCCGGCCCACCCTGGAGCTGTCGGGCATCTTCCGGACCATGGACGACTACCGGTCGGAGCCCGAGGCGCTGGCCGCCGGCTCGCGCTGACGACCCGGCTGTGACGAGAGAGGGAGGGGTGCAGGTGGTAGCACGCAACCGTGTGGTGGTTGAGCTGGCCTCCATTCCCGAGAACGTGGGAGTGGCCCGCCTGCTGGCGGCCATGATCGCCGCCCAGGGGGAGTTCACGGTGGCCGAGGTCGATGAGGTCAAGCTCGCCGTCTCAGAGGCGGTCACCAATGCGGTGATCCACGGGTACGGCGGGGAGCCGGGCCATCTCGTCCGGCTGGAGATCACCCTTGCTGACGGCAATCTGGAGATCCTGGTCGTCGACCAGGGCTGTGGGATCGCGGACATCCAGCTGGCCATGCAGCCGGCGGTCTCCTCGGACCCCGAGCGCATGGGGCTGGGCTTCTGCTTCATGGAATCGCATATGGACAGCCTCCGGGTCGATTCCGTCCCCGGTAAGGGCACCCGGGTCCTCATGACAAAGCGGGCCGGCTCCCTCCACCCGGCCCGGGCCAACGCCCAGTAGCGGCCTATGTCCGATGAACGCACGCTGGAAGACCGCGGCTGGCCCGACAAGGAGGTCCGGCAATTGGTGGCGCGCGCCCAGGGAGGGGACCGGGAGGCGCGCGACCGGTTGGTGGAGGGGAACCTCCGGCTGGTGCGCAGCCTTGTCTCCCGGTTCGGCTCCACCTCGGCCGACCCCGAGGATCTCTTTCAGTTGGGCTGCATCGGCCTGCTGAAGGCGATTGACCGGTTCGACCTCTCCTTCGAGGTGCGCTTCAGCACCTATGCCGTCCCGCTGATCCTCGGGGAGATCCGGCGGCACCTGCGGGACGACGGGCCGGTCCGGGTGAGCCGGGGGCTGAAACAGCTGGCGCAGCAGGCCCGCAAGGCGCGGGAAAAACTGGCCTCGGAGCTGGGGCGGGATGCCACCATTGCCGAGGTAGCCAGGGAGCTGGGGGTCCGCCCGGAAGAGGTGATCGAGGCGATGGACGGCGCCCGCCCGCCGGCCTCGATCCACCAAACGATCCACGAGGGGGACGGGGAGCCCATCTACCTCCTGGATCAGCTGGCGGCGGAGGACGGGCAGAGGGAGGGGCTCTGGCTCGACCGGGTGGCGCTGAGGGAGAGCCTGGAGAGGCTGGAGCCGAGGGAGCGGATGGTGATCCTGCTCCGCTTCTTTCGTGACAAGACGCAGACCGAGGTCGCCGCGATCCTCGGCTGCAGCCAGGTGCAGGTCTCGCGCATCGAGCGCCGGGCCCTGGAGCGGATCCGGGAGTTTGTGAGCGCCAGCTGAGGGGTGCAAGTTCCTGCGGTCGGTGGGAGACCCTAGGGTGGCGAGGTGGCCCAACCATGTTGATCCTGCAAAGCCAAAACCGAGCGCTTCTGGGCCTGGCCCTGCTGATCATCCTGCTGCTGGCCGGCGCAGCTGCGGCCTGGTATCGGGCTGAACTTGCCCCAAAGCCGCCCCCCGCCGGGGCCCGGCTGGTCTGGCAGACCGGCGCGGCCGGCGTATAAAGCCCCGGTCGGGAGGTATGCTACCAACAGGCCCCATGGGGGCCTGGCCGGGGGTCGGTTGGCGCCGGATACCGTCTCCGCGGCTCGGCTGGCGGGTCGGCCCGGCCGACCTCCGGTCTTTCCTTGCTATACCCGTGCCGAACGGGAGGTGCAGCCCCTGCAAGCTCCGGTGCGCGTCATCCTGATCACAGACGGGGATAAGGTGGCCCGGCGGGCGACGGAGGAGGCGGCCCACCGGCTGGGACTCCGATGCATCTCGGCCTCTGCCGGCAATCCCAGCCCCCTGACCGGTCCCGAACTGGTCGGCCTGATCAAGCAGGCGGTCTTCGACCCCGTCCTGGTGATGGTCGACGACAAGGGACACCCGGGGCGCGGCGCCGGTGAGGAGGTCATCTCCTACCTCTGCCGGCATCCGGAGGTCCGGGTCCTCGGAGCGGTGGCTGTGGCCTCTAACACGAAGCGGGCCCACGGGGTGGCCGTGGACCTCTCGATCACGCGCGACTGCCGTGTGGTCAGCGTTCCCGTGGACAAGGATGGGTACCCCCGGGCCTGGGACTCGGTCCTGCGGGGCGACACGGTCGATGTGCTCCGGGAGCTGAAGCTGCCGGTGGTGGTCGGCATCGGCGACCCCGGCAAGATGGAAGGGGCCGACTGCCGCGAGGACGGCTGTGAGGTTACGACCCGGGCGATTCTGGAGGTGCTCTCCCGCACGGTAGGGCAAATTCCATCCATATTGGATGGGGAATAGGGCGAACAGGCGTACCAATGTGCTCCTGTAAGGGGAAATGGACCCGGCCAAGCTTTTGAATGGTCGGGTCCTTGGCGCGTTGACAGGGGCAGAATGGGGGTGTTATGGTTATACCAACTTCGTATCGGTCGGAATTGATCGATGCCATCCGGCTTTGTGGGAGGATATGCAAACGCTATGCATTATTACGGTACGGCTGCAAGGAATCAGGCGGGGCATCTGACCATCGGGGGTGTCGATGTACTCGACCTGGCACGGGAGTTTGGGACGCCGCTTTACGTGATGGATGAGGCGCTGATCCGGGAGAACTGCCGGGAGTATGTGGGGGCCTTCCGGCAGCTCTACCCGGACTTCGCCGTAGCCTATGCCTCCAAGGCCTTCCTCTGCACCGCCATGGTCGCCCTGGTGGAGCAGGAGGGGATGTCGCTGGATGTGGTCTCCGGCGGTGAGATCATGACCGCCCTCAAGGCGGGCTTCCCGATGGAGCGGGCCTACTTTCACGGCAACAACAAGACCGACGAGGAGATGGAGCTGGCCCTGAAGGCCGGCGTCGGCCGCCTCGTCGTCGACTCGATTCACGAACTCCACCAGCTGAACCGGGTAGCCGGTGAGATCGGCGTGACCGCCCCCATCTACCTGCGGCTCACCCCGGGCGTAGGGGCCCACGGACACCATTACATCTCGACGGGGCAGCTGGACTCCAAGTTCGGCCTGGCCATTGAGCTGGGCATCGGCATGGAGGCGACCAAGCTGGCGCTCTCCCTGCCCCATCTGGAACTGAAGGGCTTCCACTGCCATATCGGCTCGCAGATCCTGGACCTGGAGGGCTACAAGGTGGCCGTCGGGCGGATGCTCGACTTTGTGGTGCAGGCGCAGCGGGAGACCGGCTTCGTCACCCGGGAGCTGAACCTGGGCGGCGGCCTGGGGGTCCGGTACACCCCTGCGGACACCCCGAAGCGGCCGGCCGAGCTGGTGGCGCTGATGGTGGATGCGGTCAAGGCGGGCTGCGCTGAGCGGGGCCTGGAGCTGCCCAAGCTGATCATCGAGCCGGGCCGCTCCATCGTGGCCGAGGCGGGCACGACGCTCTACACCATCGGCACGGTGAAGGAGATCCCCGGCATTCGCACCTACATCTCGGTGGATGGGGGCATGGGCGACAACATCCGCCCGGCGCTCTACCAGGCGGAGTACGAGTGCGCCGTGGCCAACAAGCTGGACTCCCCGGCGGAGAAGCTGGTCACCGTGGCGGGCCGCTACTGCGAGTCCGGCGACAAGCTCCTGATCGACGTGAAGGTGGCCAACGATGTGGCCCCCGGTGACCTCCTGGCCGTCTTCACCACCGGCGCCTACAACTACGCCATGGCCTCCCACTACAACCGCTACCCGAAGCCGGCGGTGGTCTTTGTCCACGAGGGACAGGCCGAGCTGGTGGTCCGGCGGGAGAGCTTCGCCGACATGACCGCCTTCGACGTGGTGCCCGAGCGGCTTCAGGCCAGGGTCTCCCGCTGAGCGGAAGGAAGAGAGAAGGGCCGCCCTTAACCGGGGCGGCCCTGAATCATCTGCTTGGCCCTGCGGGCCCGCTCCAGCGCCTCGTCAGCCGTGGCGCCCAGGACGTTGAGATGTCCCATCTTCCGGTGGGGGCGGGCCTCCTTCTTGCCGTACAGGTGGAGCTTGACCCGGGGGTCCTCCAGCGCTGCCTCCACCTGCAGCGGGTAGTCCTCGCCCATCAGGTTGACCATGCAGACCGGGCTGAGCAGGTCGACGCCGCCCAGGGGCAAGCCGCAGACCGCCCGAATATGCTGCTCGAACTGGGAGGTGAGGCAGGCGTCCTGCGTGTAATGCCCCGAGTTGTGGGGGCGGGG
>JBMONC010000093.1:26019-47674 GCA_049324875.1 Bacillota bacterium
CCATGCAGACCGGGCTGAGCAGGTCGACGCCGCCCAGGGGCAAGCCGCAGACCGCCCGAATATGCTGCTCGAACTGGGAGGTGAGGCAGGCGTCCTGCGTGTAATGCCCCGAGTTGTGGGGGCGGGGGGCCAGCTCGTTTACCAGCAGCCTGCCGTCGGGCAGGGCGAACATCTCCACGCCCAGCAGGCCGATCAGCTCCAGCTGTTCAGCCACCCGGACCGCCAGCTCCCGGGCGGCCGCGGCCGTCTCCGGCGACACCCGGGCGGGCACGATCGAGTAGGCCAGGATGTTCAGTTCGTGGATATTCTCCGCCACGGGGAAGGTCCGAACCTCGCCCCGGCTGTTGCGGGCCACCACCACCGAGACCTCGCAGGCGAAGGGGACGAACCCCTCCAGCACCAGCGGCCGGCCGGCCAGCTTGGCAAAGGCGGCCGGGGCCTCCTCCCGCGACCGGATCACCACCTGCCCCTTGCCGTCGTAGCCTTCGGTGGCGGTCTTCAACACGCTGGGCACCCCGATGGCGGCGAGTGCCTCGTCGAAGTCGCCCTGGGTATGGACGGCCCGCCAGGGGGCCACCGGCACCCCGGCCGCCTCCAGGGCGCTCTTCTCGAGGATCCGGTTCTGGCTGACCCGCAGCACCTGGACGCCGGGGTAGACCGGCCGGGACTGGGCCAGCCGTTCCAGCACCGCCGGGTTGATGTTCTCGAACTCGTAGGTGATCACGTCAGCCAGATCGGCCAGGGGAGCCACCCCGTCCGGATCGCTCAGCCGGGCTACCACCACCCGGTCCGCCGCCGCGGCTGCCGGGCAGTCCGGGTCGGGGTCGGCCACCACCACCCGGTAGCCCATCGCCCGGGCCGCCAGGCCGCTCATGCGGGCCAGCTGACCGCCGCCCACGATGCCGATGACGCTGCCGGGTAGGATCATAGCTGGCTCTCCTCCACCGCCTGCCGCATCCGGGTCCGGTAGGCGGCCAGCGCCGCCCGGTACTCGGGGTATTTGTTCCCCAGCATCTGGGCCGCCAGGATGCCGGCGTTCTTCGCCCCGGCCTTGCCGATGGCGACGGTGGCCACCGGGATGCCGCCGGGCATCTGGACGATCGAGAGGAGCGAATCCAGCCCGCTCAGGGCGGAGGAGAGGACCGGCACGCCAATCACCGGCAGCAGGGTCTTGGAGGCGGTCATGCCGGGGAGGTGGGCGGCGCCGCCCGCCCCGGCGATGATCACCTCGAGCCCGCGCCCCTCGGCCTGCTCGGCGTAGGCGAACATGGCGTCCGGGGTCCGGTGGGCGGAGACCACCTTCATTTCGTAGGGAATGGAGAGCTCATCGAGAACACTGGCCGCCTCCTGCATCGTCTCCAGATCAGAGCGGCTCCCCATGATGATACCGACCAGCGGCCGCTGCTCCTTCATCTGCTCCATTCAGTTCCAGACCTCCGTTCGAGGGGGTAAAAGCCGACAGCGACCCCTTCAGGGCCGCTGCCTCTAAACTCTGGTGGGCGGTACTGGGATCGAACCAGTGGCCCCTTGCGTGTGAAGCAAGTGCTCTCCCGCTGAGCTAACCGCCCAGTGCATGGCTCATTATAGCGCAATGCACCGGGAGGCGCAAGGGTTGCGCGGTGAATGCTTTCCAGCCGGCTGGCTATGATGTGAGCAGCAGCACGGCGGGGTGGAGGGTGGCCGGCTGGGCCAGCGGGGCGGGGCCCGGATGCGGGGAGAGCAGAACCGCCAGGGTGTACGGGCCGTTCTCGGCGCCGATGCCCAGGGAGGCGGTGGCACCCGACGGCGCCATAGAGGTGGGCTCCCCGTCGGCGTCGTAGTGGAAGACGGGGCGCAGCTGGGCGCCCGACGGCCCCAGCTCCCGGACCACCTCCTGGAAGGTGAGCGGCTCGGAACGACCGGAGAGGACCGGCCAGAGGGCGTGCCCCAGCAGGTGGGTCAGCGCCTTCAGCCGGGCGATCACCGGTTCCGATGGCCCGATCAGCCCCACCCGGCAGGGATACTCCTGGGTCAGCAGGAAGAGAAGGAGCAGGGCAAGGCCGTCGCCCCGGAAGCTGCCTTTCACCTGGGAGGCTGCGGGGGGCCCGCCCATGGCGGCCAGCACCCGGTTGGCCAGGAGCAGGTCCTCCTCCGGCAGGAAGAGGTCCAGGCGGAACTGCTCGGCAGCGTGCCGGCAGAGGCGGCGGAAGCCGTCGAAGCGGCGGATCAGAACTCCTCCGATAAACACCTGTCCAAACCATCCCTTCTGTGTCGCTCCTGCCCCTTGAGACGTGCATCCACCCCCGACCGTTGCGGGGAGGGGCCGCTGCGCCTTCCCGTCAGATCTCCTTCTCCAGGTAGTCCTTCATCCGCTCCCGCACATCCTCCACCACATCCCGCCGCCCGGACTGGATGGCGTAGGTGAGGGCGGAGCGGGCCCGGCGGTGGACCTCCTTCTTGCCCTCCGCCGCCTCGACGGTGGCCAGGAGGCAGGAGCACTCGGCCAGGACGGGCATGTCGCCCAGCTCCCGGGCCAGGGCCATGGTGTTGACGGTGATCCCGCGGGCGGCACCCCAGTGACCCAGGGCGATGGCGACCCGCGAGCGGGTGATGCCCAGGTGGGTCCGCCACCAGAGGCCCCGGGGCCCCGCGGCCAGGGCGGCCTCGTCCACCTTCTCCAGCACCGCGGCCGCCTGCCTGGGCTGGCCGAGCCGCAGGTGGGCCATCGCCTGCCGCCGGTGGATCTCCGAGAGCAGGGCCTGCCCCTCCGGGTCGGTGCAGAGCGCCTCGGCCTCCTGCAGTTTCTGGAGCGCCAGGCCGGCCTCCCCCCGAACCAGGTCGATCTGCGCCAGGTTCTGCAGGGCCAGCACCCGCCCGTAGGGAAGGAGGGCGGGCCTCTCCTGAAGGAGGCCGGTCACCCGCCGGTAGGAGCGCTCGGCCTGGTCGTAGTCGGCGATCTGGTAATAGGCGCTGGCCAGGTTGCAGAGCGACTGGACCAGCAGCCCCTCCTCACCCAGCCGCTCGGCGAGGCGGACCGACTCCTCGCCGTGGAGGACCGCCTCGGGCGCCGGCCGCTTCAGCCCCTCGACAAAGATCCAGCAGAGCAGGTTGTGGGTCTTGGCCCGGGCGAGCGCCACCGTCTCGGGCTGCTCCAGCAGCACCTGGCCCCGCATCAGGGCCTCGTCAAAGCGGCGCTGGTCCAGGAGTCTGAGCAGCCGCTCGTACTCCTCGAGCCCCGACTCCGGCAAGCTGCGACCATAGCGATCCACAGCGATCCCCCCTACCTCATACCTGTTGCCATTATAGCCAAATACTGGGTATCTTGCAAGCCGAACACGGCAGGGTTTGACCTGATTCGTGGCAAATCATTGAAAGGGGGTGAGCCACATGTCAGAGCACGGGCGGGACCCAAAACCGGAGAAGCTGTCCCGGTACTGGGTCCGTGAGGAACCCAGCCCCATCCGGGAGAAGGGGATCCGGGACTGGGTGGAGGAGCAGATCCAGGAGGCGATAGCCCGGGGCAGCTTTGCCAACCTGCCCGGGAAGGGGCGGCCGCTCAACCTGGGGCCGGACCACCCCTGGGAGGAGAAGGACTGGATGACCAACCACATCCTCGCCAACGCCAAGGTGCTGCCCGAATGGATGGAGCTGGAGCGGCAGATCGCCGCGGAGCTGGCCTGGCTGAAGGAGCACCCCCGGCTCCACCCCGAGCGGGAGGAGCGGATCACCCTGCTGAACCGATTGATCGACCGATTCAACTTCGTCGTCCCGCTGGGGAACATGCAGCGGGCGCACTACCGGGAGTAAGCATGCAGATCATCATCCCCCACACCAACACCGATCTGGACGCCATTGGGGCGGCGGTGGGCGCACAGGTGCTCTACCCGCACGCCCGGATCGTGCTGCCGGGGCCCGCCAATCCGATGGCGGCGGAGTTCATCTCCCTGCACCGGTACAACCTGAAGGTCTTCACCGCCCGGGAGATCGACCTGAAGCAGGTCCGCCGGGCGATCGTGGTGGACACCGCCGACACCGCCCGCCTGGGCTCCCTGCAGTCGGTGCTGGACGGGGCGGAGATCCACCTCTTCGACCACCACCCGCCGGAGCCCGACGACCTGCAGGGCCGGCTGGAGGTGCGGGACCTGGTAGGGGCCACCTGCACCCTGCTGGCGGAGCTGATCGAGGAGGCGGGGGCGCCGATCACCCCCTTTCAGGCGACGGCGCTGCTGGTGGGGATCTACGCCGACACCGGCTCCCTCAGCCTGCTGGGCACCACCGACCGGGATGCCCGGGCCGCTGGCTTCCTCCTCTCCCGAGGGGCCAACCTGCAGGCGGCCTCCCGCTTCATGGAGGTCAACCTCAGCCCCGGCCAGCAGGCGGTGATGCAGCAGCTACAGAACCGGGGCCGGTGGGTGACGGTGGCCGGCGCCCGCATCCGGCTGATGGCGGCGGAGACCGAGGAGTACACCGACGGCCTGGCGCTGGTGGTCCACCGGCTGCTGGAGATCCAGCCGGTGCCGGCGCTCTTCGTCGCCGTGCGGATGGCCGACCGGGTCCACCTGGTGGGCCGCTCCGCCGTGCCCTGGGTCGACACGGCCCGGGTGCTGGGCCGGTTCGGGGGCGGCGGCCACGCCGCGGCGGCCTCGGCGGTGATCAAGGGGGCGACGGTGGATGAGGCCCTGCTGCGGCTGGAGGAGGCGCTGCCCGCCGGCGTCCGGCGGCCGCTGATAGCCCGGGATGTGATGTCCGCCCCGGTCAAGACCATCACCGGGGCGAAGCCGATCCGGGAGGCGGAGCGGCTGATGCTCCGGCACGGCCACACCGGGCTGCCGGTGGTGGACGAGGAGGGCCGGCTGCAGGGGATCGTCTCCCTGCGGGATGTGGAGAAGGCCCGCCGCCACGGTCTGGAGCACGCCCCGGTCAAGTCGGTGATGAAGTCCCGGGTGATCACCGTCACCCCGGAGAGCCCCCTGGATGAGGTGCAGGAGCTGATGATCGACCGGGACATCGGCCGGGTGCCGGTGCTGGAGGGCGAGAACCTGGTGGGGATCATCACCCGGTCGGACCTGCTGGGGCTGCTCTACGGCGGCCCGGCCCCCCGCTGGCACCGGACGCTCTACGCCCGGCCCGACGCCCCGCCGGACCGGGGGGCGGCGCTGGCGCTGGAGGCGGTGGAGCGGGCGCCGTCGGGGATGCGGGCGCTGCTGCGCACCGCCGGCCAGGTGGCCGAGCAGCAGGGCGCTGCCGTCTACGCCGTGGGCGGCTTCGTGCGGGACCTGCTCCTGGGCCGGCCCAACCTGGACTTCGACCTGGTGGTGGAGGGCGACGGCATCGCCTTCGCCCGGGCCCTGGCGGGGGCGCTGGGCGGCCGGATCCAGGAGGTCCCCCGCTTCGGCACCGCCCACATCTACATCGATCCCGACGACCCGGACCTGCCCTCCCGCATCGACGTGGCGACGGCCCGGCGGGAGTTCTATGAGCACGCCGCCGCCCTGCCGGTGGTGGAGCACGCCGACCTGCGGGAGGACCTCTACCGGCGGGACTTCTCCATCAACGCCATGGCGATCCGGCTGGGGCCCCGGGGCCCGCTGGGGCTGACCGACTTCTTCGGCGGACTGAGCGACCTGGCGGAGGGGCATATCCGGATCCTGCACACCCTCTCCTTCGTGGAGGACCCGACCCGGATCGTCCGGGCGGTCCGCTTCGCCCACCGCTACGGCTTCCGGCTGGAGCCCGAGACCGACGCCTGCGCCCGCTCTGCGGCGCAGGAGGGCTTCCTGGAGCGGGTCAGCCGGGAGCGGCTGCGCAACGAGCTGCTCCTGCTGCTGCAGGAGCCCTCCTGCGGCGGGGCCCTGCGGATGCTGGAGGAGCTGGGGGCCTACGACCACCTGCTCCCGGGGGTCGGCCTGGACGAGGAGCGGCTCCGGCTGGTGGATGAGGTGGACGGCCTGAGCGAGGTGGAGCCGGAGATGGCCCGCCGGGCCCAGCTCTGGCTGGTGAAGCTGCTGGTGCTGCTGCACAGCCTGCCGCTGACCGAGGGGATGGCGACGGTCAGGCGTCTCCGCCTCCGGCGGGACGAGCTGCAGGGGGCGCTCCACGTGCTCACCTGCTGGCGGATGGCGCTGGAGGCGGTCACCTCGCCCCGGGCCGGCGCCGCCGAGGTGACCCGGACCCTGACCGACTGGCCCCTGGAAGGGCTGCTGCTGCTCCACCTCCTCGGCGGCGGGGAGCGGGTGGCCGCCTACTGGCACCGCTGGCGCCGGGTGAGGCTGGCGATCTCGGGCGCCGATGTGCAGCAGCTGGGTGTGGAGCCCGGCCCCCGCGTGGGCCGGATCCTCGCCCGGGTGCTGGCCGACGCCCTCGATGGTCACGCCCCGGACCGGAGCACCCAACTGGCCCTGGCCCGCCGGTACGCAACGGAGGAGGAGTAAGCCTGTGGCCTTTCCGGATCTCCAGACCCTGGTGATGGCGATCCCCGGCCTGATCATGGGGCTGGTCTTTCACGAGTTTGCCCACGCCATCACCGCCACCTGGTTCGGTGATGACACCCCGCGCCTCCAGGGACGGGTCACCCTGAGCCCCCTCGCCCACCTGGACCCGATTGGCACCCTGCTGCTGCTGATCGTCGGCTTCGGCTGGGCCAGGCCTGTGCTGGTCAACACCAGCAAGCTGCGCCCCCGGGTGATGGGCGACATCGCCGTATCGCTGGCCGGGGTGGCGATGAACTTCCTGCTGGCGACCCTCTTCTTCTTCCTGACCGGGCTGGCCGGGGCGGGGCGGCTCGGCTACAGCCACCCGGTCCTGACGGAGACGCTCTTCCTGGCCGGCTGGATCAACGTCCTCCTGGTGGCGCTCAACCTGCTGCCGGTGCCGCCGCTGGACGGCTTTCACGTCTTCAAGTACCTGATTCCCAACCCCTCGCTGGTGGCCACCCTCTACCGGTTCGGCCCCTTCCTCCTGATCCTGCTCTTCATCACCGATGTGGCCGACCGCTTCATCCAGCCGGTGATGGCGGCGGTGATCACCACGATCAAGCTGCTGGTGACGCCCGTCCTGAGCGTCCTCTGATCAAACCTATCATATTGCGGCGCTTACCACAGACGTGTAAACTACAATGGCTATGCCTTGACGGGAGAGGGGGTGAGCGGGGGTGAGCGCGGCCGAATCGATCCCACCGGAGGTGGCCGAGGCCCTGGAGGCCCAGGCGCCCACCGTGGCGGAACCCTATACCGTTAAGCTGGAGAACTTCGAAGGTCCGCTTGATCTCCTGCTGCACCTGATCAGGCGGGAAGAGATGAACATCTACGATATCCCCATCGCCCGGATCACGGAGCAGTACCTGGCGGTGATCCGGGAGCTGGTCGATATGGACATCGACCGGGCCAGCGAGTTTCTGGTGATGGCGGCGACCCTGCTGGGGATCAAGGCCCGGATGCTGCTGCCCAAGCCGCCGAAGCCGGCGCTGGAGGAGGAGAGCCCGGAGGAGGAGGGGCTCGATCCGCGGGAGGCGCTGGTCCGGCAGCTGGTGGCGTACAGCCAGTTCAAGCAGGTGGCCGAGGAGCTGAGAGGCCGGGAGCAGGAGATGTTCAAGGTCCACCTGCGGGGCCTCTTCGTGGAGGAGCCCAGCGGCCCCCGTCCCCTGGAGGGGATCAACCTGGTGGACCTGGTCAAGGCCTTCCAGGAGGTGCTGAAGGAGGAGTGGAGCTGGCGGGAGGTCCCCCGGGAGGAGATTCCGCTGCGGGAGAAGATCCGGGAGATCAACTTCCGCATCTCCCGCCATCCGTCGGGCGTCCGCTTCCGGGATCTCTTCACCCGCGGCGGCTCCCGGCTGGAGGTGGTGGTCACCTTCCTGGCGGTGCTGGAGCTGATCCGGCAGCGGAAGGTGATCGCCGTCCAGGGGCAGCTCTTCGGTGAGATCCTCATCCGGCGAGTGCTGGTGACCGATGCGCTCCGGCCCGAGAGCGCCGAGCACGACGAGTAGCGGTCGCCCGTTCAAGCGGCGGCGACCATGGCAGAGGGAGGCTCCGGGAGCCGATGATCTGGAACCACGGCAAGATGATTCTCGAAGCGCTGCTGCTGGCCTCCACCGAGCCGCTCCCCGTCAAGAAGATCGCCGAGGTGATCGGCCTTGACGAGAAGGATGCCCGGATCCTGATGGAGGACCTGCAGAAGGATTACGAGGCCCCCGGCCGGGGGCTGATGATCCGGGAGCTGGGCGGCGGCTTTGTCCTGACCACCCGGCCCGAGGTGGCCGAGTACGTGGACCGGCTGCTGCAGCCCCGCTCCAAGGGGCTCTCCCACGCCGCCCTGGAGACGCTGGCCATCATCGCCTACCGGCAGCCGATCACCAAGGCGGAGATCGAGGGCGTCCGGGGCGTGAAGGTGGACCGGTCGCTGGAGACGCTGGTGGAGCGGCGGCTGGTGACCGACGTGGGCCGGAAGGAGGCCCCGGGCAGGCCGGTCCTCTATGGGACGACCCCCGAGTTCCTGAAGTACTTCGGCCTGAAGGATCTGAAGGATCTGCCCCCCATCGAGCTGGACACCTCCCAGCCGGGGCTGATCACGCCCACCCGCCCGGGCGAAAGGGTGGAAGAGGAGAGGGCTGAAGGGGAGAAGCCGGAGGGGGAGGAGTAGCGGGGATGGGGTTTGCGGGATACGCCTTTGTCGACTGGGATGACACCATTGCCGAGAACATCCGCTACTTCCGGGAGGCGGAGGAGGAGACCTCCCGCCTGATCGCCGCCCGCACCGGGGCGGACCTGCAGAGCGTCGCCCGGCGGGGGGCCGAGCTGGATGTGATCGTCGCCCGCCGGATCGGCCTGGTGAAGGAGTCCTTCGCCACCGCCTGGATCGAGTGCTACCGGGAGTTCTGCGCCAGCCGTGCCGTCCCGGTGGAGGCGGGGGTGGAGGCGGAGCTGCGCCGGATCTGCTCCTGGCCCTACGAGATCCGGCAGGAGCTGCTGCCGGGCGGGCCGGAGACGATCCAGTGGCTGCACGCCAACGGCTTTGAGGTGACCATCTGGACCGCGGGGGTGCCCGAGGTGCAGGGGCGGAAGATCCGGGAGTCGGGGCTGAAGCCCTGGGTCCACCGGGAGGCGATCGTGCTGGAGAAGTCCCCGGAGCGGCTCCGGGAGTACATCGGCGAGCGGGATCTCTCCCGCTGCTTCGTGGTGGGCAACTCGGCCCACTCCGATATCAAGCCGGCCTTGAGTGTGGGGATCCCGGCCTTCCACATCGAGGTGGAGACCTGGGCCTACGACCACCTGAAGGTGGATGTCTCCGACCCGAACTACTACCGGCTGGAGCAGATCGGGGAACTGCCCTTCCTGCTGGCCAAGCGGTTCCGGCTGGCGGTGTAGAGAGGGAGCGCTCAGACGGGCGCTCCTTCTCTGTTTCCTGCAGCGTTTGCGCGGCGGTCCGTATCGGCGGGGCGCTCTCTGGAAAGACTCTCCTCGCAGGATGGAGGAGTCTGCCGGGGGTGGGGCTGGATGGGGTGGGTGATCGCGGGGCTGCTGCTGGGCCTCCTGACGCTGGGCGCACTGTTGCTCCCCGTCCGGCTGGCCCTGGCCCTCCGGCAGAGCGGCTGGCAGGTGAACCTGCACCTGCAGGTGCGCTACGGCTTCCTCCGGCTGGAGCGGGCGGTGGATGTGACGGAGAACGTGGCCATGGCGCTGGAGCACCTCTGGAAGCGGTGGCGGACCACGGGGGAGCCGGTCAAGCCCGACCTGCAGGAGACGGTGCGCCGGGCGCCCAGCCGGAGGCTGGTGCGGGCGGCCCTGCCCGCCCTGCGGCCCCTGGGGCGGGCCACCCGCTGCCACCGGCTCCACCTGCGGATGGAGGTAGGGGGCGGCGATGCCATGGAGTCCGCCCTGCTGGCGGGGGCGCTCTGGGGGAGCGCAGGGATGCTGGTGGGGCTGGTCAGCCGCACCGTGCGGCTCTCGGAAACGGCGGCGGCCGTCGCCGTGGTGCCCAACTTTCGCCAGCCGATCTGGCGCATCGAGGCGGACTGCATACTGACGGTCCGGCTGGGAAAGGCTATCATGGCAATCGTCGGGCTTCTGCGCCGGGCGGCGAGCCGCAAGGAGGTCATCGCCTGGGTGCGGGACAGCCTGCAGAGGAAAGGGGATCAGAGCAGTGGTCGACCATCCGATTCAGGGCCTGATGAAGACGGCTATGGAAAGCCTTAAGGATATGGTGGATGTGAACACGGTGATCGGGGATCCGGTGGAGACCCAGGACGGGACGGTGATCGTCCCGGTCTCCCGCGTCGCCTTCGGCTTCGCCGCCGGTGGCTCGGAGTTCCAGCCCGCGGTGGCGGTGGAGCAGGGGGAGCACCCCTTCGGCGGCGGCAGCGGCGCCGGCGTTTCGGTGCAGCCCGTTGGCTTCCTGGTGGTCGGCAAGGAGCAGATCCGGATGCTGCCGGTGGACGGCGGCCAGCCGATCAACCGGATCATCGACCTGGCCCCGCAGATCCTGGACAAGATCCGGAAGGGCGCGGAGAAGCGAGGGCCGGAGGCGGGCGTCCAGCCCGGCGATCCCGGGGTCCAGCGGACCACCATCAACTAGGGGCAGGGAAGGGCAGGAACCGCCGGCGCCGGGCGAGAACCCATCAGGGATGAACCGGTGGGGGGCGTTGGCGTGAAGGATCAGGTGGTGCTGCTGGGAACGGGTGATGCGCTGGGGGTTCCCCGGGTCTACTGCGACTGCGGGGTCTGCCAGGAGGCCAGGGGCGGGGGGCTGAACCGCCGGACCCGCTCCAGCGCCCTGGTGCGCGGGCCGGCGGGCACCTTCCTGATCGACTGCGGCCCGGACTGGCGGCTGCAGATGGAGGCGGTGGGGCTCCGGCACGTGGAGGAGATCCTGATCACCCATGGCCACCAGGATCACATCGGCGGCATCCCGGATCTGGCCGACTCGGTTCGCTGGACCGGGCTCCCGGTGCGGGTGACCGGCCCGGAGCGGGCGCTGGAGGAGGTTCGCTCCCGCTTCCCGTGGGCTGCCCGGGGGCTGACGTGGCGGGCGCTGGCGGGGCCTCTCACGGTGGGAGGCTGGGCGGTCAACGCCTGGGAGGTGAGCCACGGTCGGAACGGCCGCTCCTGGGCCTACCGCTTTGAGCGGCCTGGCTTCGCCTGGGCCTACTGCCCCGATTCGATCGATCTGACCCCGGAGGAGCGGGCGCCGCTCCACGGGCTTGACCTGCTGATCCTGGGGACCGCCTACTACGACGAACCGGCCCCCCGGTCCCGGCGCTCCCTCTACAGCATGGTGGAGGCGGTGGCGCTGCTGGAGGAGGTCCGCCCGGTGCGGGCTGTCTTCACCCACCTCTCCCACGGGGTGGATCTGAAGGCGGCCTATCCTCTGCCCCCGAACGTGCTGGTGGCCCGGGACGGCATGGCGGTGGAGCTTGGCTGACACGGAACTGGGTCGCCCTGAGGGGCGGCCCTTTTGCATTGGCAGCGGTTGCTTGACATATCAAGGCGACGGAAGGCTCACCCTATCGCTGAGAGACGGCTGCAGCGAGGGGGCGAACGGAGTGCGCAGCATGTGGAAGGGCTCGATCAGCTTCGGACTGGTCACCATACCGGTCAAGCTGTACGCCGCCACCGAGTCGAAGGATGTCCGCTTCAACCTGCTCCACCAGGAGTGCCGGACACCGGTCCAGTACCGGAAGTGGTGCCCGCAGTGCGACCGGGAGATCGGCGCCGAGGAGATCGTGAAGGGGTACGAGTTCGAGCGGGGGCGCTATGTCACGCTGGCGGAGGAGGAGTTCGAGGCGATCCCCCTGGCGGCGAAGCGGGCGCTGGAGATCGTCGGCTTCGTCAAGCTGGAGGAGATCGACCCGGTCTACTTCGACAAGACTTACTACCTGGAGCCCGGCGAGGGCGGGGCGAAGGCCTACGCCCTGCTGCGGAAGGCCATGGAGCAGACGGGCCGGGTGGCGATCGCTCGGGTGGTGATCCGGACCAAGGAGTCGCTGGCCGCCCTGCGGGTCTTCAGCGACCGGGTGCTGGCGATGGAGACGATGCACTTCCCGGATGAGGTTCGCTCGGTGGCGGGGCTGGTGGGGGCGGCGGAGCCGGAGCTGCGGCCCCAGGAGCTGGCGATGGCCACCAGCCTGATCGAGTCCCTGGCGATGGGGTTTGAGCCGGAGCGGTTCGAGAACCAGTACCGGGAGGCGCTGCTGGAACTGATCCAGGCCAAGGTGCAGGGGGAGGAGATCCACCTGGTGGAGCCGGCGCCAGAGCGCAACCGGGTGGTCGACCTGATGGAGGCGCTGCGGGCCTCGATCCGGGCGGCGGGGGCGGAGGAGCCGCCCGCCGTACCCCCGTCGCCGCCGGGGGTGGGCGCCCCGCCACCCGCCCCGCCCGGCCTCACGGCCGGCGCAGCGGCCCCGCCCGCTCCGGCGGTCCCCGGGGTGGCTGTCCCGGGCCTTCCGGCCGCCCCCGGCCTGCCCGGTGCGGCCCCGGCGCTGCCGCCCGTGGCGGTGCCCCGGCTGGTGCCTCCCAGCCCGGAGGACGCCCCGGCGGAGAGGCGCTAGCCGGTGGAGCTGCCCTTCGTGCCGATGCTGCTGGAGCGGGCGGAGAGGCCCTTCGCCGCCGCCGACTGGCTCTACCAGGTCAAGTGGGACGGGGTGCGGAACCTGGCGCTGGTGGAGGGCGGTCGGGTCCGCCACTGGAGCCGGCGGCTGCGGGAGCGGACGATCCACTTTCCGGAGTTCGCCGGGCTGGCGGCGGCCCTGGGGGGCCGGCGGGCGGTGCTGGACGGGGAGATCATCGCCCTGCGGGAGGGGAGGCCCAGCTTTCCGGCGGTGCTGGAGCGGGACCTGGCGGGCGGGGCGCCCGATGCCCGCAAGGTGCGGAGCACCCCGGCCACCTTCATGGTTTTCGATCTGCTGGAATGGGGGGCGGAGCCGCTCTATGACCGGCCCCTGAGCGAGCGGCTGGCCCTGCTGGCCGAGCTGCTCCCGCCCGGAGAGAGCTGGCAGCCGGTGGCCAGCTTCCCCGGCCCTGAGGGACCCGCCCTCTACCAGGCGGTGGTGGCGGCGGGGATGGAGGGGGTGGTGGCGAAGCGGGCCTCCAGCCGCTACCTCCCAGGGCTCCGCAGCCGGGACTGGCTGAAGGTGAAGCGGAAGGCGGAGATGCTGGCGGTGGTGCTGGGCTACACCAACCCCGCCGGCCGGTCGGGCGGGCTGCTGCTGGGGGCCTACCAGGAGGGCCGCCTCCGCTACATCGGGCGGGCCGGATCCGGCCTGACCGGGGCGGACCTGGCGGCGATCAAGGCCCACCTGCCCCCGGCCCCCTGTCCCTTCCCCCGCCCGCCCAACCTGCGGGACCGCTTCGCCGGCGACCCGGGCCCCGTGGTCTGGGTAGAGCCCCGGCTGACCGTCCGGGTCTCCTTCACCGAGTGGACCGAGGAGGGGAAGCTGCGGGATCCGGTGGTGGTCGGCTTCGCTGACGAGCCACCCGCAGCGGCGGTCATGGAGTAAGCGATCTGGAGGGAGGAGATCACGATGGAGAGGCGCGAGCCGGATCCGGACCTGCGGCGGGCGCCCACGGGCGGCCCGGCCTTCGGTGCCACCCAGGAGCCCGAGCATGAGACTGCGGAGAGCCCGATCCCCTCAGCCGCCCCCGACCGGCCGGGGACAACCTTCGGCGCTGTCACACAGGACGACCCCTTCCCCCCGGCTCTCTACCCCCACCCGGTGGATGGCGAGGAGGGGAGGGTGACCCTGGTGGCGGTTTTCGAGAACATCGACCACGCCTCCACCTGCGCCCGGAAGCTGGAGGAGCGGGGGATGGAGGTGGGGATCGTCACCCGCCGGGGGGACGGCCCGGAACAGGGGACCCGCCCCGGGAACGTGATCACGGGGGATGACTACGGCCTCTCGGCCGACGGCCACTCCCCCCCGGCGGATCCCCCGATGGGCCCCGGGGTGACGGTGGGGGCCACCATCGGCGCCACGGCGGGCCTCTTTGCTGCCACCTATCTCGCAGCGCCCACCGGGGCTGCCTTTGCCACCGGCTCGCTGCTCTCCACCCTGGCGGGGGCAGGGATCGGCTCCTTCCTGGGCGGTCTGTTCGAATACGGCGTTCACGAGAAGGGGGATGACGCCACCCTCTACGCCGGCCAGGTGCGGCGGGGCGGGGCGCTCCTCCTCTGCCGGGTCTCCGGGGAGGAAGCCGATGAGGCCCGGCGGCTGATCGGCCTCTACAACCCCCTGGAGATCCGGGTGCAGTAGCGATGGCCACCGCGGTGAAACGCAGGGTGGATGTGGCCGGGCGGGACCTGGTGGTCAGCAACCCGTCCAAGCTCTACTGGCCAGAGGATGGCTACACCAAGGCGGACCTGATCGACTACTACACCCGGATGGCGCCCGTGTTGCTCCCCTACCTGCGAGGCCGGCCCACGGTGCTGACCCGCTACCCCGCCGGGATTCACGGCAAGTGGTTCTACCAGAAGGACGCCCCCGAGGGCACCCCCGACTGGCTCCCTACCTGGCCGGCCCCGGCGGAGGACGGCCGGGTGCTCCACTACATGAGGATCGAGGAGCCCGCGGCCCTCACCTACGTGGCCAACCTGGGAGCGATCGAGCTCCACCCCTGGCTCTCCTCCTGCGACCGCCCCGATCAGCCCGACTGGGCGGTGATCGACCTGGACCCCGCCGAGGGCGCCACCTTCGAGGATGTACTCACCCTGGCCCGCCTCGTCCGGCAAATCCTGGCCGCGGTCAACATCCACGGCTTCCCCAAGCTGTCCGGGGCGACCGGCATCCACATCTACTGCCCCTGCGGCCCCGGGTATAGTTACGCCGAGACCCAGGCGTTCTGCGAGGCGATCGGCCGGGTGCTGCTGAAGGTCCACCCTCAGAAGGTGACGCTGGAGCGGGTGGTGGCCAAGCGGAACGGCAAGGTCTACGTCGACTACCTGCAGAACCGACGGGGGCAGACGATCACAACCGTCTATAGCTAGGCAACATGGTGGTGTGGTATACTCTCACTAACAGGAATACCAGATCAAAGGAGATATGTCCATGCCCCGTGCAGGCGCGTCCGAGCGGCTGAAGGCGAGCGCCGGCGATGCGGTCAACCCCCGCAAGATCGCCATCTACATCCGCTGGTCGACGGAGGACCAGGGCGACGGCACCACCCTGGAGGTGCAGCGGCGTAACTGTGAGCTCTACGTCCAGTCCCAGGGGTGGCACATCAACCCCGACCTGATCTTCATCGACGAGGGCTTCAGCGGCGGCAACCTGGAGCGGCCCGGCCTGGGTCGGCTGCGGCAGGCGATCAAGAAGGGCGCCGTTGATGTGGTGGTGGTCTACAAGCTAGACCGGCTCTCCCGTAATGTACTGGACACCGTCAACCTGGTGCTGGATGAGTGGGAGGGGCGCTGCCACCTGAAGAGCGCCACCCAGTCGCTGGACACCCGGGACCCCCTGGGCAAGCAGTTCTTCTACCTGCTGGTCGGCTTCGCCGAGTACGAGCGGCAGGTGATCAAGGAGCGGACCTTCTCCGGCAAGCTGAGCCGAGCCGGGGAGGGGAAGAACCCCGGCATCGTCCCGCCCTACGGCTTCACCAAGGGGCCGGCGCCCGGCTCCTTCCAGGTGATCCCCGAGGAGATCGAGGTGGTCCAGTCGATCTTCGCCGAGGCGCTGGCCGGGGCCGGGCCGGCGGTGATCTGCAAGCGGCTCAACGACGAGGGCATCCCCTACAAGGACCACCGGAATGGCAAGACGACCACCTGGAAGGAGGTCACCGTCCGGTACATGCTCAAGAATCCGCTCTACACCGGGCGGCTGGTCTATGGCCAGTCGAAGGTCCAGTCCCGCCCCCGGCCGGGGGAGCCGCTGCGGACTCGCCCTGATACCCCCCTGGTGGAGACGGAGGCGATCCTGTTTGGCGCCGATGGCAGCCGGCTCTCTTCTCCCCCGGTGGCGGTGGAGGAGTTCGAGGAGCTGCAGCGGCGGATGGCGGCCCGGGCCCAGCGGAAGACCTCCAACCGGGTCATGGTGAGCGAGCACCTCCTGACAGGCATTCTGCGCTGCCCGGTCTGTGGGCTCTCGATGTTCGGCCGCAAGAAGGTGGTGCAGCCCAACGGGGCGACGTACAGCCCGGCCTACTACGTCTGCGAGGGCATGAAGTCCCGGGGGACGTGCAGCAACAGCTACATCCGCCAGGATGACCTGGACGCCGAGGTCGTGCGGCGGCTGCTGGGCCGGTACGGGGATGGACTCCAGCGGCGGCGGATGATCGAGAACGCCCAGGCGGAGACCCTGGCCAAGCTGCGGCAGGTGGAGTGTGCGCTTGAGGAGGTCCGGCAGGACCTGGCCCAGCATGATTTGCGGCTGTCGGAGCTGCGGGAAGAGTACGTGCAGCGGAAGCTGACCCTGGATGAGTACCGGGACTTTAAGGGTCACGTCGACCGGGAGTACGAGGAGCGGAAGGAGCGGGAGACTCGCCTGCTAGGGCAGCTGGAGGTGCTCCAGGAGGCTTTGCGGGCCGACGATGGCCTGGAGGCCCTGGCGGCCCGCCTGGACGCCTGGGACGGGCTAACGTTGGAGCAGAAGAAGGCCCTCCTCGCGGAGTTCATCGTCAAGGTGACGGCCTACCGCAAGAAGGGCGCAGAGGTGACCGATGTGGAGATCGTCTGGCGCCAGGGCGTCAGGGAGGAGAAGGAGGCCCTCAGCGTGAGCTGAGGGCCCAAAAATGTGTGCAAACAGATGGAACTTTACTTCGCTTTTGACAGACGCATATTTACAAAATCTACACGTGCGCATCCGGTAATTGTCAGTTTCAGAACGGAAACCCCGTCCAGGGGTAATTGTATTGTCTGTTCTAGATCTCCCGGTTTCAGCGTGTAACTCCCAATCTCCACTCCGTCCCCATAGAAAGTCGCCGTGGAAGTCTTTCGGTTGTAGGAGTCGTCAAGACCAACCTTTCCCTCAACTGAAGCGTAAGCCTTGGCCAGATTCCACCTAACCTCTCCCAAGTCGTCGTCGGAGCACAGCGCATCCCATGACGATGCGCGAGTAAGCACCCCTTTCGAGTAGCGGACACCTCCGATTGTCATGGGCTTGTCTACTACATAAGTGCCGATCTTGGAAAAGTAAGGAGATATATCAGTCAAATAGATTGGTTCTTCCTTGGGAGGAGGTGGCGTGGGGACCTTGGGACTAGGGCCGGGAGAGGTGGGAGTGGTGACGTTGCCAACTGGTTTTGAACCGGAGAACAGCACGAGGCCGAGCGCAATGGCTACGACACCCCCTACCAGAATGTCTAGCCAGCGTTTACCACGTCCCGGTCCTGTAATCCTGGACGAAATATACGCAGCGATTACAGCCCCAGCGATCGTTAGAAGCCAGTCGAGGACGGCATTGCGCTCCACTTACTGCCCCTCCATCAAACGCAGGAATAGTCTTAAATGACAACATAGTCTGGTTAAATAGAGTATAACGCATGTTAGTTACGTGCACAAGGTTTCCTGGTGCCTCTGAAGCGTCGAGAAGGTTAGTGTTTCGAGACATCTCCCTTCCTGAACAGTAGAGAACGGTGTGCCCTGGGGCTTGAGGGCGCCAGTCATTCGCTGGCGCCCGTCTGCCTCGTCCGTCCAGGATTCCCCGCTAATCTCCTCAGTCGGGAGGCGAGCATTCGCTCCCAAAGATCGATGGCCCTTTCGACCTCCCAGTCGGGATCGATGGCAGTGGACTCACGGACGTTGAACCGAGTCCGACGATGGGCCAATGGGTCACCTCCCTCGTTGTCTGGGTGTTCTCTAGTGTTTGCCCTGGGTCCATAGGCTAAGGCGAGTTGGTAATGCCAGATTCACCCGGCCGCTGTGGCAGGGCGGTCCAGCGGCAGTGGTCATACATGGTCATACAATGTCATACCACTGACAGCAAAACGGCCCGCCCCATGACTGGGCGGGCCGTCTGCTATTCTGTTTCGCTCCTTGCATCTTGCTCTTGGGCACGCTCAGTCACCTTCCTTAGCCAGTCTCGCACTTGTGGCCGGCGCTCAACCTCTCTCTGCAACGCCTGCGCCTTCTCCAGGGTGTCCACGCCTAGCCGGACCACGATGCCTCCGATCTGGATCAAGCGGCGGGTCCGCTCCTTGCGCTCCTGCTGCTTGATCTGCTGACTCAGGACCTGTTTGCGGGCCTGAAGGTGCCGGATGCGCTCTTCGGTTTCGCTCATGCGCTCTGTCAGCGACTTGCCCGCCAGGACCGCCACCTCCTTCCGGTGTTGTTACTATTCGACGGGGCGCCGGGTCACGACTCCTCCGGTCGCCTCATTTCGCTACTGGCACAACGGCTGCCACCCTGCCGGCCCGCTGATGCTGGGGGTCGGCTATCCCGTCAGCGAATACGCACCCGGAGGGGTTCTCGGGCGCTGCCTTGCCTGCTACCTTAATCCCAAGCGAGAGCGAAGGGCGCAACTATACATCGGCTGCGCCGATGTGTTGCGGCATGGGGCTTCGCCCCCTGCACCCCCAGGCTCGGGCGGCCCCCTGCATCTGTCGACGCGGTCGGGTTCCCGCCGCCCTCGTCAGAGAGGGCATCTCAATCCGGGAGCGGGAGGTGGGCACCGTGGCGATCTTCTACATGAACGTGCAGATCATCGGCCGCAGCGCCGGGCGGACGGCCACCGGCGCCGCAGCCTACCGAGCGGGCGAGCGCATCGTCGACGAGCGGACGGGCCAAGTCTTCGACTACTCCCGCCGGCGGGGGGAGATAGAGGCTCACATCTTCTCCCCCGCTGGATCCCCAGCCTTGGCGCAGGACCGGGCGCAGCTCTGGAACGCCGTGGAGAAGGCGGAACGACGCGCCGACGCCCAGGTCGCCAGGGAGATCGTCGTCGCCTTTCCGAAGGAGCTGAGCAAGGAGCAGCAGCGGGAACTGATCGCCGGCTACGTCCAGGAGCAGTTCGTCGCCCGGGGCATGGTGGCGGATGTGGCCATCCACCGGAACCCGGGCAACCCGCATGCCCACATCATGCTGACCATGCGGGAGATGGGGCCGGACGGGCTCGCCAGTAAGAAGAACCGGGAGTGGAACAAGCCCGAGATGCTGGAGCAGTGGCGGGAGGGATGGTCTGTCCATGCCAACCGGGCGCTGGAGCGGGCCGGGCGGGAGGAGCGCATCGACCACCGGAGTCTGGCTGAGCAGGGCTCGGAACGGCTCCCACAGGTCCACCTGGGGCCGCATTCGGCCGCTTTGGAGCGGAGGGGCATCCCGACCGAGAAGGGTGACCAGAATCGCCTTGTAGCCGAGCACAACGCCGTGGTGGTTGATCTGGCGAAGGCCCGGGAGGAGCGACATCGGTTGGAGGCCGAAAAGGTGGTCTCCGAGCGATTCTCGGCCCGCCTGAGGAGGGGCTGGATCCAGGACCATGCCAAGGCCCTGGCGAAGTTGGAGTACTACGACTGCGGCGGCCGGCAGGTGGGCCGAAGCGATGTCTACGACTTGTACGACGAGAGCAAGGTGCAGCTGCGGGAGGGCAAGGCTGAGATCGCCGCCATCGAGAAGGAGGGTCAGCGCCTGGACCAGGCGGCGCAGGTTCTTCAGGACCGGGAGAAGGTGGCAGCCGAGGTGAAGCGCCTGGAGAACCCCATTGCTGCTGCGAAACGGTTCTTCAGCTCGACTGCGCGGCAGGAGTACGAGAGCGCACAGCGGCGATTCCAGACGGTGGACGAGAGGGCAAGAAGCTTGGGAGTCACCTCCGAGAGTAGCCTCGCGGCACAGCGGGTGGCGTGGGAGAGGGGTCGGGCTCGTCTCCCTGCCCTCGAAGCGAAGGTGGCCATCCTCTCCAAGACGGTGGAGCGGGCGGCGCTGGCCTTGCGAGGTTTCGAGCTTGAACAGGAGCGGGAACACGAATGGATCTATCGGCGCCGTCGACAGCAGTCCAGAGACCACGACCGGGGCCGCTAATCCCATCCTACCGCCCGGCTTGATGGCACAAGAACGCCCCTGACGCTCCGGCTGTCAAGGTGTGGCCGAACGTAGACCGCTTTCCCTTGACGGCCGGGGCCAGGGGCGTAAACTAAGTTGGGCCGGGCGGCTGAAACCACGCTTCCGTCGGGCCCTCAAGGGCGAACCTGCAACCCTACGGGCTACCCCAGGTTCGCCCTTGACTGCCCTCCTCCAACATGGTGGGCATCAACTAAGGCGTCCCCGCCAAATTCTGGCGAGGGACGCCTGTGTCCAATTACGGATCCATCTTGTGTCATGCGTTGCGAAAGGGTTGTAGATCGGATAAGACGAACTATTTTGGCGCAACTCACCACAAACCGCTCGGAGAGAGGAGAGGGAAGCCATGTTGCGAAAGCCACTGGACAAGATTGTGGAGGCAGATCTACAGCAACTCGTCACTGATCGTGTACAGGAAGGAAAGCAATTAGAGTATAAAGAGGCCTTGCCCGGTCAGTCATACGAGGACAAGAAAGAGTTCCTGGCCGATTCTTCGGCATTAGCCAACTCTGCCGGCGGTCTCCTTATCTATGGAGTTTCGGAGCACAGGGAGAACGGGCGTACGACTGGGCTACCATCAGAGATCGTTGGTGTATCCGCCAACATTGACGAGGTCGTCCGCAGGCTTGAGAATCTTCTTCGCGATGCGATTGAACCAAGGATCCAGGGAGTCAGGTTTCACCACGTAACTCTGGCTAGCGGCAACTACGTCCTGATTCTCCAGGTTCCCCGTAGTTGGAGCGGCCCTCATGTGGTGGACCTTCAGGGCCATTGGCGGTTCTATGCACGAAACGCGAGTGGCAAGTACCAGATGGACTTGGACGAGGTGCGTCGCGCAATGACCTTTGCAGACGCAGTTTCTCAGCACGTGAACCGTTTCCGGTTGGATCGTCTAGCGAAGATCGTAGCGCGGGAAACTCCAGTACCGCTTGTGGACGGAGCCTGTATAGTGCTGCATCTGATACCATTGACCTTGGGCGATCCGGGTTTTCGTGTCAGTTTGTCTGAGGAGCACATTCGCAAAATGGTCCCGATTAGTTCCAGCGGCTATGACTACCGAATTAATGTAGACGGTCTCGTAACGTTCTTTCCCAATAAGCGACAGCCATACAGCTATCTGCAGGTCTTTCGATCTGGAGCTCTTGAGGCTGCAGATTCTGCCATCTTGCAGCGGTCTGATAATAGGATCCCGGGGCTTGGCTTGGAGAGAAAGCTCATCGCGGCGGTAAGCAGGTACTTTCCTTTGTTAGCAGAACTGGGAGTGAGTCCACCTATTCTACTGACCGTTTCACTGCTAGGAGTTCGTGGGTACCGCATGGCGCTACCGTCCTCGTGGGTTTTTGATCCGGAGGAGCTAGCCGAGATTGATCGGAACGATCTAATCTTGCCCGATACTCTAGTCGAGGACGTGTGTATGCCAGCTCCAGCAATTCTCAAGCCGTCCTTTGACATGATCTGGAACGCCTGTGGTTTTCCGGGTTCACGTTACTATGATGAAGACGGGAACTGGACTGGTGACAAGCGTTAGTAAAGGGCGAGCCTAAGAATTGCAAAGTCCACGTGTACCCTGTTACCTAGACGCAGACCATCACCAGCGTTTACGGGGTGCGGCCCCATCCCGGTGCCCCCGTTTCGGCCCCGGTCACCTGGGCCGAGATCGAGGCCACGCCGCCCAGGTTCCACATCAAGAGCATCTGGACCCGGCTGGAGC
>JBMONC010000094.1:0-3507 GCA_049324875.1 Bacillota bacterium
ATGCACGGCTACGACCTGAAGGTCGCCCTCGACCGCACCCTCGGCCAGACCAGCAAGTTCAACGTGGGTCAGGTCTACACCGCCCTGGCCAAGCTGGAGAAGGAGGGGCTGATCGCCCCGGAGTTCGTCCCCCGGGAGGACCGCTCGGAGATGAAGGTCTACCACATCACGGCGGCGGGGCGGGCGGAGCTGGCCCACTGGTTCGCCACCCCCGTGGAGAAGGTGGACCTGCGTGACGAGCTCTTCATGAAGCTCTCCCTGGCCCGCCGCACCGGCGGGGCCGACATCCCGGCCCTGATCCGGACCCAGCGGCTGGCCACGCTGCAGTCAATCCAGGAGCTGACCCGGCTGAAGGAGGCCTACCACCCGGTGGATGAGCTGGAGGTGATCCTCCTCATCGAGGGGGCGATCCTCCACCTGGAGGCCGACCTGCAGTGGCTGGATCTCTGGGAGCGCCGGACCCGCTCCTGACCCCGCACCGATAGGAGGTTCTGATGATGAGACAGGGTGTGATTCTCTCGGCCCGGCAGGTGAGCCGGACCTACCAGGAGGACGGCCAGCCCCACACCGCCGTCCGGGCGGTCTCGCTGGAGGCGGAGGCCGGCCAGTTCCTGGCGCTGATGGGCCCCTCGGGCTGCGGCAAGTCGACGCTGCTCAACATCCTGGGCGGGATCGACCGGCCCGACACCGGCGAGGTCTGGGTGGCGGGCGTCCGGATCGACCGGCTCTCGGAGACCGCCCTGGCGCTCTTCCGCCGGAAGCAGGTGGGGATCGTCTTCCAGTTCTTCAACCTGATCCAGAACCTGGACGTCCTGAGCAACATCGAACTGCCCGGCCTGCTGGCGGGGCGCCCGGCCCGGGAGGTCCGGCAGCGGGCGCTGGAGTTAATGGAAGCGCTGGAGATCGCCGAGCTGCGGGCCAAGATGCCCAACCAGCTGAGCGGGGGCCAGCGGCAGCGGGTGGCGGTCGCCCGGGCGCTGATCAACCGGCCGGCGGTGCTGCTGGCCGATGAGCCGACCGGCGCCCTGGACCAGGAGGCGGGGGCCGGGGTGATGCGGCTCTTCCGGCGGCTGCACGCCGAGGGGCAGACGATCCTGATGGTCACCCATGACCCGAAGGTGGCGGCCCACGCCGAGCGGATCCTGCTGATGCAGGACGGGCAGCTGACCGAGGAGATGCAGCCGGGCGGGGGGCGGCTGGCGGAGCGCTTCCTGCCGCCCCGGACCGCCGGCGGTGAGCCGGTGCGCAGCTGAAGGGGGGATGTGCGATGAGAGCCATCTGGCAGAAGGCCCGGGCGGACCTCTGGGGCCGCCGCTGGCAGTCGCTGCTGATCCTGGTCACCATCGGGGCGGCCTCGGGGCTGCTCTACCTGGGGCTGCTCACCTTCACCACCCTCTCCGGCCCCCTGGAGCAGCTGATCGACCGGACCCGGGGCCCCCACGCCTACTTCATCATCACCGGCGAGGCCGGGGTGGAGGGGTTCGCCGCCCGGATCGCCGCCGACCCGGCGGTCATCCAGTCGGAGCTGCGGCCGGTCTACGACGCCGAGCTGCTCTTCCCGGGGCGGGATGAGAACGGTGAGGTGCTGCTCCAGCCGGCCGGCCCCGGCCCTGCGGCGATGATGGACCACCTGATCGTGGCCGGTCGGGGGCTGCAGCCGGGTCGGGAGGGGGAGGCGGTCCTCGGGGTCTCCCTGGCCCGCCACTTCGGGATCGCGGTGGGCGATCAGATCCGGCCCACCCTGCCCGGCGGGCCGCAGCCGCTGACGGTGGTCGGCCTCTCCACCGACTCGCTCTGGTGCGCCTACCCCACCTGCTCCCCGCAGAACCTCTACGTGCTGCCCGAGACCTTCCAGCGGCTGACGGCCGGCCTCTCCGAGCCGCGCTACCTGCTGGGGGTCCGGCTGGCCGACCCGGCCGCGGCGGACGCCTTCGTCTCCCGGGCGGTGAAGGAGGCGGGGCCGG
The DNA here is from genome assembly GCA_049324875.1 of Bacillota bacterium. GTDB lineage: Bacteria > Bacillota > Sulfobacillia > Symbiobacteriales > Symbiobacteriaceae > JAWLHU01. The sequence goes on from JBMONC010000094.1 coordinate 1,965, forward strand.
TCCAGATCATGACCGCCCTCTCCTGGCTGACCATGCGGACGGGGACGCAGCTGCTCCACGGGCTGACCAGCTCCTCGCTGCTGATCTTCGCCCTGACCGCCATCGCCGCGGCGGCGCTGATCACCATCAACCTGGTGGGGGGCGCCGTGCTGGCCCAGTTCCGGGAGATCGCCGTGCTCAAGGCGCTGGGTTTCACCGCCTGGCAGGTCCAGGCGCTCTACGGGCTGCAGAACCTGCTGCTCGGCCTGCTGGGCGGGGCGGCCGGGGTGGCGGCGGGGCAGCTGGCGGCGGGCTGGATGCTGGTCCCGCTGGCGGAGAACATGGGCAACCCCTCGATCCTCCAGTTCCGGCCGGGGCTGGGCGCCCTGGTGGTGGGGCTGATCGCCCTGCTGGCGCTGGGGGTGGGGCTGCTGGCCGCCTGGCCCGCCGTGCGGCTCCGGCCGGCCACCGCCCTGCGGGACGGCTTCGCCGCCGCCCGGGCCCGGACCCCCTGGCCGGTCCGGCTGCTGGGCGCCCTGCGGGCCCCGGCCCCGGTGATCCTGGGGGTGAAGGATGTGACCGCCCGGCCGGGCCGGGCGCTGCTGACCACCCTCAGCCTGACCCTCTGCATCCTGACCATCAGCATCAGCGCCGGGGTGGGGCAGTTCAGCCGGCAGCTCGCCAGCGACCTGGACCTGCTGGGGATGCCCTACGACCTGATGGTGGTGGTGAAGGAGCCCTACACGGCGGCGGAGGCCGAGGCGATCGCCCGCTCCCTCCCCGAGGTGGAGGCGGTGGCCCGCCGCACCCAGCTGGGGGTGATGGCCACCGAGCAGGAGGCCGCCTTCCGGCTGGAGGCGGTGGATGGCGACTGGCGGTCGATCCCCTGGCAGCTGATCGAGGGCCGCCTCCCCGAGGGGGAGGGGGAGATCATGCTGGCCACCGGCCTGCTCCGGCAGCTGGGGGTGGCGGTGGGCGACCCGCTCCCGCTCCGGGTGGCCGGGCAGAGCGTCACCTGGCGGGTGGTGGGCGCCTACCGCAACCCGATGGAGCTGGGGCGGATCGGGCTGACCACCGCCGGGACGCTCCGGCAGGCGGTGCCGGAGGTGCGGCTCTCGGGGCTGTTGGTCCGGGTGCGGGAGGGGACCGACCCCGCCGTGGTCCGGCAGGCGCTGCTGGAGCGGTCGGGCTACCGGGTGGCCGTCTCGCTGATGCGGACCTTCATCGCCGGCGGCTTCATGCAGGACCTGCTGGAGCAGGTCAACCTGCTGGCCCTGCTGATGGCGGTGATCGCCGCCCTCTCTATGCTGAACACCGCCCTGCTGACCGCCCGGGAGCAGGTGCGGGAGGTGGGGATCCGCAAGGCGCTGGGGATGACCCCGGCTCAGATCCTGGCGGCGGTGGGCGCCGGGGGCGCCTGGCTCGGCCTGATCGGGGCGCTGGTGGGGGTGCCGGGCGGGCTCTGGCTGCACGGGTTGATGACCGAGCTGATGACCCGCCAGCTGACCTACGGCCAGGTGATCCTGGAGCGCTCGCCGCTGATGGTCGCCCTGCTGCTGCTGGG
>JBMONC010000095.1:0-43092 GCA_049324875.1 Bacillota bacterium
CGACTTCCTGCGGGGGGAGCGGTAGTACCGCAGTCTACGGCGCTGAGAGTGTCGAGGGCTTCACCAGCAAGGATATCAAGGAGTTGCAGGAGGAGGCGCAGCGGGAGGGGATGATGGGGATCTCTCCAGCGATTTATCACGATTTACACCCGGCTACGGGCCGTGTACGTCGCATAGGTTGGCGGTACGCAGTCTTTCTCATTCTCTCTTCGCCTGGCTTGTCCTTCCATTTCCCGAGGGGTAATTGCCTGCCATTTCGTTGCCCGGTGGAGAGGGGATCGCATACGCTGGTACCTGCCAGACGGATAGGCTGGGAGGCGATCCCTTGGGCGAGAGAACCCGCTTTCATGTGACCCACTCGTTTGCACCCGACCCGGACCACCGGAAGGTGGAGGCTGCTCTGGGGCTCTGGGCTGCGGCCCTGGCCGAGCGGGCCCTGGTGGAGCACCAGGGGCCGGACCTGCCGATAGCCCGGTTGCACTTTGGGCCGAAGACCCGCCGGCGGGTTGGCAGGCGGGCCGAGAATAGCTAGACCGCCCCTTCCCCCGGGGGCGGTCTCTCTTTGTCTCGCTGTAGATAAGCAGGTGCTCACCTGCTTGTTCATGAATATTTCAGATGGACTGTTAAGGGCTCGTAGCCAGGGACGAATCAGGAGGGTCACAGTCACCTATCGGTATTTCCAAGATCCACATCAGTTCTCGTACTACCAGAGAGATTTGATCCTGTGACCTATGCGGGGAGCCCCCAGTGCAGGGTCTCTCTCCGCCGGTGTTCTCCAGGTAGGATATGACCCGACTGACTGACAACCGAGGGCGGAGGTTTGCGACGTGCGGCGGAAATGGCTGGTTCTAGTGGTGAGCGTGGTCCTCGCCGCGTTTGGCGCAGGGATAGGATGGATCTATACACACCCACCGCTTGTGAGCACAGGCTTGGGTCGGCTGCATGATGGCCAAGAGAAGACCCTGGCGTATGGAATCGACCCGGAAAACACGGCCCGTTGGCCTCTTACCCTGACTGCAGTGAGTATCAACAATAGGGAAGTCCACTACCCTCAAGCCCTGGCTGTGGCCAACCTTTCGGATGGTCAACTTGCCGCTAACGCTGCGATGAGGATGGCCGAGCATGGGCATAAACTCAAGACCGGTTCTGTGAAGGGATGGGTGATGCAGCCTCAGCAGCGCCTACAACCTTTTGGGAGTTACGGGCTTCGCCTAGATTGGGAGGGCATACCATCAGGCCCTGCAGAGATAGTCGTGAACTACCGATACCTGGGACTTCCCATGCGGCACGTTGTGACATCACGATGGCCACTACAAAACTAAACACAGGTGCCGGACGCGAAGGGGATGGGGTCGACCCCATCCAGTTGGGCAGCTACTCGTCAGCCAGGAGCGAGAATTGGCCTCTTCGCTTGCCACCCAGGATGCCATCCTCTAGGCTGGTCCTTGGCGGACCACCCTCAAGGAGGCGATTCGGTGAGACGATGGACCTGGTCCCGAGCACCCATTCCGCTCCCCAATCGGGGGGCGGTTTCCTTCTGCCCTGCCGGCGAAGGCAAAAGGGACAGTCGGCATTCCCCACGTGCCAACGGCACGTAGTGCAGGGGTAAGGACTGACTGCGTCAGTCGAGGGAGCCCTACGGGCTCAAGGGGTTCTGTGTACTGCACTCCTTGGGTGCAACGGCAGAAAACGCGGTACCAAGTCGGCAAAGCCAGGTAGGAGAGGGGGCAGAGCGTAATGCAGGCCAAACAGGCGACCAGTCTTCGGGTGGACCAAGCTCTCTACGAGAAGCTGGCCGTGTTGACGAAGGCACGGGGGACCAGCATCACCCGACAGTTGGAGATGGCGATTCGACGCCACCTGGAAGGGGCGGTGGTGGAGGACTACCTGCCGATCCTGGAGCCGGTGATCGAGCGGGTGGTCCAGAGCAGCCTGGAGGCAACGGTGACAGCTCGCATTGAGCAGATGAAGCAGCGGCTGGCCAGCCTACTGGCCAAGAATGCCCTGGACACAGCGGTGATCTACATGCTCCAGACTCGACAGATGACCCGCGAGGAGATGCAGACCTTTCGGAAGTGGGCGGCCGATCACGTCCGGGGCCGACTGGCCGACATCAAAGCGGAGGGGCTGACGGCTGATGAGCTGGACAGGCTCCGCACCCATGTGAAGGAACTGGCTGCCGAGGTGCAGCTGCGGGAGAAGGCCGCCACCGATCAGGCGACGGCCCACCGAGAGGAGGTCCAACGGCTGCGGGAGCAGCTGAGAGTCGCTCAGACAGCCGCCTGCTGGTACAAGCGGGTGTTCCATTGGCTGGCCCAGGAATGGGAGAAGACCGGACTCCTGGGGCGCCGCAAACCCTAGGAGAGCGTGCTGGCCGAGTTCGAGGGGCAGGACCCGCGCCCGAAGGAGGCGTAGGGATGGCGCTCTTCGTAAAGGTGAAACGCTCCATGGACCTGGGCAAGGCCCGAGCGCACGTCAACTACATCGCCTTCCGGAGCCGTGAGACCCCGGCTGAGCAACGAGGCGCCTTCGACGCTCACCGGGATCGTGCGGATGCGCGACTCTTCGCAGAGAGCCTGGATGATCGGCTCACCCGACACCCGATGGCGACCAAGGCGTACAAGGTGACCATCAGCCTGTCGGAGCGGGAGTTCCGTCAGTTGGGGCTGACCAGTTGGAAGCCGGTGGTCCGGGAGGCAATGGCGAACCTCCAGCAACGGTGGGGCAAGGAGTTCGACTGGATCGCCTCAGAGCACATGGCCAGGGGGCACCCGCACGTCCACATCGTGATCAAGGCGACTTGCCGGGATGGGACGGGGCGGCTCCGGCAACTCCGCCTGGACAGGCAGCACCTGGCGGAACTGCGCCAGGACGTCGGCCGCATCATTGAGCGGGACCGACCCCGAGCGGTGGACCGGTCGAGTGCCCGCTTTAACGGAGATACCTTGCTGCGGGGCTTCGAGCGGGTCCTGATGGCTCTGGCGGCCCGGGAGCGGGAAGATGAGCACGAAAACGAGCGAGCCCATCAGCGGTGGCTGCGGAGCAGGAGCCGGGATGACGACCGGGGGCGCTAGGCGAGCAAGACAGGGACTGGACAGACCAGTCCCTGTTGGCGAACCCGCTCAAACACTGGAATCCAAACTTTCCGCTAAATAAAGGGTTAGGAGTGTGAGAATTATCGAAGTTACCATCGCGCTCGAGCTTTGAAACCGCGGTGGGCCCCGATGCAACCCTACACTCGGAAGGCGAACCACGATGACCTGGAATCAATAAGTCTGTTCCTTGATCAATATTTACGTAAAGAATGGTTCATGCCTATGGCTCAGGTTGAGCGACACTTAGCCGCTCGACGCGGAGAAGTTCTCCTAGCGTTCGTCGATAAGTTATTGGTTAGCGCAGCAACAGGCGGAGTTCGCAAAAAGACTTTATATAACTTACTTATTCACCCTGAGTACCGGCAGAAGGGAACTGGGACCCAACTACTCTTGCGCCTTGACCCGCTTCGGATACGAACCAAAGACCACCATGAGTACGGGGGACCCGTCTGTGATGATTCTACGACATCTTCTGCGCAAATAAAAAAACACCTGCCACACCGGACAGAACGCGAAGGAACCGGGTGGGTGACCTCGAATGTGTAACCGTTGGGTGACCGTGCCAACCTGCTTAGCTATTCAGGCAAAAACCTGCCTCGAAAGCATCTCTCGGTTGCTTGTTTTCGATACGAAGAAGTAACTTCCATATATTTGTTCTGCGTAGGGGGTCTAGGAGATGGATGTGAAGCTGCCTCTGACGTCACAGGATGTGATAGGAGAGAGGATCCAGAAACTTCGGGAACTATTTCCCGAGGTGTTCTCCGAGGGGAAGATTAACTTTCATCGGTTTAAGGAGCTGTTTGGCGATTACGTATCGGAAGATCGTGAGCTCTATGGACTGATGTGGAATGGGCGAAGCGAAGCCATTAAGGCTATCCGGACAGTAAGTGTCGGGACACTATGTCCCGCTCCAGCTGAGTCTGTGAAGTTTGAGTCGACCCGTAATCTAATCATTGAGGGAGACAATCTCGAAGTCCTGAAGCTCCTCCAAAAGGGGTACCAGGGGAAGGTCAAGGTTATTTACATCGACCCGCCGTACAATACAGGGAAGGATTTCATATACCCTGACAATTATCGTGAGGGCTTGCAGACCTACCTGAGGTTTACCGGTCAGGTTGATGAAGATGGTTTTAAGCTTACTACCAACGCTGAAACTGATGGGCGGTTTCATTCTAAGTGGCTTACCATGATGTATCCTCGCCTTGCTCTCGCCAAGCAACTCCTTCGGCGAGACGGGGTCATCTTTGTCAGTATCGACCACAGAGAAGTGAAGAACCTCAGAGCCATAATGGACGAAATCTATGGCGAAGAGAACTTCGTTATGGACGTGGCGGTTGTAAACAACCTAAAAGGTCGTAATGACCGGAAGCACATTGCGACATGCCATGAACACTTGCTTATTTATGCGATGCCCGAGTTTGAGTCCAACGGACTTCCCCTCTCCGAGAAACAAAGGGCGGAGTACAAGTATGTGGACGTGAGAGGCGAACTTTACGCCCTTCGCGACCTTCGGCGGCGGGGAGGCAATGATAGGCGGGAAGACCGCCCGGACATGTACTTCCCGATTTATTACGACCCCGTAAGCAATACTTGCTCACTAGAACGCCGAAGCGACTCCGATATCGAAATCACCCCGAAGCGTGGAGATGGAACCGACGGTCGGTGGGTTTGGGGGAGGAAGAAAGTGAGCGAAAACCTCGCCATTCTTCACCCCAAGTATTCGGAAAGAACCGGGCGTTGGGATATTGACCGGCGCGTCTACTTGAACGTTAACGCTCAGCCGCAACCCGAAGACGTGGCCGAGGATAACAATGATCAAGAAGATTATGACGAAGAAGAACTGATGGAAAGGACCGCCAAGCCGAAATCCGTGTGGATTGGAGGTGAGCTTTCGAGCGATGTCGGGAAGAGAGCTTTCAAGCAGCTGGTGCCAGGGGTCGACCTTGACTACCCAAAATCCGTTGAGTTCATCAAATGGTGCCTCCATATTGGGACCAACAAGAAGGACAACGATATTGTTCTTGACTTCTTCGCCGGTTCAGGGACTACCGCACAGGCGGTTTTGGAGCTGAACCAGCAGGACAGTGGAAACCGGCAGTTTATCCTGGTACAGCTACCGGAACCTCTGAAGAAGCCCCATCAGGACTCCAACCTTGCCGAGATTACAAAGCAGCGCGTTCGCAAGGTTATCGAAAAGTTGTCCGCGCAGATTACCGGGGAAGATGGGGCGGCGTCCCCCATGGATCTCGGTTTTAAGGTATTCAAGCTGGCATCGAGTAACTTCAAAGTATGGGATGGCGAGGCTGTAGCGCAGAAACCCGACGAACTGGCACAACAGCTCACCTGGTTTGCCGACAACCTCAAACCAGATAGGACAGCCGAAGACATCCTTTACGAGTTGCTCCTGAAGACCGGGAAAGCCCTCACCTCCAAGATTGAAACCCTGACCGTGGCGGGACAAGAAGTGTTCGCAGTTAATGGCACGGAGTTGTTCGTTTGTCTGGCCGAGGAGATGTCCCTCGACTTGATCCGCGCTCTGGTCGAGTTGAACCCGAAGGCTGTCGTTTGCTTGGATTCGTCTTTCCACGGAAACGACCAGTTGAAGACGAATACAGTTCTGGAAATGAAGTCCCACGACATCATGTTCCAGACCGTTTAGGTGAGTGAGTTATGAAGATTCAGTTCTCTCCAAACCAGCGATACCAACTGGACGCGGTTGCGGCTGCGGTTGACGCTTTTGACGGTCAGCCCTTAGCCCAGGGGCAGTTCGAGGTGGGGGGCGCCTTCGGCTTTGGTAACAGCCTTGCAATCACTGATGAGAAGATATTGGAGAACATTCGTCGAGTCCAAATGAGAAATGGACTTGAACCGTCTGCCAGTCTGGATGGGAAACAGTTTTCTTTCGAAATGGAAACCGGGACTGGTAAGACTTACGTCTACCTCCGCACGATCCACGAACTCTACGACAAATACGGCTTCCGGAAGTTCATCATCGTCGTGCCCAGCGTGGCGATTCGGGAAGGTGTCCTCCAAAACCTTAGGCTCACCCGAAATCACTTCCTCGAACTATATAACAACCATCCTTTTGATTTCTGGGAGTATGACGCAAAGCGCGTCTCCTGGCTGAAGGATTTTGCTTCCTCCCCCATCATGCAGATCATGGTTATCAACATTGATTCGTTCAACAAGCCGGAGAACAACATTATTTACTCGGACCGAGATAAGGCGTCCGGGTACAAGCCCATCGAGTTTATCCAGGTTACGAATCCAATCGTCATCATTGACGAACCCCAGAACATGGAGACTCCGATAGCAAAACAGGCGATTGCCAGCCTTAACCCCATGTGCACGCTGCGATACTCTGCTACGCACAAGCATGTCTACAACTTGCTGTACCGATTGGACCCTGTTAAGGCATACGACATGAGGTTAGTCAAGCGTATCGAAGTTGATTCGGTGCGGGAAGCTAACCAGTTCAACGAGCCTCACATCCGCCTCGATGCTATCACTGTGAAGCCCAAAATAACGGCGAAAATAACGCTTGATGTTCAGACCCATGACGGTCCAGTCCGCAAAAGCGTTAAAGTTACCAAAACAGGCGTCGATCTGTTCGAGTTGTCCGGCAGGCGAGATCAATATCGCGGTTATATCCTATCAGGTATCGATGCCCGAGACGGCAAGAGATGCATCACCTTCACGAATGGGACGGTTGTGCGTGAAGGCGAGACGATCGGCGGTTATACAGACGAGATCATGAAGGCACAAGTCTACCAGACAGTTGTCAACCACCTGGAAAAGGAGTTGGAGATTCGTAATCGATTGTCGGAAGGCAAACGAGCAAAGGTGCTCTCTCTGTTCTTCATTGACCGAGTAGCAAACTATGACGACCCCGAAGGCAAGATCCGACAGTGGTTCGTGGAAGCGTATCAACAGCTTTCCGTGAAGCCAGAGTACCAGCAACTCAACCTTCCACCGGTTGAGCAGGTTCACAATGGCTACTTTGCCCGGGATCCTAAGGACAACAAAGCCAAGGATTCGAGCGAGTCTCGGCTAACGAAGGCAGACGAGCTCGCTTACCACCTGATCATGGAAGATAAGGAAAAGCTGCTGTCACTTGACGAACCTCTGCGATTCATCTTCAGCCACTCGGCTCTTCGGGAAGGTTGGGACAATCCAAACGTCTTCCAGATCTGCACCCTTAACGAGACAAAGTCCAACATGAAGAAGCGCCAGGAGATTGGGCGCGGATTACGGTTACCTGTCGATGAAACCGGTAACCGGATCTTTGATGAGACGATAAACCGACTCACCGTTATTGCCAACGAAAGTTACAAGGACTTCGCCCGAGACCTTCAAAAAGAGATTGCCGACGAATGTGGAGTGGCTTTTGAGGGGCGGATCGCGAACAAGCGCGAGCGAAAAAAAGCCAGTCTTATCAGTAAGTGGGCTGATAACACCGACTTCCTGGAACTCTGGGAGCGTATCAAGCACAAGACGCGCTTCCTAGTCGAATACAGTACTGACGATTTGATCAGAGACGCTGCCAAACAGCTAAAGGATATGGAAACCATCGAGCCACCCAAGGTGCGGGTCGAGAAGTCGGCGGTTGACATAGGAAAGGAAGGAGTCATCCCGACCGTATTGCAGGCTTATGACCTTGACATGGATGTTCAGATTTCACGGCTCCCCGACCTGATTGGAACCATTCAACGCGCCACGGAACTCACACGAGGCACAGTAGCCAAGATCCTGATTCAGTCTGGTCGCTTGTCCGATGTGTTCGTAAACCCGCAAAAGTTCTTAGACCTTGCCACCAAGGCGATCCGCCATACCTTGAGACGGGCGATGGTCCACGGTATTAAGTACGAGCGCATCGCAGGGGATTACTGGCAGATGATGCTGTTTGAGAAAGAAGAGATCAACGGTTACGTAAACCGGATGCTGGAAGTTCAGCATTCGTTGTACGATGTGATTGAGTACGACTCCGAAGTGGAGAAGAGATTTGCGCAGGATTTGGATCAGCGGAAGGACGTCAAGTTCTTTCTCAAACTGCCACGATGGTTCAAAGTGGAAACCCCGATTGGAACGTATAACCCTGACTGGGCAATCGTCAAAGAACTTCCTAGCGGTGAGTCAAAGCTGTACCTGGTGGCTGAGACCAAACACACCGATGATCTGCTTGAGCTCGACGAAGATGAGCGTGACAAGGTGCTGTGCGGCAGGGCTCACTTTGAAGCCTTAGATACAGGCGTGGGTTACAAGTTGGTGAAAGAAGCTTCACAAGTATAGGGAAACGAGTGCAGTATGCACTGTGCTACCACCCTACCAGGGCTCTGTGTCCCCTGGGTGATCGACTACACTCAACACGCTCTGCCCTCCAACCATCTCTCCAGGGGGCGCGAATGGCGCTCGTTAGGACCGAGTGCCATTTGAGCACTCAACTGAGCCCGCACTTGAGCCCGGTCTCTACGCTGCTATTGTGTCACGGTTGGACGATGGAGTCTGACACACAAGGGGAGTTCTCTGCATCTCTAGCAGAGAACTCCCCTTCCCCGATCCTAATCCGCCCCAGCGCCCATCCCCCGAGGTTGAGGAGCGGGAGGCGGACTTGGAGTGGTCTGTAGGGTTCCTTCCCTCCACAAGAACCTACTTGTCTAATCTAACGTTCCGGTATGACAGTGGGGCGCTGAACTTGCCCTTGCTTTTCTCGCAAAAATACCACAGCATGCCAACCGGGGGTTGTCCCGAGCGTCGTGGAACTTCGGGGCGGGCTTTTTCGTTTGTTTTGGGCCGTTTTCGCGGTTGTGGATGATTATGGAAGGACCAGCTTGCGGAGAGCGGCAATGACGATCGCGGCATGTTCCGGTAGGCGTATAGCCGGCGGAGGCTCCCTTCAGCGTTGAGAGAGGTCGTTGCCTCCCACCGTAGGGCTTGCTCACCGTTGCGCCAGCGCATGACGTTACGGCTGGTGTTGCGGATGCTGCCTTTGAGGGACTCAATTGGGTTCGTCGAGCAGAGGCTACGGGCCAGCCGCTTGGGAAGGCCCGGGCGATTCACCGTCAGCGTCTCCTCCAGGCCCTCCAGGATGCTGGCGCTGGCGCCCGGGTGGTCCTCTTTGGGAGCGGTGGAAGCGTGTACGGGTGTTATCGGTCAAGCCTTGTTATGCGAAGGTCTTGCTTTCTGGCGATAAGCGATTTGAGCTCAGGCGTCGGCGACCGCACCTGACAGTTGGCACAGCGGGTGTTTTTATACGCGACGTCCCCTCATGCCAAGGTGGTGGCAGTTGGGGTCGTGCGCCAGGTACTCCCCGCTAATATAGAGACACTATGGGATATGGTCAGGAGTAGCGTAGCTGTTGAGCGGCCTGTATTCGACGAATACTTCAGAGGCTGCGACTATGGCTCTGCTCTTGAGTTTGAGCGAGTCGAACCTTTGGATGAGGAAGTACCTCTATCAGTTCTAAGGGCTCACTGCCACGGATATCAACCGGCGCAGTTCTATCACAAGATCTATTCCGGTCATGAACTGTACATGCCTTGGATTAGTGCCCTTCAGGAAGGTGGGACTGACCACACCGTCAGGGAGGTTGATGAGCCATGGGGACTCGTTGAATACTCCAGTCCCTAAGGTAGTGTGAATGCGTCTTTGGGGATCGCTGGTGACGATTAGTTGAGCATTCACGGTTTGGAGGCTACGGGCCATATTGTAGGACAATAGAAGCAACAGGGGCTGGTAATCCAGCCCCTGTTGATGGAAACAGAGCACGACCAGGCAGAGCGTCACCGACTCCCATGGCGCCCCGCCCATCCTCGATGATCGATTCTAGACCTCCCATAGCAGCTTCACCAGGACCGGAGCGCTGGCGCTCCGAGCCCGGTAGATCTCCACGCTGCGCAGGATGGCCTGGAGAATCTGCCGCTGATCCACCGTGTTCAACCTCGACCAGAGCGGCAGCCGGGCCAGCGTCTCCTTTCGAGCTGTAAGGGCGCCCGTGTTCTCCTTGATGGACCGCAGGGCCAGCTCCAGCCCTTTGCGCGACGTCATCAGATCCCCCAGTTCCGCTTCGGCGTCAGCCTTCAGCTCCTCGTAGGTAGCCAACTGAATCTCGCCGGTCCGAGCAGCCCGCCTGAGTCGGGCCAAATCCGCCTCGACCTGGCTGATCCGCTCATTCACCTGCTCCAAGGCCGACTGGTAGTCCACACGGGCCCTGTCGGTTGAGAACCGCTCCTCCAGCTTCCTCAGCGCCGCCTCCCGAAGCTCAGGCGTCCCATAGCGCTCCATCACCGCATCCACCACCTGCTGCTCCAGGTCGTCGGCCCGGTAGATGCCTGGGTTATGCTCACACCCGCCCTTCTGGGCGTTGCGGGAGCACCGGTAGTACCGTGCCCGGTTCGCCTTGTAGAAGATGTGCAGCGGTCCCCCGCACTTACAGACCGCAATCCCCGAGAGCAGCGCCCGGTTCTCCCCCTGCGCCCCGCCCTTCTTGGAGTACTTGGCCGAGCGCTCACGCTCCAGCTCCTGCGCCCGCTCCCAGACCTCCGGCGAAACGATCGCCGGCATCGCCCCATCGACCCGTACCAGTGGCGTCTCCCGGCGGCTCTGCTTGGGGACGCCTTTGTCATGCACGTGGGCCTGGTTGGTCTTGCGCCGGCCATAGGTCACGATCCCGGCGTAGATGGGGTTCCGCAGGATCTCCCGCACCGAGGCGGCCCACCATTTCCCGCCACCGGGGGAGGGGATGCCCCGCCCATTCAGCGCCCGGGCGATCACCACCGGCCCCTGCCCGTACGGGCCGGCCACAGCCTGCTCGAACATCCAGCGCACCACCGAGGCCCGACCCTCATCCACCGCCAGCGACCCGATCCCGTCCCGGATGTACCCGTATGGCGCCACCGGCCCGCCAGGGTAACGCCCCTCCCGAGCCCGCCGCACGGCGCCCGAGTGGGTCCGCTCCCGGATCAGCCCCCGCTCGAACTCGGCGAAGGAGGCGAGTATGTTGAAGACCAGCTGGCCGGTGGGGTTCCCCTCATCGGTGCCGATGGGCTGGGTGGCGGAGCGGAAGATGCACCGGCCTGCCCACTCCCGCTGGATCAGCTCGGTCATGTCGGCCAGGTTGCGGGACAGACGATCGATGCTATACGCGACGACGCAGTCCACCCGCCCCGACCGCACCGCCTCCCGCAGCCGAGACAAAGCGGGGCGGTCCAGGGAGGCCCCGCTGTACCCATCATCCACATAGACAAGCTCCTCCGAGAAGGACCACCCCTGGGACCGGATGTAGAGCGAGCAACGCTCCCGCTGAACCTCCAGGGTGGTGCCGTCGGACTGCTCATCGGTCGACCAGCGGATGTAGACCGCCACCGCCCGGGGAGCCGGTACAGAAGCCAGGGCCATCCCATCCATCACCTCACTCATTTCTACGCTTCCCAGCGTATAAAAGCGGGTGTAAATGGGCAAAATTCGCCCCCCGGTACGTCATCAACCGGCTCTCCAGCGCCCTGGCGAAGGAGGAGGTGCGCTGCATCAACCCGCTGGACGCCCTGCGGGCGCTGAAGGATGGGTTCGAGCAGCACACGGGCATCTCCAAGGAGGACCGGGAGGCCTACCTGAACTTCATCTACGAGGCCCGGAAGGAGTATGATGAGCTGGCCAAGGGGGAGATCCAGCGAGCCTTTATCTATGCCTTTGAGGAGACGGCCCGAACCGTCTTCAACAACTACCTGGACAACGTGGAGGCCTCGGTCAACAAGCAGAAGCTCCTGGACCCGATCACCGAAGAGGAGGTCGATCCGGACGAGAAGCTGATGCGCTCCATCGAGGAGCAGATCGGGATCACCGAGAACGCCAAGAAGGCCTTCCGGGAGGAGATCATGATCCGGATCTCCACCCTGGCGCGCAAGGGGCAGAAGTTCGATTACACCTCCCACGAGCGGCTCAAGGAGGCGATCGAGAAGAAACTCTTCGCCGACATGAAGAACGTGGTGAAGATCACCACCTCGACCCGCACGCCGGACCCGGAGCAGCAGAAGCGGATCAGCGAGGTGGTTCAGCGACTGGTGGAGGATCACGGCTACTGCGAGATCTGCGCCAACGAGCTGATCAAGTACGTGGGTACCCTGCTGAGCCGGTAGGCGCGGGGAGGGGGTGGCCGTCGGGCCACCCCCTTCTCCCTTATCGCCGGGCGCTAACAGGTGAACTGACCCACCAGCTCCTTCAGCCGCTCGGCGGTCTCCCGGTTCTCGGTGCCCACCGCCCCCACCGACGCCATGATGTTGTCGATGGCGCTGATCTCGTCGTAGACCTGCCGCAGTTGGTGGGTGGTGGCGGTCACCTGCTCCTGGACCTTCCCGAAGGAGGCGTCCATCTGGGCAGCGCCGGCCGCCATCTGCTCCGTGGCCGCCGCGTTCTCCTGCACGATGGCCGCCAGGCTCTGGACCGCATCGCCGGCGGCCCGCCCCTTCATGCCGACCCGCCTGGACATCTCCGAGATCCGGGCCATCTGGTCGGACATGGTCTGGATCTGCTGGGAGATCGACTGGAGCGCCTCCCGGGATTCCACCGCCTGGGTCACCCCGGCATCGGCCCGGCTGCGCAGGTTCTGGGTGTAGCCGAAGACGCTCTCCACCTGCTCCTGCACGGTGGTGATCAGGGTGCCGATATCCCCCGCTGCCTGCGAGGAGCGGTCGGCCAGCTTCCGCACTTCCTCGGCCACCACCGCGAAGCCCCGCCCCTGCTCACCGGCCCGGGCCGCCTCGATCGCCGCATTCAGGGAGAGCAGGCCGGTCTGTGCGGCGATTCCGCCGATCAGGGTGTTGATCTCACTGACCCGGGCGCTGTTCTCCCGCAGCGTCGCCAGCCGACCCTCCACCTCGCCCAGCACCTGGGCGATCTGCCGGAGCAGGTCAAGCGAGGTCTCGATCACCCGGGTGCTCTTCTCCGCACTGCCGGCAGCGGTGCCGGCCACCGTCTGCGCCTCCGCCGCCGCCTGGGCCATCTGCTCGAGCTCCGCGATCAGCTCATAGAGGTTGCTGGAGACCGACTGCATGTCGGTGCTCTGCTTCCCCGCGCCCTCGGCCACCTGATCGATGCCCGCCTGCACCTCCCGGAGGACCGAGTGGCTCTCCGCCGAACTGGACTCCAGCACCTGGGCGGACCTCACCGCCTCCTCCATATTCCGCTTCATCAGGCGGGTGGAGTTGGAGGTCGCCGCCACCGACTCGGAGAGGCGGCGGGCGGATTCGCTCAGCTGGCCGGCGGTGCTGCCCATGTGCTGCACCAGCTGCTGAATGTTCTCAGCCATCACGTTAAAGGTGGCGCCCAGCTGCTCAAACTCATCACCGGTCCGGATCTGGACCCGGGCGGTCAGGTTGCCCCTGCCTAACTCCTCCGCCAGCTGCTTGAGCTGGTTGAGGGGGCGTTGGATCACCAGGCGGATCATCAGCCAGGCGCCGGCACCGCCCAGGAGCAGGCTGATGCTGAGGGGGATCAGGTTGAGCAGCAGCGGATGGGAGACGAACTGGAGCACCTGGGTGGTGAGCCACTGGCCCAGCGAGACCAGGCCGTACATGAAGGCGACGATAAAGGCTGTCAGCTTCACGATCAGCCGGACACGCACACCCTTCAGGACCAGGGACTGCAGCTCAAACCGGGACCGGGAGGACTCTTGCATCCGTTCTCACTCCTGTGGGGTGAATGCGGACGCTCTCCGGTCTCGCTCAGTCCCCGGCACGGGGCTCGGCGAAAACCAGGGGATCCCTGTCGGCCAACGGGCCGACGGGGGTGTTTTCGACGCTCCCATGCGGTGGCGGGGACCGCTCCTACGTCAGACCGGAACCTGCGTCCGGGGGCAACCTCGGCACAATTTATTGCTGGTAACTTTTGATCACTAAAGAACATAATAGAACTACCATGAAAGCACTGTCAATCAGGAGGATCGATAAGCAAACGTTACGATTGTGATAGGCCGGGGTAAAGGAGAGGTTCCAGCGGCGGGTTTGCTCACACGGCTGTACACTGCGCAACTCCCCTTGTCCACAGCGGTCCCCGGTGCGCTCCGCCTCACCCCGGCTCCCTGCCCCCGTCCCCGCACGGGTTGCGCTCCGTCCCAGCCGGTTTTCGCAGCCAACAACCGTTCCCGTGCGTTCCCGCTTCGCAAAGAATCGAACAGAGCGCACCTCCGAGCCGATGAAGGCTGTAGGTGCGCTCCGTTTTTTATCATACACACCCCGGATCGGCCCGCGAATGAATTTGGGCACCGCTCCCAGTCGTGTATCTGTCCGGAAATCATCCGCGAAAACCGCGGCAAAGAAAACCGCCCCACTGCTCCGCGTGATCAACTGAGATTCGGGGTGAGACTCAACCGGACCCGCATTGAGACGCCCGACCTCCCCCCGGCTGGTACCATCAGACCAGTCAGTCGAACCACTGGGAGGAACCGATCATGCGTCTCGCTCAGATCCTGGGCTTCCTGTTTCTGCCCTTTGCCTGGGGCTCCGGCTTCGTCTTCATCAAGCTGGGCCTCGTCTTCTGGTCCCCCTTCATGCTGGTGGGCGTGCGCCACCTGGTGGCCGGGCTCTTCCTGGCGCTGGTCGCCGTCGCCCTGCGCCGCTCCTGGCCCCGCACCTGGGCTGCCCTCTGGCCGCCGCTCCTCTTCGGCGTCACCTTCGGCGGCTCCATGGGGCTGGTCAACTGGGCCGAGCTCTATATCCCCTCCGGCCAGGCCTCGGTGCTGATGGCCACCGCCCCGTTCTGGATCACCGTCCTCAGCCGGTTCTGGCTGAAGGAGCAGATCCCCGTCTCCCGGTTCCTCGCCCTGGGCATCGGCCTGGTGGGGGTGATCCTGGCCGTCAGCGACCGGAGCGGTGTCAACCCCGCCGTCCCCGAGCTGCTGCGCTGGCTGGGGCTGGGGGCCACCTTCCTCGCCTCCTGGGGCTACTCCGTCTCCTTCATCATCTCCAAGCGCTACTTCACCGGGGATGTCTTCGCCAACAGCAGCATCCAGCTGCTCACCGGGGGCGTGGGCCTGCTGCTGGTCGCCCTGCTGACCGAGGGCTCCCTGCAGGTGCCGGCGCTCACCCTGGCCTCGGTCAGCCCGCTGCTCTACCTGGCCCTCGTCCCCAGCGCCGGGGCGATGGTGGTCCAGGTGCTGCTCCTCAAGCGGATGCCGGCCTCCCAGGTGGGGTACGCCCCGCTGCTGATCCCGATCTCAGCCTTCCTGCTGGGCGTCCTGCTCCTGAGCGAGCCGGTCACCCTCACCCTGATGGGGGGCACCGCCCTGGTGCTGGGCGGCGCCTGGCTGGCCAACGCCCCGGCGCCCCGGAAGAGCGCTCAGCCGGAGCCCCTCCCCAAGCCCGCCCCCGTTGTCCTCAAGCTGCCCGGCCGGGCCTAGAAAGGAGCGGCCAGCGTGTTCAAGTCGATTCCCCGCTTCTTCAGCGGCGTGCTGGGGCTGGCCTTCCTCGGCCGGATCACCGCCATCGCCGCCCGGCTGCACATCATCCCCTTCTTCCCGGAGTTCATGGAGCGGTTCGACCTGACCTACGCCCAGATGGGGCTGCTCTACTCCGCCTTCTTCCTCGCCTACGGCATCTGCCTGGTGCCGATGGGCATCGCCGCCGACCGCTTCTCCCCCCGCCTGCTCTTCGCGGCGGGGTGGGGGGTGGCGGGGCTGGGCATCGCCTCCTTCGCCTGGGCCCCCTCCTTCGGCTGGCTGCTGGCCGCCCGGATCCTGGCCGGGGTAGGGGTGGCCTCCCTCTACCCGGCCACCTTCAAGCTGATCGCCACCCACATCTCCAGCGAGAAGCGGGGGAAGGCGATGGGGCTGCTGGAGGTGGGCGCCGGCATGGGGATGCTGCTGACCGTCACGGCGGCCCCGGCCCTGATCGCATGGCTCCCGCTGCCGGTGATCTTCCTGGCCACCGGCGGCCTCGCCCTCCCGGCGATCGTGGCGCTGCTGGCCCTGCCGGAGGCCCCGGCCCCGCCCCGGACCGCTCCGGCGGCCGCTCCGCAAGCCGCCCCGGGGATCGCCCGGGGGTCGGAGCTGCTCCGGCAGCCCCGCTTCTGGTTCTACCTGCTCCAGACCCTGCTGGTGATGGCCACCATCAACGGGCTGATCGGCTGGTTTCCCACCTACCTGCAGCAGTTGGGGATCGAGAAGGTGGGGGTGGGGCTGGCGATGGGGCTGATCAACGTGGGACAGATGGGCGCCGCCTGGCCCGCCGGCGGGATCTCCGACCGGATCGGCCGGCGCACCCCCGTGATCCACACCGGCTCCGCTCTGCTGATTCTCCTGCCGCTGGCCCTGCTCTTCGGCGCCTCGGGCGCCACCCTGCTGATGGTGCTGGCCACCCTCTACGGGATGGGGATCGGCATCTCGGGGGTGCCCACCGGCACCCTGGGCACCGAGCTCTTCGGCCGCCGCTGGGCGGGCACCGTTTCCAGCGCTGCCGCCGCCTGCTCCATGATCGCCTCCTCGGCCACCGGCACCCTCTTCGGCTGGATCGTCGACGCCGGGGGCTTCACCCCCATCTGGATCCTGATCAGCGCCATGCTCCTGCTCCGGATCCTCCTGACGGCGCTGATCGGCGAGGGCGTCCAGCCCGCCCCGGCGCCCGCCCCCGGCCGGCTGCAGCCGGCGCTCATCTCAAAGGAGGGCTTGCGATGAACCGATCTTTTTGGATCTTTGTGACCGGCCAGGCGGTGACCGTGCTGGGGAACGCCTTTGGCACCCTGGCCCTGGGCTGGCTGGTCTACGAGCTGACCGGCTCCATGGTGGCGCTGGGGACGCTGGTGATGGTGGGCCGGCTCCCCGAGGTGATCTTTCGCTTTCTGAGCGGCCCGCTGCTGGACCGCTTCAACCGGCTCCGGCTGATGGCCGGGATCGAGCTGGCCCAGGCCCTGGTCTTCGCCGTTCCCGTCGCCCTGGCGGCCACCGGCCACCTGGCGATCTGGCACCTGTACCTGCTCTCGGTGCTGGCGGGGCTTCTCTCGGCCCCCTACATGCCCGCCTCCGCGGCGGTGGTCCCCGCCCTGGTCGCCCCACAGAGCCTGGTCCGGGCCAACTCGGTCTCCCAGACGGTGGTCCAGATTGCCAGCATGGCGGGACCGGCGCTGGCCGGCCTGGTGATCGCCGCCGTGGGCGGGGTGTACGCCCTCGCCCTGGATGCCGTCAGCTTCCTGCTCTCCGCCCTCTCCCTGCTCCTGCTGCCCCGGGCGGCGGGGCAGGTGGCCCGGGGCGCCGGCCCCCAGCGGGGCTACCTGGCCCAGCTGGTGGAGGGGATGGCCTTCTTCCGGCGGGCGCCGGTGCTGCTCTACTTCATGGTGGGCGCCGCCGTGGCCAACATGGGCATCTCGGCCCTGCAGGGGATGATGATCCCCTACGTAACCGACCACCTGGGCGCCGAGGCGAGCCAGATCGGCACCCTGACCTCCGCCATGTACGGGGGGATGCTCCTGATCTCCTTCCTGCTGACCTGGGTGGGCGACCTGCAGAGCCGCAGCCTGGTGATGCTCGCCTCCCTGCTGGCCGCCGGCCTGGGGATGATCGGCCTGGGGCTGGTGGGCCGGGGGATGCTGCTCCCCGCCCTGCTCCTGGTCGGCCTGATCGGGGTCTGCATGGGCGCCTTCACCGTCTTCAACAGCGTGGTCTACCAGCGGATGGTGCCCGGGGAGCTGATGGGCCGGGTGATGTCGGTGCGGGGCACCATTGCCTCCATCGCCATGCCCGCCGGCGCCCTGGCCGGTTCGGTGCTGGCCGAGGCGGCCGGGCTGGGGGCGATGATGGCCGCCCTGGGGCTCCTGCCCCTGGTGGTGGCGCTGGCGGCCCCCCTGATCCGGGGCATCGGCGGGATCGACGGCGAGATCCGCCCGGTGGAGGCCGCCGCCAAGCCCGCCTGAGGCGGGCTGCATACAGAGGAGGATGCAGTGATGAACAAGCGGTTCTGGATCTTTGTGGCCGGACAGGCGGTGACGGTGCTGGGGAACTCCTTCGGCACCCTGGCCCTGGGCTGGCTGGTCTACGAACTGACCGGCTCGATGGTGGCACTGGGGACGCTGGTGCTGGCCACCAAGCTGCCCGAGGTGGTCTTCCGCTTCCTGAGCGGCCCGCTGCTGGACCGGGTCAACCGGGTCCGGCTGATGGCCGGGATCGAGCTGGCCCAGGCGGTGATCTACGCCATCCCGGTGGTGCTGGCGGCCACCGGCCACCTGGCCCTCTGGCATCTCTACCTGCTCTCGGCGCTGGGCGGGCTCTTCTCGGCCCCCTACATGCCCGCCTCCATGGCGGTGGTCCCCGCCCTGGTCCCCCCGCAGAGCCTGGTCCGGGCCAACTCGGTCTCCCAGACGGCGGTGCAGATCGCCAACCTGGCCGGCCCCGCCACGGCGGGTCTGGTGATCGCCCAGTTCGACGGGATCCCCGCCCTGGCCCTGGATGCCGCCAGCTACGCCCTCTCCGCCCTCTCCCTGCTGGCGCTGCCCCGGGCCGCGGGGCAGGTGGAGAAGGCCGCCGGCCGCCAGGGGCAGGGCTACCTGGCCCAACTGGCGGAGGGGCTGGGCTTCTTCCGGCAGGTACCGGTGCTGCTCTACTTCCTGGTGGGCGCCGCCGCCATCAACGCCGGGGTCTCCGCCTTCAACGGGATGATGATCCCCTATGTGACCGACCACCTGGGCGCCGCCGACAGCCAGATCGGCCTGCTCTCCTCCGCCATGCTGGGCGGGATGGTGCTGATCTCCTTCGGCCTCTCCCTGGCGGGCGACCTGCGGCGCCGCAGCCTGGTGATGCTGGGCTGTCTGACCACGGCGGGGCTGATGATGATCGGCCTCGGGGTGATGGGGGAGGGGATGCTGCTTCCCGCCATGCTGCTGGTGGCCTTGCTCGGCATCTGCATGGGCGCCTGGCACGTCTTCAGCAGCCTGATCTACCAGCGGCTGGTGCCGGGCCCGCTGATGGGGCGGGTGATGTCGGTCCGGGTGACCATCGCCATGGGGGCCACCCCGGCGGGCGCCCTGCTGGGCTCGATGCTGGCCGAGGCGGCAGGCCTAGGCCCGATGCTGATCCTCTTCGGCCTCCTCCCCATCTCCTGGGCGCTGACCGCCCCCCTGCTCCGGGGGATCAGCAGGGTAGACGGCGAGATCGCCCGGGCGCCGGCATTGGGGTGAACCTAAACACGGATTACACGGAATGGACGGATTACACGGATCACTACATAAAGGGGCGATGATGGGATTTGTACCCTTTTCAACGGTGGTGCTGGTGCGAAGCACCGCACCATGGTAGTTACAGGACAAATCGGTCAACCACAGGGGTTTGAGATTGGGTGGAAGGGCGCCGCACCAGCAACACCAATCCACGGAAAATAACTGTCTTGTATTATCCGTGTAATCCGTGTAATCCGTGGCAAAGATGAACACCCACTCTTCTGCATGACCAACATCCCCCAATGATGAAGCGGTGCACTGACCACGTGCACCGCTTTCCTCTATTTCACCAGCCCCTGGCGCAGGGCGAAGGCGACCAGGGCGGCTCGGTTGCTGACCCCTGCCTTGTTGTAGATGTTGCGCAGGTGGGTCTCCACCGTGCGGGGGGCGATGAAGAGTTGCTCGGCGACCTCCCGGTCGGTCAGGCCCTGGGCCACCAGGGTGATCACCTCGACCTCCCGGGCGGTCAAGCCGGCGGGGAGGGGCGGGGGTTCGCCCTTCGGGCTCCGGTCGGGGACCTCGGCCCGGCCCAGGCAGATGGCGACCAACTCCTCCACCGAGGCGCTCTGGCCGGCGGTCAGGGCGGCCTGGTAGTCGGGCTCGCTCAGCCGCTCCCGCAGGTCGGGCTGGGCGGCCTCCAGGTTCCAGTCAGAGCCCCAGTAGCGCTTGCCCATCCCCATCAGCACACCGCTCAGGTAGGCGGCCTTCCGCCAGTCCTGCTGCTCCAGGGCCAGCAGGGCGTACTCGGCCACCGGCAGGTAGCCCTCCGACCAGCCCTCCCGGAGGACCCGCTCCACCGCCTGCCGGAGCAGGGCGGTGGCCCGGGCCGCATCGCCCAGCCGGAGGTGGGCCAGGGCCAGGATGATCTCCACCTCGTGCCGGGTCTGGCTGTAGTGGCCGATGTTCATCATGGTCAGCAGCTCGTGGGAGAGCTCGAGGCAGCGCTGGTACTCGCCCTTGATATAGGCCAGGGCCGCCTCCCGCTCCATGTAGGTGGCGGGGCGGCTGATCCCCAGCTGCCGGTGCACCTCCACCCGCTCCGCCTGGACCGCCTCCGCCTCCGGGATCCGACCCTGCCGGATGAAGAGCTCCGCCAGGTTGCTCAGGACGAACTCCAGCCCCGAGAGGAAGCCGATCTGCCGGCAGAGGGCGGCCGACTCCTGCAGGTAGGCCTCCGCCTGCTCCCACTCCCGGCGGGCGGTGGCCCGCACCCCGAGGTTGTTCAGGATTCGGGTCTGCAACCCCACGTAGCCGGTCTGCCGGGCCAGCGCCAGCGCCCGCTCGGCCAGCTGGCGGCCCGGCTCATGATCCCCCCGGGTCTCGGCGGCGACGCAGAGCCGGGTGAGCGCCTCAGCCGCCCCCCGCAGGTCCCCCGCCGCCTCGCTCAGCTGGAGCGCCTGCCGGGCGACCCGCTCCACCACCGGGATGTCCCGCTGGAAGACCGCCAGGTGGGCCACGTCCAGCAGGAGCCGGACCCGGAGGGAGGGGGAGAGCCGCTCCCCGGTCTCGAGGATCGCCTCCAGCCAGCGCCTTCCCTCCAGGATGTGGCCGTTCTCCGCCCAGATCTCCTGCAGCCCTGTGCAGAGGCGGGCCGCCGCCTCGGGGTCATCGCCCTCGCCCAGCGCCCAGGCCATCCCGGTCCGGGCGTTGTCCAGCTCGGCGTTCAGGTACTGCCAGCGGGCGGGCTGGGAGAGGCCGGGCGGCAGCTCCCCCACCCAGCGGAGCAGCCAGCGGAGGTGCCGGTGTCGCATCTCCGCCTCCTCGTCGGCTTGCCGCAGCTTCGCCTCGGCGTACTGGCGGACCGTCTCCAGCATGTCGTACCGGAGGGTGGCGCGGCTATCCACCGTCATCACCAGCGAGTGGTCCACCAGCCGGCTGAGCAGGTCGAGCGGCTCCTCCGGCTCCTCCCCGCTCACCACCTCCAGCGCCTCCAGGCTCCAGCCGCCCCGGAAGACCGCCAATCGCCGGAAGAAACGCTGCTCGGCGGGGGAGAGCAGGTCGAAGGACCAGTCCAGCAGCGCCCGCAGCGTCTGCTGCCGGGGCAGGGTGGTGCGCGCCCCGGCGGTCAGCAGGCTGAACCGGTCGTCCAGCCGGGCGGCAATCTGCTCCACCGTCAGCACCTTGGTCCGCGCCGCCGCCAGCTCCAGGGCAAGCGGGACGCCATCCAGCCGGATGCAGATCTCCTGCAGGGCGCCGGCGTTGTCCGGGGTGACCGCAAAGGCCGGCTGGACCGCGCGGATCCGCTCCACGAAGAGCTGGACCGCCTCCGCCGGGAGCAGCGGCTGGATCCGCCAGATCACCTCACCCGGGGTGGCCAGCGGGGCCCGGCTGGTGGCCAGGATCCGCAGGTTCGGGCAGCGCTGCAGCAGGTGGAGCGCCAGCTCGGCGCAGGCCTCCAGCAGGTGCTCGCAGTTGTCCAGCAGCAGGAGCAGCTCCCGCTCCCTCAGGTACTCGGTCAGCGCCTCCAGCGTCTCCCCCGGGGCCTGATGGCCGTGGTGGAGCACCCCCAGCACCGCCCGCGGGATGCGGGCCGGGTCGGTCACCGCGGCCAGCTCCACCAGCCAGCTCCCGTCGCGGAACCGACCAGCCAGCTGGCGGCCCGCCTCGATGGAGAGCCGGGTCTTGCCCAGGCCGCCCGCCCCCACCAGGGTGACCAGCCGGTGGGCGGCGAGGAGCTCCCGGACCTGGGTCAGATCCCGCTGCCGGCCCACAAAGGAGCTGATCGGGGCGGGCAGGTTGCCTCCATGGGTCAGCCGCCCTTCCTCCATGGAAGTCCCTCCTGCTAGGTGATGCGCGGGTCCACATTCGGTTTTAACTGGTTCGACTATGTAATAAAGAATCCTGCTGAATGATCTGAGAGGCCGCGGCTGGATGAGACGGAGGGTGAGACTCACCCCCCGGGGGTTGAGACGCGGCCCCTCCCGATCCGCCGTATCATCAGTCTCGAAGGGTCGCTCATATCGGTCCCCGGTCACACCGGCAGACGAGAGAGCAGGGGAGACCCTGGAAATCACCCTTGATGTAAAGAAGGGAGACGTGAATGACGATGATTCCGCGCCTGCTTGGAACCGACCCGACTTTCTATGCCTCGCCCCGGTCTGCGATGGAGGCCCCGAAGGAGAAGCTTGCCTACGTGAGCCTGCTCCAGCCCGATGCGATCGCCGTGGTCAACGTGGATCCTGAGTCCGACCAGTATGGCAAGGTGGTGGGACGCCTCGACCTCCCGCATGGGGGCGAGGACGAGCTGCACCACTTCGGCTGGAACGCCTGCAGTGCCGCACTCTGCCCCGGAGCTGCGCACCCGCAGCTGGAGCGCCGCTACCTGGTGATCCCCGGCCTCCGCTCCTCCCGGATCTATATCGCCGACACCAAGCCCGATCCCACCCAGCCCCGGCTGGTGAAGGTGCTGGAGCCTGAAGAGGTGAAGCGCCGGACCGGCCTGAGCCGGCCCCACACCGTCCACTGCGGCCCCTCCGGCATCTACGTCAGCGCCATCGGCAACGCCGAGGATGACGGCGGCCCCGGCGGCATCATGCTGTTGGACCACTACACCTTCGAGCCGATCGGCCAGTGGGCCGTCGACACCGGCACCCAGAAGCTGAACTACGACATGTGGTGGCACCTGGCCCACGACATCATCGTCACCAGCGAGTGGGCCACCCCGGAGATGGCGGAGAACGGCCTGGTCCCCGAGAAGCTGCTGGGCCGCCAGTACGGCCACAAGCTCCACTTCTACGACGCCAAGACCCGGCGCCACATCCAGGAGGTCGATCTGGGCGACAACCACCAGATGGTGCTGGAGCTGCGCCCGGCCCACGACCCCCGCAAGCTGTACGGCTTCGTCAACGTGGTGACCGACGTGACCAACCTGGCCAGCTCCATCTGGGTCTGGTATCAGGAGAACGGCAAGTTCGCCGCCAAGAAGGTGATCGAGATCCATGCCGAGCCGGCCGCCGCCGAGCTGCTGCCCCCGGCGATCCAGCCCTTCGGCGCCGTCCCGCCGCTGGTGACCGACATCAACCTCTCGCTGGATGACCGCTTCCTCTACGTCTCCTGCTGGGGGACCGGCGAGCTGCAGCAGTACGATGTCAGCAACCCGTTTGAGCCGAAGCTGGTCAGCTCGGTCCAC
Organism: Bacillota bacterium; assembly: GCA_049324875.1. Taxonomy (GTDB): domain Bacteria; phylum Bacillota; class Sulfobacillia; order Symbiobacteriales; family Symbiobacteriaceae; genus JAWLHU01. The sequence continues at coordinate 23,416 of JBMONC010000095.1, forward strand.
CTGGGCGGCATCGTCCGCAAGGCGGCCCACCCCTCCGGCAAGGAGCTGACCGGTGGCCCGCAGATGATCGAGATCAGCCGCGACGGCCGCCGCCTCTACGTGACCAACTCGCTCTACAGCACCTGGGACGACCAGTTCTACCCCGAGGGCATCAAGGGCTGGGCGGTCCAGATCGACGTCAACCCCGAGGGCGGCATGAGCGTCAACCCCAACTTCCTGGTGGACTTCGGCACCCAGCGGACCCATCAGATCCGGCTGGAGGGCGGCGACACCTCCTCCGACTCCTTCTGCTTCGCCTAAAAACAAAATCAGAGGAAGGGAGCGCTCAGCGATGGCCGGGCGCTCCCCCTCAAAAAAGAGAGGATGGTACCCGATGCTGACCGCTGCGCTTCTGGGGCTCTTCCACGGCGTCAACCCGGCCATGGGCTGGCTCTTCGCCGTCTTCCTGGCCTGGCACCGCAAGGACCGGCCCGCCCTCTTCCGCTCGATGATCTACCTGGCCCTCGGCCATGCGGCTGCGGTGGCGGTGGTCTTCGCGATCCTGGTGGTCGCTGGAACCGCCTTCTCCCTGCACCAGGTGCAGATGGTCAGCGCCGTCACCGTGCTGCTCTTCGGCCTCTACCGGCTCTTCCGCTACTACCGGCATATGAACTGGGCCAGCCTGAACGTGAGCTACCGCGATCTCTTTGTCTGGTCCTTCCTGGCGGCCACCTCCCACGGCAGCGGGCTGATGCTGGCGCCGCTGGTGGCGGGTGCGCCCGAGGGCGGCCAGGCGGTGATGGTGCTGACGGTTCACTCGGTGGCTGCCTTCCTGGGCATGCTGGGGATCGCCGTCTGGGTCCATGACAAGATCGGCGTCAACTTCCTGCGCAAGATGTGGCTCAACTTCGATCTGCTCTGGGGCGCGGCGCTGGTCCTGGCCGGGGCGATCGCGGTCTGGGAGGTCTTCGGCAGCCACGCCGGCCACGTGCACATGTAGTTCCGCATCCCCTGACCCGCTCACACAAGGAGGGACTCCCGATGTTCACGGATCAGTTTGCGACGCTCTCGCCGGAGGTGCGGGGGGCTGTCGACGCCTATATCGAACGGCGGCTGGAGGAGAAGGTCGCGGAGCTGGCCCGGCTGCAGCGGGAGGATCCCTCCTCGAACCGAAGCTTCCGGCTGCTCCTCTCCAAGGGCACCCTGGATGCCGTCTACCCGCCCCTGATGATGGCCAGCACCGCAGCGGCCATGGGGATGGAGACCGAGGTCTTCTGCACCCAGTGGGGCCTGCAGCTCCTGAAGAAAAGGCTGAACCTCTACTTCGACCCCGTGGGGAATCCGCATATGCCGGTCCCCCTGCCCAATCTCGTGGCGGTGATGCCCGGGGTCCAGGCCGCTGCCACCGCCATGTTCCGGCGGATGGTGAAGGAGAAGAACGTCCCGTCGGTGGAGGAGCTTCGCACCCTCTGCCTGGAGAGCGGGGTCCGGTTCACCGCCTGCCAGCTCTCCATGGAGGTGCTGGGGATCCCGTCCACCGACCTGATCGACGGCATCGGCTTCGGCAACCCGGGCACCTTTGTAACGAACGCCGCCGGTGCGCGGATCGCCATGTTCATCTGATGCAGGAGGAGTGGAACGCATGAAGCCGGAGCAGATTGATGCCACCCTGGATGCGCGGGATCTGCTCTCGCCCATCCCGATGGTCAGGGCGACCAGGGTGATGAAGCAGATTCCCACCGGGGGGGTGCTGGAGATCCTGGTTACCGACAGGGGCTCCTGCATCGACATCCCGGTCTGGTGCAAGGCCTTCAACCACGAGGTGCTCCACCGGGAGGAGGCCTCCCACATGTACCGGTTCTATGTCCGCAAGGGCTGAGTGAAGCAAGATGGATGAAGTCACGGGCAGGGAGGAGGTGGGAAAGGTGGACGGTGCAGCGAGGGGGGTTCTGGCCAGCCGGTTCTACGAGAAGGTGCTGACCGACCCGACGCTCCAGCCCTGCTTCCTGAAAATCGATATGGATAAACTGCGGCTGCTCCAGTCCGCCTTTCTCGCCACGGCCTTCGGCGACCCTCCCAACCCGTTCCCGCAGATCGGGCCCGAGCAGTTCGACCGGACCGTCGACCATATGGTGGAGTCGCTGCTGGAGTTCGGCGCCACCGAGGAGGAGATCTTCTCGGTGGTCGACTCCCTGGTCCGATTCAAGGCGCAGGTGGTCAGCCGGTAGCGCAAGACCGCATCGAATCCCGGTTATCAGCAAATGGGAAGCCCCTGGTCCTGCCGAGCAGGGCCAGGGGCTGATTGATATACTCAGACCGCCGCAGCGATTGCAATGGGCCGGGACGGCACCCCGACTGCCTGGGACTCCAGCGCCCCGGCCAGGTTGGCCACGGCGGCGGCCAGCCTGCGGTAGTAGGTGGCCCGGGAGAGGTGGAACCGCATGGCGATCGCCTCCGGTCCGCCGTGCTTCTCCACGTAGGTGGCTCGCAGGAGCGCCTGATCCTCCGGGGTGAGGGGGGCTGGGGCCGAGCTGGTGCTGATCAGGGTGAGCAGCCGCTTCCGCAGGTCGCCCCCGTTCAAGGAGAGGCGGCGGGCGAGGGCGGTCTCCGCCAGCTCCTCCGGCTCGCTCAGCTTGGTCAGGGCGGTGCGCAGCTCCGACAGGATGGGGGCCTCGGCGCCGGCCGCCTCCCGGGCCTTGGCGGGGGTTGAGCCGGCGGGGGAGAGCCCCTCCATCGACCGGATGAACCCGGCGACCCAGCTGCCGAAGTCCCTGCGCCGCAGGTCCAGCTCCAGCACCTCCAGCCGCCCGCTCCCGTACTCCACCAGCACCCGGAAGCCGAGGAGGCGGAGGAAGGAGATGGCCGCCGGATCGGCGACGGCGCAGAGGATCCGGGCGCCCTCACCCAGCACCGGCAGCATATCCAGGTAGGCGGCGGAGATCAGCTCGTAGGTGTGGTAGATCGGGTGGCCCGAGACCGCACCGCTCAGGCAGAGGTAGTAGGTGTCGGCGGAGGCCGGGGGGCCCATCAGCGCCGCCCGCTCCTCCCGGGGGCAGTTCTCCAGGTAGAGCGCCCCCAGCGGGGAGCCCTGCAGGAGCGGCACCGTCTCCCGGTGCAGCAGCACCAGGCTGGAGAAGGCGAGCGGCTCCCCCTCCGGGGAGCGGACCACCCGGATCGACTCCGGGCTGCGCCGGCAGAGGGTGTCGAGCAGCTCCCGGGCCGCCCGGTCCAGCTCCCTGCCCAGCCCCGACCGGCCCAGCTGCTGATGCAGCACCGGCTCGTCCTCCGGGCGGAAAGGGGTGGGGGCCGGCAGCCAGGGCCGGACGGTCAGGTCGGCGTACCCCTCCAGCGAGGGGAGGGCGTCCCGGCAGAGGGAGAGCATCCGGCCGCTGAGGCAGCGGCGCTCACGCCGCTCCTGGGAGGCGGTCAGCCGCCGCTGCAGCGCCTCCAGCGCCCGGCGGCGGAGCGACCGGAACCGGTCGGGGGTGCGGCGGTGCAGATCGGCCATCAGGTGCTCCCGGGCCACGGGCTGGATCGCGACGCCGTGGTTGGTCGGGTGGACAAAGGAGAGCCGGGAAAGCTGGTGGTACTGGGTGGAAGGGACCGGTTCGCCCACCACCTCGGCCAGGAGATCCTGGTCGGCCTCCGCCAGCAGCGAGAGCGCCTCCAGCAGCGGGAGCTGATCCTCGGCGGCCACCTCCCGGAGCAGCTTGGCGCTGATCGCCTGGGCCGGCTGCTCGGCGCCGGCCAGGAGCGCCAGCGCCAGCGGCAGGCCGGCGGCGGCCTGCAGGATCGGCTCCTGCGCCTCCCGGCTGCTGACGCCCATCCGCTCCAGCAGCGCCAGCGACTCGGCGCGGGTCAGCGGGGCGAGGGGGAGCACGTCCATCCGCTCCCACCAGGCATGATCGGTGGACCAGCCGGCGGAGGGGCCGGGCCGGGAGGCCAGGATCACCAGGACCCCGCTGTCGGGCAGCCGCCCGAAGACCTCCTCGCGCATCCAGCCGCCGAAGCGGGCCAGCTCATGGTAATTATCGACGATCAGCACCACCCGCCGGCTCTCCTCCGCCAGGAGGCAGAGCCGGTCCACCTGATCATAGCCCGCCGGCTTGCCGGCCGCCTGGTGCCGGGCCTGGGAGACCAGGTGGTCCAGGTGGTCGAGCACCGCCGCCGGGGACTGGGAGCAGGAGGTGCCGTCCAGCCAGAGGGTGACGGCGCCGGCCAGGCGGGCGGTCCGCCGCATCTCTGCCAGCAGCGCCGTCTTGCCGATGCCGCCCATCCCCCAGACGAAGAGGACGCGGGTGGGGCTTGTCGGGTCATCCAGCCACTGGGCCACCAGGTGCCGCTCGGCCTCGCGGCCCACGAACAGGCGGCTGCGCTCGGCCTCAATCACATCGCGCAGACTCGGCACGGGTCCCACCTCCCACGACGCTTCTTCTTGTGGTTGTTAGCGTACCAGGAAGGGGCCCGCTTTCTCATCGTGCGAAACCAGGATTTTGAACAAGTCGGATACGGGGATCCGGGGGCAGGGAGTACGTAGAAACCCGTAGAGGGCCGTCGTGACGCCTCTTCCGGCCCGTGAGATCCACCTGAGACTCAGCGCCGGCCCGATTGAGACGCCCCCCGGATCGGGCGCTGGTATGATCGGTCCCGTAGCAGGGTTCATCAGGGTTCGGGAAGGGAGGTGGGAGCGATGGGTCACGAAGATATGCTCCGGGCGATGATCCGGCTGCACCAGCAGGAGGTGGAGGCGGAGGCGGCGCGGGCGTGGATGATACCCTGGCGGAGCCGGGTCTCGCTGCTGGATCTGGGCGTCGGCCTGGCGGCGGTGGCGTTGATTCTGCTGGTCCTCTAGCCCCGGGTGCCGGTCTTGAACAGGAAGTTGCCGCCGCGGAGAGCACCTCTCGACGGCTCTTCGTGTTGGGGCGGCTGCCTCCCGCGCAGGGTTTGGCCGGGCCACCGTCGAAGGAGCCCCTTAAGGAAAGGGGTGATCGGGTGAGAGGACTGACCCGGTCTGAGCTGCGGCGGGCGGTCCCCCCGCAGAGCGGCACGGTGCGGCTCCCCGGTCTGGAGGCACCGGTGGAGGTCTGGCGCGACCCGGAGGGGGTGGCCCACATCCGGGCCCGCTCCCCCGGCGACGCCTTCTTCGCCCAGGGGTACGCCCAGGCGCAGGACCGGCTCTGGCAAATGGATTACGACCGGCGCCGGGCCTATGGCCGCTGGGCCGAGTGGGTGGGCCCTGCCGGCCTGGCCCAGGACCGGCTGATGCGGCGGCTCCGGCTGGGCGCCACCGCCCGGCCGGACTACCAGCAGCTGCGGCCCGAGAGCCGGGCGATGCTGGAGAGCTTCGCCGCCGGGGTGAACGCCTTTCTGGCCTCCACCGACCGGCTGCCGGCGGAGTACCGGCTGCTGGGGGCGGAGCCGGAGCGGTGGGAGCCGTGGGATAGCCTGGCCATCTTCAAGGTCCGGCACGTGGCGATGGGTGTCTGGGAGGTGAAGCTCTGGCGGGCCCGGCTGCTGAAGGCGGTGGGGCCGGAGGCGGTGGCGCGGCTCTACCCGTCCACCCAGCCGGGCGAGCTGCTGATCCTCCCGCCGGGGGCGACCTACAGCGGGCCGGTGGGCGACGCCCTGGCCGAGCTGCAGCAGGCCCTGGAAGGGCTGAGCTGGCTGCGGGAGGAGGAGGGCGGGAGCAACAGCTGGGTGGCGGCGGGGAGCCGGACCGCCTCGGGCAAGCCCCTGCTGGCGGGGGATCCCCACCGGGCGGCCGACCTGCCCGGCCCCTACTACCCGAACCACCTGGCCTGCGACGCCTTCGACGTCACCGGTCTCTCCTTCCCGGGGGTGCCGGGCTTCCCTCACTTCGACCACAACCAGCGGGTCGCCTGGTCCATCACCCACACAGGGGCGGACACCCAGGACCTCTTCATCGAGCGGTTCGATCCGGCCGACCCCTCCCGCTACCGGTTCCGGGGGGCCTGGCGGGAGGCGGAGCGGGTGGAGGAGCAGATCCTGGTCCGCGGCGGGGAACCGGAGGCGCTGACCGTCACCCTCACCCACCACGGGTCGGTGGTCGCCGGATCGCCCGCCGGCGGCTGGGGGCTCTCGCTCCAGTACACCGCCACCGACGGGATCAACCGGGGCTTCGACTGCTTCCTGCCGATGCTGACCGCCCGCACCGGGCCGGAGCTGGAGGAGGCGATGCGGGGCTGGGTCGACCCGGTCAACAACCTGCTCTGGGCCGATCTGGACGGCCGAATCGGCTACCGCACCCGGGGGATGGTGCCGGTCCGGCACCGGCTGAACCGGTGGGCGCCGGTCCCCGGCTGGACCGGGGAGCACGACTGGCAGGGGGTGATCCCCTTCGAGGCGATGCCCCACCAGAGCGACCCCGAGGGCGGGATCTTCGTCACCGCCAACAACCGGGTGGTGGATGAGTCCTATCCTTATTACATTGGCAGCGACTTTGCCGCCGAGCACCGGGCCCGCCGGATCACCCAGCTGCTGCAGCAGGAGCAGCCCCTCACCCCCGCCGCGATGGCGGCGATCCACGCCGACCTGCTCTCCCTGCCCGCCCGGAGCTTCCTGGGCCTGCTGGACCAGATCGACGCCCGGAGCGACCGGGGCCGGGAGGCGCTAGCCCTGCTGCGGGCCTGGGACGGCTGGATGGCCCCCGACGAGCCGGCCCCGGCCATCTACAGCGCCCTGCGGGCCGAGCTGATCGACCGGCTGCTCCGGCCCCTGCTCGGCCCCCTGGCGGAGGAGGCCTTCGCCGCCGTGGCCGGGGGCGGGGCCCGGCTGATCGCCCGGCTCCGGCCCTACCTGTGGGGCTACGCCGCCGCCGATGACCGGCGGCTTCTGCTCCCGGGCGCCACCTGGCCGGAGCTGCTCTCCGCCTCCCTGGAGCGGGCCGTCCAGCTGCTGGAGGACCGGCTGGGGCCCGATCCGGCCCGGTGGCGGTGGGACCGGCTCCACCAGCTCCACCCGGTCCACCCGCTCGCCCCGCTCTTCCCGGGGGCGGCGGCGCTGCTCAACCCGCCCCCGGTCCCGCTCGGCGGCGATGCCGACACCGTCCAGGCGGCCGGCTTCGTCCCCGGCACCGGCTTCCGGGTCTCGATCACCTCGGTCGCCCGCTATTGCTTCGACCTCAGCGACTGGGACCGGTCCGGCTGGGTTCTCCCCTACGGGGTCTCGGGCCATCCGGGCAGCCCCCACTATGCGGACCAGGCGGAGGCCTGGGCCTCCCATCGCCTGCTGCCCATGCGCTACAGCTGGGAGCGGATCGAGCAGGAGGCGGCGCAGGTGCAGCGACTGGTGCCCAGACTCCACCACCCCCAGGAGGGTCATCTGTGAACGCACGCTATGAGATCGACCGGTTCCTGAACATCAAGGTGGCCGGCGAGGCCACCTGGTCCCCCGATGGTCGGCGGATCGTCTTCAGCTCCAACATGACCGGCATCATGCAGCTCTACGCCATCGAGCGAACCGGCGGCTGGCCCCACCAGATCACCTTCTTCGCCGACCGGGTGATGCACGCCGACTACTCACCGGTTGAGGACCGGCTGCTGATCCACTGCGATGTGGGCGGCAACGAGCGGGCCCAGATGTACCTGCTGGCGGGCGACGGCTCGGAGGTGCGGCCGCTCTGCCACCACCCCGCCGCCATCCACGGAGGCATCTGGTCGCCGGACGGCAGGCGGATTGCCTACCATAGCAACCGCCGCCACCCCGCCTACTTCGATCTCTACCTGGTCGACCCCGACGGCGGGGAGCCCGAGCTGCTCCTCCAGCACGATGGGACGAACCGGGTCCACTCCTTCTCGCCGGATGGCCGGTTCCTGCTCTTTACCCGGCATGAGGTCTCCCTGGCCAACGGTCTCTACCTGATGGACCTGGCCAGCCGGGAGGTCCGGGCACTGACCCGGGGCGACGCCGAGCACCTCCACCTGGGGATCCAGTGGGCGAAGGACGGCTCCGGCCTCTTCCTGGCCACCGACGCCGGCCGGGACTTCCTCGGCCTGGCCTACCTGAGCCTGGCCACCGGCGAGCTGACCTGGCTGGACACCCCTGACTGGGATGTGGAGGGGGTAAAGCTCTCCCCCGACGGGCGGACGCTCGCCTACGCCGTCAACGCCGGCGGCCGGTCCGACCTGATCCTGCGAGAGGTGGAGTCCGGCGCCGCCCGGCAGGTGGCGATCCCCCGGGGGGTGATCTCCCAGATCTCCTGGGCGCCCGGATCCGACGCCATCGCCCTCACCCTGGATGCCGCCTCCCGCCCCATGAACCTCTGGCTGTACGACCTGCGGAGCGATCAGGTGCGGCAGCTCACCTTCGCCCCGCAGGGCGGCATCCCGGCGGGGGTCTTTGTGGAGCCGGAGCTTGTCTCCTACACCAGCTTTGACGGGCTGGAGATCCCGGGCTGGCTCTACCTGCCCCACGGGGCGAGGCGGGACGGCAGCCTCCCGGTGATCGTCCATGTGCACGGGGGCCCCGAGAGCCAGTCCCGCGCCCAGTTCAACAACGTCAACCAGTACTTCATCCACCGGGGGTACGCCCTCTTTGCCCCCAACGTGCGGGGGAGCACCGGCTACGGCAAGCGCTACACCCACCTGGACGATGGGCGGAAGCGGATGGACGCGGTGGCCGATCTGGCCGCCTGCGTCCCTTTCCTGGCCTGCACCGGCTACATCGATCCCACCAAGGTGATCGTGATGGGCGGCTCCTACGGCGGCTTCATGACCCTGGCGGCGCTCACCCACTACCCGGACCTCTGGGCCGCCGGGGTGGATACGGTGGGCATCGCCAACTTCGAGTCCTTCCTGGAGAACACCGGCGCCTACCGGCGCAGGCTGCGGGAGTCCGAGTACGGCTCTCTGGAGCGGGACCGGGACTTCTTCCGGGCAATCTCCCCGATCTGGCACGCCCACAAGATCACGGCCCCGCTCTTCGTGATCCACGGGGCGAATGACCCCCGGGTCCCGGTGAGCGAGGCGGAGCAGATCGTGGAGGCGGTCCGCTCCCGGGGCGGGGTGGTGGAGTACCTGCGCTTCGAGGATGAGGGGCACGGGATCCTGAAGCTGCCCAACCGCCTGAAGACCTATCCCGCGGTGGCCGACTTCCTGGACCGGTACGTGGCGAATCGATAGGAAGCGATCGGCAGACAGCCGAGGGGGGGCGCTCCCCCTCGGCCCTTTTTACTCCGAAATGCTAATCTTTTCATTCTAGAGATACTAAGATATAATTTTATTGTCCAAAGTCAAGGACAGGAGGAAACGTGATGCGCGCTTTCGCCTTGCTGTTCCTATCCATTTCATTGGCAGCACTGACGGGATGCGGTCTGGCAGGCACTGTGGCAGAGAAGGCGGCGGAGAAAGCAGCGCAGAAGGCTGTGGAGACCGCAACCGGTGTGTCGGTCAAGGATGACAAGGTGACCATCAAGGGGGAGGATGGCAAGGAGCTGACCATCACCTCCTCGGAGGGCAAGCTGCCGGCGGGCTTCCCCATCCCCATCCTGACGGGAGGGAAGGTGCTCAGCTCCTCCACCATGCAGACCGACGGCAAAAAGGGCTGGACCGCCGAGGTCGAGTTCAGCGCCACCCCCAAGGAGGTCGGGGACTACTACGAGCAGTTTGCCAAGGGGCGGGGTATGGCGGTCACGCGGGTGGATGCGAATGATGACTTCGTGAGCGTCACGCTGATGGCTGAGTCGGAGAAGGAGAACGCCTTTGTCACCATCACCCAGTACAAGGGTGAGCCGACCGTCATGAACCTCATGTGGGGCGACAGGTAGCTCCGGGAATAGCGTAGAGGGCGGCCCTGCCGGTAAGGCGGGGCCGCCCGATGATCTTTGCCACGGATTACACGGATTACACGGATAAATACATGAAATAAACAATAATTATGCGGAGCGTCCCGTCATGGAAGTTCACAGGGTACCACCATGGTGCGGTGCTGCGCACCAGCACCCCTGATGAAAAGGGCACGAACCCCATCATTGTAAGTTTTCATGTCTTCATCCGTGTAATCCGTGTAATCCGTGGCCGTCATTTTCAGGGGAATCCGCGTCATCCGTGGCAAAATCGAACTCCCTCACTTACAGTCTAGTAACGCTTGTGTTAAAATACAGATACCTTCCAACCGGTTGTTCGTCCTCGGAACGGTCCCACTGCCATACAGTAAGGTAGTCGAAGAAGGGGGAGTCACCGTGGGCCATTTCATCTTCAACGAGACCCATGAGACCCTGCGCGCCGAGATTCGCCGCTATGTCGAGGAGAGGCTGGCGCCCCACGCCGATGAGTGGGAGGAGGCGGAGTACTTCCCCGATGAGGTCTTCCGGGAGATGGGCCGGCTGGGCTACCTGGGGCTGCGCTACCCGGAGGCCTATGGCGGGAGCGGGCTGGACTACTACAGCGCCATCGTGCTGGCCGAGGAGCTCTCCCGGGCCGGGAACGGGGGGATCGGCATGGCCATCGCCGTCCACACCGAGATGGCCACCCCGCCGGTGCTCAAGTTCGGCACCGAGGAGCAGAAGCAGCGGTTCCTGGTGCCGGCCATCCGGGGGGAGAAGATCGCGGCGCTCTGCATCACCGAGCCGGGAGCCGGCTCCGATGTGAGCGGGGTCCGGACCCGGGCGGTCCGGGACGGCGACGACTGGATCATCAACGGCTCTAAGATCTACATCACCAATGGGGTGCGGGCCGACTGGTACCTGGTGGTTTGCCGGACCAGCGACGACCCCTGGGGCGGCCTCACCCTCTTCCTGGTGGAGAAGGGGATGGAGGGCTTCTCGGTGGGGCGGAAGCTGAAGAAGCTGGGGATGCACGCCTCCGACACGGCAGAGCTCTTCTTCGAGAACGTCCGGGTGCCCGACGCCAACCGGCTGGGGGATGTGGGTCAGGGCTTCTACCACATCATGTGGGAGCTGCAGGGGGAGCGGCTGATCGGCGCCGCCGGGGCGGTGGCGGGGGCGGAGCGCTCCCTGGAGCTGGCGATGAGGTACGCCCAGGAGCGGGAGGCCTTCGGCCGGCCCATCGGCAAGTTTCAGGTGATCCGGCACAAGCTGGCGCAGATGGCTACCGAGATCGAGGCGGCCCGGGCGCTGGTCTACACCTGCGCCTGGCGCTGGGAGAACGGCGAGTACCCGGTCAAGGAGATCTCCATGGCCAAGCTGCTGGCGGGCGAGGTGGCCTGCCGGGTGGCGGATGAGGCGCTGCAGATCCACGGCGGGGCCGGCTACATGATGGAGTACCCGATCCAGCGCCACTGGCGGGATGCCCGGCTGATCCGGATCGGTGGCGGCACCGATGAGATCATGCGGGAGATCATCGCCAAGCAGATGGGCTTCTAGGGGGGTGATGCTGTGGAGCTGATGACGGAGGTGCGGGACGGGATCGGCCTGCTGACCATCCACCGGCCCGAGCAGCGGAACGCCCTCTCCGCCGGGGTGATGGAGGGGATGATCGAGGCGCTGCGCCGCTGGACCGACGACCCCGCCGTCCGGGCGGTGGTGCTGACCGGGGCGGGGGAGAAGGCCTTCTGCGCCGGGGGAGACCTGACCGCCATGGCGGGGGATGGGCCCTACGGGGGCCACCTGGCCCGCCGGCGCTACCTGGAGCTGCTGGAGGCGATCCAGGAGTCGGGCCGCCCGGTGATCGCGGCGGTCAACGGGGCGGCGCTGGGCGGGGGCTTTGGCCTGGTGCTGGCCTGCGACCTGGCGGTGGCGGCGGAGTCCGCCACCTTCGGCACCCCGGAGGTGAAGATCGGCCTCTTCCCGATGATGGTGGCCGCCAAGCTGGTGCGCCACCTGGGGCCGAAGCAGGCGATGGAGCTGGCGCTGGCCGGCGAGAAGATCGATGCGGGCCGGGCGCTGGCCCTGGGGCTGGTCAACCGGGTGGTCCCCGCCGCCGACCTGCTGGCGGAGGCGGAGGGGTTGGCCCGGTCCCTGGCCTCCCTCAGCCCGGCGGTGCTCCGGCTGGGGCGGGAGGCGGTCTACACGGCGGCGGATATGGAGTACCGCCAGGCGCTCCGCTACCTGCACGCCATGCTCTCCGTCAACGCCATGACCGAGGATGCCGCCGAGGGGGTGACCGCCTTCCTGAGCCGGCGGGAGCCCGAATGGAAGGGGAGGTAGCGATGTCGCTGATGCGGGAGAAGGTCGAGGAGCTGCGGCAGCGGAAGGCGGAGGCGGCGAAGATGGGCGGGCCGGAGGCGATCGCCCGGCAGCACGGGGAGGGGAAGCTGACCGCCCGGGAGCGGATCGACCTGCTCTTCGATCCGGGCTCCTTCGTGGAGTTCGGCGCCCTGGCGGAGCATGAGCCCCGCAACCCGCAGATGGCGGGGAAGCACACCCCGGCGGACGGGGTGATCACCGGCTACGGCAGGGTGAACGGCCGGACGGTCTGCACCGCCGCCTACGACTTCACGGTGATGGCCGGCTCCATGGGCGAGGTGGGGGAGCGGAAGGTGGCCCGGATGCGGGAGCTGGCGCTCCGGCTCCGGGTGCCGATCGTCTGGCTGCTGGACTCCTCCGGCGCCCGGATCCAGGAGTCGGCGGGCTCCCAGTTCGCAGGGTCGGGCGACCTCTTCTTCGAGCAGGTGATCATGTCCGGGGTGGTGCCCCAGGTGGCGGCGGTGATGGGCCCCTGCGCCGCCGGCACCGCCTACATCCCCGCCCTGGCGGATGTGGCCTTCATGGTGAAGGGGAGCAGCTCCATGGCGCTGGGCGGGCCGCACCTGGTGAAGGCGGCGGTGGGCGAGGAGATCAGCGCCGAGGAGCTGGGCGGCAGCCGGATCCACTGCACCATCTCGGGCTGCGCCGACCTGGAGGCGGAGAACGACGAGGCCTGCATCGTGGCGATCAAGGAGTACCTGGGCTACCTGACCGAGCCGGTGGCGGAGAGCGCCGATGACCCCGAGCGGGTGGTGGAGGAGCTCTACGAGATCGTGCCGGCGGAGCCGAACAAGGTCTACGACATGGCCCGGGTGATCCGGGCGATTGTCGACGGCGGCGCCTTCTTCGAGCTGAAGGCGGGCTGGGGGAGGTCGGTCATCACCGGCCTTGCCCGGCTGGGCGGTCGCTCGGTGGGGATCGTGGCCAGCCAGCCGGCCTTCCGGGGCGGGGTGCTGGATGTGGACAGCGCCGACAAGGCGGCCCGGTTCGTCACCCTCTGCGACGCCTATGATCTGCCGCTGGTCTTCCTGGTGGATGTGCCGGGCTTCCTGATCGGCTCCAAGGTGGAGCAGCAGGGGATCATCCGGCACGGGGCCAAGATGCTCTACGCCGTCAGCGAGGCGACGGTGCCGAAGATGACGGTGGTGCTGCGGAAGGCCTACGGGGCGGGCTACTTCGTGATGTGCGGGCGGACCTACGAGACCGATCAGATCCTGGCCTGGCCGACGGCGGAGATCTCGGTGATGGGGCCGGAGGGGGCGGCGGCGATCATCTTCCGGAAGGAGATCGAGGCGGCCGACAACCCGGCCCAGGTACGGGCGGAGCGGGTGGCGATGATCCGGCAGCTGATCAACCCGTATGTGGCGGCCGCCGGCGCCCATGTGGATGACGTGATCGATCCGGCTCAGACCCGGCGGCTGCTGGTGCGGGGTCTTGCCTTGGCTCGGGGGAAGGTGGTGGAGCGGCCCCGGCGGAAGCACGGGATCTTTCCGGTTTGAGCCTTGCTGTGGGGGTCGGGTCCTTGGTGGGGCAGGTCGCCTGGTGGGGGTCGGGTCGTTTGTGGGGCAGGTCGCCTGGTGGGAGCCCGGGGCAGGTCGCCGGATGGGGGTACCCCGTCGCTCGGCGCTTGTCGCCTAGGGCCGCTAAGCTGAGTGGGGTCCGCCACCGGTCGAAACCGTGCCTGGCGGAGAGTGGGGCTACGCACCGCCGACCGCTGGCTCTCCTCTCGCCGGCTAAGCGGCCCTACGGCGACTGCACGATCTCGCTCTGGGAGTACCCCCACCCGGCTCCGGTCCTGGGACCTCACGGGGGGCTGCCTCGCTCGGCGGGGGACCACCCCCACCCGGCTCCGGTTCCGGGACCTCACGGGAGGTCGCCTCGCCCGGCAGGGGACCACCCCTACCCGGCTCCTTGGGGTCGGTCGATCACGCTCGTTTTCTTGGAGGAGGTGGGGCGGTGAGTCGGGTTGTGATCTGTGCGGCTTTGACGGGGGTGCTGGCTACCCGGGAGCAGTGTCCGGCGATTCCTTATACGCCGCGGGAGATTGCTCAGGAGGCTCGGCGGGCCTACGAAGCCGGGGCGGCGGTGGTGCACATCCATGCGCGGGAGGATGATGGGGCGCCCTGCTTTCGGGTGGAGCGGTACCTTGAGATTCTGGAGGCGGTTCGGGCTTGCTGTCCGGTGCTGGTCAACTTCTCTACGGGGGCCGTGGGCCTGCCGCCGGAGGAGCGGGTGGCGCATATTGCGGCGACCCGGCCGGAGATGGCGGCGCTCAATATGGGGTCGATGAACTATGCCATCTACTCCGCGCGGCGCAAGGCATTTCTCTTCGATATGGTCTTCTCCAATCCGTTTGGGGAGATCAGCTACTTTGTCTCGGTGATGCGGGAGAACGGGGTTCGGCCTGAGTTGGAGTGCTTTGATCGGGGGCATATCGCCAACGTGGAGCCGCTGCTGGATCTGGGGGTGCTGGAGCCGCCGCTGCAGTTCAACTTCATCATGGGGGTGCTGGGGGGGATTCCGGCCACCGTGGCGGATCTGGTGCATCAGGCGCAGGCGGTGCCGCGGGGCTCCTTCTGGCAGGTGACCGGGATCTCGCTGGGGCAGTGGGCCATGGTGGGGGCGGCGCTGGCGATGGGGGGGCATGTCCGGGTCGGGCTGGAGGATAACTTCTACCTGGCGCCGGGGCAGATGGCCTTGTCCAACGGGGAGCTGGTGGAGAAAGCGGTCCGGATGGCGCGGGATGTGGGGCGTGAGCCGGCCTCGGTGGAGGAGGCGCGGGGGCTGCTCGGGCTCGCTTGACCGTCCGGCCTTGGAGGAGGAGGGGGACGTATGGAACGGCCTTGGCTGAAGAGCTATCCTGACGGGGTCCGGTCCCATCTTGAGTACCCGGAGGTTCCGGTCTATCACTTCCTGTTCCAGCAGATCGAGGCCCATCCGGAGCGGACGGCGCTGATCTTCTTTGGGAAGCGGATCAGCTACCGCGAGTTCGGGGAGCTGGTCGACCGGTTCGCCGCCGCCCTGGTGCGCAGGCTGGGGCTGCGCAAGGGGGAGCGGGTGGGGATCATGCTGCCCAACTGCCCGCAGAACCTGATCGCCCACATCGCCGCCCAGCGGGCGGGCGGAATTCCGGTCCAGTTCAACCCGCTCTATGTGGCCCGGGAGATCGAGTACCAGGTGAAGGATGCCGGCTGCCGGTTCTTTGTGACCCTGGACCTCTTCTGGGAGAAGGTCCGGGAAGGGGGAAAGGGGGTGGAGCGGTTCATCGTCACCTCCATGGCGGACTTCCTGCCCTTCCCGCTCAGCCTGCTCTACCGGCTGAAGGCGAAGGTGCCTGCCATTGAAGCGGGTGCGGCGATCCGCTTTGCCGACCTGCTCCAGGAGCGGGCGGAGGGCTTTGCGCCGGTGCCGGTCAACCCTCGGGAGGACCCGGCCTTCCTGCTCTACACCGGGGGCACCACAGGGATCTCCAAGGGGGTGGTCTCCACCCACTTCAACGTGACGGCCAACATCCTCCAGCTCAAGGAGTGGCTCCAGCGGCCGGCGGATGCGCACGACACCGTGCTGGTGGTGATGCCGCTCTTCCACTCCTACGGGCTGACGGCGGCGGCCTCCTTCTCCCTCTCCCAGGGCGGGACCTGCATCCTGGTGCCCCGGTTCGAGGTGCGGGAGGTCCTGAAGCTGATCCACCGGTACCGGCCCAACTCCTTCCCCGGGGTGCCCACCATCTACACGGCGCTGCTGAAGGAGCCGGAGATCCGGCGGTACGACCTGAAGTCGATCGAGCTCTGCGTCAGCGCGGCGGCGCCGCTGCCGGTGGAGCTGCTCCAGGAGTTCGAGGCGATGACCGGGGCCTCCATCCTGGAGGGGTACGGCCTGACCGAGGCCTCACCGGCCACCCACTCCAACCCGATGCACGGACGGCGGGTGCCGGGCAGTGTGGGGCTGCCCTACCCGGACACCGATGTGCGGATTATTGACCTGGAGACCGGGGAGGATCTCCCGCCGGGGCAGGAGGGGGAGGTGCTGATCCGGGGGCCGCAGATCATGAAGGGCTACTGGAACAAGCCGGAGGAGACCGCTGCCGCCATCCGGGACGGCTGGCTCTACACCGGGGATATCGGCCGGATGGATGAGGATGGCTACCTCTACATCGTGGACCGGAAGAAGGATATGATCATCGCCTCGGGCTACAACATCTACCCCCGCGAGATCGACGAGGTGCTCTACCAGCACCCGGCGGTCCTCGAGGCCTGTGCGGTGGGGGTGCCCGACCCTTACCGGGGCGAGACGGTCAAGGCCTTTGTGGTGCTGAAGCCCGGCGCCACCGCCACCGAGCAGGAGATCATCGAGTTCTGCCGGGAGCGGCTGGCCGCCTACAAGCGGCCCGCCCGGGTGGAGTTCCTGGCCGAGCTGCCCAAGAGCGCCGTCGGCAAGGTGCTCCGGCGGGTGCTGGCGGAGCAGGAGCGGGCGAAGGCCGGGGTCGCTGCGGCCCGCCAATCGTGAGGGGAGGGGTTGGATGGCTGTCGCCCTGGTGACCGGCGGCTCCCGGGGGATCGGCCGGGCGGTGGCGCTCCGGCTGGCCGCCCGGGGCCACACGGTCTACATCGGCTACAAGCAGAACCGGGAGGCGGCGCTGGAGGTGGCCCGGCTGGCCGCCGAGGCCGGGGGCCGGGGGATCCCCGTGCAGGCCGACCTGGAGGATGCGGAGGCGGTCCGGGCGATGATCGGCCGGATCGGGCAGGAGGAGGGGCGGCTGGAGATCCTGGTGGCCAACGCCGCCGCCACCGCCTTCAAGCCGGTGCTGGCGCAACGGCTGCACAACCTGCGGCGCACCTTCAGCCTCTCGGTCGACTCCTTCCTGCTGATGGTCCAGGAGGCGGTCCCGCTGATGCGGGGCCGCCCCGCCGCCATCCTGGTGATGAGCGGCTACGACTCGATCCGCTACGTCCCCCTGCACGGCGTGCTGGGGGCGGCCAAGGCCGCCCTGGAGTCGCTGGTCCGGACCCTGGCCGTGGAGCTGGCGCCGGAGGGGATTGTGGTCAACGCCCTCTGCCCCGGCCCGGTGGAGACCGACTCGGTCCGGGTCATGTGCGGGGAGGCCTGGCCTGAGGTGGCCGGGGCCATCGCCCGGGCCACGCCTGCGGGCCGGGTCGGCAGGCCGGAGGACCTGGCGCCCATTGCCGACTTCCTGACCGGGCCGGAGGCCCGCTGGATCACCGGCCAGACCATCGTGGCGGACGGCGGGCTCACCCTGATCTCGGGGCCCGTCTCGCTCTAGCCGGGGCCCCATCCTGGCGAAAACCCCCCGTTCTGCAAATTGCGCGGTGGCCCGGACGGGCCTATCCTCTACATACACGCTGCCCGCCGTCGCCCACGCGCCATCCTCAGAATGGGAGGGAGTCAGATGTCCGATCCGAACAGCGGTCTGCCTGCGGCCTCTCCGGTCACGCCCGAAACCCCGGCCCAGCCCCTGGTTCAGCGAACCGTTCTGCTCCGGAACGCCACCACCGCCCCCGTCCAGTTCTACATCTACGTGAGCGGCGACACCCCGGAGCATCCGGTCTGGCTGGCCCAAAAGGTCCCGGCTGACGCCTCCGTCACCCTGCGCTGGACCGAGGAGTGGAGCTACTTCTGGTCCCAGAAGGGGGTGCGGGGCGAGATTCAGACCGAGGCGTCCCAGCGTTACCCCACCCGGGGGAGCACCCTCTGCAACCTGGTCACCCTGCAGTTTGTGGAGGGGATGCCGCAGTTCACCGACCCCCGGATCACCCCCGAGGCCGGCACGCTGACCATCCAGCAGGATGGGTCGGTCTGGCCGGGCGCGGCGCTGGTGGGCTTCGCCCTGAGCGGGCTGCCGGTGGTGGCCCAGCCCACCCGGCCGAACGAGTCGGTGATCTTCGAGCTGCCCAGCCCGATCACCTACTACGTGGGGTTCCAGCCGCTGGATCAGCCCAATCCCGCCCGGGAGGGAGAGCCGGTGCCCCCGGGCGGCCAGGAGTGGCTGCTCTTCGCCAGCCCCGACATCACCTATGCCGAGGCGACCCTCACCGGCACCCAGATCGTTGTCTCCCACTGATGGCAGGACGCACCCGGCAGCCAATGCGGGTGCGTCTCTCTTTCGCAGCCGGAAGGATAACCCCGCGCAATGCAGACTTGATACAATGTTCAGACTACAATACAATTGACCTCACTGAGCCACCCCACAACGAAAGCGAGAGATTCGGCGTATGAATTTAGAATCGGCCTCACAGAGGGATCCGAACCTCCCGGCGACCCAGAGCTTGACCCCCCGTGAGCGTGACGTCTTCCGGCTCCTGGCGCTCGGCCGGACCAGCCGGGAGATCGCCAGGGAGCTCTACCTGACCCACAACACCGCCCGGGAGTATGTGCAGCGCATCTATCAGAAGCTGTCGGTCCAGCGGCGGTCGGAGTTGATCTCCCGTGGGGTGGAGTTGGGCTACCTCCAGGTGGAGTTCTATATGTAAGCGTCCGATGGGGCAGCCAGTTCAGCCAGGGGGTGAGACCTGACCAGCAGACGGCCCCGGGTCCCGGCTCCCGGATCCTGTACTACGAAACTATGGGAGGGTACCTCAGTATGACGAAGTATTCCCTGGTCTTCAAGAATGCCTCGAGCCAGTTCGGCAGCCTCTGCGTCTACCAGACCAACCCCGACATCAGCGATCCGGGCGTCATGTCGCTGGCCTGGTTCGCCAAGGCGGCACACCCCACCACCAAGGTGGTCTTCACCTGGGAGACCGAGTACTCCTTCGTCTGGGACGAGACCGGGCTGCTCCGCCCCGGCGTTATCTTCGACGCCTCCCAGGCCTGGCCCGCCGACCCGCAGTCGATGAACCAGGTGACCTTCACCTACAGCGCCGGCGCCTACACCTTCAAGGATGTGCGCCGGGGCCCGCGCCCCAACTCCCTGTACATCAACCAGGAGATCACCGTCCCGGCCAACCAGGCCTCCGTCGGCATCGGGATGTCCGGCGCCGGCACCTTCGTGGTCCAGGCGCAGCCGAACATGAACCTGATCTTCTCCCCGCACCCCAAGTACTGGGTCACCTTCGGCAACTTCATCCAGGGCCAGGTGCTGGACATCACCGAGATCTCCAACAAGGCCGAGGTCCTCTTCCCCAACGGCATCTACTCGATGGATGTCACCCTGAACCAGGACAACACCTGGACGGTCCTGCCCTCCACCACCTAGCGGGGCAGGGCGAGGTCAAGCGAGAGGCGGAGCCGATACGTTCGGTTCCGCCTCTGGTTATGAGGATGATGGCCACGGATTACACGGATACAGTGGCGCTGGGTGCCCGTTTTCTTGGGGGGACTAGTGCGGTGCTTCGCACCAGCACCACTCAACGTTCTTGTCCATTTATGTCTTTATCCGTGTAATCCGTGTAATCCGTGGCGGTCCTGTTATGCATCGGTCTGGAAGGTGGAGGTGACGATGGAGTGGGCGGAGAGCGGGATCCCCTCCTCCACTGCGGTGGGGAAGGGCAGCCAGTTCTTCGGGGTCTTGACGAAGA
>JBMONC010000096.1:0-39862 GCA_049324875.1 Bacillota bacterium
TGGTGCCCGAGGCCGGACTCGAACCGGCACGGTGTCGCCACCGCAGGATTTTAAGTCCCGTGCGTCTGCCATTCCGCCACTCGGGCATGATCGTCCTACTATCTTAGCACGGGCGCCCGCTGCATTCAACGAACCGCAAATCTTTACTAGGAACGGAGACTTTGCCGGACCGTCGCATAGACCAGCCGGGCCAGGGTATGGCCCACCGGCGTCACCGGCCCGAGGAAGGGCAGGTCGTCGCCAGGCTCACGGCAGGCGATCGCGTAAGCGTCGGTGCTCGTACCGGTCGCCGGTGCCCCGGTCTCCGGACAGGTGATGCCCTCGTCCAGCAGCGCCCGCACCTTCGCCTCCGTCACGGTGATGGCCGCGCCGGCCAATGCCGCCTCTGTGGCCCGGCCGCTGATGAAGACCAGCAGGTTGATCGTGCCGATCGGCGGGCGCCACGGCGGAGTAACACCCGCAGCCTCGGCGTTCGATGTCCCGGCTGTGGCCAGGACATGCACCCCGCCGCTGGTCGCATAGGCGGCCTGCTCCAACTTCACGGCGGTCATCAACCCGACGACGGGGTCGTCCAGCTCGTGCTCCCGCGCCACGACCATGATGTCACCGGCGGGATCTCGCCCTGCGTATCCCTTGTCCACAAAGATGTTGACCATCGAACGGGCATGGGTGAACCCGCCGTTCAGTACGCCGGAGGAGAGGCAGAGTACCGGTGACGCAAACCGGAAACCTACGAGTCGGGGGGTACGAATCAGTTGCACGGCTGTCGACTCTCCCAGTAAGAAGGTGGGCGCCGCAAGCGCCCACCCCAGATGCTACCTCTAGTTACTGCGCCCACCCCGACCGCCGCGCTTTCCCTCCAGGCGGCGCAGGTCCATCATCCGGTCCTCGCTCTCCTTCAGGAACTTGGAGAGCTTGTCCTCAAAGGACTGGGCGGAGCGGCGAGGCTTCGGTAGATCGCGTCGGTAGTTCGGGTCGGCTTGCTTGATCGAGAGCGCGATGCGACCGCGGTCGTCCAGCGTCAGGATCTTCACCCGGACCACGTCCTGCTCCTTGAGGTAGTCCCTGACGTCGCGCACGTACTCATCGGCCACCTCAGAGATGTGAACCAGACCCGTCTTTCCGTTCGGGAGGGCGATGAAGGCCCCAAAGCTCGTAATACCCGAGACGGTCCCTTCCACCACAGTGCCAATCTCCAGCTCCGACACCGCGCTCACGCGATCTGCCGCCCCTTCACAGATAGTTGCATGCGCCATTGTACTAGGGGGTCGGCATCATCGTCAAGCGAAAATTGCCAAATTTAATTACCCTTAGGTGATCCGGTCTGATATACCTGCTCGTTTGGTTTAGTAAAGCCCATCTTCTTGGCCATTAGCTCCATGTGTTCATCGCTGGTCACCTTCTCGAGGGTCTCCTGCAGCCGGGCGTTCTTCTGGCGGACCTCCTTCAGTTCGGCTTCCACCTGCAAGCGGGTTTGGCGGACTTCCTCCAGACGGTCCCCCGCCCTGATCAGGTGCACGCCGGTGAATGAGATGACGCCCACCAGACCAACAACAAACGCGCCCGTGAGCCAGTGCCGGCGAAGAGGGTTTCCCTTCAGCCGTCGCACTGGAGCGGGCGCGTTCATCGCTGCCTGTTCCGCTCGCCAGTGGGGCGCGCTCATTCTTCTTCCTCCCTATCGGCGCTGTCAAAGAGTCCAAGGGTGTCGCCGGGCAGTATGATCACCACCTGATAGCCCTTCGACTTGGCCCGGTTGTAGAGGGTCGCGACGGTGCCGGCTGCCAGCGAAAGCCGCTTGGCCACCTGTTCGTTGCTCCAGCCCATCTCCTTGAGAACGACGACCTGCCGCTCCCGGAAACTCAGCCGTTCGGCGCCGCGAATCTCGATGTTCACTGCAACGTCCGCCCTCGGTGATTGTGCACAGCCTGTGGATAGCTTGTGTACAAACTGAGTACAAAACTGCTACATGCTGTGTACATGATTTATACACGGGGCAACGCGGAAAATCCTTCTCGCGCGCCGAAAAAATCCAGGATTTCTGCGCGTTTGAAGGATGGGGGCGGTATTCACCTCAGCGCCGGCGAGGACGGGAGGGACCCAGCAGCCACCGCCGGAGGGTCCGTTTGACTCGCCGCTTGGCGAGCAGATAGCGAAGGCGGGCGCATCGATACGGGCGGATCAGCGGACGGACCAGCCAGCCGCCCAGGGACTCCAGGGCGTCCCAGACGCCGCCCAGCAGGGCACGCCCCCAGCCCCAGAGGAGTCGCCCGACCCAAGTCAGGAGGTTGGCGAGGGCGACCAGCGGGGCCCAGACCAGTCTGAGCACCAGCATCCACAAGAGGTCCAGAATCCAGGTGATCAACCGGAGGAGGCCACGGAGCATCCCAAGGATCACGGGGCTGGCCAGCCAATAGTACAACCCCAGCCCGAGCAGCATCCCCACCAGGACGTAAAAACGGAACTCGCCCCAGTTGCCGAAGAAGAGCCCGCCGGCAATCACCACGGTCGCGGCTCCCCAGAAGAGGAGGTCACCGGCGGCGGCCACCCAGCGGTTGGGTTGGTAGTACCCGCGAAGCGCCCGGAGCAGGTCAAAGAGGAATCCGAGGGCGATTCCGCTCAGAACGATCATGAAGAAGGCGTAGAACTGAAGTTCCAACCGTTGCACTGGCCTGCCCCCCCACGCAAGGCTATGCGCCTGGCGATGGGGACAGACCCGGAGCTCCCTACCTTCTTCGCGGTGAAATCCTGACTTCCTGCACCGGGCAGAAAAAAGCGACAGTGGGATCTCAGCTCCCGCTGCCGTTTTTTCGCGCTTACCGCAGAAGCCGCTCCAGGAAGCCCCGGCCCTTGCTCGGCCGCCCCTGGCGCTGGCGGGGGGTCGAGTACTGCAGGAGGTTTACGTACCCCTCCACCGCAAAGCGGCCGGACTCCAGGTCCAACTGCTTGATGTGGAGATCCTCGCCCCGGATGGTCAGCACCCCCAACTCCGTCTCCAGGACCACTTCCTCATCATCGAAGTTGTCGACGGCGAGCACCCCCGTGACCTGGAGCTGCTCCCGGTTGATCACGGACAGGGTATGACCCGACCCGCCGGTCCCCTGGTCTGCCATGCCGGCGACGCGGACCTCCCCGCGGTACTGCTTATCATCCATGTGGGCCGACCTCCTCTGCATGCTCCCCTGAGACCGGGGACCTGTCCTATCCCTATGCAGCCGGTCTGCCCCCTATGCCGCGCCCTTCAGATCATACCCAAATCAAGTAAATCTCCGATGAATATCGTGGTGGCTTGCAGGAGATCGTCTGAATGAGGAGAATCTAAATACAAACGGAATATCTTCTTTATATTGTAACCCGCGTCTCAATCAGACAGCCGCTCCTCTTGGGTGCTCGAGGGTCCCTCCCGGCAAGACTGGAGGTGATGCCCATTTATTCCCAGTAAAAATATCAACGCGAGGGTGCCAATGGATCGAACAAAACACGTGTGAAACACGTAAAAGGGGATAAGTGAATGGTTCACGTACATGCCGATGGACCCTTCACAAAACGCGGCGAGGTGGGGTTATCACACCCGGGAGGAGGTAGGTCGAAATGAACCTCATTAAGCGTCTCGAGGAGTTCCGGGTTTCTGAGAGCACGCTCCATTGGGACGGGACCTTTGCCGACTACCTGGAGCTTGTGGCGAAGAATCCCGCCGTCACGCAGTTCTCTCACGCACGTATCTACAACATGATCGTCTCAGCTGGTGTCGAGGAGATCAACGGCGTCCGGCGGTACAAGTTCTTCGACAGAGAGCTCTACGGGCTCAGCAGGTCGCTGGAACGTCTGGTGGAGGAGTACCTGCACCCGGCTGCCCGACGGCTCGATGTGCGCAAGCGCATCCTGCTTCTGATGGGTCCGGTCAGCGGTGGCAAGTCCACCCTGGTCACCATGCTGAAGCGTGGGCTGGAGGCGTACAGCCGGACCGAGAAGGGAGCCCTTTACGGCATCAAGGGCTGCCCGATGCACGAGGAACCCCTGCACCTGATTCCCAAGGAGCTCCGCGCCGAGGTGGAAAAGGAGCTGGGGGTCGTGATCGAGGGCGAGCTCTGCCCGCACTGCCGCCTCATGCTCCGGGAGCAGTACGACGGGCGGGTGGAGAAGGTCCCGGTGGAGCGGGTGATCCTCTCCGAGTCTGACCGGGTCGGCATCGGCACCTTCAGCCCCTCCGATCCGAAGTCGCAGGACATCGCCGACCTGACCGGCTCGATCGACTTCTCGACCATCGGTGAATTTGGGTCCGAGTCCGACCCGCGGGCCTACCGCTTCGATGGCGAGCTGAACAAGGCGAACCGGGGCATGATGGAGTTCCAGGAGATGCTGAAGCTCGATGAGAAGTTCCTCTGGAACCTGCTGAGCCTCAGCCAGGAGGGCAACTTCAAGGCCGGCCGCTTCGCCCTGATCTCGGCGGACGAGCTGATCGTGGCCCATACGAATGAGACCGAGTACCGCGCCTTTATTGCCAATAAGAAGAACGAAGCGCTGCAGAGCCGGATCATCGTGATGCCGATTCCGTATAACCTTAAGGTCTCCGAAGAGATACGGATTTACGAAAAGCTGGTGAAGCAGGCCGATACCGGTCACGTGCACATCGCCCCGCACGCCCTCTACGCTGCGTCGGTCTTCTCCGTCCTGAGCCGGCTGAAGGAGTCGAAGAAGGCGGGCATGGACCTGGTCAAGAAGATGCGCCTGTACGACGGTGTGGAGGTCGAGGGCTTCAAGCTCTCCGACGTGGCCGAGCTGGAGCGGGAGTTTGAAGGTGTCGAGGGCATGAGCGGCGTCGACCCCCGCTACGTGATCAACCGGATCTCGTCGGCCATCATCAAGAAGGGCGAGCTCCACCAGAAGGCCTGCATCACCGCCCTGGATGTGCTCCGCTCCCTGAAGGACGGGCTGGATCAGCATCCCTCCATCACCCCGCAGGAGCGGGAGCGGCTGATGACCTTCATCGCCATCGCCCGCCAGGAGTACGACGAGATGGCCAAGAAGGAGGTCCAGAAGGCCTTCGTCTACTCCTACGAGGAGTCGGCCAAGAACCTGCTCAACAACTACCTGGACAACGTGGAGGCCTTCTGCAACAGCACCAAGATCAAGGACCCGCTCACCGACGAATACCACGAGCCCGATGAGAAGCTGATGCGCTCCATCGAGGAGCAGATCGGCATCTCCGAGAACGCCAAGAAGGCGTTCCGGGAGGAGATCATGATCCGGCTCTCCACTTACGCCCGGCGTGGCGTCACCTTCGACTACAACTCCCACGAGCGGCTGAAGGAAGCGATCGAGAAGAAGCTCTTCGCCGATCTGAAGGATGTGGTCAAGATCACCACCTCCACCAAGACGCCGGACGCTGAGCACCTGAAGAAGATCAACGAGGTGGTCGCCCGCCTCATGAAGGAGCACAACTACTGCGTCTCCTGCGCCAACGAGCTGCTCAAGTACGTGGGCTCCCTTCTTAATAGGTGAGAGGGGGGAAGAACGCCTCCCCCCTCTCACCTCTCCCCCGCCTCTGGCAGACCCGACGCGAATTGTGCCGCCATGTCGCCACAATTCGCTCTGCAACGGAAGGGGCGCCGGGTAGGTGAGGGGGGAAGAACGCCTGACGGGGCACCTGGCCCGCAGTGGTAGGACTGGACACTTACGACGGGGGCGGGTGGGCTGATTCTGAGGCCCCCCGCCCTGTGCCCATCAAGGGAGGGGTGACGAATGTCGTCGTCTCGCTACCTGATCTCACGGGAGGACTGGTCGCTCCACCGGCAGGGGCAGATGGACCAGGAGCGGCACCTGGAGAAGGTCCGTGAGGCCATCAAGAAAAACCTGCCGGAGATCATCAGCGACGAGTCGATTGTGACCAGTGACGGCAAGCGGATGGTCAAGGTCCCCATTCGCTCGCTCAACGAATACCGGTTCCGGTACAACTGGGAGAAACAGCAGCGGGCCGGTCAGGGCCAGGGCGACAGCCAGGAGGGCCAGGTGATCGCCAAGGACGGGTCCGGCCAGAAGGGCAAGGGCAAGGGGAAGGGCGCCGGGGAGGATGCCGGCGACGACTGGTACGAGGCGATGCTCTCGGTGGACGACCTGGCGGAGTTGATCTTCGAGGACCTGGGGCTGCCCCACCTGGACCCCAAGAAACAGCCCGACCTGACCGCGAAGAAGTACCAGTGGGATGATGTGCGCAAGCAAGGGCTGCAGGCGAACATCGACAAGAAGCGGACCATCATGGAGGCGATGAAGCGGAACCTGCTGGCCGGGCGCCCGCCCATGGCTGGCATCCGGCGGGATGATGTCCGCTACAAGACCTGGGAGGAGCGCTACCAGCCCCAGACCAGCGCCGTCGTCCTGGCGATGATGGACACCTCGGGCTCCATGGGCGACTTTGAGAAGTACATCGCCCGCAGCTTCTTCTTCTGGATGGTCCGCTTTCTCCGGACCAAGTACGACAACGTGCTGATCCACTTCCTCGCCCACTCCACCGAGGCGAAGGAGGTCACGGAGGAGGAGTTCTTCACCAAGGGTGAGAGCGGCGGCACCCGCTGCTCCTCGGTCTACGAGCTGGCCCTCAAGCTGATTGCCGAGAAGTACCCGCCCAACCTCTACAATCTATACCCCTTCCACTTCTCGGACGGGGATAACCTCAGCTCGGATAACCCGCGGGCAATTGAGGCGGTCAACAAGCTGCTGGAGTCCTGCAACCTCTTCGGGTACGGCGAGATCGACTCCACCGCCGGCGGCACCGCCTACTACCGGACCTCCACCCTGCTCACGCTCTTCAAGCGGGAGATCACACACCCGCGCTTCATGAGCGCCCTGATTCGGGACAAGTCCGAGGTCTACCAGGCGCTCCGGACCTTCTTCGGCCCGGAGATGCCGGAACAGCACCAGGGGGTGAGCTGAGATGTCTTCCCTGAAGCTTGTCCCGCCCAGCCAGGGGCCGACCATGACCGAGGAGGATGTGGCGAAGCTGGCCGAGGCGATCGACATGATCGTGGAGAAGGCCCGCAGCTTCGGCCTGGACTTCTTCGAGATGCGCTATGAGATCTGCCCGGCTGACATCGTCTACACCTTCGGGGCCTACGCCATGCCGACCCGGTTCTCCCACTGGTCCTTCGGCAAGGCGTTCCACCAGATGAAGACCCAGTACGACTTCGGCATGTCGAAGATCTACGAGCTGGTGATCAACTCCGACCCGTGCTACGCCTTCCTGCTGGAGTCGAACACGCTCCTGCAGAACAAGCTGATCGCTGCGCACGTGCTGGCCCACTCGGACTTCTTCAAGAACAACTGGCGCTTCCGGGAGACCAACCGGCAGATGGTCCACGCCATGGCCGCCTTCGCCAACCGGGTGCTTCAGTACGAGCACGACCTGGGGCGGGAGAGGGTGGAGCGCTTCCTGGACGCCGTCCTGGCGATTCACGAGCACGTGGACCCCTACCCGGGTCGCAAGCGCAGCGCCCCGGAGGAGAAGCCGCAGAAGCAGGCGCCACAGGTGAGCGAGTACGACGACCTGTGGGCGCTGGACAAGATCGGCAAGGAGGCGCCCCCGCCAGCGGAAGCGGAGCCGGCCCGCAAGCCGGCCAGCACCCGGGACCTGTTGCTGTTCATCATGGAGAAGGCGCCGGATCTGGCGCCCTGGCAGCGGGATATCCTCTCCAGCCTGCGGCAGGAGATGCTCTACTTCCGCCCGCAGATGGAGACCAAGATCATGAACGAGGGCTGGGCCTCGATCTGGCACGCTCGGATCATGCGGGAGCTGGACCTGACACCCGACGAGTCCCTGGAGTTCGCCCGGATGCACGCCAACGTCCTGGCGCCCAGCCGCTTCCACCTCAACCCCTACCACGTGGGCTACCACATCTTTGAGGACATTGAGAAGCGCTATGGCCTGGAGAAGATCTTCGAGGTGCGGGAGGTGGAGACCGACGTCTCCTTCATTGGCAACTACCTGACCAAGGAGATCTGCGACAAGCTGGACCTCTACCTCTTCGCCAAACAGGGCGATGAGTGGCGCATCACCGCCAAGGGCTGGGAGAAGGTCCGGGACGGGATCGTGGCGCAGATCTCGAACTGCGGCTTCCCCTACATCTACGCCGAGGATCACGACTACCAGAAGCGCGGTGAACTCTACCTGCGCCACGCCTTTGAGGGCGTTGAACTGGATACGCGGTACCTGAAGAAGACCCTCGCACACGTATACCACATCTGGCAGCGGCCCGTTCACATGGAGACTGTGGAGGATGGCAGCCGGGTGATCTACATGTGCAACGGGGAGGATGTCGAACGCCGGGCGCAGTGAGCGCCCGGCCTTTCTGTTGGGCTCAGGTGGTCTCAGGGGAGATGAAACCCCCGGAACGCCATGAACTGAGCCAGAATCTCCAGGAGCCGCCTCATGTCCGTTCCCTCCTGATCGCTCACCGGGTGTGTTGAGCATATCAGAACTGGGGATGAATTCCAGCGGGCGAACCCCTGAATTCGCCAGGGGCGGATGGGCAGGGCCCCCCTCTCCTCAACCATCCGGGGAGCGGCTCCTCCTGGAGAAGGAGGTAAAGAGAGCCCATTGCACTATGGGGGCGGGTGGTCTTTTTCGGCTGACTCTACACACTTTGACTAAAGAAGCCACTACTAATAGACCGGGTACTACTCAAAGATGAGTCTTTATAACCTCGGCTAATAATAGGAGTTGATGTTAATATAAACCCACATAATTGGCGGACTATACAGAGTCGACAGCCAGGCGCCTCAACTGGTTCACCGGTCCGTAGCTCGTACACCAAAGGGGGAGCATCTGTGGAAGAGAGAGTTACCCGTCCTGACCTTGCCGAAGCCGCCGAGCCCCAGACCCCGCATCTGCTGAAGTGGATTGGTCTTGTCGCCGGCCCCGCTCTGTTCTTCATCTTCTTATTCTTTGTACGCCCCGAAGGCATGTCCGCCAAGGCTCTTGCCGTCCTGGCCAGCACCCTCTGGATCGCGACCTGGTGGATCACCGAGGCGATGCCGATCCCGGTGACCAGCCTGCTGCCGATGGTACTTTACCCGGTCCTTGGCATCGCCAAGATGGGCGAGGTGGCAGCCCCCTACTCGGACCCCACCGTCTACCTCTTCCTGGGCGGCTTCCTGGTGGCGCTGGCGGTGGAGCGCTGGAACCTGCACCGGCGGATCGCCCTGGGCGTCATCAACCTGCTGGGCGTCAGTCCGGGGCGCCTGGTGCTCGGCTTCCTGTCCTCCACGGCGCTCCTCTCCATGTGGCTCTCGAACACCGCCACCGCCATGATGATGCTGCCCATCGGCCTGGCCGTTGTGGCCCAGGTGACGGAACTTCAGAGCAAGAACCTGAACGGGGTCGAACTCAGCCCGAAGGGCAGCTCGAACTTCGGCACCGCCCTCATGCTAAGCATCGCTTATGGCGCATCGATCGGCGGTACCGGCACCCTGATCGGCACCCCGCCCAACGCCATCCTCGCCGGTGTCGTCACCAAGACGCTGAACACCCAGATCGGTTTCCTGGACTGGATGATCTTCGCCGTCCCGCTTGGCATCATCTTCTCGGCCGTCACCTGGTTCGTGCTGATGAAGGTCTTCCCGCCCGAGACCAAGGAGATCCCCGGCGGCAAGGAGTTGATCCGCAACGAGATCAAGGCGCTGGGGCCGATCACCCGGGAAGAGCTCTGGGCGCTGGGTGTCTTCCTCGTCGTCTCCTTCCTCTGGGTTACCCGGCCGTTCCTGCTGGCCAAGGTGCTGCCCAACGTGGATGATGCGGTGATCGCCATCTTCGGCGGCCTGCTCCTCTTCCTGATCCCCACCAACCTGCAGAAGAACCAGTACATGCTCACGGCGGAAGCGGTTCAGAAGATCCCCTGGGGCATCCTGCTGCTCTTCGGCGCCGGCTTCTCCGTCGCCAAGGCGTTCCAGACCTCGGGCCTCTCCGAGTGGCTGGGCAAGAGCCTGACCGGCCTGCAGGACATCGGCTACCTGGGCGTGCTGATCGCCGCCGTCACCCTGGTGATCTTCTTGACCGAGGTCACCTCCAACACCGCCATCGCCACGCTGATGATGCCGATTATGGCTGCCCTGGGCCAGGCGATCAACGTCTCCCCGATGGGCCTCATGGTTGGCGCCGCCCTCGCCGCCTCCTTCGCCTTCATGCTGCCGGTGGCCACCCCGCCCAACGCCATCGTCTTCGCCAGCGGGCATGTGTCGATCAAGCAGATGGCAAGGGCCGGGTTGTGGCTCAACCTGGTCGGCATCGTCGTGATCACGCTCTTCGTCTACCTGGTGATGCCGCTGATCTGGTAGCCGTTCCGTCATGAGAGCGCCCGTGAGCAGATGCCTCACGGGCGCTTCCTCTGTCGCCGGGTGTCTCATAGTGAGACACTGGCGCGCGATTTTGAGACAGTCATCCCTCACAATTGGCTTCTTTCCGTTGGCATTATTTGTGCATGAAGCGTTTGGGATTGGACCACCGCCTGAAGAAATCGTTAGGAGGATCCGTCATGCAAGAACAGGTGGCCCGCCTGACAAGAGACCTACAGCAACTGGTGGCCGAAGGGGACCTCACCCGGCGGCTCAACACCGAGGCGTACGGTCCGGACCTGGCCCCGCTGGTCCAGGAGCTGGGCCGGCTGACCAATCGGGTCCGGGAGACGCTCTCGGTGCTGGAGGTGGCCGTCACCCGCTCCTCGGTCAAGGAGGCGCTGGGGGTGGTTCAGTTCCGGCAGGTCAGCTCCCAGTTGAAGGAGCAGACCGCTGGCGTGGAGCAGGTCAGTTCCGGCATGGCCCAGATGAACGAGGCCGTCAACCAGGTGGCCCAATCGGCCGCCTCATCGGCCACCCTGGCAACTGAGCTGAAGGGCGCATCCGAGGAGGGGCTCGGGACGATCAGCAGCACCCTCCAGCGCTCCACGGAGCTGGCCGACCGCACCCGCGCCGCCCACGAGACGGTCGAGCGGATGATCGACACGACCCGGGCGGCCGCCAGTGTGCTCAGCGCCATCGAACGCATCACCAAGCAGACCCAGCTGCTGGCGATCAACGCCGCGATTGAGGCCGCCCATGCCGGCGACCGCGGGCGCGGGTTCGCTGTGGTCGCCGCGGAGGTGCGCCGCCTCTCCGACCAGACGGCTCGCTCCACCCGGGAGATTGCCGACCTGGTCAGCGCGATGAGCACCGCTGCCGGCAGCGCCGCCGCCTCCATGGCCGAGATGGTGGGGCACGCCCTCTCCCTCTCCCAGGAGGGCGCGCAGGCCGGCGAGGCGGTCGAGCGGATGAACAGGCTGATCCAGCAGGTGGCGCTGGAGTCGCAGAACATCGCCGCTGCCGCCGAGGAGAGCGCTTCGGTGACCGAGGAGATCTCCGCGACCACCGAAACCCTGCTGAGCGGCATCGGCAGCACCGCCCGCGCCATGGCGCTCACCGGCAACGACTCCTTCTCCCAGGAGCTGGAGGAGGCGCAGCTCTACCTGGGCCGGTTCCGCATCGGCGGCCGCTTCGACCAGGTGCGGGACCTGGCCCGTCGCGGCGTGGACGAGGTGGAGGCGACCGTTGCCCGCGCCCTGGATGCGGGCCGGATCCGGCTGGAGCAGCTGTGGGATACCAACTACCAGCCGGCCCGGCCCTCCGACCTGCAGCGGCTCTTCGACTGCAGCCGGGTGGGGGCCGAGGGCTTCCGGCCGCCCAAGTTCAAGCTGAGCTACGACGCCCAGATCGACAGGGAGCTGATCGACCTGCTCGACCGCTACATGGAGCAGGACGGGGATGTCGCCTACTTCAGCGTCACCGACCTGAACGGTTTCGGCATCGCCCTGGCCCGGCGGATGTGCCGGGACTGGACCGGAGATCCGGACCGGGACCTGCTGGGCAACCGGGTGAAGCGGATGTTCGAGGACAGCCTGGGGATTCGCTCCGCCCGCGTGGGGCTCGGACCCACCGCCGAGAAGCTCCCGCCCCGCAGCCCGGTAGAGGCGTTCCGGCGGGCCGGTGCCGTGCTGGAGGGCTCTCCGGACCGCTCGGTCTTCCTGGTTCAGACCTATGCCCGGGATACCGGCGAGGTGGTCAAGGACCTGGCCATGCCGCTGTACGCCCGGGGGCGCCGCTGGGGCACGCTCCGGCTCGGCTACCGCACCACATAAAGCAAGGCCGCCCTGCTCGCCAGGGCGGCCGATTTCATCTACTCAGGGTCATCTTCCAGGTGGCTCAGGAGGCTCTCGGTCTTGAAGCTCTCGGAGAGGACCTCGTACAGCTCCTTTGCCTCGGCGGCCCGGACATTCTCCCGGACCTCCAGGACCCGCACCGTCAGCTGGCGCCGTCCGAAGTCGATGAAGATCGTGTCGCCGGGCTTCACCTCGGTGCCCGCCTTCGCCTTCTTGCCGTTGATCTGGACCCGTTCGCCGTCGCAGACCTCCTTGGCCAGCGTGCGGCGCTTGATGATCCGGGAGACCTTCAGGTACTTGTCGATACGCATGACGAATCGCTCCTCGCAGGGGGGACTGGCGCAGAGAAAAACCGGACCCCCTCCAGAGGGTCCGGTCTTAGCGTGCAGAAGGCTACACGCTCTCCTTCAGCTCCTTGCCAGGACGGAAGGCCGGGACCTTGCCGGCAGGGATCTTGATGGGGGCGCCGGTCTGGGGATTGCGGCCCGAACGGGCGGCCCGATCGCGCACTTCGAAGGTGCCGAAGCCGACGAGCGAGACCTTGTCACCCTTGTTCAGGGCATCCTTGATGGAGTCAACAACAGCGTTCAGAGCCTTCTCTGCGTCCTTCTTGGTCAGGCCCGCCTTTTCCGCGACGCTTGCGACCAGTTCCTGCTTGTTCAAGAATCGGTCTCCCCTTTCGAGGTCAAGTTTGGGTTGGTAATCCCGCTGAGCCGTATTCGGCGAGGGTTTCGGGAATTCCTTCTGCATCAATTACGGGTTTGGATATTTTTGCCCTCTTTTTTTGGACTAGTTCTGCGTCTTGGCTTCATTCCACAGTTCGTCCATCTCAGCCAGTGACATCTCTTCCAGTTTTCTCCCCATCTCCGCTGTCCGGCGCTCGATGTGGCGGAAGCGGCGCACGAACTTCGCCGTGGTCCGGCTCAGGGCGATCTCGGGATCGACCTTGAGCATGCGGGCCAGGTTGACCACGGCAAAGAGCAGGTCCCCGATCTCCCCTTCCCGCTCTGCAGGGCTGGCGGCCAGGACCTCGGCCAGCTCCTCCCGCACCTTGGCCACCGGCCCCTCGATGTCCTCCCAGTCGAAGCCGACCTTGGCGGCCCGCTTCTGGACCTCGTGGGCTCGGGAGAGGGCCGGCAGGGCTCCCGATACCTTGCCGAGCACCGACTCAGGCGCCTCGCCGCCCTTTTCGGCCCGCTTGATCGCCTCCCAGTTGCGGGTCACATCGTCGGCGGTTTCGGCTACCACATCGCCGAAGACGTGGGGATGTCGCCGGACCAGCTTGGCCGTGATCCCCTCCACGATGTCGTGGAGGTCGAAGGTGCCCGCCTCCCGGGCGATCTGGGCGTGAAAGACCACCTGGAGCAGCACGTCGCCAAGCTCCTCGCACAGGAGTTGGGGATCGCCGCTGTCGATCGCCTCCACCGCCTCGTAGGCCTCTTCCAGCATGTACTTCCGGAGGGTCTGGTGGGTCTGCTCCCGGTCCCAGGGGCAGCCGCCGGGCGCCCGGAGCCTGGCCATCACCTCCACCAGCGGATCGGCGGGCCACTGCGCCGGTACCCAGCGGCGGGGGTCGGCGTCCCCGGCGGTGGACCGCTTCAGCGGCGGGAGGTAGAGGCTTGTCTGGTAGTCTGCCCAGTCCTGCTTGTCCAAATCATGCAGCGCCCTCTGATCGCGGAATCCCTCACGCCAGATGGTGACGGGGTGAGTGCCGGGGTAGCGGCCCATCAGGCTGTGGATCACCCCCGGGGCCGTGGCGGCGTTCATCCCCATCACCACCAGGGGCAGGTCCCCCGATGGGGGTCGGCTGCCCAGCTGGGCCGCCTCCAGCACCTCCAGCCCCTTCGACAGATCCAGGTTCAGCTCTCGTAGCAGCAGATCCATGCGGTGCAACCCCCTCACTCCCCTCGCAACAGCCTGAGCCGTTTCAGCAGGCCGGTCAGCCGCCCTGACTTGCCGGCGACCATCTGCAGGTCCGATTCACGGACCCCGCCCAGGGCCAGAACCGCCACGGCGTAGACCAGCCCGCCCACCCCGATCGTTGCCAGACCGGCGATGCGCCCCCAGGGGATGATGGCGTGGGAGAGCGGGCTGACCAGGTAGAGGACCAGCCCCATCAGAATCGAGGCGAGCAGCGGCCGGTAGATGTTCTCCCGGAAGGCCAGCCTCAGGGCGAAGTGCCGCCGGAGCATCCAGAGGTTGAGCGCTGCGGCCACCAGAAAGCCCACGGTGGTGGCGTAGGCGGCCCCGTTCTCCCGGAGGGTGGGAAGGCCCGTCCACCAATAGGTGAGCGTCACCTTGGCCACCACGCCGACCAACTGGTTGATCACCGAGAGCCATATCAGCCCCAGCCCCTGCAGGATGCCGGACGAGGTCTGGGCCAGCATCAGGAAGACGGTCGACCAGCCGAGCGGCGCCATCACGTACCAGCCGGGCCCCAGAAAGAGCACGCCGTAAGCATCGCGGGCGGCAGCCACCAGCCCGACGGTGGCCGGGAGGCCGATCAGCCAGGTAATCCGGATGGCGGCAGCGGCCCGGTGCCGGGCCTGCGCCTCGTTGCCCACCGCCATCGACTCCGAGACGGCGGGCACCAGCGAGACGTAGAGCGCCTGGGCCAGAATCAGCGGCAGATCCCGCAGCTGGCTGGCGTTGGTGATGTAGGAGAGCGCCAGTTCGCCGTGCTCAGCGGAATAGCCCATCTGCAGCAGCTGGTTCTTGATGATCGAGACGTCGGCCATCTGCACCAGCGGCAGCACGGCGCCCAGGAAGGAGAGGGGCAGCGCAATCCTCATAATCTTGCCCGTCAACCGGAAAAACGACTCGTGCTCCCAGCTCTGAACGCCGGGGGCGACGGTGGTCCAGCCGGCCATGGGCCGCTGCCGCAGGTAGATCCAGATGCCGTAGAGGGCGCCCAGCAGGATGCCCACGGTGTTGCCGGCGTTGTAGGCGGCGGCTCCGAGGTTGACGGCGACGGGGGTCAGGAGGAAGACGCCCGCCAGTCCGAGGAAGACCCGCCCCGCCTGTTCGACCACCATCGATGTGGCGGCGGGCCGCATCTGCTGCATCCCCTGATAGAGCCCGCGGAAGGCGACCTCCACCGTCACCAGCAGAATCGCCGGCGCCAGCACCAGAAAGCCGGGGGTGGACTCCGGAAATTTCTGCCACGCCGCCAGCCAGGGGGCCCCGACGGCCAGGAGCAAGCTGAAGAGGATCCCGCTGACGGCCAGGATGGTGGCTGCGACATGCACCACCCGTCGGGCGCCCCGCAGGTCGCCCACGGCGAGCCGCTGGGAGACCAGCCGGGAGATGGCAACGTTGATGCCCGTCGAGGAGATGGCCAGGATGATCATATAGGCGGCGTTCGGCGGCGTAACCAGCGCAAGCCCCTTGTCGCCAAGGGGAATCTGTGCCACCGGCCGGTAAGCGGCGCCCAGTATGCGTGAGATGAGTGAGCCCAGGGTGATCAGGAAGGCACCCCGGATAAATCCTTCTGCTCTGACCTGCTGCAAGTGCAAAGCCCCCTTGCCTCTCCCCATGATACGGCAAGGGGGCGACCACGTCTAGCGAAGAAGGCGGGCCCGCCCAAGAATGGCGGCCAGCGGGCGGCCCAGCCGGGGCACCATCTCCACATCCCGCCGGGCCACGCCGCCCAGCAGCAGAATGGCCAGGCTGTAGAGAGCCGCACCGGCGGCGATGAGCAGCAGTGTGACCAGGTCCCCCTCCGGCAGGGAGCGCTTCGCCAGCAGGAGGGCCCCCACCATCAGAGCGCTTGCGGCCAGCGGCTTGAGGAGCATGGTCCGGGTCTTCACGGTCCGCCCCAGCCGCCGCTCCACGTCGATCAGGTTGAGCAGTGCAGCCGCTCCGAAGCCCACCGCCGTGGCCCAGGCCGCCCCGTTGATCCCGTAGGTTGTGGTCCACAGGGCGGTCAGGCCCACCTTCACCAGCATACCGGCCACGAAGTTCCGCACCGAAAGGCCGATCCGGCCCATGCCCTGGAGGATGCCGGAGGTGGTCTGCTGGACCATGATCGGCACCGTCGCCCAGGAGATGGCCGCCATGACCGGACCGCCGGCGGGGTCCCCGTAGATGATGGCGTAGAGCCCGGTGGCCAGCGCCCAGAGTCCGGCCTGGGCCGGGAGGGCCAGGAGGAAGGTGAGCCGGTAGGCCTGCTGCGCCTTGTGCCGGGCCTGCTCCCACTGCCCCAGGGCAGCGGCGGCGGAGACCGCCGGCAGGATCGAGGTGTAGATGGCCGTGGTGAAGATGGCGGGCAGGTTGACGATCATGAAGACGTTGGTGAGGAGCCCGTACTGCGCCTTGGCGGCATCGCCCCGGATCCCCGCCTCGCCCAGCGCACGGAAGACGAAGAAGGTGTCGGCCAGCATCATCAGCGGTACCACGGCGCCGACGATCGCGATGGGCCCCGCCACGGTGAAGATGCGCTTGAAGAGGGGCCAGCCGCGGGGCAGGCGGCTGGGATGGGGCCGCAGCTCCTCCGTGGCCGCCTCTTGAGGGGCCTCCCAGAGTGCCGGCCCGCTGCGCCGGGCGAGCAGGAGCATGTAGACCAGGCCGGCGAGCGCCCCGAGCACGTCACCCAGGTTGAAGCCGGCGGCGCCCATCGGGACCGAGATGCGCACCAGCGTCCAGGTCAGCGCCAGACCGGCCGCCACCCGCACCACCTGCTCGATAATCTGGGAGTACGCGTTCGGGGTCATCTGCTGGAACCCCTGGAAGAGCCCCCGATAGGCCGCCATCACCGAGGTGAAGAAGAGGGCCGGGGCCATGCTCCTGATGCCGGGGACCGCCTCCAGCGCATCCTCCGAGATCAGCCCGGCGACCCACGGTGCGCCGGCGAAGAGGGCGATGGAGGCGAGGAGGCCCAGGCCGGCCATCAGCGCAAGGGAGGAGCGAAAGACCTGCCGGGCACCGGCGGTGTCCCCCAGGGCCATCCGCTCAGCCACCAGCTTGGAGATGCCGACGTTCAGCCCCACCGAGGTGAAGGAGAGGATCACGGTGTAGATGGTGACGGGAACCTGGGTCAGCCCGATGCCCACCGCCCCGTTGTGACCGTCGTAGGGGGCGAAGATGCGGGTGACCAAAGGCCGGTAGAGGAGTCCTAACACCCGGTTCAGCAGCGTCGCCAGCGAGAGGATCATCGCCCCCCGCACGAAGGACTCGGGTTTACCGCGTTGCATGCCACCGCCTGCGCTTCCGTTCCGAGAATCGCCCCGAGGGCCGGGGGTAGCGTCTTTCATGGTATCCCAGCAGGGATGCGGCGTAAAGACTCTGCTGCGAATTGCCAGGGTGGGGGGTGGCTTGGCCGAAGGCAAAAAAAGTAGCGGCACGAATGTCCGCTACTGTCACAGCGATCGGGTCACGACAAGGCTATTGCTCCATCTGTTTGGCCAGGAAGCCGGCAGCGGTCTCGGCCAGCTTGATCTCCGTCTCGCTCATGGTGGCATCACCCTCGCGGGAGCAGATGATCACAGCGCCAATCGGGTCGCCCCCGGCAACGATGGGAGCGATGACGTAAACCGGGAACCGGTTCTCGTCCTCGTCATCCCCGATGATAGAGCCACGGTTCTTGGTATCACCCGCCCGGGTGACCACAATGGAGCGGCGGTCTTCCATAGCCCGCTCAACCAGCGAGCCGATGGGCTTGTTGAGGAACTCCTTCTTCGGGGCGCCAGCAACAGCGATAATCGTGTCTCGGTCGGCGATCAGCGCAGTATGCCCGATAGCCTCGTAGAGAGAGTCGGCGTACTCCTTGGCGAATTCCCCAAGTTCACCGATAGGCGAGTACTTCTTGAGGATCACTTCGCCATCCCGATCGACAAAGATCTCCAGGGGGTCGCCTTCCCGAATCCGTAGGGTTCGGCGGATCTCCTTAGGAATGACAACCCGGCCCAGGTCGTCAATGCGCCTGACTATTCCTGTGGCCTTCAAGTACAACCCTCCTCTGTAGGCAACGACTTCGGCTCGGTTGCTGATAGTATAGTGCAGCCGTTCCAGCCTCTATTCACTTTTTGGCAGGGCACCCGTCCGGCGCATGGGGGCGATGGCGGATGCAGAAGGCGCCCGGCCTAGAGCCGGGCGCCTTGTGTCATGTTGCTCCCTACCGTACCCCAGCTGGCGCCATCAGCTCCTGGACCTGCTCCAGGAGCGCGGAGAGCAGCCGCAGCATCGAGCGGGCGTCCAGGTCGTGGACCCTCACCGTGAAGCTCGAGACCTTCAGCCCACGGGGCACCTCGATCCGCCCCTTGAACTCCGGACGCCGGTTGAGGAGCGAGAGCCGGTCGAAGGGCATTCGGCCCACCACCGAGGGGATGAACTTGACCGTCACCCGGTCCCGCATCTGGGCGATGGAGGTGATCCCCACCTTCGAGCAGAGCACCTTGAGCCGGGCGATGTCCAGCAGGTTCTTGACCGGATCCGGCATCGAGCCGAAGCGGTCGACCAGCTCGTCGGCCACATCCTCCGCATCGGGCAGGGAGCGGATGGCGATGATCCGCTTGTAGGCGTCGATCTTCTGGCGGGCGTCGGGGACGTACTGGTCGGAGATGAAGGCGTCCACCTGCAGCTCGATGTTCGCCTGCACTTCCTTGGGCGCCGGCTGCTCGCCCTTCAGCTCCTGCACCGACTCCTCCAGCAGCTGCGTGTACAGGTCGAAGCCGACGCTGATGATGAACCCGTGCTGCTCCGGCCCCAGGATGTTGCCGGCGCCCCGGATCTCCAGGTCCCGCATGGCGATCTTGAAGCCCGATCCCAGCTCGGTGAAGTCCTTGATCGCCCGGAGCCGCTTCTCCGAGACCTCGGTCAGCACCTTGTCCCGCTTGTAGAGGAAGTAGGCGTAAGCCAGCCGATTGGACCGTCCGACCCGGCCCCGCAGCTGGTAGAGCTGGCTCAGGCCCATGTGGTCGGCGTCATCCACGATCATCGTGTTCACCTGGGGGATGTCGATCCCGTTCTCGATGATCGTGGTGGCGACCAGCACATCGTACTCGCCATCCATGAAGTCCAGCAGGATCTGCTCCAGCC
The DNA here is from genome assembly GCA_049324875.1 of Bacillota bacterium. Classification (GTDB taxonomy): domain Bacteria; phylum Bacillota; class Sulfobacillia; order Symbiobacteriales; family Symbiobacteriaceae; genus JAWLHU01. The sequence goes on from JBMONC010000096.1 coordinate 19,212, forward strand.
GGTCCTCCTGCATCTGCCCGTGGGCCGCGACGATCCGGGCCTCCGGCACCAGCTGCTGCAGGCGGGAGACCACCTTGTCGAGGGTCTGGATCCGGTTGTGGACGAAGAAGACCTGCCCGCCCCGGGAGAGCTCCCGCCCGATGGCGTCCCGGATCAGCTCGTCGTCGTACTCCGCGACGAAGGTCTCCACCGGATACCGGTCCTCCGGCGGGGTGGTGATCACCGACATGTCCCGCATGCCGACCATGGCCATGTGCAGGGTGCGGGGGATCGGGGTGGCGGAGAGGGTCAGCACGTCGATATTCGCCTTCAGCTGCTTGATCCGCTCCTTGTGGGCGACACCGAAGCGCTGCTCCTCGTCCACGATCAGCAGCCCCAGGTCCTTGAACCTCACATCGTCGGAGAGCAGCCGGTGGGTGCCCACCACCACATCGATCCGTCCCTCCGCCAGCCCCTTCAGGATCTCGCTCTGCTCCTTCGGGGTCTTGAACCGGTTCAGCACCGCCAGATTGATGGGGAAGCCCTCCATCCGGCTCTTGCAGGTGGCGTAGTGCTGCTGGGCGAGGATGGTGGTGGGGACCAGGAAGGCGACCTGCTTGCCGGCAGAGGCGGCCTTGAAGGCGGCCCTCAGGGCGACCTCGGTCTTGCCGTAGCCCACATCGCCCAGCAGGAGCCGGTCCATCGGGGTCGGCTTCTCCATCGCCTCCTTGATCTCGTTGACCGCCTTGATCTGGTCGGGGGTCTCCTCGTAGGGGAAGGCGTCCTCGAACTCCTTCTGCCAGACGCTGTCCGGCGGGAAGGCGAAACCCGGCTGCGTCTCCCGCAGCGCCGCCAGCCGGAGCAACTCCGCCGCCATCTCGCGGATCGACTCCTTGATCCGGCTCTTTACCCGGGCCCACTCGGTCCCGCCCAGCTTGTTGATGCGGGGCTCGTGCCCCTCGGCGCCGACGTACTTCTGGATCTGGTCGATCTGCTCGGTGGGGATCTTCAGCCGGTCGGTCCCCTCGTACTGGATCACCAGGTAGTCCCGGGTGGCCCCCAGGATCGTCTCGGAGCGGACGCCCAGGTACTTGCCGATGCCGTGGTTGACGTGGACGACATAGTCGCCCACCTTCAGGTCCTGATAGCTGGCAATCCGGGCCGCCTCCCGGCCGCTGGGCCCGCCGGGGCCGGTCTCGCCCCGGGGGCCGGGGCCCGGCGGGCGCCGCCGCTTCTTGGGCCTGCCGTAGATCTCGCCGTCGGTCAGCACCACCAGCCGCTGTCCCGGCCACTGGAAGCCACCCTCAAGGGCGCCCACGCCGATCCAGGCCGCCCCCTGCAGGGGGGCGACCGGGGGCTCGTTTGGCTCGCCGGCGCCGCTCTCCAGGTCGGCGTCCCGCATCAGCTCCCGCAGCCGCTGCTGCCGCTCCGCCGTAGCGGCGAGGATGACGATCCGGTACTGCTGCTTTTTCCAGCGCTTCAGCTCCTCCAGCACCAGGGGCCACTGGCCGTGAAACTCCTGCATGGCGGTGGCGGCGATGCCCACCTCGTTGGCCGGACGAATCCCCGGCACCGCCCGCCCGAGGGCGCTGAAGTAGACCGCCGCGTGCTGCCGGCAGCGGTGGAAGAGCTCATGGTAGTTCAGGTAGAGGCCAAGCTGCCCCGGGAGCAGCCCGCCCTTCTCCATCATGGTGGCTTGCCGGTCGGCATCGCGCACCTCCAGCTCCGCCCCGGCGTCCCGGATGCGGGCGGGTTCGTCCACGAAGATCAGCGGCCTCTCCGGGAAGTAGTCCAGCAGCGTCTCCAGGTGGTCGTAGAAGAAGTTGGCATACTGCTCCAGCCCTTCGAAGTAGATGGACTCCTCCAGCTTGGCCAGGTGACCCTCCACCCGGTCCCGCAGCTTCTGGGCGATATCCACCGTGTCGAAGAGGACACCGGGGAGCTCCTTCTTCTTCCGCCCCCTCCCCCTGGTCTCGGGCGGCGGCTCCTCCACCGGGGCCGGCCTCTCCCGCTCCTGGATCTTGCGGAGGCGGGCGACCGCCTGCTCCAGGTCGGTCCGGATCCGCTCCATCGACCAGGTCAGGTCGCCCCTGGGCAAGATGAACTCGCGGGCCGGCCCGATCGAGACCTCATCGACCTTCTCCATCGTCCGCTGGGTGGCCGGGTCGAAGCGGCGGATCTCGTCGATCTCATCGCCCCAGAAAGCGATGCGGGTCGGGTAGTCGCTGGCCAGGGGAAAAACGTCGACGATCTCACCCCGCACCGCCACGTGGCCCTTGGACTCGACCATGTCGACCCGCTCGTAGCCCTGCCGGACCAGCCGGTAGACCAGGTCGTCCCGGCCGACCTGCACCCCCGGCTTCAGGCTCAGGAGCGCATCCTGGAAGACCTCATGCGGGGTCAGCGACCGGTAGAGGGCGTTGGCGGGCGCGACCACGATGGCGTTCTCGCCCCGGGCCAGCCGCTCCAGCACGTAGAGTCGCTGGCCAACCACCTCGGGCGAGTGGGCCACCACCTCGAAGGGGAAGTACTCCATGGGCGGAAAGAGGAGGACATCCTCCCCGGGAAGCCAGGTGGAGAGGTCCTCACGGAACCGCTCCGCCTGCTGAATGCCGGCCGTGATCACCAGGGTGGGCCGCCCCGTCCGCTCCCGAAGGGCCGCCGTCAGGGCGCTCTTGAGCGACCCCGACAGGCCGTAGACCATCTGCTCGGCAAACCCCCGCTTCAGGCCATCCATGAGCGAGGAAAACTCCGGCGAGGTCTGGAGCAGTCCGATCACACTCTCTTTGGGCATGGGGACAACCCTCCTGGTGGACTCCGCCCACGGGCGGTCTGTAGAAACGCCGTGAAGGGCTCTAGCCCCAAAGGAGGGGGGCTACAGCCCGAATGGAACTGACTGGAAAGAGCTACTCGTGCTCATTATACCGACCCCCAGGGCCGGGGTCAACGTGGAGATTGCAGCTCAGTCCCTTCAGGCCGAGGGTGGGGAAGACCAGGCCCAGCACCGCCAGGTTCAGCAGCATGTGGAGCAGCCCGGCGGCCAGAACCGCCAGCCCCAGGGTTCGGGCCCCCGGCTCGGGGCCCCCACCCAGGAGAAGCCCCACCACCCCGCCGACCAACCCGTGGACCGAGAACCCCACCAACCCTAAAAAGCGCTCGCCCCGCCAGGTCGAGTAGCCGAGTTCGAGCAGCCCGAACAGCAGGTGGACCGGCAAGGCGTGGTAGCCCGGCAGCACCCAGAGGGCGAGCCCTTTGCAAAGCTCCTCCCACCAGGGGACCAGGGTGACCACCGACCACCGGTCATACAGCCGGAAGAGCAGGCGGTTGCCGAGCAAGGCCGTCAGGGCTGTCACCAGCACAACCAGCACCAGATGCGTCATGACGGAGAGTCTGACCTCATCTCCCCCGGTCTATACGGCTGCCGGAGCCGGACCCAGGCCGGCGCCCAGGCGCCCGGCCACCATGGAAGCGCTTCAGCTCCACACGAAGGCCGCCATCGCTATGCATTATAGAGATTCATGGCCTTGAGAATGCCATCGGTGAGGAAGGTCTCCACCGCCTCCACCGCCCGGGGGATGGTGGCGGCGATCGTCGCGGCGTCATCGCCCTGGAAGGGGGAGAGGACCCAGTCGGGCACCTCCCATCCCGGGGCCGGTCGGCCGATGCCGATGCGCAGCCGCGGGAACTCCTGGGTCCCCAACTGCTGAATGATCGACTTCATCCCGTTGTGACCCCCGGCGCTCCCCTTCTCCCGCAGGCGGAGCCGGCCCACCTCCAGGTCCAGTTCATCGTAGATCGTGAGGATCTCCTTGGGCTCGACCTTGTAGAAGTGGGCCGTGGGTACCACCGAGTGCCCGCTCAGATTCATGTAGGTCATCGGCTTCAACAGGATCACCTTCTCCGCGGTCGGTCCCCAGCGGAGCTCACCGGTCACCCCCTGAAACCTGGCCTGGTCCATCGCCACCCCGTGCTTCCTGGCAAGGGCGTCCAGCACCATCCAACCCACGTTGTGGCGGGTATTGGCGTACTTCGCCCCGGGGTTGCCGAGGCCCACGATCAACTTTGGCATCTCGCTGTCTCCTCCTGGAAGGTTCAACACGCTCTACTTTACCACAGGCCATCCGCCCCGTGAACGGCCCCCATCGTACGCAGGTAGGAGCAGTTCGTCGCCCCACCGTCCCCGGCAGTTTCACCCCCCCGTCCGATTTGTCTGACCGGTGATTCCGGTAGGATGAAGTCAAACGAACCGAAAGGGAGGAACCGCAAGATGACCACTCTGAAGGCGGTGGCGACGATCCTCTTCCAGCTCCTGTTCGAGAGTGACCCCCGCGATGCGATCCGCAGGCATGAGGCCACCAAGCTCGGCTACGGTCCCGTGGCGCTCTTCTAACCCCGGAGAAAGGAGGAAGCGATGATGATCACCCTGCTGAAGGCTGCGACCCAGTTGCTGTACACGCTCCTCGCCGACGCCAGCGAGTATGACCAGACCCGCAAGGAGCAGGCCCTCAAGATCCAGCACACCACCCTGATGGCGGCCTGACCCTATGACCGGTCACAACCATCCACAGCGACGAGGCGGCACCCCGCACGGAACGGGATGCCGCCCTTGTATTTGCCTGTCTAGAGTCGGGACTCTTCCTCGAAGATCTTGGAGACCGAGAGGTCCTCATGAATCCGGATGATCGCCTTGGCCAGCAGGGAGGCGACCGAGACCACCTTCAGCTTGTCCCCCAGGCGGGAATGATCCACCGGGATCGTGTCGGTGACGACGATCTCCTTGAACGGGCTGTTGGCGAGTTTCTCGTAGGCCCCGCCGGAGAAGACGGGGTGGGTGCAGGCGGCGTAGACCTCGGTGGCGCCCCGCTCCAGGAGGGCGTGGGCACCGTGGACGATGGTGCCGCCGGTGTCGATCAGGTCGTCGATCATGATCGCCGCCTTCCCCTCCACGTTGCCGATGATGTTCATGATCTCGGCCACGTTGGGCTCCGGCCGGCGCTTGTCGATGATGGCGAGGCCTACGCCCAGCCGCTCCGCCAGGTCCCGGGCGCGCGGCACCCCGCCGGTGTCCGGGGAGACGACGACGGCGTTCTTCAGGTTCTTCTTCCGGAAGTACTCCGCCAGCAGCGGGCCACCCTGAAGATGGTCCACCGGGGCGTCGAAGAAGCCCTGAATCTGGGCGGCGTGCAGGTCGATGGTCAGCAGGCGGCGGAAGCCGGCCTGGGTGATCAGGTTAGCCACAAGCTTTGCGGTGATCGGCTCGCGGCCGCGTGCCTTGCGGTCCTGCCGGGCATAGGGATAGTGAGGAACCACAGCGGTGATCCGACGGGCGCTGGCGCGCCGCAGGGCGTCACCGATGATCAGAAGCTCCATTAGATTCTCGTTGATCGGGTGGACCCCCGACTGCAGTACGAAACAGTCGGTACCTCGAACGCTTTCGTTGATGTCCACCCGGATCTCACCGTTGGAAAACCGGCTCACATTCATATCGCCAAGGCTGATCCCCATATGCTCCACGATGGCGTTGGCGAGCGAAAGGTTCGAGTTTCCCGCGAAGATCTTCAGCTTCCGATCCGGATAGGGTACCACCGTCAGACGCCCTCCCTGTTCGTTTTCCGGGCCCGCCACGCCGCCTTCAGCTTGGTGGCATACCCTTCCTTGATCACCTGGTCGGCACGTTCAACCGCCAGCGCCTCAGCCGGAATCTCCTTGTTGGGGCCGACCGTGGAGCCCGCCGCCACCAAGGCACCGTCACCTACCTTGATCGGAGCGATCAGGTTGACGTTCGTACCGATGAACGCCTCGTTGCCGATTTCGGTCTTGAACTTCTCCACACCATTATAGTTGGCCGTAATGGCCCCGGCGCCAATGTTCGCCTTCGCCCCGATGGTGACATCGCCGAGGTAGGAGTGGTGATGGCACTTGACGCCGCGGCCGACCTTGGCCTTCTTCATCTCGGCGTAGTTGCCGACCTCGACCTCGCCCTCCAGCTCGCAGCCCGGGCGCAGGTGGGCCATGGGCCCGATCTTGCAGGCAGGGCCCACGTAAGACTCCTCCACCACCGACTGCTCCACCTTGCACCCATCCGCAATGTGGGAGGACTGGATGGTGGTCATCGGTCCGATCTTGCAGTGGCTGCCGATCACGGTCTTCCCCTGCAGGAAGGTAAAGGGCCAGATGGTGGTATCCCTTCCGATTTCGACGTCCTCGTCGATATAAGTCGAAGCGGGATCGATGATGGTCACACCGTTCAGCATGTGGCGCTCGTTGATCAGGCGGCGAAAGCGGGCCTCGGCGCGGGCCAGCTCGACCCGGTCGTTCGGGGCGATGGCATCCTCCTCCTTCGCCTCCTTCGCCACATAGACCGACTCTCCTTCCCGGAGGAGGATCTCCCAGGCCTGGGGAAGGTAGTACTCCCGCTGGGCGTTGTTGGCGTCCAGCCGCTTCAGCAGGTCGGTGAAGCCCTCCCGCCGGAAGATGACCACGCCCGGCCAGATCTCCCGGACCAACCGCTGCTCCGGTGTGGCATCCTTGTACTCGACGCTCCCGAGAAAGCGCCCCGTCGCAGGGTCCCGCAGGATGCGCCCCAGCTTGCCGGGGTCGGAGACCTCGGCGGTGAGGAGGGTCGCAGCCGAACCGGTTTCACGGTGGTGCTGCAGGAGCCGCTGGATGATCTCCGGCCCGATGAATGGGTTGTCGCCGAACATGACCAGCACATCGCCGCCCTGCTTCGCATCGATGAACGGGGCGGCCTGGAGAACGGCGTGGCCTGTACCCAGCTGCTCGGACTGCACCGCGTACTTCACCCGGTCGCCCAGGTAGGCGCGCACCCGCTCCTGCTGGTAGCCGACCACCACGACGATGTCGTCAAGCCCGGCCCGCCGTATGTTATCCACCGCGTGGCCCACCATGGGCTTGCCGGCGATCGGATGCATCACCTTGATCAGATCCGACTTCATCCGTGTCCCATGCCCTGCGGCAAGCAGAATCGCGGTGACGTCCGACATGGTTACCCTCCCCTGCGATAATCCGGAGACATTATACCACAGTCAAAACGGGTGACAAAGGAAAAAGCCCGGAGCTTCCTCGGCTCCGGGCCTTTCGGAACCTTCTTAACCGGTTCCTTACGCCGTCCGCTGGTCCTGGCTCTCCATCTCCTGATAGGCGTCAAGGACCGCCTTGTGGAGCAACGCACGGGCCTCCGCCGTGATGGGATGGGCCAGGTCACGGAATTCGTTCTGGCCGACCTTCCGCCGAGGCATGGAGACGAAGAGCCCGTTGGCGCCCTCCATCACCCGCAAGTCGTGGACAACGAACATCTCGTCGAACACCACAGAGCAGGTCGCCTTCAGCTTACCCTCGGTCCCATTCGCCTTCCGCACCCGCACGTCGGTAATCTTCACGGCACCGGTACCTCCTCATCGGATTGTGAGGAAATACTTCTCTGTAATGGTATCTTTTTCCTGCCTGCTGCCGAATCTTTTTTCGCCTTTGGCGAAGAGAATTTTGTCGCATGCTGACTTGGGCACACAGACGAAAGGAGCCCGCCGATCGGCGGACTCCTCTCTCTGCAGTCCGTAGACTGCGGGCCGTGCCTGGCTGCTCCGGAGAACAGAAGGATCTACGTTACCGGGTGTTCACCTCATGCATCGTCGTCCCCCCGGTGCCAGAGCAAAAGACCAGACGGCCTATATGATCGGACACCGGATCACCTCCTTTCCTCCGCGGGCAGCGCACGCACTACCCTCCGGATACTCCCACCTTACTACGGAGCGCGTATTGCGTCAATGGTTTCAATTGGCAACCAAATCGGCGGCTCATTTGACTGCAAGGATGTGCCGGGCCACGTGAACACCGGCAGCCGAGGCCTGAGCCAGGCCGCGGGTGATCCCGGCGCCGTCACCGATGGTGTAGAGTCCCTCAATCTCGGTCTCGAAGTGATCGGTCAGTCGGGGGCGGGCGCTGTAGAACTTGGCCTCCACACCGTAGAAGAGCGTGTGCTCTGAGGCGAGGCCCGGGGTTACCTTGTCCAGCGCCTCCATCATCTCGATCAGCGACTTCATGGTGTTATAGGGGAGAACCAGGCCCAGATCGCCCGGCACCGCCTCCTTCAGGGTCGGCTCGATGAAACTCTCCTTGATCCGCTTCTCGGTGGAGCGCCTGCCCTTGAGAATATCGCCGTACTTCTGGACGATCACGGAGCCGCTGGAGAGGTCGTTGGCTCGCCGGCTGATCTCCTTGGCGTACTCGATCGGCTTGTCGAAGGGGTCGGTGAACTGGTGCGAGACAAGCAGGGCGAAGTTCGTGTTGTTGCTGCCAAGGGCCGGGTCCTTGTAGGAGTGGCCGTTGGCGGTCATCACCCCCGAGTGGTTCTCGACCACCACATGGCCGCTGGGGTTGGCGCAGAAGGTGCGCACCCGGGTCCCCACGGAGGAGTTGAAGATGAACTTCGCTTCGTACAGGTGCTCGTTCAGCTCCTGCATCACCACATTGGTGGTCTCCACCCGGACGCCGATGTCCACCTGGTTGTTCAGCAGTGTCAGCTTCCGCTTCCGCAGCAGCTTGCCCAGCCATTCCGAGCCGTCGCGCCCGGGGGCGATGATCACCCGGTCGGCCAGCAACTCCTCACCGTTGGCAAGCCGGACCCCGGTCACCCGCCTCCGCTCCACCAGGATGTCATCCACCAGGGTCCGGAAGCGGACCTCCAGGCGGGGCTTGATGGTCTGGTAGAGGTTCCCCAGGATCTTCAGGTTCTCTTCCGTCCCCAAATGGCGCACCCGGGCCTTCAGCAGTTTCAGCCCGGCGGCGATCGCCCGGCGTTCGATCGCCGCCACCGCCCGGGTGGTGGGGTCGGTGATCGAGGTGCTGGCCCCGTGCTCCAGGTTGATCCGATCCACATACTCGATCAGTTCCAGCACCTTGGACGGCGGGAGGTAGTCCTGCATCCAGCCGCCGAACTCGGTGGTCAGGTTAAACTTGCCGTCGCTGTAAGCACCGGCGCCACCCCACCCCGCCGTGATGGAGCACGCCGGCATACACCCGGCGAAGTCCTTGATGCGGCCGGGCGGCGGACACTTCTCGATCTTTCCCTCAAGAATCGGACACCGGCGCTGCTCAATATCGTGACCCTTGTCGATCAGCAGGACCCGCAGGCCGGGATTCCGGTGGGTGAGCTCGTAGGCGGAGAAGATGCCCGCCGGACCTGCCCCGACGATGATGACGTCATAGCGCACGCTGCATACCCCCTTCTGCGTGCGGTCCCTGGGATGAAAGATCCCATCCGTCCACATACTACAGGGTTATCAGGCGCGTTGCAACGAACAATTTCTCAGCGCAGAGCCGTAATGTTCGGGTGACCGCCCCTGCAAAGAGAAGGGCACCGGGAAAGCCTTTCCCCAGTGCCTCTCTGCTTAATGAGACTCCTGCTTGCCGTCGCCCTGCTGACGGGCATTGAACTCGACGAATGCGACCCCGGTGAGAATAGCGCTGCCGCCGAGGAGAGTGAGCACCAGAATGGTCAGGGGCACATGCAGCCAGAGCGACAGGTCTGAGTGGATCAGGGCGTTGAGGAGAAAGACCATCGCTACACCCAGAACCCCGCTGCAGACCGCGACAATCCGGAACCACTCAGCCGGTCGATCTACCATTACCTTCCCCTCCCACGTTTGCTGCGCTACCAGTCGTTCGGACGGAACGGCGGGATCACCGAGACGTGATAACCCTCAGCCTTCAGCAGTGCGATAATCTGTTCCACATGCTGGGCGTTGCGGGTCTCCAGCGCCAGATCGATCTCCACCTCGCCAATGGTGACCTTGTTCAGCCAGCGCTCATGGTGTACCTGAATCACGTTGGCCCCGGCGTGGGCCACCGTCGCCAGCAGCCGCTGCAGACCGCCGGGCCGGTCCGGCACGAAGGTGGAGAGCTTCACGTAGCGCCCCGCCTTCACCAGGCCCCGCTCGATGATCCGGGAGAGGATATTGACGTCGATGTTGCCCCCGGAGAGGACCACGCAGACGGGGCCCTTCAGGTTCGGGACGTGATTTCCGAGAATCGCCGCCATACCGACGGCGCCGGCGCCCTCCACCATCAACTTCGCCCGCTCCAGCAGGTAGAGGATCGACTGGGCGATCTCCTCCTCGTCGACCAGGACCACCTCATCCACGTACCGGTGGATCATCTCCCAGTTCAGCGTGCCGGGCCGCTTGATGGCGATGCCGTCCGCAATGGTCCGGACCACATCGGTGTAAACCAGGTCGCCCTTCTGGTGGCTCAGGTAGATGGCGGGGGCGCCCGCCGCCTGGATTCCCACCACCCGGACCGAGGGCTTGAGGGATTTGATGGCCAGTGCCACGCCCGACATCAGCCCACCGCCGCCGATCGGCACCAGCACCGTCTCCAGATCGGGCAGCTCCTGGAGGATCTCCAGACCGATCGTGCCCTGGCCCGCAATGGTATAGGGGTCATCAAAGCCGTGGATGAAGGTGAAGCCGTGCTCCGCCTGCAGCTCACGGGCCTTCTGATAGGCGTCGTCGTAGGTCAGACCGTGCAGGACCACCTCGGCACCGTAACCCTGGGTCGCATCGATCTTGGAGATGGGGGCGCCCTCCGGCATGCAGATGGTCGCCCTTATCCCAAGGCTCTGTGCGGCGAGGGCGACGCCCTGCGCGTGATTGCCCGCCGATGCTGCGATGACGCCCCGGCTCTTCTCCTCATCGCTGAGGGAGTAGATCTTATTGATCGCACCGCGAATTTTGAAGGAGCCCGCACGCTGCAGGTTCTCCGCCTTAAAGTGAATAGGAAGGCCGAACTGGGAACTGATGCTCGGAATGTGGATCATGGGGGTAGCCTTGACCTGACCATCAATGACTGCCTGGGCCTGCCTCACATCCGCCAACGTCACCGTCAACCGAGGGTCACTCCTTTTCTCTCACCGGTCCAGTGCAGGAACGATCCGGACCGAACGCTCCTCTTCATCTACCTCTTCCAGCGTGAGCAGGGAAACGTACTGGTCCACACGCTTCTTCCTTGGTTCCGCAGTGGTGACGAAGATGCCCACCCCGGCCACGGTTGCCCCCAATTCGGTGACCAGATCCACCATCCCCCGAGCCGTTGCGCCTGCCTTCATGAAGTCATCCACAATCAGGACGCGCGAGTCCCGCTTGAGGGCCCGCAGCCCGACCGTCATGGTATGAATCCGCCGCGAGGAGGCGGAGATGTAATGCGTGGTAAAGGAGGGGCCCTCTGTGACTCGGCCCTCCCGCCGGGCCATCACCATGGGGATACCCAGGGCACGGGCCACCATCAGGGCGAAGGGGATGCCCTTGGTTTCCACCGTCAGGACCGCCTCCGGCGACTTGGAGAGGAAGCGGGCGGCCATGATCGCACCGATGCGGGAGATCCAGCCCGGGCTGGTCAGGACATCCGTCATGTAGACAAACCCGCCGGGCAGGATGCGGCTGGGATCCCGCAGCAGGCGGCAGAGTTCGTGCAGGGTCTCCTGCTCCTCCTCGCGGGAGGGGAGCGGCCAGTACTGCACCCCTCCGGATGCGCCGGGGTGGGTGCGGAGAAGGCCCGAGCCATCGGCCTCCAGCGCCTCTTTGACCAGAGCCAGGTCCTCGGAGATGGTGGACTTCGCGGCCCCGAACCGCTCCGTGAAGAAGCTGAGCGGCAAGAGCTCACCCGGGTGCTCTGAGAAGAGCTTCATCATGGCGATGAGTCGCTGACTCCGGTTCATCCTGTCCACAGGTTTGGCCTCCCGCAAGAAGCCCCGACCCACAGGCCAGGGCTGGCAGATCTCTACTTGAGGATCGATCGCACCAACTCCAGATCGCTGGGCTTGTCGACATCAACGCCCACCTCGGGCCAGGGGCAGACCACCACGACGCCCTTCACGTCCAGCATCTGTGAGACCTTGGCCTCCAGCTCCTTGAGCGTCAGGTTTTTGAGGAGCATATAGCGAATGGCGAAAATCCAGCCAATCACCTGCAGCATCTTCAGGGGGCTCTTGCGGTTGTCGAGGAAGCCCCGCACCCGGGGCGCCGCTCGCTCCACAATCGACGGATGGCAGAGGAAGATGTTCCCGCCGGTATAGACCCCTTCCCTCAGGGTCACATAGGTGCGCCTGGTCTGGGGGAAGCGCTTCTCGGCTACTCCCTTCTCGATGATCGGGTAGTAGAGTTCGCCGGGCGTGCGACGGCAGAGGGCGATCAGGTCATCCACCATCTGGCCGGTGATCAGGGGTACGTCGCAGCTGACGATCAGGAACTCCTCGTCGGGGGGGAGGACCTTGGCGGCCTCCACGACATTATCCACAATATGATTGCGGCTGGGCACAAACTCCAGGTTGCGACCTGTGACGTGCGGCTCCAATTCGCCGGGGGGTGAGACAACGACGATGCGGCGGACCTCTCTTGACTCTCCCAGCGCATCGAGCACATATTGGACCATGGGCCTGCCGTTTATCTCGACGAGCGCCTCATTGGTCGCCGGGCTCACCTCCCGCAGTGGACCGGTGTTGGCGGCGCCCGCCAACAGGATCACGTTCACGGCCATGCCCAATCTCCCCCTGTCGCGCGAAGGTCCTAGCTCTGTGAAGAAACAAGCAGAGTGCTTCTCGGTCAACGCATCGAACTCCTGCCATTGTGCTGTTGACAGAAGGGACTCCTGCAGTTGCAGCGAATCGTATGTAGAACAAATCCTGTCTGGGATGGGGGGATCTAGCGTTTGGTTCGGAAACTGGCCACTTTTCTCCTGGCCGGTCTGCTCTTCATCCTGACAGCCCTTCCCGCCTCTGCCGCGAGCCCTCCGGCGCTTCGGGGCAGGGCGATCCTCCTGATGGATGGCCTCACTGGTCAAATATTATACCAGCAAGACGGAACCGAGCGGAACTTCCCCGCCTCCACTACCAAGCTGCTGACCGCCCTTGTGGCCGCAGAGCATGGCAGGCTCGATCAGAGAATCCGGGTCAGCCGGCAGGCGGTCAGCAAGGGGCCTGATTCCGCCTCCTGTTACGTCAGCGAAGGGGAGGAGCAGCCGCTCGAGTACCTGCTCTACGGCCTGTTGCTCCCCTCGGGAAATGACTGCGCCGATGCCATCGCTGAGGGCTTGACCGACGGCCAACCTGAGCGGTTCATCGCCTGGATGAATGAGACCGCTAAGCGGCTCGGTGCCACCAACAGCCACTTTGCCAACCCCCATGGGCTTCACGATGACAACCACTACACCACAGCGCTTGACCTCGCCCTCATTGCCCGGGGAGCGCTGGCAAACCCGGTGGTCCGCAGGATCTCCGGGACCCGGGAGTTCATCTGGCCCGGGAAGAACAACGGGACCTATTACAACCTGAATTCGATGCTATGGTATTATCCCGGCATGACGGGGGGCAAGACCGGGTTCACGGAGCAGGCCCGATTCACCCTGGTGGTGGGCGCTGAGCGCGACGGCCGCCAGCTCATCGGTGTCACGCTGGGGTACGAAAGCAAGCTCCAGGAGTTCGAGGATATGGAGGCCCTGCTGAACTACGGCTTCGAGAACTTCGTCCAGGTGGAGGCGGTCAAGGCCGGCACCGTGCAGGGGGAGGTTCAGGTGGCCGAAGGCAGAGCCCCGAAGGTGCCTGTCATGGCCGCCGGCTCCTTCTCGGTCACCAGCCCGCGGCACGGCGCTCAAAAGGTGACCGTGGTGCCCAAGCTGGAGCCTGAGGTGAAGGCCCCGGTTTCGCAAGGACAGCAGGTGGGGGTCCTGGAGATCCGCGAGGGGCAGCGGGTGCTGGGTACAGTTCCGGTCGTGGCCCAACAAGCCGTGCCCCTTCGCCCCACCCTCCTGGAGACCGCCGGCCGGTGGATCCTCTCTGCTGTCAAGTGGGGAGCCATGCTCCTTGCCGGGCTCTTCCTCTTCCGCACCGTGGTCAAGGCGGTGCGCCGGGCCCTCCGGCGGCGTCGTGGGGGCAGCCTTCCCGGCGGCACTCGGGGGGCGATCACTCACTACCGTACCCGTTCGCACCGGTGACCAGACCGTAGAGGGCCTCCACCTGCTCATCGATCTGTCGCTCCAGCAGCGCCGCCTCATCCGGGGCGGCGCTTTCGCGTGCCGCCACCAGCGCCTCCAGCGCAGAGAGGTGCTCCGGCTGCAGGGGCGGGACGGGGAGCCCTTCCAGGAGGTCAAGGTCCACCTGGGCGTACAGCCGCCCCGCCTCCATCGTGACCGCCCGGTAAAAGGCGCCGAAGGGCGACGAGTTGATCAGGCCCAAAAGGGCTCGGAGATTGGCATCCCCCCGGGCGGGAACCAGCAGGTGAATGTTGTTCAGGCAGTAGTACCCCTGGTCATCGAGAACGGCGCGCAGTGAGTCGGCGGTCTGCCGGAGCAGAAGCTTGGGCCGCTGGTAGTAGAGGTGATTGCCTCCGCTCTTGATCAGGGCGGGGTCGAGGCAGACCAGGGCGCCGCCCCACTTCAGGCAGTAGCGATCGATCTCACGTCCCGATCGGAGCAGCCGCCCGGTCGGCCCCAGGCAGCTCTGTGGATCCTCGGGCCTCACGAGGAGAGAGGCCTGGCCCCGCCGGCCTATGAGGCCGCTGTAGCTGTGCAGCCAGTGGCCCAGGGGCTGCGCCTGCGCCTCCATCTGCCGGAGCATCTGTCGAGTCACCGGGTCCGGTACCAGCCGGAACCGCCGAAGCGGCCCCCAGACCACCTCTTCCAGGGACACCTCGTCCACCCGCTCGTTTTCCAGCTCGCCCGGGGTGTCGCAGATCCGAACCCGCACCTGCTCGCCCGGCACAGCCGGACCCTTGCGCACAAAGAGGATGACGCTCTGCCCTACCCGTCCGTGGGACCAGAAATCCTGGCGGATCAGGCTCAACTCCAGCAGCGAGTGCTGAAGCAGCAACCGTCGAAGTCCGGCAAAGTACCGGCCTGTGAGAAAGGAGTCGGGCAGGATGAAGCCGAGAATCCCTCCGGGGCGGAGCAGTTCAAGCCCCCGCTCGACGAACAGCGGATAGGTGTTCAGCTTGTACTCGGCCGCGTGGGGGTATCTCTGCCGGAGGGCGCGCAAGCGCTCGGGGTCGTGCACGACGGCCCCCCGCAGCCCCGAACTGATAAACGGTGGATTGCCCAGACAAAGATCATACGCTCCCGGCTCCTCGGTGAGCAACGCATCCCTCACATGCAGCTCCGCCTGGGGTACCCGGGACCGGCAGAGCGCCACCGCCAGGGGGTCCAGGTCCCACCCGACGAGACTCAGCGCCCCGTCAAAGGCCTCCCTGGCCGCCTGGAGAAAGGCGCCTGCCCCGCACGCCGGATCGATCAGCGTGGTGGCCGACGGGAGAAGCTCCCGGGCGCGGCGCACGATATACCGGACGACATCCTCCGCTGTGTAATAGGCGCCCGATCGCCGGTGCTCTCGCCGCTCGGCTCTGATCTCCAGGCGGTTGCCGGTCAGGATGACCAACTCCCGCCGCAGCATCTGCTGGTAGATCTCCCCGACCGGATCGGAGCCCCGGTCCCGCTGCGCAGCCGCCCAGGAGAGGAGGCTCTGCTGCTCAACGGCACCCAGGGAGGATGGCGCCCTTCCGT
Organism: Bacillota bacterium; assembly: GCA_049324875.1. GTDB lineage: Bacteria > Bacillota > Sulfobacillia > Symbiobacteriales > Symbiobacteriaceae > JAWLHU01. Next base: position 34,752 of record JBMONC010000096.1, read on the forward strand.
TCACGAGCAACTCCAGCAGCCCCGCTCGGACGCTCTCCGTCAGCCCGTCCGAGCCGGGGTTCTCCATCTGGCTGTTCAGCGCCTGTGCCAGCAGGAGCATCGCCTGGTCGAGATCCACTCCCATCACCCCGTCAGAGCACCGTCCGGACCAGGTGAGCGGCCTCCGCATGGCCGCGGATCTGCTCCAGCAGAGCCTCTCCCGCCTCGGGGTCCCGCACGATACCAAAGACGGTAGGCCCGGCCCCCGACATGAGGGCGCCCAAGGCCCCGCCCTCCAACATGCGCCGCTTCAACTCCCCGATCTCCGGATGCCGGGGCAGCATCACCTGCTCAAAGACGTTGCCGAGCGATCCGGCAATCTCCTGCAGATCCCCGGTGGCCAGCGCTGCCAGCATCGCCTCAGTCCGGGGCCGCTCCACCTCTTGCAGCTCGTCAAAGAGCTTGAAGACGTGACCCGTCGACTTCGGGACGGCCGGTGTGGCGATCACCATCCAGAAGGGCCTGGCCACCCGTACGGGCGTAAGCCGCTCCCCGATCCCTTCCACCAGGGCTGGTCGGGAGGGGACGAAGAACGGGACATCAGACCCCAGTCGAATCGCCAGCTGGACCAGTTGCTCTGTCGAAAGCCCTGTGCCCCAGAGCCGGTTCAGCCCTGTCAGCACGGCGGCTGCGTTGGTTGATCCCCCTGCCAGACCACCAGCCACGGGAATCACCTTGTCGATGTGGATCGCTGCCCCGCCCCTGTACCCGGTGACCTGCCGAAGCAGTGCAGCGGCCCGGAAGGCCAGGTTCTCCTCCGGTGCCCCCGGAATCGGCGGGCTGCAGGTGAGGCTGAGATGCTCTGACCACTCCATGCACACCTGATCCGACAGGCTGATGGGGAGCATTACCGTTCTGACGTAGTGATAGCCATCCTCCGGGCGCTTCTCCAGCACATCGAGGGTCAGATTTACCTTGGCATAACTAGGTAGCTGCAGCCTCTCCAAGATGATCGCTCCTGCGCAGTAAGGTAAAGAAACACTGAAAGAGCCAGGGCTTGTCCCTGGCTCCATTATAACCGTGCTAGCGTGAGTGGGCCTCGATCTTCGTCTCCCGCCCACCGGAGGAACAGATGACCAGCTCGACCGCCTCGGTCAACAGGTCGGCGTAGCTGTAGCTCACACGCCGCTCACTTTCGGCCTCTTCCAGGCGCACGATGAAGATATTCGGATAGGTGCCTTCCAGGATACCTTCCCGCTCGACAACCTTCTTGCGCCCCTTATTGGCCTTCAGCCGGATCTTTTCCCCTACGTATGCCTCGAGGTCACGCTTGATGTCCACAAGTACGCTCTTGGAAGCCAAACGAACACCACACCCTTCCCCCACGATGGAGCCCGATGGTGTGTAAGCCTTCTCCACAGGCGAAAAGCTTCACAAATCCATTATAGCAGGCCCCGGGGGTCGGGTCAAGGAAACTATTATTTTAATGGTGGTCAAGCAACCTTGTCAAGTACTTCTGATGAAGACAAGTAGGCCCTCATTGTATATCACTTGGTATACCTGTCAGCGACCTTGGAAGCCCCATACGAATTGGGTTTGATCTGGGCGTGGAATCCACTGCCCACAATCATTCCCACAACCTCGCGAATCAGATCACGGGTCTCGCCGTGCTCACCAATGTCCAGGTGAATCTCCACGTTCAGCCCGTCAGCACCGCTGCTGGCCAGGCTGTTGGCTAATCGCTCAGCCATGCTCAGCGAGATCGCCGCCTCGTAGAAGATTCGCTGGCGCAGGCTGCGCATCTTCGGTTGGTGGCGGCGCCGGTAGTAGTAACGAGCACCCTTCCCCAATCGGTGCACGATGATCGCGGTAACGAAGCAAAGATCCGTCCGGGTGTGAGAGTCAGTTCCCACGATCAGCTTGTAGGAGGCATGCGGCTCTTCCGCGATGTATTCCAGCAAGTCACTCACCAACCGGTCGTAGCTGAGCGGCCCTTTGGTGGGGCTGTGGAACATCCCTTCCTGCAAGGTCATTCCCTCCTTACAGCCATTTCAACCGATGCCTTAGTCCAAGTATACCACTGTAAATCCTTGTCGGTTACACCTGTTCCGTGGATTTCGACTCTTCAGCGAAGATGATTCGCGCCAGCGAAGCAAACTCCTCCAAGGAGAGGGTCTCCCCCCGCCGATTTGCGTCGATGCCTGCCCGCTGCAGGGCCTCCTGAACCCTGGACTTGTCGATACCCAGACCGGTGAGGGCGTTGCCGAGTGTCTTCCGCCGCTGCCCAAAGGCCGCCTTCACCACCCGGAAGAAGCCCGAGCGGGGTGCGTCGACCGGTGGGGTTGTGCGCACTCGCATCCCCACCACGGCTGAGTCAACGTCAGGCGGGGGCAAGAAGGCCCCCCGGCTGACGCGGGTGATGATGCGGGGCTCCGTATAGTATTGGACCGCCACGCTCAAGGCCCCGTACTCCTTGGAGTTCGGGGGAGAGATCATCCGGTCGGCCACCTCTTTCTGAACCATCACCACGACCTGATCAAGGGGCAGTTCCTCTTCCAGCAGCCGCATGATGAGGGGGGTGGTGATATAGTAGGGCAGGTTGGCCGCCACCTTGGCGCGCCGGCCTGCCGGGAGACGTTCTGTCAACAGTTTATGTAAGTCCACCTGTCCGGCGTCACCGTGGATGACCTCCACATGAGGATGTTCCGCCTGCACGGTTCGCTTCAGGATCTCCACCAGATTGCGGTCCAATTCGATACACACAACCCGTCCCGCTGCTGCGGCAAGGCGCTGTGTCAGCGTTCCCAGGCCTGGACCTATCTCCAGGACCAGGTCCTCCGGCCCCAGCTCTGCCCCCGCGACAATGGCGTCAAGTGTGCGAGAGTCGATGAGAAAGTTCTGTCCCAGGCGGTGCTGCGGCCGGATGCCGTGCTCCGCCATGATCCGTTTCAGCGTACCGGGGTTCGAGAGGTCCATCTTCAATCGACTCCTTTGGCGTAACCCGATATGTTGGTCTGGCGAAGGAGAAAGAGCCAGAGACCGGCAGGCCGCCGGCCCCTGACCCTGGCTCAGTCACTCAAAATGTAGACCTTCACCGGACGGATGCCCCATTCCAGGGCCTCGGCAACGGTTTCGAAGCAGAGGTCGATCTTGTTCCCTTTGATCGCTCCCCCGATATCCGCTGCAATCGCCGGGCCGTATCCTTCAATATAGAGACGGGTATAGAGGGGAATGACGTCCGGATCCACCGCGACGACACCCCGCACCGCCTTCATTCCCGTATAGGTATACCCGTTTCCGTCCGGGTTACTCTCCTTGCCCGCCGTGTACCCGGTGGCTGTCATCGTCAGTTCCCGGCTGTAGCGATACTCCTGGCCACCACGGGAGACGCTCCCCTGGGTGCCATAGGCGACGATCTGGTCGATAGGCGCCTTTGCAACCGTCGACTCGATCACTTCGCTCGCAACCTCACGACCATCCTCCCGCAGAATCCGCCGGCGGGTCTCTTTGGTCCCATCCTCACCCGCCTGAAGGATCTGGGTGGTGCCGATCGGGAGCGCGGCATCGGCGCGGGTAATCTCGTTAAAGGGAATCGCCTCTGTGACGGTGATAAACTCCTCCGTGCGACGGATCAGCTGCAGGGTCATGCCTGACTCCAGGGGAGCGGTGAGCGGAGCAGAGAGGGTATCCTTCTCGCCCAGGGAGATCCCCAGTTCCACCAGCAAATCGCCCACCGAGGCTGCAGCGGAGTATGTCCGCACAACCTCGCCGCCGACGGTGACCGTGACCGGTACCGCCGGGCGCACCGAGACCGTCAGCTCAGGCTGCCCCTTCAGGCTGCTCGAGAGGGCGGGCTCCACGACATCTTTCGCCCCGATGATGATCCCTTGCGCCTTCAGGGCCCGTCCCAGTTGCTGTTCGGTTGTGACAAACGAGATGGGCTCACCGAGGCCGTACAGCGTAATTCGATGCTGCTCAGGTGTGACCGACCAGACCAGCAGACCGATCAGCACGAGCAGGGCCAGGAGCCCTGTGATCCATCTGGTGCGACCAGCCCCTCCGATAAACATGGTCAGTGGACGCAATCGTGATGCCTCCTCGCAGGTCTCACTCTCACCAACCGTGGAGAGAACCTTGTCCCATTGCTTCGACTCGCGCAGCCGCTATGCCTGCTCCGTCGAAATGGCAATGGGTTCTTAGAGAGGCGTATGCTGGCAGCCCGCAAGATATGACAAAGCCCGGTGATCCGCAGATCACCGGGGTTGTGTGGCGTGCCTACCAGGATTCGAACCTGGGGCCTCTTGCTCCGGAGGCAAGCGCTCTATCCACTGAGCTATAGGCACGTGGATGGTGACCCCAACGGGATTCGAACCCGTGTTACCGCCTTGAAAGGGCGGTGTCCTAGGCCTCTAGACGATGGGGCCATCAGGGTGGGGGACTTGGCGGAGGCGACGGGATTCGAATCGAACCCCAGATCGCCCGGATCTCCCCCTGGACTCGCATCCAAGGGGGATCTGGGGTGAGAGCGGTCTCGGCCGAGACAGCTCAAGACAAATTGGCGGAGGCGACGGGATTCGAACCCGCGGTCTCGGCCGTGACAGGGCCGCATGTTAGGCCTCTACACCACGCCTCCGTATAAGGCGGCGTCCCGCAAAAGAACGCCGTGGTGGGCGGTACTGGGATCGAACCAGTGACCCCTTGCGTGTGAAGCAAGTGCTCTCCCGCTGAGCTAACCGCCCGGGAAAAAATTAGGGCAGCGACCTACTCTCCCGCTTGCGCAGTACCATCGGCCCTGAGGGGCTTAACTGCCGTGTTCGGAATGGGAACGGGTGATCCCCCTCGGCAAAGCCACCCTAAACTTATGCAGGTTTCAATCCGCCGAAGGGTGGCTAAGCCTCGGCCGAGGCGGCCTCGACTGCAATCCCTCTCGACGGCGGCCGCCCCGTAAACATGCCGTATGGCATGTTTACGCAGCAAAGCCACCCTAAACTTATGCAGGTTGCGCTGGCAACCCTCAAAACTGTACAGCAGATCGGTGAAGCGTCACGTGAAGGTCTCGTTGGGAAATCAAGCCCTCGGCCGATTAGTACCGGTCCGCTCCATGCCTTGCGGCACTTCCACTCCCGGCCTAT
>JBMONC010000097.1:0-38777 GCA_049324875.1 Bacillota bacterium
CGCCGCCAGCGGTGCCGCCAGGGCCAGCGGGGCCAGCAGCGCCGCCAGCTCCGACAACAGGGGAAGCCAGGCCGCCCCGGGCATCGCACCGGGCAGCGCCAGCTCCCCCCAGAGCCGCTGCAGCCCGGCGGAAAGGTAGTGGAGCGCCTGGGCCGTCAGCACCAGCGCCAGCCCCACCCGCTCGGAGAGCTCCCCCTGCCGGAGCGCCGCCGCCCCCATCAGCAGCAGCGCCGCCAGGAGCGCCCCCGCCCCCGCCACCGGCCCCAGCCAGAGCCCGGCGGGGAGCAGGAGGAGCAGCACCAGCCGCAGCCGGCGCCGCTCCCAGACCCCCAGCACCAGCACAAGGAGGGCCAGGGCCAGGCTGAGGTTGAAGGCGACCTCCCCCAGGAGGACCGCCCACCGGTAGAGGTCGAGGGCGAACCCCGCCTTGGGGATGTAGACCCCGACCCGGGAGAGGAGCCGGACCAGCAGGAACTCGGCCGCCACGGCCCACAGCAGGGCCCGGAGCAGGGCGTGCCTCACCTCTCCCATCGCCGCACCCCCCTACCGTTTCAGCTGGAAGACCGCCCAGTCGGTGATGTACTTCATCCCGTCCCGCTGCTGCAGCTTGCCGTCCCAGACGGCGAAGGCAGCCTGCAGGGGTTCCTCGGCGGTGAAGGAGTAGTCGCTGCCCTCCCCCTGCAGGGGCCGGGTGAAGACCACCGCCCACCGCCCCTCCTGCCACTCCGCCGCCACCGCCGTCGGGTGGTGGTCGTCGGTGGTCAGGGTGGAGAAGCCGCCGGCCACCAGCTGCTCCGCCTTCCCCTCCCTGTCGGGCAGGGCCCGGCGGTTCCCCACCGCCAGGGCGGCCCGGCTGTAGAGCTGGTCCCCCAGCACCGCCGCCGCCTGGCCGCTGTCGTCGTGGAAGCCGTCCACCCACATGTTGGGGTAGGCGGTGGCCATCGACCGGGCACCGGGATGGCCATCGGCCCGCCAGTGCCAGATCTGGACAGGGGCGTCCAGCTGGCCCATGCAGGCGTTAGTCACCCCGCCGGTCAGCTGGATGGCGGCGGCGTCGGCGAACTCCTGGGGCCGGAGGGTGTTCAGCTCCTGGGAGTCGTCCGCCCACTCCAGCCGGATCGCCACCTGCTGCCCGTCGCTCACCGCCTTCACCTGGACGTTTCCGGAGAGCGGGTTGGGGGTCGAGACCACCGAGAGCGGCATCACGATTCCGCTCACCTTCCGCCAGCCGGCCGCCCAGGGCCCTCCCGGCAGTTCCTTCACCGTCCGGATCAGCACGGTGTTCCCGGCCACCGGGCGGCGCATCCCCACCTGGGCCACCGCCAGGGCCACCGAGAGGCCCAGCAGGGCGATCAGAACCCCGCCCACCAGCTTCTGCCGCCGGGTCAGCCCCCTCAGACGCTGGATGACCTGCACAGGCCCACCTCCCTCTCCACGTACCAGTGAACCAGCCGGAGCAGCTCCGGGTAGTAGCCCTCCGCCCCCAGCCGCTCCACCCGCTCCACCACCTTGGGCAGCCAGCGGCCCAGGTGCTCGGTCAGGAACTTGGTCTGGGCGTCGGCGCAGAGGGCGGCCTCCTCGTAGAGCCCCTCCGCCTGCGCCACCGCCTCCTTCAGGCAGAGCAGCCCCATGAACTCCAGCTCGGCGGCCAGCCCGTCGGGCCGCTCCCCGGGGGTGTCCACCCCGAAGGCCCGGTAGAAGCCGGCGATGTCCGCCATCTGCTGGGTCTGCATCCAGACGTGGGCCCCGGTGTACTCGGTCTCGTAGAGAGGACAGGGCACCGCCTGCCCGCCGAAGAGCCCGTTGTACTCGGCCTCCCGGTCCCCCGGCCCGTCCAGGGCCGCCTGGCACCGCTCCGCCATCCCCGCCGCCTCCGCCGGCAGCGAGGCTCGCAGGGCCCGGAGCAGCCCGTCGCCCCGCAGCTCCAGCAGCAACCCCGCCACCGGGTAGAGCAGCCCCCGGGAGAGGGCACCGTAGACCCTGCTCCGCTGAAAGGCCAGACTGGTCAGCGCCATCGGACTCCCTCCCCTAGGTGATGTTGTGACGCCCCTCCGGCCGGACCTGGACCTTCTCCCAGAAGTCGGTCCGGACCACCTCGGCGCCGGTGGCGTCGTAGCCGATCGCCTGCTCGTTCTCGATCTTGTAGCTGTGGATGATCTTATCCGTAGCGCCGAAGAGCTGCAGCACCCCCAGCAGCTCCGGGTCGGGCTTGCTGTAGGCGGCGATCGCCTGCTCCACCCCCGGCCCGAACATCTGGGTCAGATAGCCCCGGTCCACCCAGCGGGGCGGGATATAGTAGACGTTGGGCTCGGTGCCGAACTGCGGGTAGAGCGGAAGCGCCACCTTCGCCTTGTGGACCAGGTAGTGGACCGGCGAGGACTCCTCATCCACGAAGCCGAAGAGCCGGATCTTGCCGATGCAGGTGGCGATGCAGCGGGTTGCCTGCCCCTGCTCGATGCGGGGATAGCAGCCGACGCACTTCTCGGTGGTCCCGGTGTTGCCCCGGTACATCGGCTTCTTGTAGGGGCAGGCCTCCATGCACTTGCGGTAGCCCCGGCAGCGGGACTGGTCGATCAGGACGATCCCGTCCTCCTCCCGCTTGTAGATCGCCTTGCGGGGGCAGGCGGCCAGGCAGGCCGGGTAGGTGCAGTGGTTGCAGATCCGGGGCAGGTAGAAGCCCCAGTTCCTGTGCTCCGGCAGCGACTCGCCCCGGGGGCTGTGGCCGCGGGAGGCGTCCTCGTAGGCGTTGGGGTGGCGCCACTCCTCATCGGCAGGCAGGTAGCCCAGGGCCACCATCCCGCTCAGGGTCTGCTTCGCCAGGTCCCGCGCCTCGAAGATGGTCTTGCCGGTGAAGGTGGTGCCCTGCCACTCCTGGGGTCCCAGCATGGCCAGCAGCTTCACGTCCCAGTTGAGCGGGTAGCCGCCGTAGGGCTTCGACTCCACGTTGTTCCACCACATGTACTCCTGGCCCTCGCTGAAGGTCCAGGTCGACTTGCAGGCCATGGTACAGGTCTGACAGCCGATGCACCGGTTCAGGTTGAAGACCGCCGCGAACTGCCGCTGCGGGCGGGCCTCGGGGTAGGCGTACTCCATCTCCCGGCCCAGCTGCCAGTTCTTCACCTTCTCCACTGCCACGGGCTAGCGCCCTCCCTTCACAAAGCCGCCCTGCAGGTACTGCAGCATCGCCTCGTTCTCGCCGCCGGGGGTGAAGCCGGTGGTGGCGGGCTTCCAGATGCCCGTGCCGCCCGGGCCGCCATCCTCGGCCTTGGTGATCTTGATCAGCGTCTCCTTGGGGCAGGTGTTGGGAGCGTTCACATCCACCTCGTAGCCCACGCCGATCTCCTGGCCCATGTAGCCCTTGCGGACCAGGGAGTCGGTCATCTGGCTGGGCTGGAGCCAGCCCCGGGTGGCCGACTGGTGCGAGCCGGTCCGCACGTGGGCCATGTAGCCGGTGTCGGAGATCGCCAGCCCGTCGGCCCGCTGCTGGTTCGCCCGCACCGTCTTGGGCGAGGCGATCCAGATGGCGTGCTTCATCATGGTGACCCCCCGCGGGTAGGACGGGTTGTAGCGGACCCGGACCTTCAGCCGGGCCACCTCGTAGTAGGGATCCGACTCCTTCCAGCCAATGTAGGGCCGGTCGGCGGGGTTGGCGTCGACGTAGACGTAGTCGCCGTCGTTGATCCCCAGCTCCTTCGCATCCTCCGGGTTGATGTGGACCTGCGCCTCGCCGGTGGAGGGCGTCCGCTTGTCGGCCCGGTAGGGGTCGCCGAAGTTCGAGTCCCAGATCACGTTCCAGTCGGTCATCGCCCAGCTGGAGTGGACCCGGTGGCGGCTCTTGGGGGTGAGGAAGTAGAAGCGGTAACCCTGCTCCCAGAGCGGGTTCCTGGTCTGCCGGGCCTCCGCCCAGCTCATCTTCAGGTTCCGGACCGAGCGCTCCGAGGCGTCCACCGCCTCCGGCGGGATCGCATTGACCGGGCGGATGGCGGGGTGGGTGCCGACGATCACGTTGGGCAGGTAGGGGGTGGCCTCCACCGGCTCCCGGTGGACGATCAGGTTCTCCCCCAGGTCGATGAACTCGGGCTCGTCTTTATACAGCTCGATCCGGCCGGTCTTGGTGTACCAGGGCTTCGACTCGTGGACCTGCTCCCAGCCGAAGATCCGGGGGTAGGTCCGGAACATCATCAGCCAGTCCCGGTCGGACTCCATCAGCTCCCGGATGTCGTAGCCGCTGGTGGTGTAGGAGGCGTCGGAGACCCGCTGCAGGTAGATCTCGGTCCGGCCCTCGTTGACGAACTTCCAGTAGTCGCTGTAGCGCTGGTCCCCGGTCAGCTCCGCCAGCTTGTTGGCGACGCCGGCCATCACCTCCACATCCTGCTTCGACTCGTAGAGCGGCTTCAGCCCGCCCTTCCAGACGTTGAAGAAGGGGTTGGAGCAGGCGGAGGTCATGTCGGGGTGGGTCATCTCCGCCCAGGACTGGACCGGGAAGACCACGTCGGCGTGCTCGCAGGAGCCGGTCCACTCCCAGTCTTGGACCACGAACATCTCCACCTGCTTGTTGACCACCTCGATCATGTGGTGGGCCCACTTGGCGTTGTTCAGGTGGTTGGAGTTGGCGATCCAGATCGCCTTGGTGGGCGCCGGCATGTGGGTCTTGCCGGTGTAGTTCCTGCCGTTCACGATCAGCGGCCGGTCGCCGTAGTTCCAGTAGCAGGGGTGCTCCGCCTTGTAGTACTTCCTGACCTTGATGGCGCTGGCCGGGGCCTCGGGATCCAGGTTGGGCTGGAAGGGGTCCTCCGCCATCCAGACCGGCAGCCCCGGGTGGTTCTCGCCCCGGTAGTTGCCCGCCCAGTGGGTGGTGTTGGCCCCCGGCTTGCCCACGTTGCCGGTCAGGGAGACCAGCAGGAAGCAGGCGCGACCGGTCAGGTCGCAGTGGAAGTAGTGGTTGACCCCCTCGCCGGTGGCGATGTGGGCCGGCTTGATCGTCCCCAGATCCCGGGCCAGCCGCTCGATCAGCTCCACCGGCACGGAGGTGATCTCCGAGACCATCTCGGGGGTGTACTCCGCCACGTGCTCCTTGTAGAGCTGGTAGCCGGTCTTGCAGGTCACGCTGGAGCCGTCGGCCAGGGTGACGGTGAACTCCCCCTCCAGGGCCGGGTCGTAGGGCAGGCGGTCGCCCACCTGCTCCCGGTTGATCACCCGGGGCGCCCCGGTGGCCTGATCCCAGATCACGAAGTCGCCCCAGGACTCCCGCAGGGCCGGGTCGATCTTCTGGGTGGTGACGGAGTAGCCGGTCAGCCGGCTGGTGGGGAGGCCCAGCTCCTTGTTGGTCAGCCGCTTGAGGGTATCCATCCGGACCAGGAGGGGCAGGTCGGTCTGCCGCTTGACGAAGTCGAAGTCGATCAGCCGGTCCCGGTAGAGGATGTGGGCCAGCCCGAGCAGCAGGGCGATGTCCGAGCCGGGCCGCACAGGCAGCCAGTAGTCGGACTTCTGGGAGGCGGGGCTGTACTCGGGGGAGATGTTGACCACCTTGCCGCCCCGCTCGATGATCTCGATCCACCAGTGGGCGTCGGCCATCTTGTTCTCCACCTGGTTCTTGCCCAGGAAGATCATCAGCTTGGTGTTGCGGAAGTCGTTCATGTCCACGTCGGAGCACTTGACCCCGGTGGACATGGGATGGCCGGGGTTCAGGTCGCCGTGCCAGTCGTAGCTGGACCACTGGCGGGCGCCGTAGTGGCCGTCGTAGAGGGCGAGCATGTTGGCGAAGCGGGCCAGGGCGTTGATCCGGATCACCCCGTTGAGCGCCATGCCGTTGCGGAACTTCATGGTCTGGGCGCCGGAGCCGTGCATCGCCTCGATCATCTCCTCCGGGTAGCCCTGGGCCCGGAGGCGGGCCGCCCCCTCCTCGCCGGAGTAGGTCTTCATGATCTGCAGGGTGGTCCTGGCCACTAAGGTGTTGGCCTCGTCCCAGGAGACGCGCACCCAGTCGTCCCATCCCCGGCGGAAGTACTTCTCCTGCACCTCCTTCTGCGAGGGGTCGGGCCAGCCCGCCTCCACCCACTCCTTCCAGCCCTTGCGCACCATGGGATACTTGGTCCGGAAGGGCCCGTAGATCCGGCGGGGCAGGGTGTAGCCCTTCAGACAGCCGCGGGGGTGCCAGGACTGGGAGGACTGGGTGCCGTACAGGTCGGTGGCGCTCCCCTCGGTGTAGGGCGGCTCCACCCGGACCATCACCCCGTTGCGGACCACCCCCTTCACCCGGCAGTTGTGGGTGCAGTTGGGGACGCAGAGGAAGGTGAACTCCGAATCATAACGGTACTGATCCCGGTAGAGCCGCTCCCAGTCCCGGTCCGGGTAGGCGGTCAGCGGGTTGTCGACCTGGAAGGGCTTCAGGGTGGCCAGATCGGCCCGGGCCCACCGCTGCCGCCCCACGAAGACCAGCGCCCCCACCGCCGCCCCGGTGGCCGCCAAAAAGTCCCGGCGGGAGATGCTGCGCGTCACCTTATCCCTTGCCATGGGGATCCCCCTCTCCCGTGAAGATCTGCTGGATCAACCCCTCCACCCACTCCTCCCCGTGGAGGAGAAGGACGCTGTGGGGGCCGGTGTAGAACGGGTTGCGGAAGAGCGCCATCACCCCATCAGGGGAGAGACCCATCCGCATAAACTCCTCGACGAAGACCGCTGCCATCACCTTGTGCCGATCCATGGACCCCCCTCCTCTCCCCCTCAGGGTAGTGCAGCGGCGCCCTCCTCTTGGAGGGACACCCTCCCCCGAGTCCCGGGACATTTGTCCTGACTTTCCCGATGATCGTCCGACCGGAAGGTTATTCTGAAAAGTGAGCGAATAGATAAGCAGAGGAGGTGGCTCGGTATGACAACCATTCTCCTGGTGGATGATCACAGCGTGGTCCGCATGGGACTGGGCGCCCTGCTGGCGCGCGCCCCCGGTATGCGGGTGGTGGGGGAGGCAGCGACGGCGCGGCAGGCAGAGGAGAAGGCGCTGGCTCTGAAGCCCGACGTGATCCTGATGGATGTCCGCCTGCCCGACGGCAGCGGGATCGAGTGCTGCCGGCGGATCCGGGAGCGGCAGCCCGGGGCGCGGGTCCTGATGCTCACCTCCTACGATGACAACGAGGCGGCGATCGCCGCGGTGGTGGCAGGGGCGGCCGGCTACCTGCTGAAGCAGGTGGAGGCCGGGGAGCTGCTGCGGGCGATCCAGGTGGTGGCGGAGGGAGGCTGCCTGCTCCATCCGAACATCACCCGGGGTGTGATGGAGCACCTGCGGCAGGGGGGTGTCGAGTCGGGGCGCGAGGCGCTCAACGACCGGGAGCAGGCGATCCTGGAGCTGATCGGCGACGGGCTGACCAACCGGGAGATCGCTGCCCGCCTCTTCCTGGCGGAGAAAACGGTGCGGAACTACGTCAGCGTGATCCTGCAGAAACTCCACCTCTCCAACCGCTCCCAGGCCGCTGTGCTGGTCAGCCGTACCCGATTGCTGGGCGGCCGCGTCTAACGTACAGGTACGACTTGTTATGTAAGGATCTGGATTTACCGTTTGACTCCTGCCGGGTTTCTTGGTAGGATGGAGAGTAGCACGAAGGGGAGTAGTCAGCCTGCCCTCCGGGGTGGGTGGTACGGTCGCCATTCCGGGTTCAGACAACCCCGGTCGTACCGGCGTCAGCCATGACAAGACCTTCGAAGTCATGCTGGCTTCGAAGGTCCTTTTATGTGGGCCGCCAAGTTGTGGGAGGGTCAATAGAGTGGACTGGTCTGCCGCACTGAAGGTGCTGTTCGTTTCCGCCATCCCGTTCCTCGAGCTGCGGGTCGGGATTCCGGTCGGCATCGTCAGCGGGCTCCAGCCCAGCTATTCGATTGCGCTGGGGATTCTGGGCAACCTGCTGCAGGTTCCGCTCATCATGTTCATCATGCATATGCTCCGCCGCATTGCCCAGGAGGCTCCCTGGGCTGCCCGCTGGCTTGCCCGGATTGACGGGGTGGCGCTGAAGCACCAGAACCGCGTCCACCGCTATGGCTGGTTGGGGGTGGCGCTCTTCATCGGGATCCCCATCCCGGGCACCGGGCTCTGGTCGGGGGCCGCACTGGCCAACCTGCTGGGCCTTCCCCGCCTCCTCACCGCCCTCGCCATGGGGCTGGGGGTGGCCATCTCCGGCATGCTGATCGGGGCGGTGGCCACCGGCGCCATCACCATGATCCGGCTCTTCTGACCGAAAGGGAAAAGCCCGCCGCCGGCAGGACCGGGGGCGGGCTTTTTTGCGTGCTCTCAGCGCAGCTCGTACAGGTCGGGGCGCCGGTCGCGCAGGGCAGGGATCCGCTCCCGCACCGCCGCCACCTGGCTCAGGTCGATCTCCGCCAGGAGGATCTCCTCCCCCTCGCCCCCCTCCGCCAGGGCGGTGCCGAAGGGGTCGATCACCAGGGAGTGGCCGGGGAAGCGGTTGGCCCCGTCCTCCCCCACCCGGTTGCAGGCCAGGACGAAGGCCTGGTTCTCGATCGCCCGGGCCATCGCCAGGGTCCGCCAGTGGTGCAGCCGCTGGGCCGGCCACTCGGCGGGGATCAGGAAGAGCTCCACCCCCGCCAGGGTGAGGGAGCGGAAGAGCTCAGGGAAGCGGAGGTCGTAGCAGATGGCCAGCCCCGCCTTGGCCCCGTCCAGCTCGGCCGTGGCCAGCCGGTCGCCCGGGGTCAGGTAGCGGTGCTCATCCATCATCGGGACCAGGTGGATCTTGTCGTAGGCGGCGACCCGCTCGCCGGAGGGGGTGTAGAGGGTGGCCCGGTTGTAGACCCGTCCCCCCCGCTCGTCCGCCACGGAGCCGGCGATGTAGGCCCCCGTCTCCCGGGCCAGGCCGGCCAGCAGGCTGCCGGTGGGCTCGCCGCTCTGGTCGGCGTGCCGCCCCGCCAGGTCGGGCAGGCAGTAGCCGGTGGTCCACATCTCGGGCAGCAGGATCAGCCGGGCGCCCCGGGCGGCGGCCTCCCGGACGAGGGCGGCCCCCCGCTCCCGGTTCCGCTCGGGCTGGCCCAGGGCGATATCCATCTGGATCAGTGCGACCTTCACCTTGGAGGCCTCCTTTGGGCTCCTATTTGTCAGGATAGGTTCGCACCTTCTTCCCCTTTACCTTCTCCGGATTGAGAAGTTCCTGGTAGGACTCGGGGAAGACCACCGTATCGGGGTCCCCGTCGCTGACGTAGCGGTAGGTCTCCAGGTAGGGGAACCAGCGGTCGAACTCCGACTGGATCGCCTGGGTCCGCTGCAGGGCGAAGAGGTCCAGCCGCTTGTCGTAGGGCGAGTAGTTGGGCGAGTCGGCGACCAGCAGCACCGCCCGGTGCTTGTAACGGGTCCCCCCGTACTCGCCCTCCACCGCCAGCGCCCGGTTCCTGGGCATCATCCCCATGGGCAGGGCCAGGGTGGAGCCGTCATAGTCGGGCAGCGCCTCCCGGATCCGCTTGACGTTCATCGCCAGGGAGCGCTGGACGCCCTGGTCGTCCAGGAGGGCGAGGTTGTCGTGGGTGTACGAGTGGTTCGCCACCTCAAAGCCGTGGCGCACCAGGAACCGGAGCTTCTCCTTCCAGTGCTCCTCCTCCTCAAAGGGGACCTCGGTGAACTTGACATAAAAGGTGCCGGCCAGCCCGAAGTCGGGGTGCTCCCGGGCAAACTGGAGCAGGATGGCCACCGGGCTGTCGGGGTGAGGCTCCAGCTTGCCGTCCTTGATCACCGCCGGGAACTGGTTCTTCATCGAGTCGTCGAAGGTCAGGATCACCGGGGAGGTGCCGGCGGGCAGCTTCATCTCGCCGTTGATGTAGTCCAGCAGGCTGACCGCCCGGAATCCCTTGGCGTAAAGCGTCTCCAGGTCCTTGCGGAAGTTGGCGTAGGTCCGGGTCCAGCGCTCCTCCTGGTGGCCGAAGTGGTGGTATTCCAGGATCAGCACCCGCCCCAGCTCGTTGGGCCGGTGCTGCTCCACCAGGGCCGGGAAGGACTCGTCGGTGACGGGGATCGCCCAGGGAGGAGGCGCGGGCTCCGCTGCGGGCGGTGGAGCAACCGGCGGCTCGGAGGCCGGCGGCTGGGCAGCGGGCGGCTCGGTCACCCCGTCAGCAGGCGGTTGCGCCGGCGGTCCAGCCGCACACCCGGCCACCGTCAGCGCTGCCACCAGCAGCGGAACCAGACAACAGTACAGAGACAGACGCATAGGACGCCCCCCCACTCCATCCCTCTATCCCTTGGACGAGTAAGGGCGCCCCCAGGTTGCCGAAAGTGCCCGTCAAACCACCAGATACCCCACCACCGCCCCCGCCAGGGTGGCGAGCAGGTTGACCAGGTCGTTGTGCAGCCAGCCCCAGCCGCGGTGCAGCCGGGTCTCCGCGCCGCACCGGTGCCGGAGCCGCTCGGTCTCCTTGCCGCAGGCCGGGCACCAGTAGATTCCCTGGACCGTCGCCCCGGCCAGGGAGTCCAGCAGCGAGCCGCCCAGTCCGGCTAGGGCCACCCAGCCCAACAGGGGCCACCAGACCGGGTCCAGCAGGGCGGCGATCAGGCCGATCAGCCCGGCGCCCGCCAGCGCCGCCAGGGTGCCGGTGAGCGAGACCGCCCCGCTGGTGCCCGGCTCCACCGGCCGCATCGTGGTGATCAGCCGGGGGCGGGAGGGGGCCAGCACCCCCAGCTCGGTCGCCCAGGTGTCGGCGTTGGCGGCGGCCAGGGCGCCCAGGACGGCGCCCATCCAGGCGGCCTCGCCGGTGGCGGCGTACCCCACCGCCGCCAGGGCGGCCACCCCTCCGTTGGCCAGCGCCTGCCCAAGGTCCCGGGTGCCGGTCTTGGCGAACTCCGCCTCCACATCCGCCTTCCGCCCCCGGAAGAGCCGGGAGAGCAGGCTGGAGGAGAGGAAGAAGCCGATCAGCGCCAGACCGCCCACCCAGCCGCCCAGGCCGAAGAGGAGGGTGCCGGTCAGGATCGCCCCCAGCACCCCGCTGGGGCTGAGCGACCCCCTCCGCCAGGCGGCCAGCCCGATCAGGGCGGCCAGCACCGCCCCCAGGCCCAGCGGCGGCAGCAGGGCCGGATCGAGCCAGCGCAGGCCGGCGTAGAGCACCAGGCCGGCCCCCAGCGGCACCCAGAGGTTGTCCCGCCCCTTCACCCCCAGCGCCTCGCCGCAGGTGGCCAGGACGGCGGTCAGGGCGGCGAGCCCCAGCAGGAAGAGCCAGCCCCGCCCGGCCTCGTAGAACCAGAGGGTGGCCAGCACGGCGGCGAAGGTGGCCCCGAACATCGCCAGGGAGCCCTCCACCGATTTCCCGTGCCCCCCGAGGGTGGCGTACCGCCGGCGCCCCCACCGCATCCCCACGGTGGAGGCCAGGGCATCCCCCAGGGTCATCGCCAGGATGCCGCCCACCACCGCCGCCTTCACCTCCCAGGCCAGCAGGATCAGCAGGGCGAAGGAGAGCGGGAACCAGACCGTCCCCAGGTTCTCCGGGGCGGCCTCCACCGACTTGAGCAGACGGCGGCGGTGGATCAGCCAGTTCATCAGGATCGAGGTGGCGGGCGGCACCGCTGCCAGGTAGGGGCTCTCGAAGAGCCAGACGGTGCCGATGATCCAGAGGCCCACACCGACGTGGATCACCTTGCGGGAGATCTCCCGGGAGAGGCCCAGCCGGTGGCTCCCCTCACCGATCACCACCACCCCGCCCACATAGAGATAGGACCAGACCAGCGCCCACAGATCGCTCATCGCCCAACGCCGCTCCCTTGCTGCAGTCTATAGCTCGATCAGATGGGCTCCCAGCTCCCGCCCCATCTCGACCTCCCGCTGGTGGCAGGTCATCAGCACCACCTGGCGGTCCGCCGCCAGCCGGCCCAGGTAGGCCATGGCCGACCGCAGCCGCTCGCTGTCGTACTGGACAAAGGGGTCGTCCAGCAGGAGCGGGATTCGCTCCTGCCCCTCGGTCAGCAGGTCGAGGATCGCCACCCGCAGGGCTAGGTAGAACTGGTCGACGGTGCCGCCCGACAGGCTGGTCAGCTCCACCGTCCGCTCCCCCTCCGCGATCGCCCGGATCGTCAGATCCTCGTCGATCCGCACCGCCTGGTACCTGCCCCGGGTCAGCTGGGAGGCGATCCGCCCCATCGCCTGGTTCAGCCGGGGGGCAAACTCCCGGTGGATCTGGCTGGAGACCTCGCCGATCACCGACCGGGCCAGCTCCAGGGCGGCCAGCTCCTCCTCCATCTGCTGCCGCTCCTCCACCAGCGCCTGGATCTCCCGCTCCAGGTCAGCCGTGTCGGCGATCTCGGCCACCGCCGTCTCCACCCGGGCGGCCAGGTCGGAGGCCCGGGCGTGCCACTCCGCCCGCTGGGCCTCCAGCTGCCGGATCTCGGCGGCCACGGCGGCGGCGGCGGGCAGCGCCTCCGGCTTCGGCCCCACCGCCTGCTGCCGGAGCCGCTCCACCTCCCGCCCCACCGACTCGCCATCCTCCTCGCCCAACAGGGCGCTCAGGGCCACCCGGAGCCCCTCCGCCTCCCGCTCCGCCTTCCGCCACTCCTCATGGCTGGCGCAGCCGGCCTCGAAGGCCTCGGCATCGGGCACCCCCGCCTCCCCGAGGACCGCCTCGTACTCGGCCTGGGCCACGGCGATCTGCCGCTCCTCCTCGGCGATCCGCTCCGCCAGCTCCCGGGCCTCCCGCTGGAGCGCCTCCAGCTCAAACCGTGCGGCGCTCACCTGCCGGGCCCGCTCCTGGAACCGGGCGACGGCCTCCGGGTCGGGCCGGACCTCCGCCGGGGGGAGGCCCAGGCCGGCGCTCAGCATCTCCCGCAGGCGTGCCTGCTCGGCGGCGCTCTCCTCCTCCAGCTGCCGGATCTCGGCCAGCAGCGCCTCCCGCCGCACCTCCTGGCCCTCCCGCCGGGCCGCCAGCTGCTCGTAGCGGAGCATCTGGTTGCGCAGTTCACCGGCGGTCAGCACCCCGGCGATCTGCAGCACCTGCTCCCGCTGCTTCTCCAGCCGGCGGATCCGGTCGTGATCCTCGCTCCAGGCGCTCTCGGCGAGCTTCAGCTGCCGCTTCGCCTCCTCCAGATCGGTCGCCACCCGCCCCCGGGAGCGCCGGACCAACAGGAAGGGGATCAGGCTGAGGAGCCCGAGAAGGGCCAGCCCTCCCGCCACCGGCAGCCCCGCCGCCGGAGCGGGCACGAAGGGGGCCGAAGCCCCGGCCGCCAGCAGCAGCAGCGCCAGCGCCAGCCAGCCGGTCCCGCTCCCCGCCCGGTGCCGCCGCTCCAGCTCGCCCACCGCCGCCCGAAGCCGCTCCAGCTGCCCCGGGTCAAGCCGTCCCTTGATCAGATCGACCTCCCGCTCCAGCCGCTCCACCTGCGCCAGCCGCTCCTCGCCCTCCCGGGCGACCGCCGCCAGCGGCTCCATCGTCTCGTCCAGGCGGGCGATCAGCTCATCCAGCCGGGCTGTCTCCTCCCGCAGCCCCGAAAGGCGGCTCTGCCCCCCCTCGACCCTGCGGGCAGCGGCCGCCACCTCGGCGGCGGCCTCGGGGCCCAGGGCAACCAGCCCGGCGTACTCGCCGAGCTGCGCCTCCAGCGCCTCCCTCGCCCCGTCCAGCTCGGCCTGCCGCTGTCGGTACCGCTCGATCGCCGCCCGGGACTGGTCGATCTGCGCCTGGCACTCCTTCAGCGCGGACCTCAGCTCCACCGGGAAGAAGGCGAAGCCGGCCAGCTCCCGGGTGCGGAGCCGGGCCGCCTGCATCTTGGCGGTGGAGAGCTGGACCCGCTCCAGCCGCTCCTCCGCCTCCGCCAGCTGCGCCCAGACCAGCCGGCGCTGCGCCTCCTGGATCTCCCGCTCCAGCCGGGCGACCTCGCTCCGGGCCTCCCGGAGCCCCGCCTCCCACTCCAGCGTCTGCTGCCGGGTCCTCTGCGCCCGCTCCAACTCCTGCCGCTTCTCGCCGATCAGCCGGGTGACCCGGGCGTAGGGCCGGGTCGGCGCCCGCTCCGAGCCGATCTCCCGGATCCGCTCATCCAGGATCCGCAGGGCGGTCCGCACCGAGAGGTCCTCCCGGCCCGACTCCGACAGGTTGGCCACCCGCTGCACCAGCTCCCGGCCCATCTCCAGCCGCCCCACCTCCATCTGGCCCACCCAGGCGGTGGAGGTGAAGACCTCGGCGGAGAGGCGCAGCTGCTCCTCGGCAAAGAGCAGCTCCTTCCGCCGGTCCATCGCAAAGGAGCGGGTCAGGTCCGCCCCGGTGACCGCATCGTAGAGCCTGACCGACTCCCGGCTCGGGTCGAAGACCCGCTCCACCCGGTAGGCCTGGCCGCCGTCCAGGGTGTAGAGCAGGGCGCCCCGGTACTCCTCCCCGGCCCAGGGGCGGTAGCGGGCCGCATCCTCGGTGTACTCCCGGCGCAGCCCCCGCTTCTTGAAGCCGTAGAGCATCCCCAGCAGGAACTTCTGGATGGTGCTCTTGCCCGACTCGTTCTCCCCATAGATGATCGTCAGCCCCGGCCCCAGGTCGATGGTGCGGCCCTGGAACCGGCCGAAGGCGGTCAGGATCATCCGGTCGATTCTCACCGGGCGCCCCCCCTCTCCTGAAAGGCCGCCAGGCCGAGCTGCAGCGCCCGCTGCAGGCGCGCCCGCTCCTGGGGATCGGCCGCCTGGGCCTCCATCGCCAGCAGCCGCTGGACGAAGAGGCCGCGGGCGGAGCGCTCCCGGGCCAGCCCGGCCAGGTCGTAGTCCCGCCGCGTCTGATCCTGCAGCCGCAGCAGGTAGAAGTGGGGCGCCAGCCGCTCCTCCAGCAGCGGCAGGTCGATGGTCAGCTCCGGGTCGACCGTGCCGGTCAGCGCCAGCCGGTAGGCGTGGGTCATGCGCTCGAACTCCCCGTCCACGGCCAGCACCGCCTGCACCAGCTCCTCCGGCGTGGCCGCCCCGGTCACATTGACGGCGCGGCTGATGAACTGGCGCTTCCCGGTCACCACCGGCATCAGCCGGTTGACCTCCTTGCCGACGGTGCCCACCAGCACCCCGTGCAGGCCGGGCTCCCCGAAGGAGAGCGCCTCCGGGCTGCCCGGGTACTGGGCGATCACCCGGCCGTCCTCCTCCCAGACCACCCCCGCCTTGTGGATGTGGCCCAGGGCGATGTAGTCCGCCTCCAGGGCGCTCAGCTCCGACGGCCGGAACGGGTGGTAGCGCTCATCGCCCCCGTGGAGCAGCACGATGTTGATCCGGCGGGGATCCGCCACCCGCAGGCTGCCCAGCTGCCAGCTGGTCACCTCGTAGGCGGGAAAGCCCCAGCCGTAGACCGAGACCCCGAGCGGGTCCAGGTCGACCCGCTCCGGCTCCGGCCCGAAGATGTGCACGTTCTCCGGCCAGGGGAAGGAGCGGTAGTAGCTGTTGGGCAGCAGCGGGTCGTGGTTGCCGGGGCTGATGAAAACCCGGATCCCCTCCATCCGGCGGAACTGCTGCTCCAGCCAGAGGACGGTCGCCCGGGTCAGGTGGTCGTGCTCGAAGAGGTCCCCTGCGATGAGAAAGAGCTGCACCTGCTCCCGAATCGCCAGATCGACGATCGAGGCGAAGACCTCCTTCAGCTCCTCCCGGCGCATCCGCCCCCGGCGGGCGTCGATCCCCAGCCCGGCGAAGGGCCATTCCAGGTGCATGTCAGCCATGTGCAGAACCTTGACTGCCCGCATGGAGCCTCACCTCCCTCCAGCCTTTCGCTTCAAACCTAGAATTCCCCTGCCTTGATCAGCAGGGGAGCAAAGCATACCGGACGAATCCTATCGGGATGAGGTGAGACTCCTTGGACAACATAACCCACGGCCTGCTGGGGCTGGCCATCGGGATGGCCCGGCCCCGGGACGGCGGTCCGGAGACCGGCCTGCTCCCCAGCCCGACCGAGACCGACCGGGCGGTGATCGCCGCTGCCTTCATCGCCGCCGAGGCGCCGGATCTCGATATCTTCACCGGCCTCTTCATCGACGGCGGCCCCATGGCCGAGTACATCTACCACCGCGGCCTCAGCCACGCCCTGCTGGTCGCCCCGGCCGTCGCCCTGCTGGCGGCCGGCATCGCCTGGCTCTTCTTCCGCCGGGCCCGGTACTGGACCGTGGCCGGCTGGGCGCTGCTCTCCGTCCTGGGCGCCCACCTGCTGAACGACTGGATGACCGGCTGGGGCACCCGCCTGCTCCTCCCCTTCTCCGAGGCCCGGCTGGGGCTGGACTGGGTTCCGATCGTCGACCCGCTCTACACCCTGCCGCTGCTGGCGGCGGTGGTCGTTGCGGCCCGCCGGCCCCTGCTGCGCCGCCGCTGGATCCTCGGCGTCCTGGCCTACCTGCTGATCTACACCGTCGGCTACCGGGGGCTGAGCCACACCCTGCTGGAGCGGGCGGTGGCCCGGGCCTATGCGGGGCAGCCCGTGGCACAGCTCCGGGTCTCCCCCTCCCTCTTCCACCCGGCGGTCTGGTCCTTTACCGTGGACCTGGGCGACCGGTACGAGCAGGGGCAGGTGGCGCTCGGGCGGGCGGTCAGGGCCACCCGGGTGGTCGCCAAGCCGCCGGAGGATGAGGTGATCCGAGCCGTCCGGGCGAGCCCGGAGCTGAAGCCCTTCTTCGACCAGTTCCCCTACCCGCTGATCACCTACGAACAGGTGGCGGAGGGCTACCGGGTCACCCTGGCCGATGTCCGCTACCAGATGGCCGGCCGCTCCATGGCGCACCAGGTCCTGCTCGGCCCCGATCTGCGCTATGCCGGCGACCGGTAGTGGACGCCGCCGCTCTGTGCTATCCTGGAGAGCGTAATCCTCCGTGTATGAAGCATACCGATCCGCTGCGAAAGGTTGGGGAGCATCCATGCTGAAGACCCTCGTGGACCTGTTTGTCGGTTTCGGTCGGGCCACCCTGCTGGGCTTCGGGGGCGGGCCATCCATCGTCCCGCTCTACGAGAACGAGGCGGTCGATGTCTTCGGATGGGTGACCAAGGAGGAGTTCGGCACCGCCCTCGCCTTCGGGAACGCCCTCCCCGGCCCCATCGCCACCAAGCTGACCATGTACATCGGCTACAAGGCCGCGGGCATCCCCGGGGCGCTGGTCTCCCTGATCGCCGTCACCCTCCCGGTGGGCATCGCCATGATCGCCCTGGCGGGGCTTCTGGTCAAGTTCAAGGATGCCCCCTTCATCAAGGGGATGGTCGCCGGCATCCGCCCGGTGGTCTTCGTCATGCTGGCCATGCTGGCCTGGGACTTTGCCGGCTATGCCTTCCAGCCCAAGGGGCAGGCGCCCTTCAACTGGATTCCCTTCGGGATTGCCGCCCTCTTCTTCATCTCCGTCTACTACCTGAAGGTCTCGCCCATCTGGGGTGTGGTCACCGCCCTGCTGGCGGGGGGGTTCCTCCTGCGCTAGGCCGGGGGAGGGCGCCATCGGCGGCAAAAAGGTTTATGTTCAGAAAAGAAAATTATAAGGGCTAGAAGGGTTATGACTGGTAACATCGAAGAAATAAATCGGGTTCCGATGATTCTGGTTTAGGAGGCTGTCAGATTTGGCCGTTGTCAGCATTTTTGTAGGCAATCTTCCCTGGGCTACCACTGACGAGGATCTCAACGAGCTGTTCTCCCAGTTTGGCGAAGTGAAGCGTGCGAAGATCGTCCTCGACCGTGAAACCAACCGCAGCCGCGGCTTCGGCTTTGTCGACATGGAGGAGGAGGACGCCCAGAAGGCCATCGAGGCCTGGAACAACCAGCAGTATAACGGCCGTGTCCTGACGGTCAATCTGGCCCAGAGCCGTCCCGCCCGCGGGTAAGTTCCCTGTTGGGTAAGCTGATCGGCGCCCCCTTTCGGGGGCGCCTTTTTCTTACCTTCGCCGGAACTGCTCCTTGGTCTCCACCGGCGGCTGCAGCCGGTGGAGAAGATCCTGCGCCCCCGGATGGTTCGGCTCCAGGCGGAAGACCTGGTCCAGCCGGCTGCGGGCATCGCTCAGCCGGCCCTGCTCGTAGTAGATCCAGGCCAGCATGAAGTGCAGGTACGGCTGCTCCGGATCGGCGGCCACCACCCGCTCCATCTCCCGCTGGGCCTCATCCAGCCGGCGGGCCTCGTAAGCGTTCAGGGAGCGGGCCAGGTGCTGGGAGGGGCCCGGCAGCTCGAACATCCCCAGCACCACCGCCCCGGACAGGGCGAGCAGGGCGAAGGTGGAGAGGCCGTGCAACAGCGTCCGGGCCAGCCTGGGGCCGGTCTGCTCCACAAAGCCGACCGCCGCCGCCGCCACCACGCCGCCCACCAGGCCGGCGAGGTGGTTCCAGTTGTCCACGTTCTCCTGGAGCAGGACCCCGCTGAGCAGGCTGAAGAGCACCACCAGGAAGATCGGCGTCTGCTGCAGCCGCTGCCGCCGGGGCGCCGCCAGCCGGTACCAGAGCACCGCCCCCAGCAGCCCGAAGATCGCCCCGCTGGCCCCGGCGCTGAGGATCAAGGGCGGGCCGAAGATGACGCTGCCCACCGACCCCGCCACCAGGGCGACCAGGTAGATCACCGCCATGCGGAGCCGCCCGTAGAGCCGCTCCACCAACTGCCCGATCCACCAGAGGGAGAGGGTGTTCATGAAGAGGTGGGCCGGGCCGATGTGCAGGAAACCCGCTGTGAAAAGGCGCCAGTACTCCCCGCGCTGGAGGAGGTCGGGCCGGAGCGCCGCCCCCCACCGGTAGAGGAGTTCCGCATCCTCGGTGGCCCGCAACGACCGCCCCGCCACCGTCATCGCCACCCAGACGGCGACCAGGATCACGGCAATCCCCACCGTCAGCCAGGGGACCCAGCCCGCCGGGGCCGCTCTCCGGGCCGCCAGGGACCGGGTTGCCTGCTCCGCCTCCGGCGAGGCCAGCATGTACAGGTCGGGGTCGATGCCGAAGGGCGGCCCCTGGTGGCCGAAGAGGCGCCCCCGGGCCAGATCGGCCACCCAGGGCACCAGCCGGACCCGCCCGGCCTGGTGGACCAGCCCCTGGAGCCGGTCGTACTCCTCCCGGGTGAGGGGCTCCTCGGTCACCAGCAGCAGCACCCCGAGCCGCTCCGCCTTCGCTTCGGGGCGCATGGCGGTCAGGTGCGCGGCCATCTCCCCCCGCACGCCAGGGAGCAGGGAGCCCGCCCGGAGCGGGAGGAAGGCGACCCAGGTGATCAGCCCGGGCTCCACCCGCTCCAGCACCAGGTCGGCCCACTCGGCCACCGCGGCGGGGAGCGCCTCCCCCTCCACCGGGGCAAAGCCGCCGAACTCGGTAAACCGCTGCGCTGCGGCCTCCAGGTAGCCGCTTCGATCCACAGAAAAACCTCCTTCAACCTAGGAAGCACCGCCGCTCCCGTCTGGATCGCTGCCCCTGACGGGCTCCCCGCGCTCCAGGTAGGCGTTTACCTTGTACCCGCGCAGCTGCCAGTAGCCCCGGTAGTCCGGGTCATCGTGGAGAGAGATTCGCTCCACCCACTTGACCGATTTGTAGCCGTACATCGGCGGCACCAGCAGCCGGACCGGCCCGCCGTTCAGTCGTGGCAGCCGCCGGCCGTCCATCTGGAAGGCAAGCAGCGCGTCGGGTTCCGTCGCCTGCTCCCAGGAGAGCGAATCGGTGTACTCGCCGTCGCCGGAGTGGAAGATCAGCGCCGGCGCCCTGGCAACCCCCGCATCCTGCAGCAGGTCGGCCACCCGGATGCCGACCCAGGTGATGTCGTAAACCGACCAGCCGGTGACACAGTGGAAGTTGCAGACCAGCTCCCGGTGCGGCAGCGCCAGGAACTGCTCCCAGGTGTAGCTCTTCTCCCCCACCGTCAGCCGCCAGGTGGCCGGATCGAACGGGGGGATCACCGAGTTGATGAAGTAGGGCCGGAACCGGCCCTTCATGCCTCCCCCGGTCAGGGTTGCGGGATCGACCGGCGGCCCCAGCTCCTCGCCCTCCGCGCTCAGAGCCACCTGCTGCGCCGGCGAGGCGGAGGAGAGCACGCTCCAGATCCAGCCGAAGCCCAGGAGGCCGGCCGCTGACCAGAGGAAGGCCCGCCGGGTGGAGCCGTGGGCCAGCCAGGCGGAGAGCTCCAGCCGCTCCCCCAGCCGCCGCACCCGGGCCAGCCGGAAGGTGAGATGCATCAGCAGCCAGGGCAGGGAGGTCCAGGTGAGCCAGTCGTGGAGGACGGTGGCGGCGTTGACCCAGGTGAAGGGCACGAGCCCTCGCCACCACATGATCAGGCCGGTGACGGTCCAGCCCGCCAGCCAGAGGACAGTCAGGATCAGGTTGAGCCGCCGGCCGGCGTTCAGCCGGGGGCGGAGCAGGAAGCCGGCCCAGTGGGGAGCGGCCACAGCCGCAAAGAGGGCGGCAGCCAGGCCGAGCCAGATGTGCAGGTTCTTCATCGGCACCCGGATCGGTGCCAGCGGCCCCCGCAACGGCTCCGCGAACAGGAGCAGCCCCGTCAGGAGCAATATGCCCACGGCCACGGCGTTGTACCGGTGAATCCGAGCAAGCCGGAGAAACTCCGCGCGGTTGGTGTAGATCGGGCCCATCGCTCACCTCGCCCCCCTTCCTAACCCCCTTGTACATGAGACGCCGCCCAAAGGCAAGAGGAGATGTCCCCGGGGGAAAGTGAAGCGGGTCCTGAGCGATGCGCCCGGGACCCGCTCCCTATGACCGGGGGGCGAACCGCTTCAGCAGCAGCGAGTTGGTGACCACCGAGACCGAGCTGAACGCCATGGCGGCGCCGGCGATCATGGGGGTCAGCATGCCCAGGGCTGCCAGCGGGATGCCCGCGATGTTGTAAAAGAAGGCCCAGAACAGGTTCTGACGGATCTTGCGCATGGTGACCCGGCTCAGCCGGATCGCGGCCGGAATCGAGCGGAGGTCGCCCGCCATCAAGGTCACGCCGGCCGCTTCGATCGCCACATCCGTGCCCGTGCCGATCGCCATGCCCAGGTCGGCCGCGGCCAGGGCGGGGGCGTCGTTGATCCCGTCGCCGACCATGGCGACCAGCCGGCCGGAGCCCCGCAACTTCTCGACCTCGGCCGCCTTCTCTTCGGGCAGCACCTCCGCCAGGACCCGGTCCACCCCCACCTGCCGGGCGATCGCCTCGGCGGTACGGCGGTTGTCGCCGGTGATCATCACCACCTCGATCCCCATTCGCTTCAGCTCGGCGATCGCCGCGGCCGAGGTCGGCTTGACCGTATCCGCTACGGCGAGGATCCCGCCGGCCCGGCCGTCGATGGCCACCAGCATGGCGGTCTTCCCCTCCCCCTCCAGCCGCTCCACGGCGGCGGTCAGCGGAGCAATGTCGACCCCGAAGCGGGTCATCAGCCGGCGGTTGCCCACCAGCACCCGCTGCCCTTCCACCGTCGCCTCGACGCCGTAGCCGGGGATGGCGTTGAACTCCTTCGGCTCGGCCAGGCTCAGCCCCCGGGCCTGGGCGCCCTTGACAATCGCCTCGGCCAGCGGGTGCTCCGAGGTCCGCTCCGCCGTGGCTGTCACCCGCAGCAGCAGGGTGGGATCGATGCCGTCTGCGGGGATCAGATCGGTCAGCTCCGGCTCTCCCCGGGTGATGGTACCGGTCTTGTCCAGGACCACCACGTTGACCTGGTGCGCCCGCTCCAGGTGCTCACCGCCCTTGAAGAGGATCCCGCTCTCAGCCCCCTTGCCGGTGCCGACCATGATCGCCGTGGGGGTGGCCAGACCCAGGGAGCAGGGGCAGGCGATCAACAGCACAGCGGTCGCCGCCTTCAGGCCGCCCACCCAGTCGCCGGTCACCAGCCCCCATCCCAGGAAGGCGAGCAGGGCGATCGCCAGGACGACCGGGACGAAGATGCCCGAGACGGTGTCGGCCAGCGCCTGAATCGGCGCCTTGGAGCCCTGGGCCTCCTCCACCATCCGGACGATCTGCGCCAGCGCCGTCTCGGCGCCGACCCGGGTCGCCTCGAACTGGAAGGCGCCGTGCTTGTTGATGGTGGCGCCCACCACCGGATCGCCCGGCTTCTTGTCCACCGGCAGCGACTCGCCCGTCAGCATCGACTCGTCGACGGAGGAGTGCCCCTCCCGGATCACGCCATCCACGGGTACCTTCTCGCCGGGGCGGACCAGGATCCGGTCGCCCACCACCACCTGCTCCACCGGCAGGTCGACCTCCTGGCCGTCACGCAGCACCCGGGCGGTCTTGGCCTGCATCCCCAGGAGCTTCTTGATCGCCTCGGAGGTGCGCCCCTTGGCCACCGCCTCCAACAGCTTGCCGAGGATGATCAGGGTCAGCACCGTTGCGCCCGCCTCGTAATAGAGGTAGCCCTCGGTGAAGAAGGTGTTGGCCACGCTGTAGACGTAGGCGGCGGAGGTGCCCAGCGCCACCAGCACGTCCATGTTGGCGGTGCCGTGGCGGATGTTGGACCAGGCCCTCCGGTAGAACTGCCAGCCGGGGCCGAACTGGACCACGGTCGCCAGGCCGAACTGGAGGTAGGCGTTCATCAGAAAGCTGTGGATGCCCAGCGGCATGAAGATCATCGCCTCGATGAAGATCGGCAGGGTGAAGAGGGCGGCCACCAGAAAGCTGATCCACTGCCGGCGGACCTCCGTCTCCCTGGCCTCCCGCTCCCGGTCGGCGGCGCCGGCCCGCTCGGTCAGTTCAGCGGCCCCGTATCCCAACTCCGAGACCTTCCGGATGATCGTCGACAGGTCGGTCAGGCCGGGGGTGAACTCCACCGTCGCCTTCTCGGCGGCCAGGTTGACGACGGCCTTGACGCCGGGCAGCCGGTTCAGCCCCTTCTCGATCCGGGAGGCGCAGGCAGCGCAGGTCATGCCGGTCACATGGAGCGTGGCCCGCTGCCGGTTCACCGTTTCGGTCATGGAGACTCCTCCTTGCATCATCATCCTTTCCGGATGAGGAGCCTCCCGATACCGGAACCCCCTTTCCTTTCCCACAAGAAAGATCCACCGAGACAGGCGCAGCGCGAGGGCGCGCCATCTCTGACCTTACACCAGGCGGCGGATGATCGCATCCCGGTCGCCCGGGAGGTAGTCGATCACGGGGATCTCCAGCATGGTGCAGCAGCCCGGCTGCTGGCGAGCGGCGGCGACCATGACCTGGGCTGTATGGGCCTATCCCTGGAGCCGCTTCTCCAGCTCCGCCCTCTTCGCCTCGAAGCCAGGCTTGCCCAGCAGGGCGAACATGTTCTTCTTGTACGCCTCCACCCCGGGCTGGTCAAAGGGGTTGACCCCCAGCAGGTAGCCGCTGATGGCGCAGGCCTTCTCGAAGAAGTAGATCATCTGGCCGTAGTGGAACTCATTCAGCTCCGGCAGGGTGAGGACCAGGTTGGGCACCCCGCCGTCGGTGTGGGCGAGGAGCGTCCCCTCAAAGGCCTTCCGGTTGACGTGGTCCATCGACTGGCCGGCCAGGAAGTTCAGGCCGTCCACATCCGCCGGGTCGGCGCCGATGGTGATGTCCCGCTTCGGCTTCTCCACCCGCAGCACCGTCTCGAACAGGTTGCGGAGGCCGTCCTGGATGTACTGGCCCATGGAGTGCAGGTCGGTGGTAAACTCGACCGAGGCCGGGAAGATCCCCTTCTGATCCTTCCCCTCCGACTCGCCGTAGAGCTGCTTCCACCACTCGGCGGTGGTCCGCAGGGCCGGCTCGTAGACCACCAGCAGCTCATTCGTCCTGCCCTTCCGGTAGAGGGCGTTGCGGGCGGCGGCATACTGGTAGCAGGGGTTGACGGCCAGGTCGGGGAGGCTGTACGCCTCCATGGCCGAGGCGGCACCCGCCATCAGCTGGTCGATGTCGGCGCCGCTGACGGCGATGGGCAGCAGGCCCACGGCGGTAAGCACCGAGTAGCGCCCCCCCACCTCGTCGGGGATGACAAACTGCTCGTAGCCCTCGGCGTCGGCCACCTGTTTCAGGGCCCCCCGGGCCCGGTCGGTGGTGGCGTAGATCCGCCTGCGGGCCCCCTCCTTGCCGTACCGCTTCTCCATGTACTCCCGGAAGAGGCGGAAGGCGATCGCCGGCTCGGTGGTCGTGCCCGACTTGGAGATGACGTTGACCGAGACCTCCTTGCCCTCCAGCAGCTCGAAGAGGTGGGTCAGGTAGACCGGGCTGATCTCCTTGCCGGCGAAGTAGATCTCGGGGGTCCCCCGCTTCGCCTTCGGCAGTATGTTGTAGAAGGAGTGGCCCAGCGCTTCGATCGTCGCCCGGGCGCCCAGGTAGGAGCCCCCGATGCCGATGACGACCAGCGCATCGGAGTCGGACTGAATGCGAGCGGCGGCCTCCTTGATCCGTTGGAACTCCGCCCTGTCATAGGTGACGGGCAGGTCAAGCCAGCCGGTGAACTCGCTCCCGGGGCCGGTGCGACCGTGGAGCAGTTCGTGAGCGGTCCGGACCGCTGCGGCCTGTTGGGCAATCTCATGCTGCGGCATGAACGGGGCTGCCTTGCTCGGGTCGAAATGGAGCGTTCCAGACATGGATGTGACCTCCAGGGGGTTGTGTCCCCGTGATTATACTGTAAGAGAGCCCCCTGCCGCAAAGGCAAACAGGGAGGATTCCGCCACCCTCGCTCAGAACTCGACCGCTTCGATCGCATCCGGCCTTACAAAGCTGCTCTTGCCGTGGGCGTCGCAGAGGATGAGCGGGTCGGTGCTCACCAGCCGCCCCTTCCGGCAGACCCCGGCCACCTGGAGCACCACCTCGTGTCCGATCAGCCGCTTCAGCAGATTCCTCAGGTCCTCCCTGCCGGGCCGCACCGGCAGAACCGGGCCGGGGATGACCGGGGCGACCGCCGCGGGCAGTACAGGGCCGGCCGGCACCCTCGGCAGGACGGGTTCCTTGGCGACAAAGCAATGGGGCCGCTTCATGCTGCCTCCCTCCCCCGCTGCTTCTCTATGCGCCGGGAGGCCGCTCTGACACCCAACGGGGCAGGTTCCCATAGGCTATCCAATGGGCGGGTCACGCCCCTGGACTCGCCCAGATACACCCGGGGAGGAGACTTGGTTATGTTCATCAGCACCTCTATCCGTGAGTTGCTGCAGCGACTGATCGGGGGCGGTTTCACCGTCAGCCTGATCGTTGACGGCGTCGTGATCACCGACCAGAAGGTGGTCAGCGTCACAAACGACCTGGTCTTTACGGTCAACGCCGCCGGTGTGGTGCGGGCCACCCGGCTCGCCGAGATCGACAGCATCAACTACTAGACCCGCTGGGGGGGCCTCCCCCCTTACATCCAGCCAGATGAAAAGGGAGGGCGCAGCGGCTGCGCCCTCCTTCTGTGGCCGAAACCAGGGCAAAACCGGCGGGTCGAAGCGACAGGTTCGCTCCGTCGGTTCTGCACTGGTTCTAGTTGCGGTACCGGTAGACCATCCGGCCGCGGGTCAGGTCGTAGGGGCTCAACTCCACCGTCACCCGGTCACCGGAGACGACCCGGATAAAGTGCCGGCGAAGCTTCCCGCCGAGATGGGCGATGACTTCGGGCTCGTTCTCCAGATCGAGCTTGACCGTGAAGAACCCGTTGGAGCGGGGCTCCACAATGACACCATCCACCTCAATCATGTCGCTTCGTGCCATTCTCAATCCTCCTTTGGATGGATCTTCCCATCTATTATAGTCCCTGCGACTGGATTCGTCACCCAGAATGAAACGATTTCCTAAACGCACCCGCGATCCAATCGGTGGCGGAGTCGGGCCGGTGGGATCAGGGGTTGACGAAAAACTTGTGGCTCCCGCTGAAACCGTGCTACAATGCCACCGCAAACCTAGTCGGAGGGGGCTTCTCCCTTGGGCCGTAAGTGGGAAAATATCAAGCGTTCGAAGGGCAAGTTGGATCAGGAGCGGGGGGCCACCTTCTCCCGGCTCGCCAAGGACATCATGAAGGCTGCCAAGGAGGGCGGGCCCGACCCGGAGGCGAACATCCGCCTGAAGACGGCGATTCTGAGCGCCCGCAAGGCGAATATGCCGAACGACAACATCCAGCGGGCGATCGCCCGCGGCGCCGGCCTGGAGGGCGGTGCCCGGTACGAGGAGATCGTCTACGAGGGCTATGGCCCGGGTGGCGTGGCAGTGATGATGAACATCGTCACCGACAACCGGAACCGGACCGCCGCCGATGTCCGGCACATCTTCACCAAGCACGGCGGCTCGCTGGGTGAGACCGGCTGTGTGGGCTGGATGTTCAACAAGCGGGGGATCGTGGAGATCGACCGCTCCCAGACCAGCATCTCGGAGGATGATCTGATGATGCTGGCTCTGGAGGCCGGGGCGGACGACCTGGTCACCACCGAGGAATCCTTTGAGATCTCCACCGCTCCGGAGGCGCTGGACGGCGTACTCCGGGCGCTGGAGGCAGCCGGGATCCCGGTGGAGAAGGGCGAGACCGCCATGGTGCCCACCACCACGGTGGAGGTCAGCGGCGAGAACGCTGAGAAGCTGATCAAGATGCTCGATCTGCTGGAGGAGCACGACGACATCCAGAACGTCTACTCCAACGCCGATATCGCTGAGGAGTAAGCGAAGGGCGGTGACCTCTTCAGGGGGTTACCGCCCTTCCGTGTTCTCCCCTGGAAAAAGCGGAACCCCCCATCCCGCGGGATGAGGGGTTCCCTGCAAATCTAGGCTGGACAGGGGAGATGTACTCAGCCGGCCGCCTCCACCTGCATCCGGATCTGGGTGGCGCAGTCCTGGCATACGAAGGCGATCTCACGGGTCAGATGGGCTTTCCGGTGCTCTTCGCTCTCGGGCAGGATCGTCTTGGGCTGACCACAGAGCGCACAGGGGCGAACGACCGGGGCCAGTTGACGGGTTCGGGTGTTTGTTGACAAGTGAGGTCCCTTCCCTTCCTGTGGGATGGCGGAAGGACCTTGCTCCAAGGGGACGGGAAAAGAACGACCACGGCAGAGGTCGTCCGGGTTTTCCCATGTCAAGGAGCGGTTCCTTCGACCTGCGCTTACGAGGTTAGCTGTCGGATTCGGGCGGTCAAAGATGCCCTACCCGCCATGAATGGCGGGATTCACCCCAAAGAGTGGGTCCCCCGTTCCCTTTCGGGATTCAGCGTCCACCTCTATGCTACAACGAACGGGGGCTGGTTGTAAATCGGGCCTGACTGCCAGTTCAGGTGATTTCCTCAAGGGGGGCTCACCCCCTCGCTGAGAATAACGGAAGACTTCCAAAATGGATACGCCCCCGGCAAACAACGGCCACAAGGAGGGTCGCTCCCCCTTTTTGCCTGACGGGAGGTTTCACACTGTTACAGTCACGGCTGGCGTGTTACAGTAACGGCATGCGATAGGTAGGGAGAACACCCGATCCGGACGGGTGTACCCCACCTACAGGTGATCTGCCATGCTGCTGGGCTACCTGATCATGTGCCTCATCTTCGGCACCACCTTTGTCTCGATCAAGGTCGGGCTGCTGAGCGGCTTTCCGCCGCTCCTCTTCGCTGGCCTCCGCTTCACCTCCGCCGGGCTTCTCACCTGGCTCCTCGCCCGGGAGCGGGGCATCGCTCTCCCCACCGCCCGCCGGGACCTGCTGCAGATCGCAGCGGTGGGGCTGACCAGTACCACGATCCCCTTTGCCGCCCTCTTCTGGTCGCAACAGTACATCACCGCCGGGCTGGCGTCGGTCCTGACCGCCTCGCTGCCGGTGATGACCCTCCTGAACCGTTCCCGGGCAACCGCCATCGCACCGCTGCACCTGATCGGGGTGGCGCTGGGCACCCTCGGGGTGGGGCTGGTCCTCTCCCCCTCACTGCAGCTGGCCGGGGGGATCACCCTGCTGGCCTCGGCGGCGATCCTGAGCGCTGAGTTCTTCAACGCCCGGGGAAACCTCCGGGCGCAGCGGGTGATGAGGAGCGGGATCCACCCGCTGGCCTTTAACACCTTCCAGATGCTCTTCGGCGGCCTCGGCCTCCTCCTGAGCTCCCTGCTGCTGGAGCGGGGCCGTCCCCTCCAGATCACGCCGGCGGCCTGGTGGGCCCTGGCCTACCTCTCCATCGTGGGCTCGGTGATCGCCCGGGGGCTCTACTACTGGCTGATCGATCGGACCGGCCCCCTCTTCCCCGCCACCTGGACCTACCTCTCGCCGGTGATCACCACCTTTGTGGGCGCCTGGCTGCTGGCCGAGCCCCTCACCCCCACCCTTCTCCTGGGCGTGCTGCTGGTGGTCGGCGGGGTGGCCACCACCAACCTGAGCACGCTCCGTTCCATCATCCAGACCTGGGGGCGGCCACGCTCGACCTCCAGCTAGGAGGGCTGCAGGATGATCCAGATCGACAGGCTCTCCCCCGAGCCGATCCCGATGCAGATCAAGCGGGCGGTGGCCGACCTGGTCCGCTCCGGCCTGATGCAGGACGGCGAGCAACTGCCCCCGGTCCGGCGGCTGGCCCGGGAGCTGGGAATCAGCCCGGTGACGGTGGTGCAGGCCTACGCCGCCCTGGAGTCGGCGGGGCTGGCCGACCGGAGGCAGGGGCTCGGGGTCTTCGTCCGGGCAAAGGTGGCCGGCCCGCTGCGAGCCGCCGGTTCGGGCCGCGAGACCGCCACCGGCATGGACCGGCAGGCAGCCGCCGGGGAGTGCAGGGAGCAGACCGGCTGGCAGCAGGGGCTGGTTGACTACATCCCCCGCTCCGTCTCCTGGTCCTTTCAGGCGCGGGAGCCAGAGCCCGGCCTGATCCAGATGCAGACCGCCGTAGTCTCCGCCGACCTGCTGCCCATCCCCGATCTGGTCAACGACCTGCGGGCGGCGATCCTGAGCGACCCCCAGCTCCTCGGCAGGTACAGCCCGCTGGCGGGGCTGCATCGCCTCCGGTCCGCTGCCGCGGCCTACATCTCCACCACCGGGCTCCCCCTGGAGCCGGAGCAGGTGATGATCACCCAGGGGGCGCAGCAGGGGATCGATCTGGTCGCCCGCACCTTCGTCGGCCCGGGGGATGCGGTGGCGGTGGAGGCGCTGACCTACCCGCCGGCCATCGACGCCTTCCGGGCCCGGGGGGCGCGGATCTACCCCATCCCCGTCGACGGCGAGGGGATGCAGGTGGATCCGCTGGAGGAGATCCCCGGCTTGAAGCTGGTCTACACGGTGCCCGCCTACCAGAACCCACTGGGGGTGGTGATGAGCCGCCGCCGGCGGCTGGACCTGTTGGACCTGGCCCGGGAGCGCCGCCTCCTGGTGGTGGAGGACGACCCCTGGCGGGAGATCAGCTTCGAGAAGACCCCGCCGCCCCCGCTCAAGGCGCAGGACAGCGGGGGCCACGTGATCTACCTGAAAAGCTTCGGCAAGCTGGTGGCCGTGGGCCTCCGGGTGGGTGCCCTTGTCGCCAGCGGCCGGGTCTTCCAGCGGCTGCTGGCCGCCAAGGAGGTGGTGGACCGGGGCACCGCCCTGCTCCCCCAGGTGGCGCTCCAGGCGCTGCTGGACTCGCCCCGCATGGGCCGGCACATGCGCCGCCTGACCCTCGCCCTGCGGGAGCGGCGGGACCGGCTGATCCGGGAGCTGGAGGCCCAGGCCCCCCGCGGGGTCCGCTGGACGGTGCCCCAGGGCGGGCTCTCGGTCTGGGTCAGCCTTCCGCCGCAGATGGACACTGAGGCGCTGCTCCCCATCGCCCTGCAGCGGGGGCTGGCCTTCGCACCGGGCGCCGGCTTCTTCCCGGCGGAGCCCCAGACCCAGCACCTCCGGCTGAGCTACGGGCTGGGCGCTCCCCAGGAGCTCGCCCGGGGCGTCTCGCTGCTCTGCGACCTGCTCCGGGAGCGGCTGTGACCGCGCCCTCTGCGCACCGCAAAGGTGCCGATCGCCCGTGCGACCAGGCCGCCCTCCTGATCCCGCACCTCCGCCTCGCAGGTGGCCAGCCGGGCGCCCCGGTGGACCAGCCGGCCCTCGCAGACCAGCCGCCCCCGCCCCGGGCTGATGAAGTGGCAGGTGAGGCTGACCGTCGCCACCCCGTGCTCGGCACCGACCACCGAGAGCAGCGCCATCCCGGCGGTCACGTCCATCATGGCCATGGTCACCCCGCCGTGGGCCACCTGCCAGCTGTTCTCCAGCTCCGGGCGCAGGCTGAGCCCGGTCACCACCCGGCCCGGCTCCTGCTCCAGCAGCTCCACGCCCAGCATCTCGATAAACGGAATCTGCCGTGGAAACCTCACGCCCACCCCTCCCTCTGACCGATACCCAGGCAATATCCGTGCCAGCCCCGGGCGCCAGGTGGCCCGGGCTCTCTGTTCACCGGGCGTACAGAAGCTGAACGCGCCCTTTTGTTTGCTGAACACCGGGTGCCGGCCCATCCAGCGGGGATGCGCCCCGCGGGGCTTGGCACCCATTTTGCTTACATAGCTTCGCAACCGGGAAGCAGGGAGAGGAGGGATTCGGATGCTGCCGCACGGGACGCTGGCCGGCCGGGTCGCGATCGTGACCGGCGGGGGCACCGGGCTGGGCCGGGCGATGGCGCTCCAGTTCGGCAAGCTCGGGGCCAGCCTGGTGCTGGCCAGCCGCAAACCGGAGAACCTGGAGCCCACCGCCGCCGAGATCGCCGAGGCGACCGGCGCCCAGGTGCTGACGGTGGCCATGGACGTCCGCAGCCCGGAGGATGTGGACCGGACCGTCGCCACCGCCCTGGAGCGGTTCGGGAAGATCGACATCCTGGTCAACAACGCCGCCGGCAACTTCGTGGCGCCCGCCGAGAAGCTCTCGATCAACGGCTGGAACGCCGTGATCAACATCGTGCTGAACGGCACCTTCTACATGAGCCGGGCGGTGGGGCTGCACATGATTGAGCGGGGGCAGGGGGGCAGTATCGTCAACATCCTGGCCACCTACGCCTGGACCGGCGGGCCCGGCACGATCCACTCGGCAGCCGCCAAGGCGGGGGTGCTGGCCATGACCCGGACGCTGGCGGTGGAGTGGGCCCGCTACGGGATCCGCACCAACGCCATCGCCCCGGGCCCGGTGGACGGCACCGGGGCGGCGCCGCAGCTCTGGCCCACCGAGGCCGACCGGCAGGCGGTGCTCAGCACGGTGCCGGTGGGCCGCTTCGGCCAGCCGGAGGAGATCGCCCACGCCGCCGCCTACCTGGTCTCCGACTACGCCGGCTTCATCAACGGCGAGTGCCTCACCATCGACGGCGGGGCCTGGCTGAATCAGGGACGGTTCAAGAGGGGGGCGCAGCGCTGATGCAGCTGGCAGGGAAGGTCGCGATCATCACCGGCGGCGGCAAGGGGATCGGGCGGGCGATCGCCCTCGCCTTCGCCCGGGAGGGCGCCCGGCTGGTGCTGGCCGCCCGGGACGAGGCGGCGATGGCGGAGGTTGCGGAGGCGGCGGCCCCGGCGGAGGTCCTCTGCGTCCGTACCGACGTGGCGGACGAGGCCCAGGTGGGCGCCATGGCTGCGGCGGCCCTGGAGCGGTTCGGCACCATCGACATCCTGGTGAACAACTCCGGCATCCCCGGCCCCACCCGCCCCATCTGGGAGATGGAGCCGTCCGAGTGGGATGAGGTGATCGCCGTCAACCTGCGGGGGGCCTACCTCTGCTGCCGGGCGGTCCTCCCGCACATGGTCAGCCGGCGGTCCGGACGGGTGATCAACATCTCCTCGATCCTGGGCCGGGAGGCGGTGGCCGGGCGGAGCCCCTACTGCGCCTCGAAGGCGGCGCTGGTGGGGATGACGAGGGCGGTGGCCGAGGAGGTCGGGCCCTACGGGATCACCGCCAACCTGGTCTCGCCCGGGGCGACCGCCGGGGACCGGCTGGATCTGGTCCTCTCCCGGCTGGGACAGGCCCGGGGGATGAGCCTGGAGCAGGTCCGGGAGTGGGTGCTGCGGGACTCCGCCCTCCGCCGCTTCGTCAACGCCGAGGATGTGGGCAAGGCCTGCGTCTTCCTGGCCTCCGATGCGGCGGCGAACATCACCGGCGAGGACCTGAACCTCACCGCCGGCCGTGCCATGTGGTAGCAGCGAAGTGCAGGAGGTGTGCAGCGGATGGCGCTGGACAAGTCGTTCATCGGCCTTGAATCGGAGGCCGAGCTCTTCGAGGTGGAGCGGGGGGCGATCCGCAAATTCGCCGAGGCGATCGGCGACCCCAACCCGGTCTACCAGCGGGGGGAGGTGGCGCCCCCCACCTTTCCCACCACCTTCCGGGTGAAGATCCCGGGCCTGGCGGATGTGGATCCGGCCCGGTTCATCCACGCCAACGAGGAGTACGTGTACGAGCGGCCGCTCCGGGCGGGCGACCGGGTGCTCTGCAGGCGGAAGATCGTCGACCTCTTCGAGAAGGAGGGCCGGCTGGGCCGGATGACCTTCGTCGTCGCCACCCTCGAGGGGCGGGATCCTTCCGGCAGCCTGATCTTCACCGGCAAGAGCACGGTGATCATCCACGGGGGTGGGAAGGCATGAGGTATACGGAGCTGCGCGTCGGCAGCGAGGTGCCGGCCCTGGTGAAGGAGCCGGTCTCCAAGGTCCAGCTGCTCAAGTATGCGGGCGCCTCGGGCGACTACAACCTGATTCACACCGATGTGGAGACCGCCAGGGCGATGGGGCTGGGGGATGTGATCGCCCACGGGATGCTCTCCATGGGGATGCTGGGCCAGTTCCTCACCACCCTGGCGGGGCCGGAGAACGTGCGCCGGCTCTCGGTCCGCTTCGCCGCCATGGTCCGGCTGGGCGATGTGCTGACCTGCAAGGGCACGGTCAAGGCGATCGCCCCGCAGCCGGACGGGCGGGGGCTGGTCACCCTGGAGGTGGCGGCGGTCAACCAGAAGGGCGAGGCGGTGACCACCGGGGAGGCCGAGGTCTACCTGCCCGCCTGACCCATCTTCCAACCACGAGCAAGGAGGCGTTCACAGATGGGCCGTTTTGACGGCAAGGTTGCGTTCCTGACGGGAGCGGGGCGGGGGATCGGCGCCGCCACCGCCCGGGTGCTGGCCTCCCAGGGGGCCGCCGTGGCGGTCACCGACATGGACGGTGGCCCGGCGGAGGAGGTGGCGGCGGAGATCCGGGCGGCGGGCGGCAGGGCGATCGCCATCCCCCTGGACGTCACCCGGCGGGAGGCGGTGGAGGCCGCCTTCCTGCGGACGGTCAGCGAGCTGGGCGGGCTGCAGATCCTGGTGGCGCTGGCGGGGATCACCCGGGACAACCTGCTCTTCAAGATGTCGGATGAGGACTGGGACGGGGTGATCACCACCCACCTGAAGGGCTCCTTCCTGGTGGCCCGGGAGGCCCAGAAGATCATGGTCGCCCAGAAGTACGGGAAGATGGTCTTCACCTCTTCCACCTCCGCCCTGGGCAACCGGGGCCAGGCCAACTACGCCACCGCCAAGGCGGGGCTGCAGGGCCTCACCCGGACGCTGGCAATCGAGCTGGGCCCGTTCAACATCAACGTCAACGCCGTGGCGCCGGGCTTCATCGAAACCCGCATGACCCGGGCGGTGGCGGAGCGGACCGGCATCGACTACGAGCAGATGAAGGCGGCGGCGGCCCAGCAGATCCCGCTGCGCCGGGTGGGGCAGCCGGAGGATGTGGCCCACGTCATCGCCTTCCTGGTCAGCGATGAGTCCAGCTTCGTCTCCGGGCAGACGATCTACGTGGCCGGCGGGCCAAGGGGGTAGCGGCGGTGGGTGTGCAGACCCTGGCGGATATCCGGTCCTTTAACGATTACATCCGGTCCAAGCTGCTGAAGCGGGTGGCCTCTCTCCCCCCTGAGATGCTGACCTGGAGGCCCGCCCCGGAGAGGTGGAGCGCCGCCGAGCACGTGGAGCACCTGGCGCTGGCAGAGGAGGTCTACATCCGGTGGCTGACCCGCCTGGTGCAGGAGGGGCGGGAGCGGGGGCTGGCGGGCCAGCCGAAGACGGTCGACGCCATCCCCGAGCTGCTCAAGCTGACCGACCGGCTGGAGGCGCCGGCGGAGATGGTGCCGGAGGGGCGGCCGGTGGAGGAATCCCTGGCCCGGCTGACCGCCAGCCGGGAGCAGATCAACCGCTTCTACGGCCAGCTGGCGGAGCTGGAGACCGATCAGATCACCGTCCCCTTCCGGACGGTCCGGCTGAACGCCGCCCAGCTGATGCACCTGGTGGGGATCCACGAGCACCGGCATGAGCGGCACCTGGGCGCCCTGGCGGAGGCCTGGGGGAGCCGGCAGGGGTGATGGGCAGCCGCAGAACCAGGGGGGCCGACCCCGGAATCCTGGAGCGGACGATCTTCGAGAACGCCTGGGAGGTGGAGCCGGGTCTCTACCGGATCCTGCTCCCCCTCCCCTGGTCCGTTCCCTTCGTCAACGCCTACCTGATCGAGAGCCGGGGCGAGTGGATGCTGGTGGACTGCGGCCTGAACTGGGGCCCCTCGCTCCGGGCCCTGGGGCGGGCGCTGAAGGCGATCGGGGTCCCGCGGGGCGGGCTGACCTACCTGCTGCTGACCCACCGCCACCCGGACCACTCCGGCGGCGCCGGACCGGTGCAGGAGCGCTGGGGCGGGGCGGTGCTGCTCCACCCGATCGAGGCGGCCCGCCGGTACCCCGGCCCGCCGCTGGTCCGCTCCTGGCTGGAAGAGCACGGGCTGGAGGAGCCCGCCCTGCTGGAGCAGCTCTCCAGCCCGCCCCGCCGGCCCGAGGAGGTGCTGCCCCCGGAGGTCAGCCCGCTGGCCGACAGCGTACGCCTGGGGGATCTGCGCTTCGAGGTGCTGCCGGCCCCCGGCCACGCCTGGGGGCAGGTGATGCTGCGGGAGCCGGCGCGGGGCTGGCTGCTGGCGGCGGACCAGGTCCTGCCGGCCCCGGCGGTCAACGTCTGGTCCCATCCGGGGGATGAGGGGGACCCGCTGGGCGCCTACCTGACCAGCCTGGCTGCTGCTGAGGGGCTGAGCTGCTCCCTCCTGCTGCCGGGGCACGGGATCCCCCTGCGGGGCGGGCTGAGGGAGGGCGCCCGGGCGATGGCCGACTTCCACCGGGCCTTCGCCGCCGAGGCGCTGGCACACCTGCGGGGGCGCCGGCTGACCACCTGGGAGGTGACCCGGCTGCTCTACCCCCGCTGGGCTGAGGAGCCCGGGGAGATCCGGTTCCTGATGGCGGAGGCGCTGGCAGCGCTGCGGTATCTGGCGACAACCCGGGCCGTGCGGCGGGAGGCCGACGGCCGCTGGGAACCAATCGACTGACGCAAGGGGAGGGGATGAGCGTGGAGAGCAGGCCCTGGACCAAGTTCTACCGCCCGGATGCGGCCCGAGGGGAGATCCGCTACCCGGAGGTGCCGGTCTACCGGCTCCTGGAGGAGCGGGCCCGTCAGAACCCGGAGCTGACGGCCCTGGCCTTCTACGGCTACACGGTCAGCTATGGGGAGCTGGTCGCCCAGGTCAACCGGATGGCCCGGGCCTTCCTGGCACTGGGGCTGCAGAAGGGCGACCGGGTGATGCTGATGCTGCCCAACTGCCCGGCCTATGTGGTGGCCTACTACGGGGCGCTGAAGGCGGGCGGCATCGTCGCCCAGGTCAACCCGCTCTACGTGGAGCGGGAGATTGTCCACATCGCCAACGACTCGGAGGCCCGGTTCATCGTGACCGCCGACCTGCTCTACGGGAAGGTGAGGCAGGCGCTGCCGCAGACAAAGCTGGAGCGGGTGATCCTGGCGGAGCTGACCGGCTCCCCGGCCATCGGGCCGGAGGCGGTCTTCCTCAGCCAGCTGATGGCAGAGCAGCCCGCCGATGAGCCGGGGGTCGAGGTCGACCCGCAGGATGTGGCGGTGCTGCAGTACACCGGCGGCACCACCGGGATGCCCAAGGGGGCGATGCTGACCCACTTCAACCTGGTGGCCAACGTGGTGCAGACCGAGGCGATGCTCCAGCCCAGCGAGCCGGGGGAGGTCCGGCTGATGACGATCCTGCCCCTCTTCCACTCCTACGGGATGACCTGCTGCATGAACCTGGGGCTCTGGAAGGGCTACCTGCTGGTGCTGCTCCCCCGCTTCGAAATCGACCAGGTGATGCAGGCGATCCGGGACTGGAAGGTGACCCACTTCCCCGGGGTGCCGACCATGCACGTGGCGGTGCTCAACTACCCGGATGCGGAGGCCTACGGGATCGAGAACCTGAAGCAGGTCAGCTCCGGTGGCGCCGCCATGCCCGTGGAGGTGGCCGAGGCCTACCAGCAGCGCTTCACCGCCCGGCTGGTGGAGGGGTACGGCCTCTCGGAGGCCTCCCCGGTCACCCACACCACCCCCACCTGGCGGGACGGGCTCTACAAGCGGGGCTCCATCGGGGTGCCGCTGCCCGACACCGATGTGCGGATCGTCGACCTGGAGAGCGGCACCCGGGTGCTGGGCCCCGGGGAGGAGGGCGAGCTGATCATCGCCGGACCGCAGGTGATGCGGGGCTACTGGCGCCGGCCCGAGGAGACCGCCCACGCCCTGCGGGAGATCGACGGCAAGACCTGGCTCTACACCGGCGACGTGGCGAAGATGGACGAGGAGGGACGCTTCTACATCCTCGACCGGAAGAAGGAGATGATCCTGGTCGGGGGTTACAACGTCTACCCCCGGGAGATCGAGGAGGCGCTCTACGAGCACCCCGCCGTGCTGGAGGCGGCGGCGATCGGGGTGCACGACGCCTACATGGGCGAGGTGGTCAAGGCCTTTGTCGCCCTGAAGCCGGGGATGAGCGCCGAGCCGGAGGAGTTGATCGAACACTGCCGGCTCCACCTGGCCCCCTTCAAGGTGCCCCGGCAGATCGAGATCCGGCCCGGGCTGCCCAAGTCGGCGGTGGGCAAGGTGCTCCGCCGGGAGCTGGCCCACGAGGAGCGGCTGAAGCTGCATCAGCAGAAGGAGGTGTCCGCCCATGAATCTGCCTCCGCTGGCTAGCCTGTTCGACCTGACCGGAAAGGTGGCGATCGTCACCGGCGGCTCCCGCGGCCTGGGGCTGGAGATGGCCGAGGGGCTGGGGGAGGCCGGGGCGAAGCTGGTGATCACCGCCCGGCGGGAGCCGGACCTGAGCGAGGCGAAGGCCCATCTGGAGTCAATGGGGATCGAGGTGCTGGCCTACCAGGGCTCGGTCGCCGACCCCGACTCGGTCGCGGCCCTGGTCCAGGCGACCCGGGAGCGGTTCGGCCGGATCGACATCCTGGTCAACAACGCCGGGGTCTCCTGGGGCGCCGACACCCTGGAGATGCCGCTGGATCGCTGGCAGTACGTGATCGACACCAACCTGACCGGCGCCTGGCTCCTCTCCCAGGCGGTCTGCCGGGTGATGGTGGAGCAGGGGGAGGGCGGCCGGATCATCAACATCTCCTCGGTGGCGGGGCTGCAGGGGAGCCCGCCGTCCAAGCTCTCGGCCATCGGCTACCACGCCTCCAAGGCGGGGCTGATCGGCCTGACCCGGACGCTGGCCACCCACATGGCGCCGCACAACATCCTGGTCAACGCCATCGCCCCTTCCTTCTTCGAGTCGAAGATGACCCGGGCCGTCCTGGAGCGGGTGGGCTCGCTGATCGAGGCCTCAACCCCGCTGGGCCGGATCGGCCGGCCCGGGGAGCTGAAGGGGGTGGCCGTCTTCCTGGCCAGCCCCGCCTCGTCGTACATCACCGGGCAGGTGCTGCCGGTGGACGGCGGCGCCACGGTCTGGTAACCACGGCGAAGGAGGGATCGACCGATGCTGGATGCGGTGATTCTCAGCGCCGTCCGGACGGCGGTCGCCCGGGAGAACGGCGCCCTGCGGGATGTGCCGGTGGAGCGCTTCGGAGCGGTGACCATCAGGGAGGCGGTGGCCCGGGCCGGGGTCGAGGGCGCCGAGGTGGAGGATGTGATCTGGGGCAGCGTGATGGCCGGCGGCGGCAACGTGGGCCGCTGCACCGCCCTGGAGGCGGGGTTGCCGGTGGAGGTGCCCGGCCTCTCCATCGACCGGCAGTGCGGCTCGGGGCTCCAGGCGATCTGCCTGGCGGGCCAGGCGATCCGGGCGGGCGACGCCCGGGTGCTGGTGGCCGGGGGGAGCGACTCCATGACCCGGGCGCCCTACCTGATGGCCCGCGCCCCGGTCGCCTACTCCCGGGTCCCGCCGCAGTTCATCCGGTTCCAGCTGGCGCCGGAGGAGATCGGCAACCCGCCCATGGGGATCACCGCCGAGAACGTGGCCGAGCGGTACGGGATCAGCCGGGAGGAGCAGGACCGCTTCGCCCTGCGCTCCCAGCAGAACGCCGCCCGGGCCATCGCCGAGGGGCGCTTCCGGGAGCAGATCGTCCCCTGCATCTTCCCGGACGGCACCCGGTTCGAGGTGGATGAGCACCCGCGCCCCGACACCACCTTCGAGAAGCTGGCCAAGCTGAAGCCGGTCTTCAAGCGGGATGGGAGCGTCACCGCCGGCAACTCCTCGGGGATCAACGACGGCGCCGGCGCCTGCGTGCTGATGGAGGGGCGCACGGCCGAGCGGCGGGGGCTGCAGCCCCTGAGCCGGCTGGTGGGCTGGGCGGCGGCCGGGGTCGACCCGAACTACATGGGGATGGGGCCGGTGCCGGCGGTCCGGAAGGTGCTGGCCAAGACCGGGCTGAAGCTGGAGCAGATCGACCTGATCGAGCTGAACGAGGCCTTCGCCTCCCAGGCGCTGGCCTGCATCCGGGAGCTGGGGCTGGAGCCGGAGCGGGTCAACGTCAACGGCGGGGCCATCGCCCTGGGCCACCCCATCGCCGGGACCGGGGCGATCCTGACCGCCAAGCTGCTCTACGAGCTGCGCCGGACCGGCGGGCGGTACGGCATGGTGACCGCCTGCATCGGCGGGGGCCAGGGGATCGCGGCGATCTTCGAGCGGCTGTAGGAGCGATGAAGAAGGGCCGCACCTTCCTACGGGGGAGGGTGCGGCCTCGCTCTGTGCGGTCAGAGGCTCTCGGGGGCCGGGCCGGTCAGGCTGTGGCCGATCAG
>JBMONC010000098.1:0-38012 GCA_049324875.1 Bacillota bacterium
GATTACACGGATTACACGGATAAAACAAATACATCACAACAATGTGGGGTTTTGTCCATTTTCATCCGTTGACATCATGGGGTTATACAGAAAAAGGATGACAATGGGGGGTTGTGCCCATTGTCATCCTGCGTCCACCTTCGCTCAGTCGGCGGCCTCGTCGGTGATCTCCTGATGGGGGTCCTTTTGCGTGACCTCCCGGTGCGACTCCATCGCGGACCCGATCCCGTAAACCGCTTCGGCGGTAACCAGGACCGCCGACTCCCAGTTGGCCTCATAGGTAGTCATCGGCAAAGACCTCCTTCCTGCCCGGGGCTCCGGCCCCTCTGCTCTGATCATAGAAGGATCCCCCGGCAATGCCGGGGGAAATCCGATCAAATGCAGGTTTTACCGATGAAATGCGGGAGGACGGCCCGCTGAACCGTGGTATGCACCGATGCTGCTGTTCACCGGCCGATTTCGACAGCTGGCGGCCGGGGAACGGCGGTTCATGGAGGGGGGTGGATGGTCAGTCGCCGGCGGCCAGCTTGGGCGGGGCCAGGGTGATCCCCCTGGCGGGCAGGCGGAGCGCCAGCCAGGCGGCGATGAAGAGGAGCAGGCTGGTGACGGTGAAGGGGAGCAGGTAGGAGCCGAAGGTGTCGTAGGCCCATCCGCCCAGGTAGGAGCCGGCGGCCGCCCCCACCTGGTGGCTGAGGAAGATCAGGCCGAAGAGGGTGCCCACCGAGCC
This sequence comes from Bacillota bacterium, assembly GCA_049324875.1. Classification (GTDB taxonomy): domain Bacteria; phylum Bacillota; class Sulfobacillia; order Symbiobacteriales; family Symbiobacteriaceae; genus JAWLHU01. Next base: position 728 of record JBMONC010000098.1, read on the forward strand.
GGCGCCGAAGAGGTCGGCGGTGATGGCCGAGGTGAGGGCGCTGCTGCCCGCCCAGACCAGCCCGCCGATGGCCGATACGGTGTAGAGCTCCCACTCCGCCCCGGCGAAGAGCAGGCCCAGGAAGCCCACCCCCCGCACCCCGTAGATCAGGGCGAGGAAGCTGCGGCGGCCCAGCCGGTCGGAGGCGGCCCCGATCAGCAGGCTGCCGAAGACGCTGACGAGGCCGATCAGCCCGACGCCGTAGGCGGCGGTCATGGTGGAGAAGCCGTGATCCTCCAGCATGGGAACCCCGTGGGTTCCCAGCAGGTTCATGCTGAAGCCGCAGGCGAAGAAGCTGAGGGCGAGCAGCCAGAAGGGATGGGTGCGGAGCGCCCCCCGCCAGGCCGCCCTCTCCCGGTCCGCCGCTCCCTGCTCCTGCGTGCCGTCCTCCGGCTGCGCCGCCGGCCGCCCGCCCACGATGGCGGCGCTGAGCAGCACCGCCAGCAGGATCACCCCGGCCAGGAGCAGGAGGGTGGGGCGCCAGCCGAAGCGGGCGATCAGGCCGGCGCTGAGGGGGACCATGATGGCGATGCCGCTCATGGCGCCCGAGGAGAGGAAGGTCATGGCCAGCCCCCGGTGCCGGACGAACCAGCGGCCGATGACGGCGGAGAGGGCGACGTGGCTGGTGGCGGCGAAGCCGAGGGAGGCGAGGACGGCATAGGCGAAGGCGAAGAGCCAGGGTGAGGAGGTGGTGGCGGTCAGCAGGAGGGAGAGGCTGAGCAGCACCCCGCCCGCCGCCAGGACCACCCGGCCGCCCACCAGGTCGGCCAGCCGGCCCGCCACCGGCATGAAGAGGCCGTAGATCAGGAGGGAGGCGGCGACCACGCCGGAGAACTGGGTGTGGGTCAGCTGGAAGGAGTCCATCATGGAGGACATGAAGGGGCCGGTGGCAAAGCGGGTCCCTGCTGTCAGCAGGCTGACCAGAAATCCGGCGGCAACGATGTGCCAGGCGTGGTCGATGCGGGCGGTGCGGAAGAACACGGCAGCGGCCCCCTATCCCGAGTGCGGTCGAATAGCTGTATTGTAGCAGAGAATTCGGCGAGTTTCACCGCCCAAAACAGCGAGGCCGTCCCTCACCGCAGGGACGGCCTCGCTGCTACCCAAGGAATGGAAGCATAGGGGAACATAGCGGAACCTTTGATGGAGGGAGGCCTCCCGACTGGAGGTCGCCCTCCTGGTTCAATCTTCCCCGCTCTTTCCCGGGTTATACAGCCTCCAGGGACTCCAGGGCAATCTGGATCTCGTGGCGGACGGCGGGCTCCGGCTCCTCCCCGAGCCGCTGCTGCAGTGCCTCCCGGGCGGGGCCGGCGGCAGCGGGCGCCAGCCGGGCCAGCCGGCCCAGGGCCCAGGCGGCGTGGGCCCGGATCACCCCGCTCTCCCCCTGCAGCGCCCCTACCAGGGGCTCCAGGGCGGCGGGGTCGCCGGCGTTGCCCAGGGCGATCACGGCGTTCCGCTGGATGGTGGTCTTGCCCCGCCAGCCGGCAGCGGTGGGCTGAAACCAGCGCCTGAAGTCGCCCTTGGTCATGGCGAGGAGCTTGAGCAGGCCGGGCCGGCCGCCCTCCAGCTCGGGGGCGGCGGCGAACTCGGGGTGCCGGCTGGGCCGGACCCGCCTGTTATAGGGGCAGACATCCTGGCAGTCATCGCAGCCGAAGAGCCGGTTGCCCATCACCTCCCGGTACTCCGGGGGGATGATCCCCTTCATCTGGGTGATGTAGGAGAGGCAGCGGTTGGCATCCAGGTTCCACTCGGTGATGCAGCCGGTGGGACAGGCCTCGATGCAGAGGGTGCAGGAGCCGCAGGCGGCCTCCACCGGCTCGTCGGGCGGGAGGGGGAGGGTGGTCAGCACCTCGCCCAGGAAGACCCAGGTGCCGAATTCGTGGGTGATCAGGTTGGTGTGCTTGCCGAACTTGCCGATGCCGGCCCGCTCGGCCACCGCCCGGTCCAGGGGCGGGCCGGTGTCCACGTAGGCGACGTGCCGGGCCCCGGGCGCCCGCTCCTCCAGCCAGGCGGCCAGCCGCTGCAGCCGCTCCCGCAGGATCTGGTGGTAGTCCAGGCCGCGGCAGTAGCGGGAGAGCCAGCCCCGGGGGCCGCCGCCGGCCGGCTCCGGCTCGTCGGGGTGGTAGTAGTTGATGCCGGCGGCGATGATCGCCTGCACCCCGGGGAGCCACCGCTCCGGGTCGACCCGCTCGCCGATCGCCTGGTGCTCGTAAGGGGTGGGGCCGTGGCCCCGGGCCTGCCGCTCCTCCAGCCGCACCCGCTCCGCTTCAAACGGGTGGGCGGGGGCGACCCCCATCAGGTCCAAGCCGATGGCCTGGGCGTAGGCCTTCATCTCTTGCTTCAGCTGCATCAGCTCCAGGTCCAGGGGGGTCACCATCCTTCATCAGATCGTGGCGGCCAGCCGCTCCAGGTCGGAGAGGTGCTCGGCCAGCCAGCGGAGCAGGTGGTGGCGGCGCCGGGCGAGGGCGGCGGCGTGCTGGGGCAGGGGGGCGCCGGCGTACCGGAGCGGGAGCGGGTAGAGCGACCAGAGCAGGTACTCCAGCCAGATGCGGAAGCCGCTGACCCGCTCCGCCGGGGGCAGGGGGTTCTCCTCCAGGTAGGCCCGCAGGAGGGGGGCGGCGGTCCCGGCATCGAAGCGGCCGTCGGGCCGGAGGGCCGTCTCCACCAGCGCCCGCCCCACCTCCAGGCCCCGGAAGCGGACGGAGACGAAGTCGAAGTCGACCACGCCACTCAGCCGGTCGGGGGCGGTGAAGAGCAGGTTGCCGGGGTAGTAGTCGCCGTGGACCAGGTGGGCGACGGCGGCGGCGTAGGTCTCGGGCTGGATCGGGTGGGCCTCCAGCCAGCGGAGCCGGAAGGCGGCCGCCTCCGCCGCCAGCCGGTCCAGCTCATCGGGGGCGGGTTGGGACTGGGCGGCGGCCAGGAGCGCCGCGGCCTGAGCCCGGGTCGCCCCGGTCTCCGGCACCGGCGGGGGCTGGGGGACGGGCAGCGGCTGGAGCGTCCGGTGGATGCGCCCCAGCGCCGCCCCCGCCGCCCGGGCGGTGGCGGGGCCCGGCCGCTCCACCGGCGCCCCCGGCAGGAAGGCCATGGCCACCAGCACCCCGCCGGCCACCTCCAGCGGCGGGCAGAGCAGGGAGGGGACCGGGTGGCCCGCTTGGTGCAGCAGTTGCTGGACCCGGCAGGCCTCGGCCACCCGCTCCCGGGGCCAGTCGGGTCCGCTGTAGAGCTTCAGGAAGAGCGGCCCCTCCGGGCTCTCGGCCCGGTAGGTCCGGTGCAGGTAGCCCCCGGTCACGGGGGTGAGGGCGGTGACGGGGGCGGGCAGCAGCGGCTGCAGCTGTTCTACGGTAAGCAGGGTGGATCGCCTCCGGCTCTATCATACCAGAGGGGGGCGGATCCCGTCTGCACGGGGAGCCGGGCCGTGCTATGATAGAGGGGAGAAGGTCTCTTGGACAAGGGGTGGCGGATCGATGAGCGGCACCGGGCAGGGGCTGCGGGCGGTGGCCCGGGTGGTGGTCCAGAACGAGGCAGAGGAGATCCTGCTCTGCCGGAGTCGGAATGGCAGGTCGTGGGTGCCCCCGGGGGGGACGCTGGAGGAGGGCGAGGACCTGGTGGGGGCGGCAGCCCGGGAGGCGATGGAGGAGGCCGGCATTGAGGTGACGGTGGGCCGGATGCTCTACCTGCAGGAGTTCCGGCCGGCGGGGCGGGAGGAGCACGTGATCGAGGTGGCCTTTCTCGCCGTGCCCCGGGCCGACCGCCCGGCCGCCGGGCTGGTGGGGAGCCGGTCGGTGATCCCCGCCGGCGACGGCGAGCGGCCGTGGCGGGCCTGGTACATCCAGGACCCCCACGGCCCCCGGCGGGAGTGCCGCTGGTTCAGCCGGGAGGCGCTGGCGGCGCTCTCCGAGCCGGTCTACCCCCCGTTCCTCCGGGAGGAGTTCTGGGAGTGCGGCTGCGGGGAGTACCTGGGTCTGGTCCGCGGCACCTGAGAACCTCCCCGGCGTCAGAGTGTGCCTCATGTCAGCGCCCCCTCCCCCATAGCCTTGAGCCAGGGGGTGGGGGCGTTGTTGGATGCGCTCTTCATGGCGGTGGTGGAGTGGCTGGGCCGGTGGGGTTACTGGGGGGTCGCCCTGGGGATGGCGCTGGAGAGCGCCTGCATCCCGCTGCCCAGCGAGATCTTGCTCCCCTTCGGGGGCTTCCTGGCGGCGGTGGGCCGGATCACCTTCGCCCAGGCCTTCCTGGCGGGGCAGCTGGGGGGGCTGGTGGGCTCGGCGGCGGCCTACGCCGTCGGGCGTTACGGCGGGCGGCGGCTCCTGGAGCGCTACGGCCGCTACCTGCTGATCTCCCGGCGGGAGATGGACTTCGCCGACCGGTGGTTTCAGGAGAGGGGCGAGATGACGGTCTTCCTGGCCCGCCTGCTGCCCGGGGTGCGGACCTTCATCTCGCTCCCGGCCGGCATCGCGGGGATGGAGTTCGGCCGGTTTCTCTTCTATTCCTTCATGGGGATGCTCCCCTGGTCGCTCCTCTTCACCTGGGCGGGCTACCGGCTGGGCCAGAACTGGGTCCAGGTGCGGGCCCTGCTCCACCGCTTTGACCTGCTGGTGATCGGACTGATGGCGGCGGCGGTGCTGGGTTTCCTCTGGTACCGGCTGCGGGAGGCGCGGGATTAGCGGGGGAGCGGGAGGAGCAGCAGGTCGTGGGCCACCGCCGGGCCGTAGCGGATGAGGGCGGCCCGCTCTCCCTCCACCGTCAGCCTGCCCAGCGGGCGGCTCTGGTGGGTCAGGGGGGCGGGGCCGGCCCCGGGGCGCTGGAGGTAGAGGGTGGGCTCGGGCTCGGGGCTCAGGTAGAGCAGGCTGCCGTCCGGGAGGAGCAGCGGGGAGTTCGGCTCCGCCCGCCAGGGGGGCTCGACCCGGACCGGCGGCTCGTCGCTGAGCGGCCAGAGGGAGAGCCCCTTCTCGCTGTAGACCATCACCGCCCCCCCGCCGGGGTGAAAGCCGGTGACGAAGCTGCCGGGGCCCAGGGTGCCCAGCCGGCGCCACCGGCCGGTGGCCGGCTCCACCACCCAGAGCCCCCGGTGGGCCGTGGTGACCGCCAGGAGGCTCCCGTCGGGGGACCACCAGGGGCCGGCCTCCAGCACCAGGTCGGTGGGCGGCACCAGGTGGGTGAGCGCCCCCTGCGGGTCGCCCAGGTCCAGGTGGGTGGCGCCCTCCTCCAGGTTGGCCCCCACCGGGGCGGGCAGCCCCGAGTCGGGCTCGGCGGCCCGCACCGCCCATCTGCCGGTGGCGGACCAGGCGATCCCGGGCAGGTGGGCCTCCCCGGCCGGGCGGATGACGGTGCCGGTCTCCAGGTCGAGCAGCCGGAGGCCGTCGCCCCGGTTGATCTGCTTGTAGGCCAGGAAGCGCCGGTCGGGGGAGAGGGCCAGCTCTCCCTTCCAGACGGGGACCGCCTCGTCGCCCAGCTCGTGGAGCCTGCCGGTCAGCAGGTCGACGGCGACCGGGCGGCGCCCCTCGATGGCCAGCGCCAGCCGGGAGCCGGTGACCGCTGCCCAGAGCGGGTAGCTGGGCGCCTCGACCCCCGGGTGCTCCACCGCCGCCAGCTGCCGGGGCGGCTGGCCGGGACGGGCGGCCATGACCAGCACGGCGCCCTCCCGCTGCTCCAGGTAGATCAGCAGGTCCTGGAAGGCGCCGGCCAGCGTCCGGATGGGGCCTGCCGGGGCGATCAGCTCCACCGGTTCTCCCGCCGGACCGATCGCCCAGAGGCCGGCGTCGTTCAGCACCGCCAGCCGCTGCCCGCCCGCAAACCAGAGGTAGCTCTCCCGCACCGCGCGCACCAGCTGCCCGCCCTCGACCCGCTCGACGGCGGGGGCGCCGGGGGGCTGGTGGAGCGGGGCCTGGGGGGCCGGCCGCTCCACCGGCGGCGGGGCCGGGCCGGGTCCGGGCTGGGGCAGCTCCTCCGGGGGAGCGCTGCAGCCGGCGGTCAGGAGCAGGGTGGCCAGGGCGGCCAGCAGGGGGCGCTTCATGCGATCTCACTCCCGTGGGCAGCGCTTCGCTTTACAGACGACGGCGGGGTGACCCTGCGGGTTCCGGCAGGAATCAAGCCCGGGGGACGGGGAAGAAATAGCGGTCCCAATCAGAGAGGAGGAACCTTCTTGGATCTGCCTCGTCCGCTGATCTCTGTGGAACAGCTTGCCTCTCTCCTGGGGAGGGAGGCGCTTGTGATTGCCGACTGCCGCTTCACCTCGTCCGACCCCGGGGCCGGCCGGCAGGCCTATGCCCGGGCGCACCTGCCCGGGGCGGTCTACTTCCACCTGGATGAGGACCTGTCGGGGCCGGTGGGGGAGCACGGCGGGCGGCACCCGCTGCCCGACCCGGCGGTGATCGCCGCCAAGCTGGGCGCCGCCGGCGTGGGGCCCGGGGTGAAGGTGGTGGCCTACGACGACTCCGGCTCGATGGCCGCCCGCTTCTGGTGGGTGCTCCGCTGGCTGGGCCACGACCAGGTGGCCGTCCTGGACGGCGGGTACAACGCCTGGGTGGCGGCGGGCCAGCCGGTGACAGCCGAGCCGCCCCGGCCGGTGGCCCGGCTCTTTACGCCCCGGCCCCGGCCTGAGATGGTCGCCTCCATGGAGGAGGTGCGGGACCGGCCCGAGGGCGTGGTGGTGGTCGACGCCCGGAACGCCATGCGCTTTGCCGGGGAGCCCGACCCGCTGGACGCCAAGCCAGGCCACATCCCCGGGGCGGTCAACCGCTTCTGGGGCGATGCGCTCCGGCCCGACGGCACCTGGCGCTCCCCGGAGGAGCAGCGGGCCCGGCTGGAGGGGCTGACGGGGCCGAAGGCGATCCACTCCTGCGGGTCGGGGGTGACCGCCTGCGCCAACCTGCTGGCGGCCGCCATCGCCGGGCTGCCCGACTCACGGCTCTACGTGGGCAGCTGGAGCGACTGGACCAGCTACGAGGAGAATCCGGTGGAGCGGTGACGGCGGCGGCTCCGCCCTAGCCCCGCTGCAGCCGCTCCACGGTGGGGATGTCGGCGGGAGCCCACGGAAGGCGGGCCAGCTCGGCCACCGGCACCCAGGCCAGCCGGGCGTGCTCGGTGGGGGTGGGGGTCCCGCCCACCAGCCGGGCCCGGTAGGTCAGGAGCCGGACGGTGATCTCCGGGTAGGGATGGGTGATGTCGGCGATCAGCTCGCCCACCTCGATCTCGCAGTGCAGCTCCTCCCGGATCTCCCGCCTCAGGCACTGGGCCGGGCTCTCCCCCGGCTCGATCTTGCCGCCGGGGAACTCCCAGAGGCCGGGCTGGGCCATCCGGTCGGACCGCTGGGCGCAGAGCACCTCCCCTGCCCCGTTGACGATGACGGCGCCGACTACATCCACCTGTCTCACGCAGCGACTCCTCCTGGTCCTTCACTTAGCGCTACCATAGCGGTCCCCTTCCCCATTGTCAACCGAAGACCCCGTTCCCCGGATGGCCGGCGTGCGGATTGAGCCGCTCGCCGGTCCCGGTGGGCCCGAGCTGCCCGCTGGGCTGCTCCGGTGGAGCCGGTGGTCTCCTGCTCCCACGAGGCGCCGGCCAGCTCCAGGGTCAGCGCCTGCACACGGGGGAGGGTCCGGTCGGTCAGCCGCTTCACGGCGGTCTCATGGGTTCTGGGGTGGGACCTCCTTTGGGGAGCCGTCTGCTCCTCTTTTCTAGTTCGTGCCCTCCGGGCGGTTCCCCTCCGGGGGGGGGGGCCGGGCCTTCCTGCGGACCGCCATGGGCGGGACCCGCCGGCTCAAAGCGCTGACCGGCGAGAACCTGCCCCGCATCTGCTGAGGGGGCCATGCGTTGCACCCCAACCCCCTGGCGGCGGTTACCACCCTGGTGGCCGAGGACGCAGGATCAGCCTGCCCCTCCGGCGTACTTAGGGATGGTATGGGAAAACCTCTAGGGGAAGGGGAGGGGATCCGGTGAAGAGCGGATGGGTGGCCTCTTACCAGGCGCTGAAGTTTGCCGAGCCGGCGGAGGGGGTCCTGGAGATCGTGCTGGAGAAGCCCAGCACCCTCAACTCGGTGACGGCGCAGATGCACACCGAGCTGACCCGCGTCTGGCGCGAGATCGACGCCGATCCGGGGGTCGGCGTGGTCCTGGTCCGGGGGGCGAACGGCAAGTTCTCCTCGGGCGGCGACTACGACCTGGTGGAGGCGATCATGCGGGACCACAACACCCGCCTCCGGGTCTGGAAGGAGGCCCGGGACCTGGTCTACAACATCATCAACTGCTCCAAGCCCGTGGTGGCGGCGGTGGAGGGCCCCGCCGTGGGGGCCGGGCTGGCGGTGGCGCTGCTCTCCGACATCTCCATTGCCGGCCGGACCGCCCGCTTCGTGGACGGGCATGTCCGGCTCGGGGTGGCGGCGGGGGATCACGCGGCGATCATCTGGCCGCTGCTGGTGGGGATGGCCAAGGCCAAGTACTACCTGCTGCTGAACGAGCCGATCTCGGGGGAGGAGGCGGAGCGGATCGGCCTCGTCTCCCGGTGCGTGGAGGACGACCGGGTCTACGAGACCGCTCTCTCCGTCGCCACCCGGCTGGCGAAGGGGAGCCCCAGCGCCATCCGCTGGACCAAGTATGCCCTGAACAACTGGCTTCGGATGGCCGGTCCGATCTTTGACACCTCCACCGCCCTGGAGTTCCTGGGCTTCCTGACCCCGGAGGCGGAGGAGGGGCTGGCCTCGCTCCGGGAGAAGCGGGCGCCGCAGTTCCCGAAGGAGTCACCGCTTTAAGAGCGCTGCCGCCCCTGCCCGGTCCGCCGGGCAGGGGTGATCTTTTGCTTGACTTTGTGTAAGAGATGGCTTACACTTTGACATGTAAGCGGTGGCTTACATGTCAGGGGGGGAGGTGAGGCGGCATGGAGAAGGCCCTGCAGGCGCTGGCAGACCCGACCCGCCGCCAGATCCTTGACCTGCTGGTCAACGGGGAGCTGCCGGCGGGGGAGATCTCCCGGCACTTTCCCCGGATCAGCCGCCCGGCGGTCTCCCAGCACCTGGCCGTCCTCCGGGAGGCGGGGCTGGTGAGCGAGCGGCAGGAGGGGCGCTACCGGCTCTACCGGCTGGAGCCCGAGCCGCTGCGGGAGATCTGGGAGGGCTGGCTCCAGAAGTACCAGCGGTTCTGGAGCGACCGCCTGCTTGACCTGAAGCGGCTGGTGGAGTCCGAGGAGCTGTCAGAAGAGGGGGAGTGGGGAGATGGAGATTCGGGCGGAGCGGATCATCGCAGCGGTTCCCGACCGGGTGATGAGCGCCCTCGTCGAACCCGGTGAGCTGGTCCGGTGGGCCTGCGAGGCGGCGGAGGTGAGCGGCGAGACCTACCGGCTGACGGGCCGGCAGGTGGTCCGGGGCGATCTGGGGGGGCGGCTGCTGGAGCGGACGGCCCGATCCCTGCGGTTCGAGTGGCCGTTGGGCAGCCAGGTGAGCACGGTGTCGGTGGAGCTGGAACCGGTGCCCCAGCAGGGGAACCCGCCGGCCGATTTCACCCGGGTGCGGGTGCTCCACCAGGGCGTCCCGGAGGATGCGCTCCCGGCCCGGTGGCCCAAGGAGTCCTGGGAGTGCGTCTGGCTCCTCTGGGTCCGCCACCTGCAGGGCTGGGTGGAGCGGGCGGAGGCGGCCGGCCCCTTCGACTACAGCCGGGCCTTCGGCGGCACCGTGGAGCAGTCGGTGGTGATGGACGCCCCGGCCGCCCGCATCTGGCGGGCGCTGACCGACCCGGAGCTGCGGAAGCGGTGGCTGACCGTACCGCTGGGGCGGGAGCTGCGGCGGGAGGAGGGCCGGCTGCTGGTCTGCGAGTTCGACCTGAACCAGCCCCCCACCACCGTCAGCTGGATCCTGGAGGAGCAGGGCGCCAACCGGACTCGGGTCACCGTGCGGGAGGAGGGGCTCACCTGGGAGGGGATCGACGATCACATCGGCTGGCATGAGTACCTGGTGGCGCTCTACCAGGAGACCCAGCCGTCCCTGATCCGGCAGACGATCCTGATCCGGGCGACCCCCGCCACGATCTGGCCCTACGTCTCCACCCAGGAGGGGCTGCGCCGCTGGTTCGCCGGCAATATCCGGTTCGAGCCGCGGCTGGGCGCCCCCGTCGCCTTCGAGGCGCACGGGGGGGCGCTCCGAGGGAAGGTGGTCACCCTGGAGCCCGAGCGGAGGCTGGCCTTCACCTGGACCGAGCTGGACGCCCCTGGCTGGCCCCAGGACCCCGCCCCGCTGCTGCTGACCATCCAACTGAGCCCCGAGGATGGCGGCACCCGTGTCACCATCACCCATGAGGGGTTTGAGAAGCTGCCCGAAGTAATCCGGCCCAGCCAGTTCGCCAGCTACCAGCGGGGATGGGCTTACGGCACCACCCTGCCCGGCCTGAGATCAGCCATCGAGGCGGATGGGCGCGGCGCTGCAGGGGATTGAGCGAACTGGCCGCCGGCTCCGCAACACCGCCGCCCCCCTGTGCCATACTAGGGATGGAAAGGGGGAGCGCCGATGATTCGGCTGAACCTGGAGGGCGTGGGCCAGGTGGAGGAGACCGATTCGATCCTCCTGGTGCTGCGGGCTCCCGAGGTGAACCAGCTGCTGGTGATCGAGACCGGGCTGCTGGAGGGGCAGGCTGTCGCCCTGGAGGTGGAAGGGGTGAGGGCGGAGCGGCCGCTGACCCACGACCTGCTCCACGCCATCATCGAGGGGCTCGGCGCCCGCATCCGGGAGGTCCGGATTCAGGATTTCTACGACGAGACCTTCTTTGCGCAGGTGGTGCTGACCAGGGCGGCCAACGGCCTGGCCACCCTGGAGTTCGATGCCCGCCCCAGCGACGCCGTCGCCCTGGCCGTGCGGGCCGGTGCACCGATCTACGCCTCGGAAGAGGTGATGGAGGAGGCCGGGATCACCGAGGAACCGGCCGGCCGCTTCGCCGCCCTCTTCGAGGATGACCCCCGGGGAGACCGGGTGATCCATTGAGACGAGCAGCCGCCCTCAGGCGGCTGCTCTTGCCGTAGAACTCTCCAACCCCGAGCCCTACCCCTTGACCATGTTCTTCAACACGAACCAGAGGTTGCCGGGCCGCTCGGCGATCCGGCGGGTGAAGTAGGGGTACCACATCCGCCCGTAGGGCACGTAGCACCGGACCTTGTAGCCCTCCTTGGCCAGCTGCTCCTGCCACGACATCCGGACGCCGAAGAGCATCTGGAACTCGAAGATCCCGTGGGAGATCCCCTCCCGGGCCACCAGCTCCTTGGTCCAGTCCACGATCCGCTCGTCGTGGGTGGCGACGGCGGTGTAGTAGCCGGCCCGCAGCCGGCCGGCCACGATCCGCTTGAAGGATTCGTCCACATCCACCTTGCGGGGGTAGGCGTGCTCCGGCGGCTCCTTGTAGGCGCCCTTGACGATCCGGAGGTTGGCGTTCACCTTGTTGAGTTCTTCAACATCCTTCTCGGAACGGTAAAGATAAGACTGGATAACGGTACCGACGTTGTCGTAGCCCATCTTGCGAAGGTTGTAGTAGATCTCCAGGGTGGCATCGGTGTAGGGGGTATCCTCCATGTCGATGCGGACGAAGTTGTTATTCCGTTCCCTGGCCCGCTGCACGATGGTCCGGATGATCTCGTCGGTCAGCGACCGGCTGAAGGAGAGCCCCATCTGGGTCAGCTTCAGGGAGACGTTGGAGTTGACGCCGCTGGCCGCAATGCCGTCCAGCAGGTCCAGGTAGGCCTGGCACATCTGCCGGGCGACGGCCTCTTCGTGCACCCCTTCCCCCAGGTGGTCCAGGGTCGCAAGAATCCCGCGCCGGTTCAGGTCGCCCACGACCTCCAGCGCCCGGTCCAGCGTCTCGCCGGCGACAAACCGGGAGGCGCCCAGCTTCATGCCAACCCGCTGCGCCGCGTGGGAGACGGCCCGGTTGGCAGCCACCGTGAGCACAAACTTCCGGTAGAGCGGGGTGAAGTCCACGCTGTTTACCTCTTTTCTGCTCGGCATGATCTACTGTGGGAAAACCAGTAGATGTTTTCGCAACGGTGGTTGAGTTTCCTGCCGCCGGGGGCGTCTAAACTGGCGTAGATATTTGGGTCTGGTGGGTGCTCCTCCCCAGTGCGGGGGCACCCGTATCGTCATGTCACGGCGGGGATACTAAAGCGGTAAAAGCTTTCGAAAACGGAGGGGAAGCCATGGCGACGGAGAACCGCTCCGCCGCGGAACGCACACCGCCCGGTCAGATCCTGACCCGTGACTGGCCTGTGCTCCATTACGGCACCGTGCCCCGCATCAGCACCGAGACCTGGCGTTTTCGGATCTTCGGCCTGGTGGAGGAGGAGCTTACCCTCAGCCACGCCGATTTCATGAAGCTGCCCCGGAGCAAGGTGAGGTGCGACATCCACTGCGTCACCCACTGGAGCCGGCTGGACAACGAGTTCGAGGGGGTCCTCTGCCGCGACCTGCTCGCCCTGGTGAAGGTGAAGCCCGAGGCCCGGTTCGTCATGTTTCATGCCGAGGGCGGTTGGAGTACCAACCTGCCCCTGGCCGACCTCCTCCGGGACGAGGTGCTCTTCGCCTGGCGCTGGAATGGGCAGGATCTCACCCCCGAGCACGGCTGGCCGATGCGGACCGTAGTCCCGCACCTCTACTTCTGGAAGAGCGCCAAGTGGGTGCGGGGCATGGAGTTGATGGCCGAGGACCGGCCCGGCTTCTGGGAGCGGAACGGGTATCACATGTACGGGGACCCCTGGCGCTCCCAGCGGTACTCCGATGACCCGTAGGGCGGGCAGAGCGGGACCTTTCCGGGGAATATGGTAAAAAAGGGATCAAAGTTGACGCGCTTAGCAGGGAATATGGCCCTACGTGTATAACTCATTCCCATAAGGCATCATCTTCCAACTGGATTAGGGGTAGGTTTTATGGGTGGAACCATTCTTCCACCAGCCCCTCCAATGGCAGGGATGTCTGGCAGGTGGCCGGGAGGGCGTGCCGCTCTCCCCTACGGAGGTGACCGGATTGTACCGGGTTGCGACGACCGAGATCCGTTCCGGAATGCGTCTGGGTAAGAGCATCGTCACGGCGGACGGCCGGGTGCTGCTCCAGGCGGGCACGCTGCTGCGGGAGTCCTTTATCGACCCGCTGCTGGCCCACGGGGTGGCCTCGATCTATATCGTGAATGAGCTGGCCCCCGATGTGGAGCCGGTGGACGTGATCTCCGAGGAGACCCGTCAGCAGTTGAGCGCCGAGATGAAGAAGGCGATGACCGAGATCGACCGCACCTTCGCCGAGGCGTCCAAGACCGGACTGCGTCACTTCAACGCCTCGTTTCGGGCCGAGCGGCTGAAGCAGACGGTGGACCAGGTGATCAACGAGCTGATGGCCAACCCCAAGGCGACTGTCAGCCTCCAGGATATCCGCACCGCCGACGAGTACACGCTGGGCCATTCGGTCAATGTCTGCATCCTGACAACCCTGCTGGGAGTCGAGCTGGGGTACACGCCCCAGGAGCTCCGGGAGCTGGCGCTGGGCGCCCTGCTGCACGATGTCGGCAAGACAGCGGTTCCGCAGGAGATCCTGAACAAGCCGGGGAAGCTGACCCCCGAGGAGACCGAGGTGATGAACCAGCACACCACCATGGGGTGGATGATGCTGAAGGACCAGAAGGATATCTCCTACACCTCGGCCATCGTGGCGCTGCAGCACCATGAGCGCTGGGTCGGCGGGGGATACCCCATGAATCTGTCAGGGAACCAGATCTACAAGTTCGCCCGGGTCTGCGCCGTCGCCGACTGCTATGACGCCATGACCGCCGACCGGATCTACCGCAAGGGGCTGAGCCCGGTGGTGGCGCTGGAGACCCTTTCGGGCCCCATGCACGGCTTCTTCGAGCCCCGGATCCTGATCGCCTTCCTCAACTGCATCGCCCCCTGGCCCGTCGGCTCCATGGTGGAGATCACGGGTGGGCAGAAGGCGGTGGTCGTCGCCACCGAGCGGGGGCGGGCCGACCGGCCGGTGGTCCGGGTGGTGCTGGAGCCGGACGGGAGCAAGGTAGCGGAGCCCTTCGAGATCGACCTCTCCCGGGAGCGCAAGATCGACATCATCCGGGAGATCCACGAGGATGCGGATGTCTACCTGAACGAGCTTGCGGGGTAAAGAGCAGGACCGGTTCCCTTCGGGGGCCGGTCCTTTCGCGTCTCGATGAATTTGCAGATGAGTCGGAATATGTAAGGGATCGCGCTTTTCAGCAGGAATTTGAGTTTAGGAGTTGGAAGAGAGATGGAGCTTCCGTTTCGTTGCTGAACTCTTCCCGCATTTTCTTTGAGGTGATGCTCGGGTGCAGCGCGTGCAGCTATCGGAGGCAAGGCCGGGAACACGGCTGGGCCGGTCCATCATCACGGAGGACGGCCGGGTACTGCTCCCCTCGGGGGTGGAGCTGACGGAGGCCTACATCCGGTCGCTTCGCTCTCACGGAATCGAGTCGATCTATCTCCTGCCACCCGAGCTGATCACCGCCCCCTCCCAGGAGGTGGTCTCCCCGCAGGTCCGCCAGGAGCTGACGGGGGAGATGCGCCAGGTGATGGGCGACATCTCCGTCTCGTACCACAAGGCGTCGAGGGGGCTCAAGTTCCCGAGCGTCGCCTTCCAGACCGAGGGGCTGAAGCGGGCGGTGGACCGGGTGGTCAGCGAGGTCCTGGCCAACCCGCGCGCCCTGATCACCCTTCAGAATATCCGCCAGGTCGATGAATACACGATGCTTCACTCCATTGAGGTCTGCATTCTTGCCGTGATGGTGGGCAACGCCCTGGGTCTCTCCCGCACCAGTCTGGGTGAGCTGGCGCTGGCGGCGCTCCTCCATGATATCGGCAAGACCGGCATCCCCCTGGAGATCCTGAACAAGCCGGAGCGCCTCACCCCGGAGGAGACGGCGATCATGAACCGGCACACCAGCCTGGGGTGGGCCCTGCTCCGCTCGCAGCGGGAGATCTCCGAGGAGACGGCCATCGTGGCGCTGCAGCACCACGAGCGGTTCGCCGGGGGTGGTTACCCGCTGAACCTGGCGGGGGAGCAAATCCACCGCTATGCCCGCGTCTGCGCCGTGGTCGATGTCTACGACGCCCTGACCGCCGACCGGATCTACCGGCGCGGTCTGACCCCGGCGGAGGCGATCGATCTGATGGCAGGCCCCATGAGCCCCGGCTTCGAACCGGATGTACTGGAGGCCTTCCTCTCCTGCGTGGCACCCTACCCCCTGGGGCTCCTGGTGGAGCTTTCTGACGGCCGGACCGGACAGGTGGTGGGGATCGACCAGCGGCGGATGGACCGCCCGCGCATCCTGGTGACAGAGGAGGCGGGGGGACGGGCACCGGCAGAGCCCTACGCGGTGGACCTGCGGGAGGAGCCTGCGCTGCAGGTGCTGCGGCGCCGGGTGGACGGGGAGTCGGAGTTGCTGGAAGAGGCTGCGAACTGAAGGTCGGTGTCGGAGGAGGAGACGATGGTGGAGGAGCGCATGCGGGTGGCGCTGATTGGTGCAGGACAGACCGGGACGCCGCTGCTGGAGGCCCTGCTGGGCCACTCCTTTGTGGAGGTGGCCATGGTGGCCGACCGGCGGGAGGAGGCGCCCGGCATGGAGTTGGCCCGCTCCCGGGGGATTCCGACCACCACGGACTTCACCCAGGTGGCCCGCCTCCGGGTGCCGGTGGACATCATCATCGAGGTGAGCGGCGATCCGGGGGTGAAGGCAGCTCTGCGGCTTCAGCTGCAGCTGCAGAACAACCGGCATACGGTCATCATGCATGAGCGGGTGGCGCTGCTGATGATGTCGATGGCCCGGGGGGAGCTGGTCCGGGGTCATGCCTCCAGCGTGACCTACTGATGCCGACGCAGGCGCCGGTCCACCGCCCCCTGGGCGACGGACCGGCGCTTTCATCTGCTGGGGAGGTTACCCGGCCGGGGAGGAGCCGGGGCAGCGGGAGTGGCCGGGGCAGGATGTACAGTTCTGGAGGCTTTGGCAGATCGCGCTCCAGGAGCGGCGGGAGAAGATGATGGGAAGGCTCCGGGCCTTGGCCTGCTCCTTGACCCAGCGGGCCAGGTTGTGGTTCACGTAGTCGATCAGCACGACGATCAGATCGGTCCCTGCGGGGATCTCCACCCGCTTCTCGGTGCGCCCCTTCACGTGGTGAATCGCGTCGAAGCCCAGCCCCCTGAGGTTCTGGTTGATGGAACCCAGGTGGTCGCCGCCGATGATCAGTACCATGGCGAACCCTCCCTCCGCTTTCACTCTTACGACGAATAGAGTGGCGGGAGCGGTGCGCATGCTGTCTCGGGACCGAGTGGGGTTGTTTTTTGGGGGAGACTGGTGTAAGATAGGAAAGTCATAGGGTGCCTATTGAACCGATCAGGCTCTCGCCCTTCTGTTGGGCGTCCCACGGAAGAACTCTCGGGAGACCCGGTGTGGCCCACCGGGTTTGAGTTTGGGGAAAGGGGGAGTTCCGGTGGACGTATGGTCTATTGTGGAACACGGAGGCGGCAAGACGCTTGCCATCAGTCGCGACGATGTGCTGAGCAAGCTGGAAGCCCTGGTGAAGGCCCGGGGTTCCTGGTATATTGAGCGGCTCCAGGTAAGCGACTCGGAGGGGAACCGCTACATCCCTGAGGTGGGCGCCGATGGCGCCGTGGAGCTGGTGCTCCGCTCGGGTCCCTCTCGCAAGCGCAGGCATTAGGGTTTGTGCTGCAGACAAACAGCCGGTGTGGACGCAGGTCCGCACCGGCTGTTTTGCTCTAGAGAGACTGGACCAGGTTGAGCCCCAGGGCGGAGAGCAGGGCGATCAGCACCCCGGCGATCAGCACGCCCAGGAGGTTGGCCAGCAGTGCCGGCCAGAAGCGCATCTCCAGGAGCACGGCGACCAGCGAGCCGGTCCAGGCGCCGGTGCCCGGCAGGGGGACGCCCACAAAGGCGACCAGCCCCCAGAACCCGTACTTCTCCACCTGTGCCCGCCGCTTCCAGGCCCGCTCCTCGGCCCACCGGAGCACCGGTCCCACCAGCGGCCACCGGTTGGCCCACCGCCGCACCGGCCCCAGCAAGAGCAGGATCAGCGGGACCGGGGCCATGTTCCCCAGCATGGCCAGCAAGAAGACCTCCAGGGCGGGCAGGCCGAGGGCAACCCCAATCGGAATCGCTCCCCGCAGTTCGATCAGGGGCAGGGCCGCAACGATGAGGACGATCCATTCATAGGGAAGTTCCCCGAGGGCGTTCAGTACAGCCTCAGACACGAAGAGCCTCCTTGTCGGGAATCCAGGCTTGTCCCATGGTCCACGATACCCGGATCCGGCCCCGCGTGCAAGGGGAAGTTAGGGCATTGATTTTGCCACGGATTACACGGATTACACGGATTATAAATCAATTATTAATATAATAATGTACGTCCATTCCGATGGGCACTACTCTCCATCATGGTTGGCATCTTTGGCAACTCCCCTGGTGCGGTGCTTCGCACCAGCACCGCCGATGAAAATGGGTACGAACCCCATCATTGTAAAATTTCCTATCTTCATCCGTGTAACCACCATGGTGCGGTGCTTCGCACCAGCACCCCTGATGAAAAGGGCACGAACCCCATCATTGTAAGTTTTCATGTCTTCATCCGTGTAATCCGTGTAACCACCATGGTGCGGTGCTTCGCACCAGCACCCCTGATGAAAAGGGCACGAACCCCATCATTGTAAGTTTTCATGTCTTCATCCGTGTAATCCGTGTAACCACCATGGTGCGGTGCTTCGCACCAGCACCTCTAATGAAAAGAGCACTACCCACATTTTTAATGTATTTGTTTTATCCGTGTAATCCGTGTAATCCGTGGCCGTCATTTTCAGGGGAATCCGTGGCAAAGAAAAGAGCCCCACTCCTGAAGCGGGGCCTTTTCCGTAGCTATGGCTCGATCAAGCCCTGGCGGATGGCGTAGCGCACCAGCTCGGTCCGATCGTGGATGTTCAGCTTATCGAGGATATTGGAGCGGTGGGTCTGGACCGTCTTCTCGCTGATGTACAGCTTGCGGGCGATCTCGGCGTTGGTGTTGCCCTCGGCCACCAGGATCAGGATCTCCCGCTCACGGGGGGTGAGGGGGCAGGGCTCCGCGGGCTCCGGCGGCTGAGGGGCGGGGCGGGAGACGTAGCCGGTCACCACGGCCTTGGTGATGGCGGGGTCGAGGATCGCCTGGCCCTGCATCACGGCCCGGATGGCTCCCACCAGGTCGGCTGCGGCCGAGCGCTTGACGATGTACCCCTCGGCGCCGGCCCGGAGCAGCTCCAGGACGTAGGGCTCCTCCTCGTGCATGGTCAGGCCGATCACATGGGTCGACGGCGTCGACTCCTTGATCCGCCGGGTGGCCTCGATACCGCTGATGTCAGGCAGGGAGATGTCCATGATGACCACATCGGGCTCCAGGGCTGCCGCCAGTTGGACCGCCTCCTCGCCGCGCCCGGCTTCGCCGATCAGCTCAATGTCCGGTTCCGACTGCAGCACCATACGAACGCCCTGGCGCACCATCATGTGATCGTCGCAGATCAGCACCCGAGTCGTCATCTTCAACAACCCCTCCTAACGGAAGCTCTGCGTACACGCGGGTACCGGTTCGTGGCCCGGACTGAATGGTGAGGGTGCCGCCCGCCAGGGTGACACGCTCCCGGAGCCCGGCGAGGCCGATCCCCTTCTCCTGCTTCCTGGGATCGATACCGGTTCCATCGTCCGCCACCTCGACCGTCAGCCACCGCCCCTTGCGAACCACCTTGATCCGCAGGTTCTGGGCGCCGGCGTGTTTGATCGTGTTGGTGCAGGCCTCCTGGATCAGGCGGAAGACGGTGATCTCGATGTGGTCCGGCAGCCGGCCGGTCAGGTCGGTCAGCTCCGCACGGATCTTCAGCCCGGTGGGCTCGTACCGCTTCACCAGCCACCGGATGGCCGCCTCCAGGCCCAGGTCATCCAGGACGGTGGGGCGCATCTCATGGATCACCCGGCGCACCTCGGCCAGGGTCATCTCCGCCATGTCCCGGACATCGGCCAGCCGGCTGAGCAGCGACTTCTCATCGACGGGGTGGCGGACCAGGAAGTCCAGGTTGACCACCAGGGCGGTCAGCGCCTGGCCTGTCTCATCGTGGAGTTCCCGGGCGATGCGGCGGCGCTCATCCTCCTGGGCGGTAATCAGTTGGGCCAGCAGCCGGCCCCGCGCCTCTTCCTTCTCCTTCAGCTCATCGTAGAGCCGGGCCCGGTCGATGGCCAGGCCGATCTGCTCGCCCATGGCGGTCAGGATCTCCTTGTCCGCCGGGGTGAAGAAGCGGCCCGCCGGAACCATCAGCGACATGATGCCGGCCACCTTGCCATCCTGCCCCAGGGGGATGGTGACGTGCCGGCCCGCCGGGTGGCCCACCTCCCGGGTGGCCCGGACGCAGGCCAGGTCGCGGACCTGGGTGACCAGCACCTCCCGGTCCACGTGGCGCAGGCAGAGGCAGCGCTCAATCGGGAAGCGCTGCGCCCGGACCCCCCGCCCCGCGAAGCCGGGGAAGCCGTAGGCCGCTCCGATGGTCCACTCCCCGCTGGCATCGCCCCGGCCCTCGGTCCGGAGGATGATCCAGCCCTCGGTGATCTGGAGGGTCTCCCCGACGAGGGAGAGCGCCTCGTCCAGCGCCTCCTGGGTGGTGAGCGGCCGGTTCAGCCGCTCCAGGGTCCGGGAGAAGAGGCGAACCGCCCGCTCGTGCTCCCAGGACTGCCAGGTGACGGCGGCGGAGAAGAAGAGGGAGAAGAGGGCGTGACCGCCGATCTCGAGGGCTGCCGAGTGAAGGGCGGTCCACGGGCCACCCACGGGGAGCAGGTAGGTGACGGCGTGCAGCACGCCGATGGCGTAGCCGAAAAAGAGGAGCCACTGCGGGAAGCTGGCCCGCCCGCCCCGGAGGTCGGGGAAGGTGAGCCAGGCGGCGCCGCTCAGAGCGAGGACGATCACCGCCGTGGCAGTCAGGCCCACAGGGTTGCCGACGGCGATGCCGGTCACCAGGGAGCCGACCAGCAGGGCGGCGGCAACCCCTGCCACCGGCTTCATCCCCACCGGGTTGCGGCCGGACCGCTCCACCTGGCCGGTCAGGAAGGCGAGCGAGGCGGCGGCGAAGGAGAGGTCCCGGAGCAGGGGGGCTGACTGCTCAAATCCCATGCGGCTCAGAAACATCCCCAGCACGTGAAGCGTCAGCACCAGCCAGGCGAGGCCCCAGGTCAGAAGGGAGCGCTCCTTGGCCTGGTAGTAGCGCCAGAGCAATGCCCAGGCCACCGCCAGGTGAAAGCCCACGCCGACGGCAATCAGCGGCAGGTGCCAGGCCTCGGTGGCAGCCATGCGATCACCCCCTGCACGTACCGATACCCGCCATTGTAGCCTGGTGGCTTCAAGGCGGGTAGGCACGAAGTAGCTATTGTTCGGTCTTAATCTTGCCGTAGAAGGGAACCAGCTTCTCCTCACCGGCGGTGGTGGTCAGCTTCACCCGAAGCATCCACTTGCCGTCCATGTCGATCACCGAGCTGGAGACCTCATAGCGGCCGGGTGCCGTCTGGGCCATATCCAGGATGGCGCCGTGCCCCATCTCCAGCATGATCACCTGGACCTCCGCCGCCGCGATCCCCGACTCCGGGGTGGTGAGGACGAAGGTGTTCTCGCCGGGCTTGAACGGCTCGACACGGAGGGTGACGGGGATATCACCGGCCTTGTCGGACTCCACAAAACCGGTGGGCGCCGTCTGGGCTTCGGGCTTCGCCGGGATTGTGGCGACCGATCCGCTGCAGCCCGTGAGGGCGGTCAGGACGACCACCCCCAGGACTGCGATGAACGCTCGCTTCATTACTTCTTGCCGATGACCAGGAAGGTGGCGCCGCCCAGGTACTCGCCATTATTCAGGACATTCTCCAGCTGGTGGTCGTGCCAGGGATAGATGCCCTCACGCAGGGTGATGATCACGTCCATCCGCTCGCCGGGGGCGACGGTGAAGACGTCACGCTGGTAGGGGGCGGGCAGCCGGAAGCCGTCGAGGTGGGTGATCAGGCCGCCGTAGCCGTGGCTGTGGATGGCGAAGTCACGGTAGCCCATGTTGATGAACCGGACCCGAACCTTCTCGCCCACCTTGCCCTCGATCGGCGTGGTCTCGGGGAAGGCCTTGCCGTTGACGGTGAAGTAGTTGTAGTCCTGCTTGGTGGCCAGCTTGAAGGGATCCATGGTGCCGACCGCCCAGTCATCGAGGATGAAGGTGTACTCCTTGTCAACCTTCAGATCCGCATCGCCCTCGGGATCCTCGACGATGAAGGCGCCGTACATGCCCATGTCGACGTGGTAGTAGGTGGCGACGTGGCAGTGGTACATCAGGGTGCCGGAGTTCTCGGCATCGAACTCGTAAACGAACTCCTGGCCCGGGTTGACGGTCTTGGAGGTGGCGGGGACGCCGTCCATCTCCTGGCTCAGGCCGAGCTGGCCGTGGAAGTGGATGGAGTGCGGCTGGGAGGCGGTGTTCCGGAAGTGGACGGCCACCTTGTCGCCCTTCTTCACCCGGATCTCCGGGCCGGGGACGGTGCCGTTAAAGGTCCAGGCCGGAACCTTTACGCCCTTCAGGATCTCCCATTCCTTCTCCTCCATGTAGAGGTAGAAGTGCTTGACCCCGTCCTTCTCCTCGTAGAACTTGTCGTACTTGTTGATCTCATTGCCGGCGAACGGAATCTTGGACTTGATGTCATACGCCGCCTGCTGCTCAGCGGCCGCCGCAGTCGGCTGGGCCGGCTTGGAGCAGCCGGTGACGGCGAGGGCGGCAATCAGGGTCGCGGCGAGAGCGGCAACCATCTTCTTAGACATGCTGTGCAATCCCCCCGGTAATAAAGTCGTGTGACCTGCTGACTCTATCGTAACGTTACCG
Organism: Bacillota bacterium; assembly: GCA_049324875.1. GTDB lineage: Bacteria > Bacillota > Sulfobacillia > Symbiobacteriales > Symbiobacteriaceae > JAWLHU01. The sequence continues at coordinate 22,660 of JBMONC010000098.1, forward strand.
ACACCGATTCCCAATCGGGACTGCCCCGTATTTGGAGTCCATAGACCTTTCGACCCCATCCCTACTGTCCAGGTCGTAGTTCGACCGTTCCGACGGAACGGTTCTTTAGTGTCTTGATGGTAGGACCCGGTCGGGAGTTTAATGGGAACAAGAGGAGCGATAACGATTCTCATTCACGAAGGGGTGCACAGGTCATGACACTCGACCAGACGATCCCTGGCCAGGCCTTCATTATTACATCCATCGATGATGACTTCGCCCGCCTGCAGGCGATTCGATTCGGCATTGCGGAGGGGGCGCAGGCGATCTGCCAGACGATCCTGCCCGGGGGCCCGGTCGTGGTTCGCAAGGGTAAGCAGGAGATGGCGCTGGGCCGCAATCTGGCCCACCGAATCCATGTAAGGCCGACGGAGGGATAACCCGATGGCGCTGGACCACTGCCACTGCAACACCGCTGCCGTTCAGCTCCCCGAGGGGGCGCTGAAGGTGGTCCTGGCCGGCAACCCGAACGTGGGCAAGTCGGCGATCTTTCAGGCTCTTACGGGGATCTATGTCGAGGTCTCCAACTATCCGGGGACCACGGTAGATATCGCCTCGGGCAAGTTTGGCGAAGCCGGCGTCTTTGACACCCCGGGGGTCTACGGCATCTCCGCCTTCAACGAGGAGGAGCGGGTGGCCCGGGAGATGATCCTCCAGGCCGACGTGATCGTCAACGTGGTCGATGCCGCCCACCTCGACCGGGATCTCTTCCTCACCCTGCAGCTGATCGACATGGGCTTCCCCATGGTGGTGGCCCTGAACATGGTGGATGAGGCGCAGTCCCATGGTCTGAAGATCGATGTGGCCAAGCTCTCCGAGGAGCTGGGGGTCGAGGTGATCCCCACGGTCGCTGTGAAGGGCCAGGGGATCGCCGCCCTGAAGGAGGCGATCCGGCGCCCCCGGCGGGGCAAGCCGACCGAGGCGATCGTCATCCGGATTCCGACCGGCCTGAACCAGGCCGAAGGGGTGATGATCCTGGAGGATGATGAGGCGACCTGCGCCAAGCACAAGCTGCACCCGGCAGGGCTGCGGGAGGAGCTCTACCGGCTCCGCCGGGAGCGGGCTGACCAGATCGCGGCACGGGTGATCGCGGAGACGAACCAGGGCGCCACCCTGGCCACCCGGCTCGGGCGCTGGACGCTGCACCCGGTGGGCGGGCTGCTGATCCTGGTCAGCTTCCTGGCTGCGATGTACCAGGTGCTGGGCGTCTATGTCGCCCAGGATGTGGTGGGGATCACCGAGGAGATCTGGATGGGCGAGTACTACATCCCCTGGATCTCGGGTCTGGTGGGTAGGGTCCTCACCCCAGAGTCCTTCCTGGGTCAGGTGCTGGTGGGCGAGTTCGGCCTGCTGACCATGACCGTCTCTTACCTGGTCGGGCTCCTCCTGCCGCTGGTGATCGGTTTCTACCTCTTCCTCTCGGTGGCGGAGGACTCGGGCTACCTGCCCCGGGTGGCGGTGCTGGTCGACCGGCTGATGACCAAGGTCGGCCTGAACGGCCGGGCGGTGATCCCGATGATCCTGGGCTTCGGCTGCGTCACCATGGCGACGGTCACCACCCGGCTGATGGGGACCCGGCGCGAGCGGACCATCGCCACCTTCCTCCTGGCCCTGGCGATCCCGTGCTCCGCCCAGCTGGCGGTGATCACGGTGATGCTGGCCCCGCTGGGCCTGCTCCATACCCTGACCTTCGTGGTGGCCCTGCTGGCGGTCTACGGGCTGACCGGCGTGGTGATGAACCGGATGCTGCCGGGCCAGTCCTCCGATCTGCTGATCGACCTGCCGCCGCTGCGGCTGCCCCGGCTCTCCAACGTGCTGCAGAAGACCTACCTGAAGTCCAAGATGTTCCTGGTGGAAGCCTGGATCTTCTTCGCCATCGGCTCCATCCTCATCTCGGTGATGCACGCCACGGGCCTGCTCACCCGCATCTCCAACGGGTTGGCCCCGCTCACCGAGTCGTGGCTCGGACTGCCACGGGAGGCGGCCGGCGCCTTCATCATGGGCTTCGTCCGGCGGGACTTCGGCGCCGCCGGCCTCTTCGAGATGAACCTGACGGCGCACCAGGTGATGGTCTCCCTGATGGTGATCACCCTCTTCGTGCCCTGCATCGCCTCGATCATGATCATGCTGAAGGAGCGTGGCCGGAAGGAGGGCGCCCTGATCTGGGTGGCCGATGTGGCGCTGGCCTTCCTGGTCGGCGGGATCCTCCACCGGGTGCTGTTCTGGTAAGGGGGCGGCCTGATGAGCATCGCCTGCGATCCCAAGGGGCTCTGCCCACGCTGCGGCTATCAGAACGGAGCGGGCCGGCAGCGCTGCATCCGGTGCACCCAGGTGCTCTACGTGCCGCAGGGCTGCTCCGGGGCCTGCACCCAGTGCCTGATCAAGTCGGTCACGGCGCCCGAGGAGAAGGAACGCTGATCCAGAAGAAGACCGCCCCCTCGCCGGGGAGCGGTCTTCCTGCTTCATCCGCCCAGAACGATCGGGGCGGGAATTGCGTCATAATAGTAGAGGGGGCCCTCTTCAAGCAGGGCCCGCAACAGGGGGGATCGCAGTGGCCGGATTGACGCTGTTGGTGCTGGTGCAGACAGGTCTGCTCCTCTACCTGCTGTACAGGGTCCACCGCCTGGAGCAGTGGCTGAGCCAGGGAGGGCGCCCGTGGAGGCGGGGGCAGCCGCCGGCAGACGGGGGGCGCAAGGTGATTCCGCTCCTGAAGCAACAGATCCCGCCCGGTCCCTTCAAAGGCAAGCCGACCCCCCCATCAACGGACCCCAAGAAGTGAGCCAACCAGCCCCGAGAGATGCAGGGGCCCGGTCAGCAGCAAGGCTGGCCGGGCTCTTCCCGTTCCTTCTCCGCAAGCGGTCGATCTGCCGTCAGCGCCCCAACTCGAAGTCGTGGACGGGCACCCAGTCCCCGTCGGGCTGCTCGGTGAGCATCCGCACGTGAGAGACCATGGGCCCCCGGGCCGGGAGGGCCGGTGCGGGCGGGGGGGTGTGCCCCCAGAGCAGGCCGGAGTGGAGGGCGGTGCGCAGCGACTCCACCTCCCGTGGGTGAAGCTCGAAGGGGGCGACGCGACGGCAGACCAGGGTGATGTGGGAGAAGAGCTCTGCCCCAAGGCTTCCCACCTCAAAGGGTTCCGTCAGGGGCAGCGCACCCTTGCCCGGAATCTCGATGACAAGCTTGTGACGCATCCGATCGTCGCCTCCCCACTAAGGGCTTCAGCTTCACCATAGGGTGAACCGGCGGAAGATGCAATAGCCCGAAGGCATTATCGCGGCGGGATGAGGTGCGGCCGGCTACTCGGCCAGGCGGATCCAGGCAAGATCCCGGTCCGCCTCGCCGAGCCTCCGCACCGCCCGGTCCTCCAGGTCGGCCCACCCGAAGGTGTGTAGCCGCAGCTCCAGCCGCTCCCCCGGCCCGAGCGGCTCCGCCTGGAACCAGGCGATCGGCTTGTGTGGCCGGACCTGGGCTGCCAGGGACTGGAGCCCCAGCGCCACCCGCTTCTGCGCCTCATCGTCCAGCTCTGACCAGGCCATCAGGCTGAACAGGAGGAGCGTGTTGCCGGGGGGCATGGCGTTGTATGCCTCCACCAGCAGGCGGGGCAGGTCCAGCTCCGCCACCCCCCGCCGCAGGTCGGGCCGTTCGCCGCGCTCCAGTTCGGTGCAGGCCGCCCGAAACCGCTCCAGCCGTTCGGTCTGGTCGGGGGCGATGAAGGCCTCTGCCATCCTCCGCTGGGCGGGGTCGGTCAGGTCAGCGGGGGCAGGGTCCAGCCCGAAGCGGCCGGTGACGGCGGGAATCGACCCAGCGGGAAGCCGGCCGCTCAAGGCCGCCGAGAGGGTGAGGGGCGCATCGCCCAGGCAGGTCTCGCCGAACCGGTAGGCGTAGCGGTCGAAGAGGAGGGAGAGCCCATCCCATGCCCCGAGCTGCACCAGGGTGAGCCCGCCGCCGAACTGGGCGGCTGTGGCCAGAGCGCCCACCGCGAGGGCTGCGGCCCGCCGCACCTCCGGCTCCCGGGGTTCGGCGCTCAGCATGAAGTCGAGCAGCTCCTCCCTGCGGTCCAGCAGCAGGCGCTCCGCCGCCAGCACCAGCGCCACCTGGTCCTGGTCGGGCCGGAAGAACCCGCCGCAGGAGGGGAGGAAGCGGGCCAGCTCCGGGGCGCTCCCATCCAGGGCCAGGTAGTGAAGCCCGGCCAGGAGGGCGGGCAGGTTGAGATGGGTGGCTGAGATGATGCGGAAGTAGTGGTCAAAGAGCGCCAGGCAGCCGGGCGAAGGCCCCTGCCCCAGCCCTGAGGCCAGGGCGGCGGTGACGGGAGAGGTGGAGCGGGTCGACTGGGCCAGCCGGTGGAGGGAGCGCACGAGGAGTTGCTGGGTCACCGGTTCCACGGTATGATCACCTCTCGAAGGGATCTGAACCTCATCCTACCACAACCGGGGGCTCTCCGTCTTCTCAGGGAAGAGATGCCCCTCAACCATTGCAGAAGATTCGGCCGAATCTCCAAAGTTTTTTTGGAGAAAGAAGGGGTTTTCGGATATCGTGCAGAACAGAAAGATAAGCAAGACATTGAGTCTGGGGGGATCCTGCATGACCCATCGACATACCGGGCGGCGGGCCTTCTCGCCCCTCTCTGTCAGGACATTACGTGGGATCCTGCCCTACCTGGCCATCAGCCTCTTCGCCCTGGCCGGGGTCACCCTCCTGGTCGTTCTGCGTCCGTCACCCTGGTCGACCCTCTGGTGGGCCAGCCTGCTGGTTGGCATCGTTGGCACCCTCCTGGCCCTGGTGGACTGGCACCGGCTGGGCAGCGGTGGCACCCTGCCGCTCTCCCTCATGACCGACCTCCTGGGAGCGGCCGTCCTCTGGGCGCAGCCCCAGGGACTGGCCGGCCCCATGCTCTTCGTGCTCACATCCACCTTCATCGGAGCATTCTTCTCCACCAGTGCGGTGCTGATGCACCTGGGGCTGGCTGCCGTCTCTGTCGCGGGCTACATCCGGTTCGGCGGCGATCTGGGGAACGCCTACCACCTCGCTGTGATCATCCTCGGCGTCACCGCCTTTATGCGGGTGCTCCACCTCGCCCTGCGGGAGCAGGCGATCCAGACCGATCACCTCCAGCGGCTGATGGAGCTCCTTCCCGTCCTGAAGGCGCACGGGGTGCAGGAGGTCATCAAGGCAGCCGTGCTCCATATGGTGAGGGCCACCGTCAGCAACATGGGTGTGGTCTTCCTGCTGGATGAGACCTCCAACAGCCTCCGGCCGCACTACGTCTACTGCGAGACGCCCCTCTCCCCCGAGGAGGAGCGGGCGCTGCTGAACATTGATGTCCCCCTGGGCGTCGGTCTCTCCGGCTGGGCTGCACAGCATGGCCAGTCGGTGATCACCGGCGACGCTGCGCGGGATCCCCGGGCCCTGCAGGTGCCCGGTACCTCCGTGATCGACGAGTCGATCATGGTGGTGCCGCTCATGACCAACGGCAAGCTGTACGGGGTGCTCCGCCTCGACCGGATGGGCCTGAACCAGTACCGCCAGGAGGATCTGCACCTGCTGGAACTGATGGCGGCCCACGTCTCCGATGCCATCTCACGTGCCCAAATGGAGGAGCGCATGGCGCGGCGTGACGCCCTGACCGGGGTCTACAACCGCCACTACCTGAACGAGTGGTCCGAGCGGATGGAGCCCGACCGGGCAGATATCTCCCTGTTGATGATCGACTGCCGTGGCTTTAAGCAGATCAACGACCGGTGGGGTCACCTGGAGGGCGACCGGGTCCTGCGGGAGTGCGCCCGCCTCATCTCCGACAGCGTCCGCACCCGGGATCTGGTGGTACGCTTCGGGGGCGATGAGTTCCTGGTGGTGCTGGAGGATACCGGGGCCGCGGAGGCCGCATCGATCGCCGAACGGCTGCGGCAGAAGGTGCGGGAGTGGAACGCCCTGCAGCCTGAAAACGCCCCCCGCCTCTCACTGGATATCGGCGTGGAGACAGCGCCGCGCTCCCAGTGGCAGCTCCTGCTGGGCCGGGCCGACCTGCTGATGTATGCCAGCAAGCGAGGCGCCTGAAGAGCAAGAAGCGCAAGCCGCCTGACCCGGCAGGTCAGGCGGCTCTTTCTTCGGCTAGGGCTGGCCTTCCTCTTCGCCTCCGGGGTTCAGGGCAGCCATGATCACCGGCTCGTGCTCGGGCTTCCACCCGTTCTCCACCAGGTCAGCGATCACCTCGGCCAGCTGCTCCACGGTGGCCGAGTCCTCCCGGGCCAGGGCTGCAGCCACGCCGAGATGGGCCAGGGCCAACGAGTAGCCGGCCTGTGCGTCGAAGCCGGGGTGGACCTCCAGCCCCGTGGGCTCCATGGGCCCGGCGGGGCTGCGCTCATAGACGGGCCAGAGGAGACCCTCGGCATTCAGGTTGGCCAGCTCCTCCACAAAGCGCTGCAGCCAGTCGCCCTGTACGCCTCGATAACCCAGTCGGTCCATCAGCTGCTCAATCCGCCCCACGGCGTAGCCCTTCTCCTCCATCTCCGCCAGGGTGCAGGCCGCCAGGCCGGCGCCAAGGAACCAGTACTCCCGAGGGGAGAGGGGGCGCTCATAGATCCGGGCGGCCTGCTCGAGGAGCTGCCGGCCCTCCGCCAGCGAATCCTGGTGCTCGTTTCCGCTCATGCGATCCCTCCACGGCCTTCGCACGTGATCTTCTTCCCCTTTAGTCTTCGGCAGGGGAGATTTGGGCACCCCTCGAAATGAGGAAGCGCACGGAATCTGTTTCAAGGGGCTGAATCGACGTGTCCTACATCACCGTGGCCGGCCACGGCCTCGCTGAGGTCATCATCAAGCGGTCCCGCTTCATCGCCAACGTGGCACCGGTCACCAGCGAGGAGGAGGCCTGGGCCTTCATCCAGCAGGTGCGGGCAGAGCACGCCGAGGCCACCCACAACTGCTTTGCCTTCAAGGCGGGCCAGGTTCAGCGCCTGTCGGATGACGGCGAGCCGAGCGGCACGGCGGGGCGCCCCATCTTCGATGTGCTGGAGAAGCAGGGGCTTTCCGACACCGTGATCGTTGTCACCCGGTACTTCGGCGGGATTCTGCTGGGGGCGGGCGGGCTGGTGCGGGCGTACAGCCAGGCGGCGGTAGCCGGGGTTGAAGCGGCCGGCATCCAGCGGGCGATCACAGCCGTCGACCTGCGGCTGCGCCTGGAGTACGCCCTGCTGGGAAAGGTCCAGCACCTGCTGCAGCAGAGGGGCGCCCTGACCCTGCAGACCGAATTCGGGCAGGAGGTGATCCTCACCTGCCGCCTGAAGCAGGAGCAGGAGGCTGGGCTGCAGGCCGACCTGGCCGAGGCCTCGGCCGGGCGCATCCTGGTCGAAAAGGTGGGGGAGCGACTGGTCGGCGGGGATCTTCGCCCGATCCATGGTGCATAAGAGATATGTGCACAAGGACCATACCCGTATTGGTACGTTCCGTGTATAATGTAGTGGATGTCTAATCAGCACCTACGAAGGGGGCTGCTCCGCCGTTGCATCTCCCCACATCCATTCGCCGCATTCTCTTCGCCACGGCAGCGATGCTGTTCGTTGGAGGGCTCGCATACCGAGGGGCCACCGTGCCGGACCAGGCCGGGCCGCAGAAGACCAACACCACCGTCGCGGCAACCGCTGACCTGCCCGAGGGGGAGCAGACCGTCAGCCAGGAGAATCAGCCCATCCCCCCGGCCGCTGCCCAGTCGGTTGAGTCCGAGGCTGCCGAGACGCAGGAGCCCCGGCCCAAGGTCCAGACCTACACCGTAGCCGAGGGCGACACCATCAGCGGCATCGCCCAGAGGTTCGGCCTGAAGAGCCGAACCGTGCTGGATGCCAACAATCTGAGCGAGGATGACCTCCTCCAGGTCGGGCAGGAGCTGAAGATCCCGGCGGTCGACGGCATCGTCCACGTCGTCGAAGAGGGCGATATCCTCTGGAATATCGCGGCCGATTACGGGGTAGAGTTCACCGAGATCGTCAAGGCCAACCCCGACATCGACGCCGAGCTGCTCCAGCCTGGACAGGTGCTGCTGGTGCCTGGCGGAGAGCGGTTGGAGCGCCGGCCCGGGATCATGGTGGCCAGCCGCGGCGGTGGAGGCTCCGGCAGCTTCGGCCTGTGGCCGCTCTCGGGAACCATCACCGACTATCTTGGCTGGCGGACCCACCCTGTCCATGGCTACAGGCACTACCACGACGGCATCGACATCGCGGTCCCCGAGGGCACCCCGGTGGCGGCGGTGGCCCGTGGCCGGGTCACCTATGTGGGGAGGCTCGGCGGCTACGGCATCGTGGTCAGGCTTGACCACGGCGACGGGGTCGAGACCCTCTATGCGCACCTGAGTGAGACCATGGTGGAGCCGGGACAGACCGTGGGGAGCGGTGAGCAGATCGCCCTTTCGGGCAACACAGGCGCTTCCACCGGCCCACATCTGCACTTCAGCGTCTTTGTGGGCGGGTCGCCCGTCGATCCCATGGCCTGGCTCCCCTAGTTCCCGTGGGAGGCTTATGCTGTGCGTGATCTCCAGAACCGGGTGCTGATCCTTCTCGGCACCATGACGGCAGCGCTGTTGCTGCTCGGCCTGCAGCTCTACCGGCTGACCATCGCCGAGTCGGCCGTCTGGGTCAGCCGGGCCTCGGAACAGACCCAGGTGGAACTGAACACCCATGGCCCCCGGGGGGCCATCTACGACCGGTCGGGTCGCCTGCTGGCGACCAGCGAACCGGTCTTTGCCGCGATGCTGACCAACCAGGACCCGGAGCACGTGGATCGGATTCTGCCCAAGCTGGCGCTCCTCCTGACCGAGGGGGATGCTGCCCGGGCCAGTGAGCTGGTGGCCCATATCCGGCGGCGGGTGCAGCAGAATGTGGAGCTGTGGCTGCAGTGGGAGGACCTGCTGATCAAGAGCAACCTCTCCCAGTCGGTGGTGGCTGAGTTCATGGAGCGACGCTCCGAGTTTCCGGGGGTCTCCATCGTCACCCTGTCGGAGCGGCGCTATCCCAACGGCCCGCTCGCCAGCCCGGTGCTGGGGTATGTGGGCCCCATCAGCCCGGAGGAGCTCTCCATGGAGGCCTTCTCGGGTTACCTGCCCAACGCTGTGATCGGCAAAGACGGCCTGGAGCTGAGCTACGAGAAGCTCCTGCAGGGCAGGATCGGCACCCGGTCCAAGCTGATCGACCCCCTCGGCCGCCCCCTGCAGACGACCGAGGAGACCCAGCCGGAGCCCGGCCACAACCTGATGCTCACCCTGGACCTGGAACTGCAGCGGGTAGCTGAGCAGGCGCTTCTCAAGCAGATGGCCTGGATCAAGGCGCAGAATGACCCGGAGGCCAATCCCATCCGGGGGGCGCTGGTCGCCCTGGAGATCAAGACCGGGGCCGTGCTCGCCATGGTCTCGGTGCCCACCTTTGACCCGAACATCTTCGTGGGCGAGGTGAGCCAGACCGAGTACAACAAGGTGATTGAGAACCCCGGCAAGCCGCTGAACAACTGGGCGATCCGGGGGTTTGCCCCGGGCAGTACCTACAAGATGGGCGTGGGCATCGCCGGCGTCTCCCTGGGTGCCGTCGGGCTGGATGAGACGATTCACTGCAGCACCACCTACTTCCGGGACCCGACCCGGAAGAACTGGTACCCCTATGATCAGGGCCACCTGGCGCTGGATATGGCGCTCGCCCAATCCTGCAACCCCTACTTCTACGAGACGGGGTACCGGCTGGGGATCGAACGGCTGGCGGCCTTCCTCGAGCAGTTCGGGTTTGGCAGGCAGACCGGCATCGATCTGCCCTACGAGGACCCGGGGGTCAACCCGACCCAGGAATCCTACGGTGACCGGTGGCAGCCCGGCCATATCTTCTCCGTGGCCATCGGTCAGGGCGACGTGAAGGTGAGCCCCCTGCAGCTGGCGGACTACACGGCGACCATCGCCAACAGCGGCCTTCGCTACCGTCCCTACCTGGTCTCTGAAATCCGAACCAGCAAGGGGGAGTTGGTCGAGAGGCGGGGGCCGGAGCAGGTGGCGGTGGTGGAGGCGCCCCCGGAGGTCTGGAAGCGGGCGCAGCTGGGCATGTACAAGGGTGCCGCACACCCGCTGGGGACGGCCTATCGGGCGTTTGAGGGCTTCCCGATGCCGGTGGCCGCCAAGACCGGCTCAGCGGAGACGGGGTTGGGCTATGCCAACGCCCTGACCGTGGCCTACGCCCCCTATGATGACCCGCAGGTAGCGGTGGCTGTCATCGTCGAGGGCGGCGCTCACGGCTCCTGGGTCGCCCCTGCCGCCCGGGCTGTCTTTGCGCACCACTTCGGCATCCAGGATACGACCAAAGCGGAGTCGATCAACAAGGCGGACTGAGCGCAGAAAGGCCCCCATCCTCTGCTGGATGGGGGCTTTGCCTGTGATCAGAAACCGGCGAAGAGGGCCGGCGCCCCGCCGGTGTGGACGAAGACCACCCGCTCGCCGGGCCGGATGACCCCCCGGCGAATGTAGTCGAGCACCCCGGCCATCGCCTTGCCTGTGTAGACGTGGTCCAGCAGGATCCCCTCCAGCCGCGCGACCAGCCGGATCGCCTCCAGCCCCTCCGGACTTGCCTTCCCGTACCGGGGGGCCAGGTACCCGTCATCCACCTGGACGGGGAGGCCGGTCAGATCCCGCCCCAGCAGCCGCCCTGCCTCCAGCGCCAGCCGCTCCGTGATGGCGGCCATGACCGCTGCCGGCCGCCAGACCGAGAATCCCTGCACCCGCACGCTGCTCCCGTGGAGGGCCGCACCGAGGGCCAGCCCGGCGTGAGTCCCGCCCGAGCCGGTGGCGCAGCAGACCCAGGCGCCGGCGGGAAGGGTGTCGGCCATCTCCCGGTAGGACTGGTAGGATCCCAGCGTCCCCAGCGGGGTTGAGCCCCCGACCGGGATGACATAGGGGCGGTGCCCCTGCCGCGCCAGTTCATCGGCCGCATCCTCGAGACTCTGCTGCTGCTCTTCCGGGGTGGCGGCGCCCGGGAAGCGGACCTCTGCCCCGAACAGCTCATCCAGCAGCAGGTTGCCCGTGCGGCCCCCCGGGTCCTGTCCCGCCAGCAGGAGGACGGCCTGCAGTCCCAGCCGGGCCGCAGCCGCCGCGGTGGCCCGCGCGTGGTTGGACTGGGGTCCGCCCGTGGTCAGCAGATGGGTGGCGCCCGCGGCCACCGCCTCCCCCAGAAGGTACTCCAGCTTCCGGGCCTTGTTGCCCCCCAGACCCAGGTCGCCGGTCAGGTCATCCCGCTTCATCCAGAACTCCACACCCGTCTCCGCACTGAGGCGGGGGAGGAACTGAAGCGGCGTCGGGGTGAGGGCCAGTTTCACGATCTGCAGGTCGGCCAAAACGGCCGCCTCCCTTCCGATCCGTTTCGTGCTGAGAGCTGCGCTCTGCAGCCCAACCCTTTCGCCGGAGCCGGGTGTTCTCCTGCATCTCCCCGCAGCGGGTGTGGCCCCGGTTTGACTTTTCCTCGGACGAATACTACGATGTGGATGTAACATGTACTCGGGGGAGGCAGGTATATGCCGCTGGTAGCCAACGCCGTGCTGGTCGGGCTCTCGCTGATTCTTGGCATCCGTCTCATTCGTCAGTATGTGACCCGACCCCGGCCTCACTCCCTCTGGTATGCGGTGGGGCTGCTCCTCACAGCGGTGGCCGCCTTGCCTGAGCTCTATTACGAACTGACCGACCAGGTTCCCACCCTGCTCTGGTGGGTCTACTGGGCCTCGGGCAGCTCGCTGGTCGGCTTTCTGGCGGTGGGCACGGCCTACCTGATCTCGCCGGCCCTCGGCAGGTGGACCCTGTACACGGCTGTTCTGCTCACCCTCTGGGTGACCGTGGCCACCGTGCTCTTCGCCGGCACCGAGCCGGGGCCGGAGATGTTCCGGGCCGCCCCCAACTGGCAGGTGAAGATGCCCTTCCTCATTCAGAACATCGGCGGTTCGCTGGTGATCCTTCTCGGGGCGGCCATCTCCTACATCAAGACCAGGGGCCTGAACGCTGTGCTGATCGCCCTGGGCACCTTCGTCTTCGCAGCGGGTGGCGGCGCCTCCGGGCTGATGAAGTACGGTCAGATCTTCGCCTTTACCCAGACTGCCGGCATCCTGCTGCTCTATGCGGGCGTCTCGCTGTCGCTGCAGCCCGGCAGAAAGGGTGCGGTGGGGGCCGGGGGGACTCGGGCGGTTCCATAGCCGATAGGATGAACAGGGGTGGGAGGTGCTCCCGCCCCTTTCGCGTCTGCTTCAACTGGAAAAAGGCCCCGGCACTTCGAACCCCAGGCGCTATTCTACGTATTAGTATGTAGAGGCTTCCCGTTCAGCGGGGGGCGCTCTGTCTGAGGAGGTGCTGTGGCGTGTCGGGCGCCGTCGCTTACACACGAGAGGAACTGCTGTCTCAGAGGCGCGAGGGGGCTGTCCGAGCCGTCATCCGAGCGGTGGGCTACGCGTTGAACCGGGGGCGCAGCGCAGAGGATGTGGGGCGGTTTCTGTTTGAGTCCTACCGAAACTCCGGGGCATATGGCCGCCTGGCTCAGGTCGAGGGGCTGACCCGGGCGGCGGCCTTCACCGCCTGGCACCTGGAATGGCGCCAGGGCTGGTGCGACGGTGTCCGAGCCGAGCGGAACAGCCGTGGGTACGGCGTTGAGTCGATCTCCATGCTCCAGAACCACGATGAGGTGCTTGGCTTCCACGGGGTGACCCGCATGGACATGGAGGCCTGCCTGGAGACCTTCTGGCGGCTGTCCGGACAGGCGCTGGGCCTGGAGGTGACCTACACGGTCGGCGAGGAGCAGGACTGGCTCCTGGTGCGCACGGGCGAACCGGCCGTGAAGGAGATCCACCCGCCGCAGCTGAGTGATGACGAGCTCCTGGAGCACCGGCGGTTCGCCGTGGCCACGGGCATCATCGCCTCCATCGGGTTCGCCAGGCGGTATGGCGATCAGGCGGAGGACCTGGGGCGTTTTTTCTTCACCGTCTGGGACCGGAGCGGCCACTACGAGCGGCTCCGGGAGGGCTGGGGGTTCGGCAACGCCCTGGCCTACGCCCAGAGCCTGGCCCATGGCAGGCAGATCCTCTACTCCTCCACCCGGCTGGAAGAGGACCTGGATGGCTATGCGGTCACCTCGCCCAGCTGGGCGACGGAGATCCCGCAGGTGATGACGATCTTCCGGATTCAGCCGCAGGATGTCTACCGGTACTTCGAAGGGGGCGGCGTGGCCGCTTGCGCCAGGCTTGGACTTCAGTACGCCGATCAATCGGATGAGCGGTTCCACCGCGTCTGGATTCGGTCACGATAATATCCAGACAACCCAAGAAGGGCCACTGCGTGCTATACTCAGGATGAAGGAGTGGAATGCAGTGGCCTTTAACTTTCTGCCGCGGGATGAACAATACTTCGTCCTCTTTAAAGAGGCGGCTCGGAATATTACGGAGAGCGCTCTGATGCTTCAGGATCTGGTCGATCACTTTACGGAGGTGGAGGAGAAGGCGGCCCGCATCCGCGCCTTCGAGGAGCGGGGCGACGAGATCACCTTTCAGATTATCTCCCGGCTGGGCAGGTCGTTCATCACCCCCATCGAACGGGAGGACATCTTCTCCATTGCGCGGGAGTTGGATGATATCGTCGACCTGATCGATGCCTCCGCTGCCCGGCTGGCCACCTATGCCATCGATGAGCCGACCGATGCGGCCAGGGAGTTTGCGCGGTTGATCGTGCGCGGCTCTCAGGAGCTGGAGAAGGTGCTCGCGCTGCTGCACAAGAAGGACGTCAGCCAGATCCGGCTGCCCAAGATGGCGGTGAACAAGGTGGAGGCCGAGGCTGACCGGTTGCTGCGCCGGGTGGTGGCGGGGCTGTTCACCAGCGGGCAGGACCCGCTGACGGTGATCAAGTGGAAGGAGATCTATGAGACCCTGGAAGAGGTGACGGATCGCCAGGAGGGGCTGGCCAACCTGATCGAGGGGATCATTGTGAAGAATACGTAGTGGGGAGCGGGCGTCGTTGGACGCCTGCTCTCTTCGGCCTGGGTGGCATATATTTGGCAGGAATGGGCATATTGCAGCGAGAGGCCCGATATGTTAGAATACTGATTCTCGCCGGAGCGCTTCATCTTGGTGGCAGGATCTGTATGATTGACCGGGGCGAAGCGATGTGATAATCTAGGGATCTGTCGCCGCCGACGGTGACGGGCCCGCTTTGACCCGAGGCCTCCGATCTACGGGACGGTCGTTGCGTTCAAGCAGGGCGGAAAACCTTCAGGTGAGTTGGACAATTAGAACTTACAAATGGCACGCATTGTAGGGTTGCAGAGTAGCCCGAGATGGTGTAACATAAGTTCCTGCCGATGGTTCGCTGATGACGAATCGGAGGGCCTACGAAGCAAGATTCAGGGCGGAAGCCCTGTGCTGATTTAGGGTGGCTATGCCGAGGGGGATCACCCGTTCCCATTCCGAACACGGTTTTCTCGTCTGATTCGGTGGTTTCCTTGGAGATATCCGAGAGCACCGAATCAGACGGGGAAAAGTTAAGCCCCTCAGGGCCGATGGTACTCCGCAAGGGGGAGAGTAGGTCGCCGCCCAAACTTTGTTGCCCAGTTCGCCCGGGCACTGATCGGCCCGGGCGGTACTGTCGGCAAAACAACTTCATAGGCGCGGTTAGCTCAGCTGGGAGAGCGCATGATTGACGTTCATGAGGTCAGAGGTTCGATCCCTCTACCGCGCACCACGGTTCTCGTGAGGGAACCAGATGCGAGGGTAGCTCAGTAGGCTAGAGCACACGGCTGATAACCGTGAGGTCCCGGGTTCGAATCCCGGCCCTCGCACCAGTTCCGGCACACCGCGGGGTGGAGCAGTCCGGTAGCTCGTCGGGCTCATAACCCGAAGGTCGAGGGTTCAAATCCCTCCCCCGCAACCAGTTCAGGCAAGCTTCCGCCCGGAGGCTGCCCTGCTGGCCCCATCGTCTAGAGGCCTAGGACGGCGCCCTCTCACGGCGCAAACTGGGGTTCGAATCCCCATGGGGTCACCATTCATCCGGTGGGTTGGCGAAGTGGTAACGCGGCGGTCTGCAAAACCGTTATCCGTGGGTTCAAATCCCACACCCACCTCCAAGCCCGGAAGGGCTCGATCCGACTCGAACCTTGAAAACTAGACAGTGCAGAAGAGAGAGAAAGCCAAGCGAGCCGAGCTCAAGAAGCTGAGAGCCAACTCAAACTTTTTTACGGAGAGTTTGATCCTGGCTCAGGACGAACGCTGGCGGCGTGCTTAAGACATGCAAGTCGAGCGGGCTGTAGCAATACAGTCAGCGGCGGACGGGTGAGTAACAC
>JBMONC010000099.1:0-37605 GCA_049324875.1 Bacillota bacterium
GAATGGCAGCTGGCCCTGGCGGTGGTGATCTACGGACTGGCTTACGATGTCCTCGGGGACTACTGCGCTGAGCTGATCCGGCTGATGGCGGTCCAACTCCCCACCACCGTCCTCCAGCGGGGAATCCCCCTGGCTGAGTCAGAGGCCCGGCTGCTGCCCGCCGCCTGGCAGGCGCTGCCCGATGACGCCACCCGCGCCTCCTTCGCCTCCCTGCTCACCACCCAGGACCGGCGGCGGGTGATCAGCCTCTCCTCCGGCCCCGCCCCGGTCCATATCCAGGCGCTGGGGCCGCTGGTGGTCAACGTGGGCGGCACCCCCATCGACGTGAAGTCGCTGAAGAAGCGGAAGAGCGGCCTCCTGCTGGTGCTGCTCCTCGCCGCCGAGGGTCCGCTCCCCCGGGAGCAGATCATGGACCGGTTCTGGCCCGACCTGGACCCCGGAGCGGCTGACACCTCCCTCCGGGTCTCCCTCCACCACCTCCGCCGGCTGCTGGAGCCCCACCTGGGCGGCAAGTCCAAGTCCCGGTACATCCAGACCGAGGGCGGGCTTATCTGGTTCCGCCGCCAGCCGGAGGTGCAAGTGGACCTGGACCACTTCCGGGAGGCGATCCGCCTGGCCGCTGCAGCCCGGGAGAAGGGGAACCTGCGGGAGGCGGCCAGCCACTACGAGAGCGCCTGCAAGCTCTACCAGGGCGACCTGGTGGCCGATGACCCCTACGCCCTGGAGGACCTGCGGGAGGCCTGGCGGACCAGCTACACCGGGGCGCTGGACTGGCTGGGCGAGTACTACTGGCAGGAGACCCAGGACACCGCCAAGGCGATCCTCACCTTCCAGCGGCGGCTGGCGGCAGAGGAGACCTACGAACCGGCCCATCAGTCGCTGATGCGCATCTTCATGGAGACCGGCCAGCTGGCCCGTGCCCGCCAGCAGTACCATGCCTGCAAGGAGGTCCTGGCCAGCCAGCTGGGGGTGGAGCCCTCCCGGGCGACCGAGTCGCTCCTGCAGCTGATCGTCTCCATGGAGAGCGAGGCAGCGGGAGTGCCCGAGCCGGCTCCTGTGCCGAAGAGGAAGCGCTGAGACCCGGTCATCAGGAAAAACCCCCGTGGCCTTGCCACGGGGGTTTCGCTTGAGTGAAAGCCTAGTCGTCGCCGGCCATGGTCGGAGCAGCCTTCTGCCCGTTGGAGCGGATGACCACAAGCACACCCGCTGCCACCAGGGCGACCAGCCCGAGGGTGCCCAGGTTCAGGCCCAGCCCGTAGTTCCAGACGAAGGCGAGGGAGCCGGCCAGCAGGCAGTAGTAGCTCATGGGGATGATCGTCTTGCGGATCATCTGGCCCTCCATGCCGGCCAGACCGACCACCGCAGCCGCCGCCACCACGTTGTGGACGGTGATCATGTTGCCGGCAGCGCCGCCGACCGCCTGCACCGCCACGACGACCTCACGGATGGCACCGATCTTGTCGGCCACGCCCCACTGGAAGAGGGCGAACATCATGTTGGAGACGGTGTTGGAGCCGGCAACGAAGGCGCCGAGGGCACCGATCCAGGGGGCGAAGAAGGGCCAGGTGGAGCCCACCGCCTCGGCGACGCCGGTGGCCAGGGTGAGGGGCATCGACTGGTAGCCGGCAGTACCACCGCCCGAGTTGATGAAGACCCGGACCATCGGGACGGCGAAGAGCAGGGCCGGCGCCGCACCCCATACCTGCTTGGCAGCGGTGGACCAGGCCGACTTCACCTCGTCGCCCTTCATCTGGTGGAGCAGGACCACCAGCAGGGAGACGATGACGAAGATGGTGCCGGGGGAGTAGAGGATCTGGAAGTCGGTGGAGATCGAGGTGCCGAAGATGTTGGGGAAGTTGAACTTGTTGGTCGTCAGGAAGCTCTTCAGCGGCGCCCAGATGCGGGTGAGGACCAGGAAGGCGGCCACGATCAGATAGGGGGCCCAGGCCTTGGAGATGGTCATGCCCTTGCGCTGCTCGCCCACCTCGACCTCAACGGTGCCGTGCCAGTCCTTCTCCCAGCCGGAGCGGGGCGGGAAGTCGAAGACCTCCTTGGGCACCAGGAACTTGTTCCGGGCGGCGGTCACCACCAGCACCAGGCCGGTCAGGGGACCGATGATGGACGGGAACTCGGGCCCCAGGAAGTAGGCGACCGCCAGGTAGGGCAGGGTCATGGCCACGCCCGAGAAGAGGGCGAACTTCCACGCCTTCAGCCCCTCCAGGAAGGAGCGGTTCTTGCCATAGAAGCCGGTCAGGAAGGCACAGAGGAAGAGCGGGATCAGGGTGCCGGCGGTGGCGTGGACGATCGCCGCCTTGACGCCGATGGTGGAGAGGTAGGTCATCCAGTCCATGCCATTGGCGGCGACGTAGTTCTTCACGACGTCAGAGGTGAGGCCGGAGTTGACGCCCAGCAGGATCGGGGTGCCGATGGCGCCGAAGGTGACCGGGGTGGACTGGATGATCAGGCCGACCATCACGGCAGCAGCCGCCGGGAAGCCCAGGGCGACCATCAGCGGTCCGGCCACGGCGGCCGGGGTGCCGAAGCCGGCGGCGCCCTCGATAAAGGCACCGAAGAGCCAGCCAACAATGATGGCCTGAATCCGCCGGTCCGGGGAGATCGACATGAACCCTGCCCGGATGGTGCTGACCGCACCGCTCTCCTTGAGGGTCGCCAGGAGCAGGAGGGCGCCGAAGACGATGTACAGGATGGTGACGGCGATGACGACACCCTGTGCAGTGGAGGCCGCCACGTTGATCGGCTTCACCTTCCACAGAGAGAGGGCCAGGACCGAAGCCACAACGAAGGCGAGAGGCATGGCGTGCTTGGCGGGCCAACGCAGCAAGACCAGGAAGACGAAGACGGTGGCGATCGGAGAGACGGCTAACAGTGCAAGCAGGCCGAGACTCATTGGGCAGACCTCCTCTGACTTTGCGGGACGTGTCCAGGAAGTATTGCTACCAGACGGTCTTGTGGTCTGACCACCTGACAGTTGGAATAGTTCGGGCAACCCTCTGCGATACCTTGACACGAATCATCCAATCTTCGTAGTGCTTTGGTACTGTTCACGACTTGTTCAATCCTTCACAAGCACAGGTTTGAGAATCCGCGTACATGAATAGCGGGCCACCGCCCCCCCCTCTCGAGGGCGATGGCCCGCTTTTTGATGGGCGCCCACGGCGCACTTCAGCAGCCCGCTCAGGTAAAGCGGGGCCGCGCAGGGGCGGAGAGGCTGCTCCCCCCGCCGCCGACCTTGGCCGCAAAGGAGGAGACCAGCACCCGGGTCTGGCTGTGGCAGTCGGGGCAGGTCATCTCATCGCGGCGGCTGTACGCAACCAACTCCTCGAACCGCTTGCCACAGGACTCACACTCGAAGTGGTACATCGGCACCGTCGCTCACCCCCTCTCCCCGTGCTGCCTACTTCTGTAAGTAATGCTGTACCAGCATCCAGGCTCCTACCAGGAGCCATACGATGGTACCGGGTCAGACCGGCGGCAGGCCACGCCTGCGATCTGTCGGTCTGCCTCACGTCGCGCCGGTGCAATGCTGCTCCTGCTCATCCATGGTGATCCACCCCTTCGATCGGAGCCCCGGATTCCCTATACCCCGTACGGTATAAAGATACCGAGGGAGCGCCCTCTCTGTCAAGGGAAAGGATCCCGTCCAGGTCCCATAAATTGCAGGTAGCCCTGCCGCCGGGCGATGCCGTAGACTTATGTAACCGAAAAGAGTCCTGAAAGGAGGGTTGCTCGTGGATTCCCTGACGCACATTCTCATGGGCCATGCGATGGGCACGCTGGCCGGCAGCGTCTCGCCAACGGTCGGGACGGCGGTCTACTGGGCGGCCCTCATCGGCAACTCGCTGCCCGACCTGGACGTGCCGTTCAGCCTGCTGACCGGGCGCGGCATCAAGCTGCACCGCACCTATACCCACACCCTGCCCGGCGTCGCCATCCTCTCGGCGGCGGCGGCTCTGATTCTGGGGCGCTTCTTCCCGGAGGCCGGCCTGGCTGCGCTCTTCGGCTGGATCCTTCTGGGCAGCCTGGTCCACGTGGCGGTGGACTGCCTCAACCTCTTCGGCGCCAGGCCCTTCTGGCCGCTGAACGGCCAGCCGGTGGAGCTGGGCGTGCTCCACATCCTGGACCCCTTCATGCTGGTGCTGATGGGCGGTCCGTCGCTGGGCGCCTACCTCGGCTGGAACTCTCCGGGGCTGGTGGCGATGGCCTTCCTGGGGGTCTGGCCCTACATCATCTTCCGGCTTACCACCGCCCGCAAGCTGGTTCAGCGCCTCCAGTCCGAGGGCTCGGTGCGGGCCCGGGTGGTGCCCTGGTACACCGGCTGGCGGTACATCTTCGAGACCGAGGGGGCCGTGGAGTTCGGGCGCTGGCACCGGGGGGAGCGGCTGCCGCTGGAGACCTTCGTCAAGCGGACCGATCCGCGGATTCTCGCCTCCATGTCGGACCCTCGCGTCCACCACTTCCTGCGGTCGGCCGAGTACCCGGTCGCCCTGGTCCAGGACAACGCCGTGGTCTGGATCGACGCCGTGCGCCGCCTCAGAGCCGATTTCCGACCGCTCCGGATTCCCCTGGAGACCTGACCCGGCGCTCTGCGCCGGGTCTTTTGCTTTCCCACCGGCGAGTCTTCCCGCTCCCACCCTGCATCCAGCGGTTCCGCCCCGTTCTATGGGGTGAAGGGAGGAATCCGCATGAACAGGCAACGAGCGATCCTGCTGTCGGTGCTGGCACTGCTGGCCATACTGCTCGCCGCGCTGATGCTCCGGGGCGGGCGGCCGGTCACGGTCCTGGTGACGCTCACGGACTACCAGATCGGAACCAGCCCCCAAGTGGTGAGGCGCGGCGACCTGGTCACCCTGGCCATTCGCAACGAAGGACGGGTGGAGCACGAGCTGGAGATCGAGGGGTATGACCTGGAGGTGGAGGGTATCCAGCCGGGCGAAACCCGGAGGCTGACCTTCCGGGCCACCAGGGCCGGCACCTTCCATCTGGTCTGTCACCTGGATGATCACGACGAGCGGGGGATGCGGGCGGAGTTCCGGATAGACGAGTCGTAACGGGCTGGTACCGGCTGCAGGCAGGCGGAAGCCATGGCCCGGGAAGTGGAGGGCCGGGAGCAGGCCCATGCGCGCAATGGCCGGGTGAAGCCGGTGGCTCAGGTACCTGGAGACGGCGAGGTTCCGCATTGCGTCGCTGAGACAATACAAGGGCCCGCGATCTGCGCGGACCCTTGACGGCAACCCGGACGGGTAGCACTCCTCCTGATGTTACCCGTCCGTTGTTCTTCAACTCTATATGAACCCCAGCCGCTGCCGGTAGGCATCGATCCCGACCCGGCTCACGTTCTTCCAGAGCCGCTCCTTGCCCTTCGCCGTCTCCCGGTAGAGCGCCAGGATCGCCTCCACCGCCCCCACCAGCTCGGCGGAGGTCACCCCCTCCGCCGCCTTCTGGCCCAGCTGGGGGTTGAGGCTGCCGGCCCTGCCGCCGATATAGATGTCGTAGCGGTCCGCATCCATCCGCACCACGCCGATGTCCCGCAGGATCGCCTCCCCGCAGTTGGAGGCGCAACCGCTGAACCCGACCCGCACAGGGAACGGGACGGGGGTACCCGCCACCGCCTCATCGAGCCGGCGGGCGTCGGGCAGCCCATCCACCTTCTCTCCCATGCAGAAGGTGCAGGTCTGCAGGTTCTTCACCACCGGCCCGGCCGGGTAGACCCCCAGCCCGGCCTCCCGCAGGCGTGCCTGCCAGGCCGCCGGATCGGGGTCGGCGGTGTGGAGAATCAGTTGCATGAAGGCGTTCAGCTCGACCCTCCCGCCGGGGCCGGCCGCCTCGGCCACCAGGGCCAGCTGCTCCGGCGAGAAGAAGACCTGCCCCACGCCGGGGGTGACCACATATCGCTGCAGTTCCTCCGCCAAGCCGATCGCTCCCCCTGTGCAAAGGGGAGGCGCTGTCCTGCAACAGGCCTCCCCACTCCGCCTTAGCCGACGCTGACGACCTCGTAGCCCTCTTCCTCGATCGCTTCCTTCACCTTGGCCAGGTCGGGGTTGCCCTCGAACTTGGCCGAGCCGATCTGCACCTCGAGGTTCTCGACGCCCGGAACGGCGGAGAGCGCCTTCTTGACGCCCATCACACAGTGGCCACAGCTCATGCCGTTGATCTTGACGACGGTCATGGAATCACACGCTCCTTCTGCGTTGGCTGGAATCTGGCCGGGGTGTATGTACCCCTGGGGGGTACGGGTTACACACCCATGGTAATCCCAGCCTTCCCCTTCCGTCAAGCCCCCGCCCACTCGAATTTGGCGGTAAAGTGGCGTAGCACCTTCGGCTCATGGGCAAAGCGGACGCCCCTGACGCTCTCCCGCCGCTTCCAGACCGCCGCCAGGGAGTCGACCACCCAGTCCATGTGATTGTTGGTGTAGGTCCGCCGGGGGATCGCCAGCCGCAGGAACTCCATGGGGCTGGGGATCTGCTCGCCGGTCTCGGGGTCACGGCCCATCATGAGGGAGCCGACCTCGACCCCGCGCACGCCGCCCTCGATGTAGAGCTCCACCGCCAGCGCCTGTCCGGGAAAGTCCTGCGCGGGAATGTGCGGCAGGAAACGGGCGGCGTCGACGAAGACGGCGTGGCCGCCCACCGGCTCCTGGATCGGGATGCCCGCCTCCTTCAGCGCCCGGCCCAGGTAGGCCACCTGACCGATCCGGGCGGCCAGGTACTCGGGCTCCAGCGCCTCCATCAGCCCGACCGCCATCGCCTCCAGGTCCCGCCCGGCCAGGCCGCCGTAGGTGAGGAAGCCCTCGAAGGGGACGACCAGCCCCGAGGCCTGGGTATAGAGTGCCTCATCCTTGAAGGCGAGCAGTCCGCCAATGTTGACCAGCGCATCCTTCTTGGCCGACATCATCAGCCCGTCGCCGTAGCTGAACATCTCCCGGGCGATCTCCAGGGGGCTCTTCTCGGCGTAGCCCGGCTCCCGCTGCTTGATGAACCAGGCGTTCTCGGCGTAGCGGGCGGTGTCGAAGAGGTAGGGAATGCCGAACTCCCGGGCCACCGCCGAGGCCTCCCGGATGTTGGCCATGGAGACCGGCTGGCCCCCGGCGGAGTTGCAGGTGACCGTCATGATGATCGCCGCGATGTTCTCGGGGCCATGATCGCCGATGAACCGGCGGAGCTTGTGCAGGTCGATGTTCCCCTTGAAGGGGTGGTACTGGGTGGTGTCGGCCGCCTCGTCGATCACCAGGTCAACCGGCCGGCCCCCCGCCAGCTGGATGTGGGCCCGGGTGGTGTCGAAGTGCATGTTGCCCAGCACGTACATCCCCGGCCGCTTGATCAGCACCGGCAGCAGGGAGCGCTCGGCGCCCCGCCCCTGGTGGGTGGGGATCACATACCGGTACCCGCTGATCGCCTCCACGGTCTCCTGGAGCCGGTAGAAGGAGTCGCTGCCGGCATAGGACTCGTCGCCCCGCATCATGGCCGCCCACTGCTCCTCGCTCATGGCGCCGGTGCCGGAGTCGGTCAGCAGGTCGATGAAGACGTCGCGGGAGCGCAGGGCGAAGACGTTCAGCCCGGCCTGCTGGATCTTGGCCTCCCGCTCCTCCCGCGGAATCAGGCGGATGGGCTCTACCATCTTCATCTTGTAGGGTTCAACGTACCGCATGGATCCATCCCCCTTCGGTCGTATCGTGGCTATCGCTAAAAGTTTGAGCAAAAACCATGCCACCCCGGCGGATGCGGTCCGCGGGGTGGCGTGTCTCATATTGATACAGATCAGGGCGAATGAGTGTTTCAAAATGATACGCGCTGAGACACTCAGTCCAGCCCGTGGCGGGCCAGCTTGCGGTACAGGGTGGCCCGGCTCCAGCCCAGATGCTCGGCCAGGGCCACCTTGGTCTCGAAACGCCTCACCCCGGCCTCCAGCACCTGCCGCTCCACCTCCTCCCAGGTGGGGAAGGCGCCCTCGAAGGAGAGGGCGATCGCCGGCTCCTCCCGGCGCTCCCGGGGGAGCAGTTCGGGCGGCAGGTCGGCCTCGGTGATCAGCCCGTCCTCGTCCAGGGCAACCGCCTGCTCCACCAGGTTCTCCAGCTCCCGGACGTTGCCGGGGTAGTGGTAGGCCAGCAGGCAGCGCATGGCTGAGGGGTCCACCCGGAGGAGCGGCCGCCCCAGCCGCTGGGCCGCCCGGCGCAGGGCGTGCTCGATGAAGTCCGGCAGGTCCTCCCGCCGCTCCCGCAGGGGCGGCAGCCCGATCCGGATCACCCGGAGCCGGTAGTAGAGGTCCTCCCGGAAGCGGTGGGCGCTGACCAGCTCGGCCAGGGGCTTGTTGGTGGCCGAGATGATCCGCACATCGGCCCGGCGGACGGCGCTGGAGCCGAGCCGGCGGAACTCGCCATCCTGCAGGGCCCGCAGCAGCTTCGCCTGCATCGCCATCTCCATGTCGCCGATCTCGTCCAGGAAGAGGGTGCCCCCGTCGGCCATCTCCAGCAGGCCGGCCCGCCCCCCGCGCTGCGCCCCGGTGAAGGCGCCCTCGGCGTAGCCGAAGAGCTCGCTCTCCAGGAGGGTGCCGGGCACGGCTGCGCAGTTGAGCGCCAGGAAGGGCTTGTGCGCCCGGTCGCTCCGGGCGTGGATCAGCCGGGCCACCACCTCCTTGCCGGTGCCGCTCTCGCCCTCGATCAGCACGGGGGAGAGGATCTGCCCGGCCCGGAGCGCCAGGGCGAAGGCCCGCTGGGCGGCGGGGCTCCGCCCCACCACCACCCCCTCCAGCGGCGAGCCGGTGGAGAGGTACTCCTTCAGCATGGCGATGGTGTTGCGCGCCTCCTGCAGCTGGGCGTTGAGCGCCAGCACCTCGGTCAGGTCCCGGAAGATGGAGACCGCCCCGATCAGCCGCCCCTTGCCGTAGAGCGGAACGATGTTGGAGACCACCTCCCGCCCCGCCACCCGGGTGCGGACCCCCACCAGCTCCCGCCCGGAGTGGAGGGCGTCCAGCAGGTGGGAGTCGGGCACCACCTCCCGGACCGGGCGGTCCAGCAGGGCGGAGCGCTGCAGGCCGGTGATCCGGGTGTTGGCCTCGTTGACATAGACCACCACCCCATCGGTATCGGTGACCGCCACCCCGTCGTGCAGGGCGTCCAGCAGCGGCTCCGCCGCCCGGATCAGCTCCCGGATCTCCATGGTATCGCCCCCTTGCAAGGGGAAGGATTCTCTGCCCGGCAGGCCGACCCCTCTGTCGGGTCACGCAGGCAGTGGGGGGTTATCTTTGCCACGGATTACACGGATTACACGGATTAATACATAAAAATTAATATTAAGGGGAATTATGTCCCATTTATTGGCGGTGCTGGTGCGTAGCACCGCACCATGATGGTTTCAAGGATGAAATCAATAAATCAGATAACCACGATGGCTTGGTGCCCTTTTCGTGAGGGGTGCCCCTGCGAAGCACCCGTACTGTGGTGTGGTGTAGGGTGCGGTGCTTCGCACCAGCACCGCTGTTGAAAAGGGTATTAACACCATGTATTCTAAGTGATGTATTTATCCGTGTAATCCGTGTATTGTCCGTGTAATCCGTGTTAAGTAGCCGTGTAATCCGTGTAGGCGGTCCGTTCGTCACCCGGAAATTAACTGTATATTTAGACATTTCCTTGACACTGTGATAAAATGCGCTCAAACCCTTTCAGGAGGTGTGCATCCGCATGCTCAGACCGGACCCGACCTTCTACCCCTCGGCACGGGCGGCGATGGAGGCCCCGCCGGAGGAGCTGGCCTACGTGGCGCTGGTCAAGCCGGACAGCCTGGCGGTGGTGGATGTCAACCCGGCCTCCCCCCGGTACAGCCAGGTGGTGGGGAGCCTGACCATGCCCGGGGCCGGGGAGGACGAGCTGCACCACTTCGGCTGGAACGCCTGCAGCTCGGCCCTCTGCCCCACCGCCCCGCACCCGCACCTGGAGCGTCGCTACCTGGTGGTTCCCGGCCTGCGCTCCTCCCGCATCTACATCGTGGACACCAAACCGGATCCGCTGCGACCGAAGATCGCCAAGGTGATCGAGCCGGAGCGGGTGATGCGCCGCACGGGGTACAGCCGGCCGCACACGGTTCACTGCGGGCCGTCGGGGATCTACCTCAGCGCCCTGGCCGCCGCCCACTCCGATGACGGGCCCGGCGGGATCTTCCTCCTCGACCACCACACCTTCGAGCCGCTGGGGCGCTTCGAGATCGACCGGGGCTCCCAGTTCCTGGCCTATGACTTCTGGTGGCACATTGCCCACGATGTGATCGTCACCAGCGAGTGGGGGATCCCCCGTCACTTCGAGAACGGGTTGGATGTGAACGCCCTGGTGGAGAAGCGGTTCGGCCATCGGCTCCACTTCTTTGACGCCCGCACCCGCACGCACATCCAGGAGGTCGACCTGGGCGAGGAATACCAGATGGCGCTGGAGCTGCGCCCCGCCCACGATCCCACCAAGCTCTACGGGTTTGTGGGGGTGGTGACCAACGTCACCAACCTGGCCGGTTCGGTCTGGGTCTGGCATCAGGCGGGCGGGCGGTTCCGGGTGGAGAAGGTGATCGAGATTCCGGCGCAGCCGGCGGCGGCATCCGAACTCCCGCCGATCCTCCAGGCGTTCGGAGCGGTGCCCCCCCTTGTGACCGACATCGGCCTCTCGCTGGACGACCGGTTCCTCTACGTCTCCTGCTGGGGGACCGGGGAGCTGCACCAGTACGATGTCTCCGATCCGTTCCAGCCGAAGCTGACCGGCAAGGCCGCGCTGGGCGGCATCGTCGCCCGGGCGCCGCACGCATCGGGCCGGCCGGTGGCGGGCGGGCCGCAGATGCTGGAGATCAGCCGGGACGGGCGGCGGGTCTACTGCACCAACTCGCTCTACACCAGCTGGGACGACCAGTTCTATCCGGAGGGGATCCCGGGCGCCCTGGTCAAGCTTAACGCGGGCGAGAACGGGGGGCTCCAGATGGACCCCCAGTTCTACGTCGCCTTTGACGGCGCCCGGGCGCACCAGGTCCGGCTGCAGGGCGGCGACTCCTCCACCGATTCCTTCTGCTTCGCCTGATGCTGACCGCTGCGCTCCTCGGCGCCTTTCACGGGATCAACCCGGCCATGGGCTGGCTCTTCGCCGTCTTCCTCGCCCTGCAGCGGAAGCGGCGGGAGGAGCTCTTCCGGGCACTGCTGCCCATCGCCGTCGGGCATGGGCTTTCGGTGGCGGTGGTGGTGGGGATCGTCGCCCTCGCCGGCTCGGCGCTCCCGACCCAGCCCGTCCGCTATGGGAGCGCCGCCGTGGTCCTGGCCTTTGGCCTCTACCGGCTCTTCCGCTGGTACCGCCACCTCAGCTGGGGAAGCCTGCGGATGGGCGGCTGGGAGCTGGCGCTCTGGTCCTTCCTGGGAGCCACCTCCCACGGCAGCGGGCTGATGCTGACCCCGCTGGTGCTGAACCAGCCCGGGGGCGGTAAGGCCGCTGCCATGGTCCTGGTGCACACCGCCGTCATGCTGGTCACCATGGCCGGGGTGGCGGTGCTGGTGCATGACCGGATGGCCCTGACCGCCCTGCGCCGGTACTGGGTCAACTTTGACCTGCTCTGGGCGGTGGGCCTGATGGTGGCCGGAGCCATCCTCCTGGTGGGGGCGGCCGGTCACGGCCTACCCCACCGAGAGCCGCTCCCGGGTCCAGGTGGTGAGCACCCGGCAGCCCTCCTCGGTCACCACCACGTCGTCCTCGATGCGGACGCCGCCGACCCCGGGGAGGTAGATCCCGGGCTCGATGGTCACCACGTGGCCGGGCTTGCACAGCTTCTGGTTGCCCGCCACCACGTAGGGCTCCTCGTGCACCTCAAGCCCCAGGCCGTGGCCGGTCCGGTGGAGGAAGAACTCGCCGTAGCCCGCCTCCTCGATCACCCGGCGGGCCGCCCGGTCCACCTCGCCCAGGGGGACGCCGGGCTTCACGGCGGCGATGGCGGCCTGGTTGGCGGCCAGCACGGTCTCATAGACCCTGGCCATCTCCGGCGGCCACTCCCCGCAGCAGACGGTCCGGGTGATGTCTGACCGGTAGCCCCCGACCATGGCGCCGAAGTCCATCAGCACCACCTGGCCGGGCTGGAGCACCTGGTCGCCGGTGGCGCCGTGGGGCAGGGCGGCCTTGGCCCCAAAGAGGACGTGGGTCTCGAAGGCCAGCCCCTGGGCGCCCGCCTGGTGCATCGCCTCCTCCATGATCGAGGCCAGCTGCTTCTCGGTGATGCCGGGCCGGATCGCCTTCATGGCCGCATCCAGGGCGGGGTTGACGATGTCAGCCGCCCGCTGCATCAGGGCGATCTCCTCGGCGCTCTTCGCCTCCCGCATGGCGGATAGGACGGGGGTCAGGTCCCCCACCTTGGCCAGCAGGGCGCCGGGATCGGCCCCCAGGCCCTCGGCCATCCGCTCGTAGACGAAGAGCGGGAGCGCCTCCTTCTCGACGGCGACCGAACCGGCGCCGGCCAGCACCCGGGCCAGCAACGCATAGGGGTTCTCGCCGTCGCTCCAGTTGCGGACATCGCTGACCGCAGCGTTCCTCGCCTCGTGGATCTCCAGGGTGGGCACCACCAGGACCGGGTCGCCCGTCGCCGGGATCACCAGGCCGGAGAAGCGCTTGCTGGGGTTGGACCAGCCGGTCAGGTACTTCATGCTGACCGGAGCGGTGACCAGGCCCGCCGCCACGGCGTTGGCCCGCAGCCACTGCTGGATCGCCTCGAATCGCTGCTGATACATCCTCTCGCCTCCGTTTGCTTCCATTGGGCGCACGGGTAGAGGGTTCGTTCCGGCTCCGCCGGCTTCCTGCTGCGCCCCAGGCACGTAGAGGAGCCCATCCCGCTCCCGGGGCTGCCCGTGGATCTTCGTGATGCGGGCCTCCTTGCCCAGGAGCGCCGCGGCGGCCTCACTAGCTGTTGCCATCAACCCCCTGGCCCGTCCACGCATCCCCGGCTCCGGCCGGGACACCGCTCGCGACCGGCCCGCTCGGAAAAGGGGTTGACATGCTTATACCCCGTAGGGTACAGTATGGTCCGAAGGGACTATGGGTAGTCCTAACGTGCTATTACGTCCATAGATACAAAGGAGGTCTGACCCATGGCGGTCTCCAACTGGCAGGTCAGCGGCCCCTCGCCGATCATCGACTCGCAGGAGCTGTCCGAGCGGGTGCGGGCGGGCACGGCGCCCCGGATGATCGATGTCCGTGAGCCCGACGAGTTCGCCGCCGGCCACATCCCCGGCTCCGAGAACTTCCCCCTCTCCCGCTTCACCGCCGAGTTCCGCAAGCTGACCGACAAGGGCGAGGAGATCGCCCTGATCTGCCGGAGCGGCAACCGGAGCGGCATGGCCCAGCAGTTCCTGCGCCAGCAGGGCTACACCCGCACCCGGAACCTGATCGGCGGCATGCTGGACTGGTACGGACCGGTCGAGTAGCCCGCCCCTCTTTTCCCTCAAATATACCGTACTGGGTATAGTATAATTCCAGTGGAGGTGCCTGCGATGACCAACGCAAGTCAGGTTCGCCAGATGACCCCCGCCGAGCTGAAGCGGCTGATCGATGGTGACGAGCCGCTCTTCATCGTCGACGTGCGGAATCGGGAGGACTTCAAGAACTGGCGGATCGAGGGCCGGCGGCCCATCCCGGCGGTCAACGTCCCCTACTTCCAGGTGCTGGAGGAGGTCGAGGCTGACGAGGTGGCCGACTCCTTTGCCGGCTACGCCCAGAAGCACTGGGCCGACCTGCTGCCCAGGGAGGGGCTGATCCTGGTGGTCTGCGCCAAGGGCGGGACCTCGGAGGCTGCGGCGGAGGGGCTGGCCCGGCTGGGCTGCAACGTCGCCCACCTGGAGGGCGGCATGGGGGCCTGGGGCGACTACTACGACTTCAAGCCGGTGGTGGAGGGCGACCTCTCGGTCTACCAGGTGATCCGCCCGGCCCGCGGCTGCCTCAGCTACGTGCTGGCGCACAGCGGCGAGGCGGTGATCGTCGACCCGCTCCGCCACGTGGAGCAGTACACCCGGTTCCTGAGCGAGCGGGGGCTGAAGCTGGTGGCGGTCCTGGACACCCACGGCCACGCCGACCACATCAGCGGCGGCCCTGCCCTGGCCGAGCAGCTGAAGGTCCCCTACTACTTCCACCCCTACGACGCCATCCACCCGATCGACGTGCTGCCCGCCACCGTCTCCTACCGGCCGCTCTGGGCGGACCAGGAGATTCGCTTCGGCGGCGTCAGCCTGAAGGCGATCCACATCCCCGGCCACACCCTGGGCAACATCGCCTACCTGGTGGACTCCAGGTACCTGCTCTCGGGCGACTCGATCTTCGTCAACTCCATCGCCCGGCCCGACCTGGGCGGTCGCGGCGAGGCCTGGTCCCCCATCCACTTCGAGTCGCTGGCCCGGCTGCTCACCCTGCCCGACGAGACCGTGGTGCTGCCCGGCCACTTCTCCAACCCGGCCGAGGCCAACGCCGACGGCACCTACGCCGCCACCCTCGGGCTGCTGAAGGCGGAGAACGAGGGGCTGCGCAAGGTGCAGGAGGGCAAGGAGGCCTTCGTCCGCTACCTGCTGGAGAGCCTGCCCACCTTCCCGCCCCAGTACGTCGACATCAAGCGAGTGAACGCAGGCCTGCTCCACCCCGATGAGGAGAAGGCCTCCGAGCTGGAGCTGGGCCGCAACATCTGCGCTCTCTCCCACGCCTACGCCGACGAGCAGTAACCATTCGAAGGAGGAGTCAGATGAGTGAGCTGACCATCGCCAAGACCGTGGACGCCCGCGGCCTGGCCTGCCCGCTGCCGATCGTCCGGGCCAAGAAGGGGATCGACGGGCTCCGCTCCGGTGAGATCCTGGAGCTGCTGACCACCGACAAGGGCTCGGGCAACGACCTGAAGGCCTGGGTGAAGGCCGGCGGCCACGAACTTCTGGAGAGCCGTGCGGAGAACGGGGTCTTCACGTTTTTCATCCGCAAGGGTTAGGAGGATCGAACACCATGTCCGCGCTGACCGATTACCGGGCCGCCCACACGGTGGATGCCCGTGGGCTGGCCTGCCCGATGCCGATCATCCGGGCCCGCAAGGGGATGGATGCGATCCAGGTAGGCGAGGTACTGGAGGTCCTGGCCACCGACAGGGGCGCCCCGGCCGACTTCCGCAACTGGTGCCAGCAGACCGATCAGAAGTTCCTGGAGCTGATCCAGGAGGATGGCTACTTCCGGATGCTGATCAAGAAGGTGGTCCCCGAGACCAGGGAGAAGGGGCGGGTCTACCCCCACGAGATCAGCAACGCCGCCCTGGCCGAGGCGCTGGCGGCGGGCAGTGCCCCGCTGATCATCGACGTGCGGGAGGAGCTTGAGTACCAGGCGGGCCACATCCCGGGGGCGATGCACATCCCCATCGACCAGATCGAGCAGGGGATCGCCGGCCTCGACCCGGCCCGGGAGATGGCGGTGATCTGCCGCACCGGACGGCGGAGCGACTACGCCTGCCAGATCATGGCCAGGAACGGCTGCAGCCGGGTGAAGAACGTGGTGCCCGGCATGTCCGAGTGGACCGGTCCGCTCGAGAAGTAGAGCAACACAGGGGGTCTGTTCACGTGTCCAACCGCAAGATCGCCATCATCGCCTCCCACGGCAGCCGTGACGCTGCCTACAAGGTGTTCAATATCGCCACCGCCGCCGCCTCGATGGGCGCCGAGGTCTCCATCTTCTTCACCTTCGAGGGGCTGAGCCTGATCCACAGGGAGGCGAACCAGGCGCTGCCGCTGCCGCCGGCCATGGCCGGGCTGGAAGAGGTGATGAAGGCCCAGAACCTGCCGACCGTCCCCGAACTGGTGGCGATGGCCCGGGAGCTGGAGGTCAAGTTCATCGCCTGCCAGATGACCATGGACCTGATGGGAATCACCGCCGAGCAGCTGGTGGACGGGATCGAGGTGGGAGGCGCCGCCTCCTTCCTGGCCGCCGCCTTCGATGCCGACGTGACCCTTACCTTCTGAGATGTGGGGGGCCGGCCCGGGGCGGGCCGGCCCCTACCCCTGTGAAAGGGTGATCGCTGATGCTCGCTCGCTGGATTCCAGCCATCGACTGGCTGCGGAACTACAGGCGGGAAGACCTGAGCGGCGACCTCTCCGCCGGCCTGACGGTGGCGGTGATGCTGGTCCCGCAGGGGATGGCCTACGCCCTGCTGGCCGGACTCCCGCCGGTGATCGGCCTCTACGCCGTCACCATCCCGCTGATCGTCTACGCCCTCCTGGGCACCTCCCGTCAGCTGGCGGTGGGGCCGGTGGCGATGATGTCGCTCCTGACCCTGGCCGGGGTCTCCCGGCTGGCCGAGCCCATGAGCGACCGGTACATCGCCTACGTGCTGCTGCTCTCGCTGATGGTGGGCGTGATCCAGTTCCTGCTGGGCTTCCTGCGGCTCGGCTTCATCGTCAACTTCCTCTCCCACGCCGTGATCAGCGGCTTCACCTCCGCGGCGGCCATCGTGATCGGCCTGAGCCAGATCGGCCACCTGCTGGGGGTGAAGATCAGGGCCGAGACCTTCCTGGAGATCGTGGAGCAGGCGGTGGCCGAGGTGGGGAAGAGCCACCCGATCACCCTGGCGATCGGGCTGGGCTCCATCGGCCTGCTGATCCTCTTCAAGAAGCGCTGGCCGCGCTTCCCGGCCCCGCTGGTGGTGGTGGGTCTGGGGACGGCGCTGGTGGCCGGCCTCGGCCTGGACCAGGCCGGGGTGAAGATCGTGGCCGAGGTCCCCCGGGGCCTCCCCTCCTTCTCCCTGCCCGCCCTCTCCTGGGAGTCGGTGCGGGTGCTGCTGCCCACGGCGCTGACCGCCTCCTTCGTCGGCTTCATGGAGTCCTACGCCGTGGCCAAGTCGATCGCCGCCAAGGAGAAGTACCGGGTGGCTGCCAACCAGGAGCTGAAGGCGCTGGGGCTGGCCAACATCGTCGGCTCCTTCTTCTCCTCCAGCCCGGTGACCGGCGGCTTCTCCCGCACCGCCGTCAACTACCAGGCGGGGGCGCGGACCGGCCTGGCCTCCATCATTTCGGCCCTGATGATCATCGCCGTCCTCCTCTTCCTCACCCCGCTCTTCTACTACCTGCCCAACGCCGTGCTGGCGGCCATCGTCATGGTGGCGGTCTACGGCCTGATCGATGCCAGGGAGCCCCGCCACCTCTGGCGGATCCGCCGGATCGATGCGGTCACCCTGGGGGTCACCTTCCTCTCCACCCTGCTGCTGGGCATCGAGACGGGGATTCTGCTGGGGGCCGGTTTCTCACTGCTGGTCTTCATCTGGCAGAGCGCCTACCCGCACATGGCGGAGCTGGGCTGGCTGGAGGGGGAGCGGGTCTTCCGGAACGTCAACCGCTACCCCGAGGCCCGCACCTTCCCCGAGGCGCTGATCCTGCGAATCGACTCCTCCCTCTACTTCGCCAACCTGGGCGAGGTGGAGGAGCGAATCCGGGCCGCCGTGGCCGGCAGGCCGGGGCTCCGGTGGGTGGTGCTGGACCTGGGCGGTGTCAACGACATGGATGCCGTCGCCGTGGACGGGCTGGAGAGCCTGATGAAGGAGTACGCCGCCCGGGGG
The DNA here is from genome assembly GCA_049324875.1 of Bacillota bacterium. Lineage (GTDB taxonomy): Bacteria > Bacillota > Sulfobacillia > Symbiobacteriales > Symbiobacteriaceae > JAWLHU01. The sequence continues at coordinate 17,589 of JBMONC010000099.1, forward strand.
ATCGAGGTGGTGCTGGCCGGCATGAAGGGGCCGGTCCGGGACCTGGTGGAGCGGGCCGGCTGGCCGGCCAAGTTCGGCCGGGCCATCGGCTACCTCTCGGTGGAGCAGGCGCTGGCGGCGCTGGGGCTGAAGGGGTGGAAGCAGCATGCCACCGCTTGACCTGATCCGCCGGAACGAGTCCTTCGTGGAGTCGATCGAGGGGATCGCCCCGGGCTACTTTCAGCAGCTGAGCCGGGGACAGCAGCCCAACTGCCTGATGCTGGCCTGCTCCGACTCCCGGGTCAGCCCCTCGGTGGTGACCCAGGCGCCCCTGGGGACGATGTTCGTCCACCGGAACATCGCCAACCAGGTGGTGGAGGGCGATGCCTCCTTCGAGGCGGCGCTCTACTACGCCCTGACCCGGCTGAAGGTGCAGAAGATCGTGATCAAGGGGCACACCGGCTGCGGCGGCATCGCCGCAGCCACCGCCGGGCAGGCCCCCCCGCCCCTGGAGGGCTGGCTGAAGCACATCCGGGAGGGGCTGCCCCAGGGGGAGCAGGCGGTGGACGACCTGGCCCGGGCCAATGTGCTGGAGCAGGTGCGCCGGCTGAAGGAGCACCCGCTCTACCGGGAGGACGGGGACGGGGTGACGGTGGAGGGCTACCTGCTCCACCTGGAGTCCGGCAGGCTGGAGCGGCTGATCTGAACGCAGGAGGTGTTGGCGATGCCTTTGATGGAGAGTCATCCGCAGCTGTACCGTGAGTTGATGAACCGGATGAAGCGGATCGAGGGGCAGATGCGGGGTGTCCAGCGGCTGCTGGATGAGGGGGCCGAGTGCGAGGAGATCGTGATCCAGATCTCGGCGATGCGGGCCGCCCTGAGCCGGGTCGGGATGAAGCTGGTCACCTGCCAGCTGGGGAGCAGGATGGCGGAGGAGCTGCAGGAGGGCGGCTCCGGCAAGGCATCGACCGACGAGCTGATGGAGACCTTCCTGCGCCTCCAGTAGGCCGGGGCGGGGCCATCACCGGCCACCCGGGATCGGGCCCGTAAAGAGAAACGGCACCCCGCTACCCGGGTGCCGTTTTCTCGGTGGTTCGCAGGGGGAGCCGCACCTCGACGGTGGTCGGCGGCCTATGAACGCCGAAACTCCTCGGCGGTGATCCCGAAGAGCAGCTCGTCGTGGTAGGACCCGCCGGTGAAGACCATCCGCCGCAGGCGGCCCTCCAGCTGGAAGCCCAACCCCTCGTGGAGCCGGATGGAGGCCTCGTTGAAGCTGTAGACGTGCGCCGTGCACTTCTGGTAGCGCAGCTCCTCGAAGAAGTAGCGCAGCACCAGCCGGATCGCCTCCCCGGCGTACCCCTTGCGCTGATGCGCCTCCCGCACCGCCAGGCCGTACTTGAAGGTGCCGCTGCGCCGGTCGCAGGAGTGGGTGTTGATCGTCCCGGCGAACTGGCCCTCCCGCGTCTCGATCACGAAGCGGAAGATGTCGCCCTCGGGCCGGCGGAGCGCCTCCTCAGCGGCCCACCGCTGCTGCGCCTCCTGCGACCGCGGGAAAGGGACGGCGTAGCTGTGCCGTGCCTGCTCGGAGTCGAGGTGCCATTCGTAAAACTCGGTCCAGTCGCCGGGCTCCACCGCCCGCAGGCGGATGCGCTCCCCCTGCCAGATGTTCTTCTCCACGATCGGCACCTCCGCCGGAAGGGCTCCTGCCCCCTCTTGCCTACAGGAAGAGCACCATCAGATCGTCATCCAGGAACCGGTCGCCCTCCCGCACGGCCCGGGGCTCGGTCCCGTAGACCCGGAAGCCCAGGCTGAGGTAGAGGTCCCGTGCGGTCTGGTTCGGCCCCGCCACCGTCAGGGTGACCTGCAGGAGCCCCTCCATCTCCCGGGCCTCGGCGATCAGCCGCTCCATCAGCCGGCGGCCCAGCCCCAGGCCCCGGGCGACCGGGGAGACGTAGACCCCCCAGATCCCGGCCTTGTGGCGAATCTTCTTCGGCTTCTCCCGCCGGAGCCCGCCCATCCCCACCAGCCGCCCCTCCAGGAAGGCACCCAGCACCAGGCGGTCGGGATCGGGGGCCAGCCCGCTCCGCCAGTGCTCGGGCGGCCTGGTCACCTCATCCTCCAGGTCGGCGAGAAAGGCCTCGGGGGCCAGGTGGAGCGCCTCCAGCCGGAGGGACCGGTACCCCTCCCAGTCGCCGGGCTCCAGGCGGCGGATTTCGACCCGGCTCATGCGAAGGACGCCTCCAGTTCATCGACGAGGCGGCCCACGAAGGCCACCGCCTCCCGGTAGGGCTCGGGCCGGGTCATATCCAGCCCGGCGGCGGCGAAGAGATCCAGGGCCCGGCGGCTGCCGCCCAGCTTCAGCACCTCGACCCAGCGCTCCCCGGCGGCCTGCCCCTCCTCGGCGATCCGCCGGGCCAGCACGGTGGAGGCGGTCAGGCCGACGGCGTAGGTGTACGGGTAGAGCCCGCGGTAGTAGTGGGGCTGGCGCATCCAGGTCAGCTGGGCGCCCTCGTCCAGCTCCACCGTGTCGCCCCAGAACTCGGCCAGGATCGCCCCCTTGGTCTGGTTGAGCACCCCGGTGGTCAGCGGCTTGCCTGCCTCCGCCATCCGGTAGAGCCGGTGGAGCAGCTCCGCCTCCAGCATGTGGGTGACGAAGTTGTGGTGGTAGGACATCATCAGGTACATGTTCAGCCAGCGGTGCAGGCGCGGGTCGCTACTGGTGGCGCGGACGTGCTGGACCATCAGGTGCTCGGTCAGGGTGGAGGGCGCCTCCACGAAGAAGAGCGGCGGGGCCAGGTGGAGCGCCTTCTGGTGCCGCATGGCCAGGTCGTAGTGGCAGGCGTGGCCCAGCTCGTGCCCCAGCAGGAAGGCGTCAAAGAGGTTGCCGCCCCAGGGGTAGAAGGAGTAGCCGTGCACCCCGTAGACCCCGCCGCCGAAGGCGATCATCCCCCGGCCGGCGTTGTTCCCCCGGTAGACCCAGCGCTCGGTGAAGGCCCGCCGCATGGTGGCGGCGTACTCGGGCCCCAGCACCGCCACGGCGCCGCAAAGCATCTCCGCGGCCTCCTCCCAGCTGATCCGGGGGTCGAACTCCGGGTCCAGCGGCGCCTTCACGTCGCAGAAGAGCAGCCGGTCCAGCCCCAGGACCCGCTTGCGCAGGCGGGCGTAGCGCTGCATGTGGGGGGCGAGCTTCTGGATCTCCTCCAGCACCATCTCGTAGACCGGCACCGGCACCCGATCAGGGGTCCGGCCCATCCCCGAGTCGTTCAGGATCATCTCAGCGGTGGAGCTGTAGCCCCGCAGGCGGGCCAGGGCCACGTTGTTCCGGATGTGGGTGGCCAGGTTGGCCGCCAGGCCGTGCTGGTAGGGCTTCAGCCCGTTGACCAGCGACTGGTAGGCCCGGCGCCGCAGCAGGGTGTCGGGGGACGTCTCGATCTGGGTCATGTAGAAGAAGAGGGAGAGGGCGACCTCCCGCCCCTGGCTGTCCTGCACCGGCTCGAACTTCATGTCCGACGAGGTGATGGTTGCGTAGAGCCCCGTGGGGGCCCCAAGCCCCTGGCTGACGGCGGAGAGTGCCGCCTCGGCCTCCGGCGAGAGGCTGTGGGCGCGGCCGGCGATCAGCAGCTCCAGGAAGTAGCCGTACTGGCTCAGCCCCGGCTCCTCCTCCAGGAAGCGCTCCAGGGTGCCCTCGGGAAGCCGGAGGATCGCTGCCTGCAGGTCGGTCAGCACGTTCCGGACCTGCGCGTAGAGCAGGTTGGCCCGCCCCATCATCGCCTGGCTGGCGGGGTTGGTGGTCTCCTCGGTGTGCAGGTAGCTGGCGTACTGGAGGATTCGGCTGACCCGGACCGTGGTCTCCTCGTAGGCGTCCAGGCAGGCCAGCAGGTGGGCGGCGCTGATCCCCAGCATCCCCCGGTGCTCCGCCAGGGCGGGCAGCCCCGCCTGCACCGCCTTCAGCTCCTCCTCCCAGGCCCCGGCCGACGGAAAGATGTCGGCGAGGTTCCAGGTCTCCTCCACCGGAACCTGACTCCGTGTGATCTCTGCCATCTTCCTCTCCCCTTTCCACCGACTGATTCGACCCGGAGGCTGGGACCCCCTTCCTGTGCCCGGATGGTGGACTCGACCCTCAGCGGGGCGGCAGCCGGCGGACCCGCAGGGCGGTAAGGAAAGGACCGCCCCTCCGTGAAGGGACGGTTCCGCTGACTCACTCCCCCATCCGGAGGCGGCGGGGACCCGGGACCAGCCGGTAGCCCAGCTTCTCGTTGACCGCCAGCATCGGCGGGTTGTCCGGATCGTTGTTGGTCCGCATCCGGGTGATCCCCCGGCGGATCGCCTCGGTGATCGTCGGGAGCTTCACCGCCAGGGCGATACCCCGCCCCCGGTACTCCCGCAGGACCCCGGTGAAGCCGGTGTAGGCGCCGCCGCCCTCCACCACGGGGAACCAGATGGTCGATGCGCCCACCAGCCGCTCGCCGTCAAAGCAGCCGACCAGCATCCGCTCCGCCGGCTCCTCCTCCCAGAAGCGCTTGAACTCCTCGAAGGATGGCAGCTTCTCATCCGGATCCCAGATCGGGATGTCCGGCGTGACGGCGCAGTCCAGCTCCCAGAGCCGGCGCAGCAGATCCTCATCCACCCGGGTGGTGGCCGCCACCCGGAGGCCGCCCGCCTCCACCCTCTCAATCGCCCCGGCGAAGCGGGACGGGTCGAAGCGGGTCAGGTCCAGCACCGACTCGGTCCGCTCCCGGTCCAGCACAAAGCCCCGGCGCTGCGCCCAGGCGAAGGAGTCCTCATCCTCCCCGCGCACCCAGGCCTCGTAGCTCCGGGCGCCCTGCCCGTCGGCGATCTGCTTGACGCGGGCATAGATCGCCTTCCCCGCCCCACGGCCCCGGGCCGAGGGGTGGACCATCGCCTTCAGCGTCCAGCGGTTCTCGGGCATCCACGGGGCGTGCTCGGCAAAGCCGTAGCCCACCACCTGCCCCCCTTCCTCCGCCACGACCCGCTCCAGGCTCCCGCCCTGACTGCGAATCGCCTCATCGGACCTCCGCATCTGCTCCGCGTTGGTGGGCTCCGGCTGAATGGCGTTGTGGATGCGGACCACCGCCTCCCAGTCGCGCTCCTCACAGGCACGAACCGTCCACATCTCTGATCACCTTCCCCCATTCACGATAGGTAGATAGACGAACCACTCCGTGGAAAGGTCCGCACTGGAACCGGAAAGAATGGGTCAGCGCATTTGATCGGCTCGCACCCGCACCTCGAGGGCGTTTGTCCTAAGGGTCAACGGTGGCTCCTGGTCGCCCTGCTCCTCGCCCTTCTGATTCGGGCCGAGGGCGGCTACACCGCCATCCGGGGGAAGGTGATCTACACCCCTGCCGAGCAACTCCGGGCGCTGGATCTGTCCACGGGGATGCTGCTCTTCCAGGCCGGTCGGTGACCGCACCGGGACCCCGCTCAACCGGAGGGTTGGCGGGGTCTTTGCGCGCCCGTTCCCTTCGCCTCCGGGAGATTCCAGCCATGATCCTGGATTTGCCATTCCTTTCTGATAACGTGGAGGCCGGGAGGAACTCTCCCCGCCGCTCGCACGGCGAGCGGCAGAGCGCCGGCGGAGGCGAAAGGCGGCCGACTTTCTCCCGACCGGCGGGTTCCATGACGAAAGGAGCTGTTCCAGTATGGGTTCCAGATCCACCTGGTTGGGGCGAACCGCTGCTGCCACCGCCCTGGCGGTGCTGCTCAGCATCGGGGCGCCGGGGGTTGTGACGGGCGAGGAGCCGGTCACCATCGATCCGCCGGTCAATGCGTTCACGCTGGCGGAGGGCGAGAGCTGGTCCGAGCCGATCACCGTGACGGTTCCCGCAGGAGCGGGGGTGAACAAGGCCGATGTCTACCTGCTCGCCGATACCACCGGCAGCATGTTCTCCCCCATCGCCTCGGTGATTACGGGGGCCTCACAGATCGTGGACGGGCTGGTGGCGGAGCTGCCCGGGGTCGACCTGGCCTTCGGGGCGGGGGACTACAAGGACTTCCCCTACGACCCCTACGCCTTCCACCATGCCCAGTCGATCACCACCGACACCGCCGCCGTGCAGGCGGCGATCTCCACCTGGGCGGCAGGGGGCGGCGCCGACGGTCCGGAAGGGCAGTTCTACGCCTATGACCGGATCGCCGATGATGTGAACCCGGCCGGCGGCAGCATCGGCTGGCGGCCGGGCGCCAAGCGGATCCTGCTCACCTTCGGCGACGCCCCGGGCCACGACTCGATCTGCGCCGCCATCTCGGGGCTGCCCTACGACATCACCGAGTCCTCGGTGACGGCCAAGCTGGCCGGTGCGGGCATCACCTTCATCGGGATCAGCACCATCACCGGCTACCCCGCCGGGCTGGACGATGACCCGACCTGGGGGGCGGGCGACTACAACGCCTCCTGCGGCACCCCCGGCGGGACGACCGGCCAGGCCACCCGCATCGCCGCCGCCACCGGCGGCATCCATGTGAGCGGCGTGGACAGCGCCTCGATCGTCCAGCTGATCAAGGACCTGATCACCTCCGCCGTCACCACCATCAACAGCCTGAGCCTGGTGCCCACCGGCGACACGGCCCAGTTCGTCAGCTCGATCAGCCCTGGCGGCTACGGCCCCCTTCGCTCCGACATGGAGCACGTCCTGGGCTTCGAGGTGAACTGGCTGGGCACGGTGGCCTGCACCGATGAGGATCAACTCTTCACCGGGACGCTGGACGTGGTGGCCGACGGGGCGGTGGTGGCCCACAAGCAGGTGAGCATCACCGTGCCGAAGTGCGCCCCGGAGCCGGTGCTGAACGGGCGCATGACCGGCGGCGGCAGCGCCTTCACCGCCGACGGCCAGCGGGTCACCCACGGCCTGCGGCTGGAGTGCGACCTCGCCGAGGGCCCCAACGCCCTGCAGGTCAACTGGGGCGGCAACCGCTTCCATCTGGAGGAGCTGACCTCGGCCCTCTGCTACGACGATGAGAGCCTGGCTCCGGCCCCGCCGGCGGCCCCCTTCGACACCTACGTGGGCAGCGGGACGGGCCGGTACAACAACCAGCCGGGCGCCACGGCGACCTGGACCCTCACCGACACCGGCGAGCCCGGCGTGGCCGACATGGTGACGCTGGAGATCACCGATGCGGGCGGCAACGTGGTCCTGAGCCTCTCGGCCCCGCTGGATCGGGGGAACCACCAGGCTCATCACGACTGAGCCTCGGGGTGCCGCTGATCGATGAGGAGATCCCCTCGGCTGCCGCCGGGGGGATCTCTGCGCGGCCTGGGCAGGGCCTGGATGGGTCCGTGCGGGGCCAGTGCGGGGCTGGGATGGGTCCGTGCGGGGCTGTGGGAAGTCCGGGCAAATTCGAGGCTTTCCCGGCCCCCGTGCAGGAATGGCGTGGCCGGAGGGCGAACCGCAAACCCACAAACCGGCCCCTGACCCGGGCCTGCAGCCCTGAAGGTGGTGCTCTCTTGAAACCCTCCCCCCACGACTCCTCCGCCTGGCTGGTCGCGACCAAGCTGCACCCGCCGCTGCTGCGGGCCGACACGATCCGGCGCCCCCGGCTGGAGGAGGCGCTGCGCCGCTCGGTCAGCAGCCTCCCGGTCACCCTGCTCTCCGCCCCGGCGGGCTACGGGAAGACCACCATGCTGGCCGCCCTGCCCCACCTGCTGCCCGACCACCGGCTGGCCTGGGTCACCCTCGACAGCGACGACAACGATCCCATCCGCTTTGTCGGGCTGCTGGCCTCCGCCCTGCAGCGGCTCCACCCCGAGTGCGGCGGGTCGGCCTGGCCCTGGCTCTCCGGCGGGGCGGGCGGGGGGACCGACCTGAAGCGCGCCGTGGGAGCGCTGATCAGCGACATCCTCACCCTGCTGCCGGACCCGTTCATCCTGGTGCTGGACGACCTGCACTTCGTGACCGAGCCGGCGGTCTACATCGCCCTGGAGTACCTGGTGGACCACCAGCCCCCGCAGCTCCGGCTGGCGCTGGGGACCCGGCACGACCCGCCCCTGCGGTTGGCCCGGCTGGCCGCCCGGCGCCAGCTGGCCGAGCTGCGCCGGCCCGACCTGGGCTTCAGCCCCGCCGAGGCCCACCAGCTGCTGAACGAGACCCTGGGGCTCAACCTCTCGGAGGCGGAGGTCTCGATCCTGCAGGAGCGGACCGAGGGCTGGCCCGCCGGCCTCTGCCTCCTGGCCGGTCCCCTGGGGCGCCTCGGCGCCGACCGGGGCCAGCTGCTGGCCGGGCTGGCCCACGCCGAGCGGTACGCCCTGGACTTCCTGGCGGAGGAGGTGCTCCGCGACCTGCCGGAGGATCTCCGCCTCTTCCTGCTCCAGACATCGGTGCTGCCGGAGATGACCCCCTCGCTCTGCCGGGCGGTGACCGGTCGGGAGGATGCCGGCGCGGTGCTGGAGGCGCTCTACCGGCAGAACCTGACCATCGCCTCGATCACGGCGGAGGCCGAGGGCGAGCCGGTCTACCGCCACCACGCCCTCTTCGCCCGGCTGCTCAGCCGGCTGCTGGAGCGGGAGCTGCCGGGGGAGCTGGCCGACCTGCACCGCCGGGCGGCCCGGGCCCAGCGGACCGCCGGCCGGGCCATCGCCCACTACCTGGCCGCCGGGCTCTGGGATGAGGCGGCGCAATTGATGCTCCCCGCCGGCATGGACCTGCTCCAGCGCGGCATGGCCGAGACCGTCAGGGGCTGGTACACCGCCCTGCCCGCCGAGGTCCGGGAGCGCTACCCCCACCTGACGATTCAGATGGCCCGCTGCGAGATTCACCGGGGGGACTACGCCGCCGCCGGCCCGCTGCTGCGCCGGGCGCGGGAGCGCTTTGTCGCCGCGGGCGACCCGGAGGGCGAAGCCAACGCCATCTCCCCTCTGATCACCGTCAGCTACGCCACCGACGACCGGACCTCCGCCGCCCTCTACCTGGAGCGGGCGCTGCAGCTGCCCCAGAACCCGATGCTGGCCGTCTCCTCCCGGCTGGCCCGCGCCTGGCTGCACCTGGCCGACTGCGACTGGGAGGCCATCGAGCGCTGCATCCGGGAGGCGCTGGCAATCATCCACGAGAGCGGCAGCCCGACAGCCAACCTGATCGGGGTGACATACCTGAGCGCCCCCCTGGCCGCCGTGCCCGGCTGCATCGAGCCGGTGGAGCGGTACTGCGCCGAGGCGGCCGCCCCCTCCCTGCCACAGACCCCGTGGCGGCTGGGGGCGGAGGAGCTGGCCACCTGGCCCCTGCTCTGGCGGGGCCGGACCGAGGAGGCGCTGGCCCGGGCCGAGGCCGCCGAGGGGTTCCGGCGCCGGCTGGGCGGCTACCCCTTCATCGGAAACGACCTGCCGGTGGTGCTGAACCTGCTCCACACCGCCCGGGGTGACCGGGAGGCGGCGGGGCGGGCGGCGGACTGCCTGGTCCAGCGGATGGAGGGGGCGGGGCGGAGCAGGTGGATGTTCCACCTGCACGCCGCCGGCCGGGCGATGGCCCTGCTGGACCGGATGGACGAGGCCCGCCTTCTCCACCGGCGGCTGGCGGAGCTGCCGGTGAACATGCCGCTGACCGAGTACCTGCAGCAGCATCTGGCGGGTTTGCTGGCGCTGCTGGAGGGGCGGCAGGCCGAGGCCGCCGCCGCCCTGGAGCGGGCTGCCGGGCTGGAGGCCCGGCTCCGGAACGCCTGGGTGGGCGGGAGCGCCCGACTGCTGCAGGCCCGGCTGCTGCTGGAGCAGGGGAAGGCCGAGGCCGCCCTGGCCGCCGCCGAGCCGGTCCTGGCCACCTGGGAGCGGGCCGGCACCCCCGGCTTCGCCCTCCCGGACGGCCCTGCCATCCTGCCGGTGCTGCGGCTGGCCGCCCAGCGGGGCACCCGGGCCGCCGCCCGGGCGCTGCAGCTCTTCCCCCGGGCAGCCACCGCCGCCCCCGCCCCGTCCACGGCCACGGGCCTCCCCGAGCCCCTGACCCATCGGGAGTGCGACGTGCTCCGGCTGCTGGTGGCGGGCCGGACCAACCGCCAGATCGGCGAGGAGCTCTACATCACCGAGGAGACGGTGAAGACCCATGTGGCGCACATCCTGCGCAAGCTGGACGTCACCTCCCGCACCCAGGCGGCCATACGGGGCCGGGAGCTGGGGTTTTAGAACAAGACGAAGGGGCCGCTGTGCCAGCGATGGCGCAGCGGCCCCTTTCATCTATCTCCCTCCTCCTCTCCCTCCTTCGGGGGATGAATCCCTCCCCTCTCCCCTGCTACGATCGGGATGGATCAAGGGAGGCGTCGCCATGAACAACCTGAACATCAAGACCCTTGCGGCTCTGGGGGCCCGCGTGGCCTTCCTCGGGTCGGGCGGCTATGCGCTGCCGGTCCGCTTCCGGATCCGGGGCGGGGCGGTGGAGTGCCGGGTCCCCACCTGGACCGGCATCGGCGATCTGCTGGAGGAGCCGGTGGACCTGCTGCTGGTGGCGGTGGACGACACCGGGGCCCACCTGCGCTGGCTCTTCCTGCGGGGGCCGGCCGCCGTGGTGCAGGAGCCGGACTGGGAGGGGTTGGAGCCCAACCCGGTGGACCGGGTCAGCCGGGAGGACCTCTACCAGCTGATCCGCCTGCAGCCCCGGCGGATCGAGTGGGTCGACGAGGAGCGGGGCTGGGGGGTTCGCGAGACACTGGATCTGTAGAAGGGGTGTTGCTCATGATCAAGGTTCTCCTCTGGATCGCCACCGTCATCGTCGCCGGCCACGGCCTGATCCACCTGCTGGGGTATGTGGCCTACTGGCCGCTTGCCAGGGTTGCCGAGCTGCCTTACAAGACCGCCCTGGCGGGGGGCCGCTGGGAGGTGGGGCCGCTGGGGATGAAGCTCTACGCCCTCCTCTGGCTGATCGCCACCGCCGGCTACGCCCTGGCCCTGGTCGACCTCCACACGGGGCAGAGCTGGTGGCGCCCGGTCATGCTGGCCACCACGGCGCTCTCCACCGCCCTGATCCTGCTGGACTGGGCCCCGGCCTTCCGCGGGGCGATCGTCAACCTGGCCATCCTCGCCCTGATGGGACTGCTCTACCTGCTGCCCACCGGACTCTCGGCCCGCTGACTGACTTCGAAGGGAGCGAATTCCGCCATGGTCTCATCTTCCCAGGTGCCCGCCGCAGCCCCCCGCACCGCTCAGCTCCTCTCCTTCATCATCCTCCTGCTTACGGCTGCTGCCGCCGCCGGCGGCCTCTTCCTGCCCAGCCTCTACCGGGATTCCGCCTGGCTGGTGACCGCCATGCGGGGACAGGACCTCTACACCCTGGCGGTGGCGGTGCCCGCCCTCGCCATCACCCTGCTCTTCGCCCGCAGGGGCTCGGTCCGCTCCCGGCTGGTGCTGGTAGGGCTGCTGGGCTACATCCTCTACACCTACACCGGCGCCGCCTTCGCCTTTGCCTTCAACGAGTTCTTCCTGCTCTACGTCACCCTCTTCTCCCTCTCCCTCGCTGCGCTCTTCGCCCTGGTGGGCCGGATGGAGCTGGCCGACCTCCCCAACCGGTTCGGCCCAGCCACCCCCCGGCGGGCGGTGGCGATCTTCCTGATCGTGATCGGCCTGATGCTGGCGATGGCGGAGCTGGGGCAGATCATCCCCTTCCTGACCGAAGGCAGGCTGCCGCTGCCGCTGCAGTTGGCGGAGGCCCCGACCTTCTACCCCTACACCCTGGACCTGGGCGTGGTCATGCCCCTCTGCCTGCTGACGGGGGTCTGGCTCTGGCGGCGGGAGCCCCGGGGCTACCTGCTGGCCGGGGTGATGCTGATCAAGGCGGCCACCATGGGTCTGGCCCTGCTGGCCACCAGCGCCTACGCCTGGCTGACCGGGGGCATCGTGGACGGCCCCGACCTGCTGGTTGGGTACGGGATCATCGGCTTCGGCGGCCTGGCGATGTCGGTCTGGTTCTTCCGCCACTGCCGGGGCTAGAGGAGCGCAACAATGCGGGACCCCGCACCAGAGGGGTCCCGCTGCGCCAGTAGGGCTGCCGGGCCCGGCCAGGCCGAGCCTGAAGTAGGGCACGGGGGCCCAGCCAGGCCGAGCCCGAGCACGGCCGGGGGCCCCGGCCTGATGATCTATGAGATCTTTCTCCGGATGGGGATGACCTGGGCAGGTAAAATCTCACAGATCTCAAGAAAGGTGGGGATCCAGAGCCCGAGTTAGGTCCGAAAAGCCCTGATTTCGGCCAGGAATTACCACTGAGACAGCAAAAATGAGGTCGTTGGCCTATGAACTATGAGATTTTACCGCCCTGACAGGCCTGGGGCACCGGAAAAAAGTCACAGATCAGCTTGGGGAGTGGTGAGTGCCGCTCCCTTTGCAATGCCTGAGGGCTCCACGGCTGGTGGTGTAAATACCCCCGTGGTCATGCAGGGAAGTGGGGTCGGTCTTTTCGCCGCGGATTTCGCGGATGAACGGATGATGCAGACAGATGATTGACAGTGGGTGTCGGTACCGATTTTCCTCCGTGGTGCTGATGCGGCATGCGTAACCGCCATAGTGCAGTGCTTCGCACCAGCACCACTGATGAAAAGGGTGCAAACCCCATTATTGCCCATTTATGTATTCGTCCATGTAATCCGGTGTGGTGCATGGCACCGACCCCCATTGTCTCGGTGAATCCGCGCAATCCGGGGCAAAGAAACAGGACCCCACCTCTCTGCCAGACCGACATTTTCAGGGGAATCGTCCGGCCCAATCATGTATACCCGGCACAGCAGGGCCGTTATCTTCTGTTAACCCGGGGGGAATGCGTCTCCGGCCCATAACTTACGGTGCGACTTACCGCAGTGTGGCGAATCTCATAGTGACACGGCTTTGCACGGGTCCCCTCCTTGGGGCTGTGTTGATTGAGTCGACTTCTCTCAGCTAACCGGTTTACTTTGACGAAATGGCTAAAGTATGTGAAACTATAGTCACTACATATACTGGAGGCCAGTAATGCTAAACGTCCTTAGCAGCATTCTGTCCACACCATTTGAGGTGACTGTTGAAAGTAGTGCAGGGCTCGTCGCCGACGTTCAACGTGCAGTACAAGACCGAGTCAACTCACTACTGCAGAAGGGACAGAGTCCCCCGAATATTAAGCAACCGGTCATCTTTACTCCGCTCCAGGGATCTCAACAATGGACCATTCGTTCCATTGATCTCTTGCGGAAAATCGGTGAACTAACCACTCCGACAACGATTAATATGGCTCAGTTGAGTTCCAGTTGGGCCACACGACGTTACTTTTGGGCCATAGATGCCTCCACACCCGTAGCCGCCGGTGCTACTGCACCGTTCCGGCTAAGTACTGACGCGCGGGACCTGGACTTCCACCAGAAGACCCTCCTATCAGATGAGTTTGGAATCGGGATGGCCGGACTCCTCATGGAGACACTGCTTGGTGCACCCAATTTCGTTGACATCTCAGTCGCCCTAGATGACCCCGGAAACTACCAAAACATTATCCAGAACGGTTCTACCCAACCGGACTACCTGATGTGGGGCAACGGTACCCCTTATTACGTCGTGGAGTGTAAGGGGTCTCAGACCAGACGTTCAACGAGCATTGATCAACTGCGTCGAGGACTTGAGCAGGTGCCATCAGTCGTTATGACTCAGGGTCATAGGACTGTGGAGACTGTTGTTATAGCTACGTTTCTCGACGGCCCCGCTACGAGTGTTTATGTTATTGACCCTCCCGGTGACGGTGGAGACAACCAAGACCCAGACAACAAGGAAGAGGTCGACGAAAAGGCTTCTAAACGAACCGGACAACGGTCCTGGTTTATTAAGAACCCTGAAATCTTTGAGGATAGAGCGTGGACTGGCCAGGAGATATCCATCTTGAGATGGGCAGGGCAGCACCGTACGGCAGAAGCTCTGTCTGAGAAACTAAAGATCCATAAGAAACGAACCTACGACCCAACCGACCTGCCAGTGGAAAAGCGTGAAACACCATCGGGCGATTTCATTGGAATTTCTTCTCCCCTTCTGCCTGGTGTCAATGCCACTGTCTTCACAGGAGTTGACGCTCAGTTAATTGACCGGATAAAGAGCGGACAACATGACCTAGCCAGAGAATTATTTTCTCAACCTCGCCACTCGTCAGCTAACAGCGCCTATCAAAGCTTCGGGCCTAATGGTACTTGTATGATCATCGCGGGACTTGAGTAATACGCTCGGGTAGGCCGATTATGGCGGTCGCACATCGTCTTATGAGGCTGTCGAGTAAACAAGGTGGCCGCTCGTAGCCGTAGGCGAGTAAACGGCCACCTAGTTTTTGGCCATACTGCAGGCAGTACAGGAACACGTCCAGGAGGACGGCTCCCTCCTGTTGTTCTGCGGGTTATCGGCCCGTAAGTTACGTTGAGGACCCACTCCCTTCATCCACCCTGTACTTTTCACTCAGCAGGTACGGCCTACCCGAAACCCCTTGCAGGGTTTCGGGTAGAGACAGAATCAGATGAATACTCGCCGCAATCACTCCACTCAACACTGGAAGTAGTGAGGCCGTCCTGATGCAACGTGAGATTTCGTTCCTGTTCGCCCTCGAAGGCACAGTGCGGAGTCTTGGTAACAAAGGGTCGTAGGTATAGTCTCTACACTGGTCGGCGCTTTCCTCAAATGGGAGATCGCAAAGCGGCAGATGGATCGTGCGGAACGAGGTAAGGCCTACTATGAACTGGAGCAGACATCAGGGTTCATTAGCAGAATCATCGCCGAGATAGCGAACAACCAGCTCTATGTTCGACAGTTGAAGGAGATCCTTGACTCGTCACCGTCAGCCACCGTCGAACTGCTCGCCAGGGTAGTTCGGGCGCCCGCCTATTATCACACCAGGCTCATCACAAGCTTCTGCAAGCTGGTATGAGCAAGCACTTGGATTCGTTGATCAATGCACAACTGGCTGCCGCATACCTGGAAGTCTGGGAACTGAGGCATAAGGTGGAGCAGGCCGAAGCATCTGTTAGCTACCACTTACGACCTGAGAGCAACGACCAAGAGTCGGCTGATCGAAGGCTCGCGTACATCCGTACAGAGTGTGACACGGCCATCAACTCACTAGACCGCCACCTTAGGATCTTTATCGTATACAAGATAAGCTGAAGAAGCATCTCGAGTCCCAAGGAATATCCAAAACGCAGCGTGAGTACCGCGTAGGCGCAGCCATCGTCCTGGAGCGGATCCGGGCGGCAAAGCGTCAGCATAAGGGTGGCTCATAACTCCAACTTTTTGTGCGCTTCCTGCATTAGGGCAGCCCCTTGATGAAGGCCACGTAACAGGCTCGCCCCATTACTTACATAGCCAGCATGGGCGAACGGCTCGAATCAAACAACCCGGCCCGGCGATGTGGTCACGGAATACCGTGGTGGTGCATATATATGCACTGAGAGCTGAATCTGTCATCAGGCTGAGCGGGACCCGCCGAACGGGGGTCCCGCCTCTGCGCGCCCTGGGTCGCTAGCAGTCGTCCTTCATCTCGATGTCAACCGTCACCTTCCGCACCTTCACCCGCTTGACCTGGGCCTCGCTCAGGTCGAGGCACTCCAGCATCTGCACCGCCGAGCCGGCGCACTGGGGCTCCGGCACCGCCGGCTGGTCGGTGGGCCGCTCGGGGGCGGGCGCCTTCAGCTTCGGGTCGAGGGCGTAGGTCATGCCGCCGGTGGGGATGCCGTCGGCGTAGGCGTGGACCTCGATCACCGCCGCCCGGCCCAGCCGCTCGATCTCAGCGGGGGTGAAGTCCAGCCCCTCCTTCATCTGCATCACCACCTCGCGGCTGGCCCGGGGGGCCAGGGTGAAGGCGGCGCCGCCGGGGCTGACGAACCGGAGCTGGTAGCCCTTCTCCTGCAGGAGCGCCGGCATCCGGACCTCCAGCTGGATCTTGGCCTCCCGGTCGTAGGGGTTGTTGACAAAGAAGTGCCGGCCCTTGAAGGAGGCAGCCAGCTGCAGGCCGCCGCCGCCCGCCGCCACCGGGGCGACGTTCCGCTGGGCGATGTTGTTGTCGTTGCGGACCAGCCACCACTCGGGGATCGGGCCGGCCACCGTCTCGGTGTTGGCCGGGTCGTCGGTGGCGGAGACCGCCGCCAGCAGGCACTCGTGGCCCACCTCGTGGGGCGTCCACTCGAAGGGGCCAACCACCGCCTCGCCGCCGGGGGCCAGGGGGGCCGCCAGGGCGATCTCGGCGGTCTCCATCGCCTGCCAGTCATCGGGCCAGCGCAGGCCGGTGGAGGGGCGGCAGTGGTAGCCCCGCACCACAACGCCGGTGGCCGGCTCCGTCCCCCGGTTCTTGATCCGGACGTAGACGTAGTTGGTCTGCTCCACGATCGGGGTCTGGTGCTCGGTCGCGCCGTCGGGGGCGAGCCGGTTCCAGATCTCGGTGGTGGACCAGTGGTTGGGCAGGAATGAGTACTCGCCGGCCCGGCCGTCGTCGATGTAGACGTCGACGGGGGGCGGGGCGCCCTCCTGGGTGGTGGGGGCCCCGGCGGGCCGGTAGAGCCCCTGCTTCTCGAAGCCCCAGCGGATCACCTTATGGACGGCGCCGCCGCCGATCCCCTCGAAGAGGGTGGTGCCGAGGTCGGCGTTCATCAGGGCGGTGGCGAAGACCGAGGCGCTGGGGGTCGGGGTGATGGGGCTGGTGGCCAGGGAGCCGATCGCCCGGATGATCAAATAGGCGGTCCAGCGGGCGGCGTAGCGCTGCAGATCGAGGTTGGCGGAGTCGCCGCCCAGGGAGCGGTAGACCCGGAACAGGGTGGTGGAGAGGATCTGCTCGCTGGCGTAGCCGCCCAGGTCGCTGGCGCCGCCCCAGCCCCAGCCGTCGGCCACCGCCCGGTCATGCCGCCGGTTGGGCAGGATCCAGGGGAAGGTCTGGAACCGGTCGGGCGCCAGGGAACCGGGGTCGCAGAGCACCGCCGCCAGGGCGTCGCCGGCGCTGTGGGCGAAGCCGAAGTTGGGCGAGTGGACCGAGTCCCAGAGGAGGGCGTGGGCGAACTCGTGGAGCACCACCCGGTAGTCGGTGGCGATGCCCACCGGCTGCCCCGCCTGGGCCAGGGCGTAGCGGAAGCCGTCGGAGCCGGTGCCGGTGACGTTGCCCGGCGCCTGGGCGTTGACGCAGTTGCCGCCGGAGCAGTCGGCCCCGATGGTGGCCCGGTGGTCGACCCGGACCGGGAAGGTGGTGCCGTCGAAGTAGGTCGCCATGTCGAAGCCCATCTCCTGGACCATCCGGAAGACAGCGTCGGAGTGGTAGTAGGCGTTGACGGCGGCGAAGTCATCGGTGGGCACCGAGTAGAGGAAGGCGCCGGGCAGCGGCTCGGTGGGGGCGGCCACCGCCGGGTCGCTGATGTTGATCAGCCGGACGTACTCGCCCACCAGCGCCTGCTCCTCCCCGGGGGCCGGGGCGGTCAGCCCCGGCAGGGTGACCACGGTCCGCAGGGCGTCCAGGGTGGCGGGTGAGGAGGCGGCGGTGATCATGGTGTCGCCGGTGGCGGTGATCGGGTCCCGCTGGTAGATGGCGCCGGTGGCGCCCGCCACGAAGGCCCGCAGGTAGAGGACCGCCCCGGTCACCGGCTCGATGAAGGCCCGCCAGTTGACCTCCTCCGCCCCCGCCGCCGGAGCGGCGGTGAAGAGCGCCTCCACCACCACGTAGTGGCGGCCCACCTGGATCTCCGCCGGCACCTCGGCCAGCGGCAGGACGGGCGGACCCGCCTCCAGCGGGGCGTGGCCGCGGCGGGGGATGTGGGTGGGGGGCGCATCGGGGTCGGGCGCCGGCTGCCGGTGGCGGATCACCTCGGGGTCGAACCGCTCCGCCGGGTCGTAGCGGTAGATGCGGTACCGGGCGCCGTTCAGCCTCACCGGGGTGTTGGAGACCCCCAGCAGCGCCGCCAGTTCGTCCGCCGAGAGCCGCTCGGGCAGGATCTTGAAGGCGGCCGGGTCCACCGGATCGATCTGCACATCCTGGTGCAGGGTGGAGAGGGAGCTGGTCACCCGCAGGGGGCCGGACTGGAGCCAGACGCTGACCCCCGCCCCCCAGATGGGGAGCCCGTAGTGGGTCTGGGCGTAGGAGACGGTGGTCGTCCCCATCACCGACTTCTGCTCGGCGTACTGGAGCAGGGTGGGGTCGGCGGTCAGGCTCCGGCCCACCTGCCGGGAGAGGTCCCGCAGCAGGCCGGGGGCGATGCCGTAGAGCGGCGCCACCTCGTGCAGGTACTGGGCGGCCAGGGCCTGGGGCGACGGCGCCGCCAGGCCGGCGGGCAGGGTGTAGGGCTGCTGCAGGTGCGCCAGGTGGCGCACGATGCCCTGGGAGTCCCGGTCCACATGGACCTGGGGCGTGATTCGGAAAGCCATTCTTCTTCCTCCTCTTCAGGTGATCCCCGCGCAGGGTCCTGCTCTGGGGATACCACCCGAGGGGGAGGAAATCATTTCCTGCAGCTGTGAGCTACCTCCCGGCGAAACGCCCCCTCCATTCTGCGAACTGGAGGAGATCCGGTTTCTGTGCTAACATTGTGACATCTACACGTGCAGGCAGGGGGGGAGCCCATGATACTCGGAACCTGGAACATGCAGGGGAGCAGCGCCTCCACCGAAAACAAGTGGAACTCCGGCGTGCTGGCGATGTTCACCCAGCTGCACCTGGAGGTCTGCTGCCTCCAGGAGTGCGGCGGCGTGCCCGACTCGGCCCAACTGGTGCAGAACTACCACGGGATCGAGCTGTACACCTGGGGCACCGAGCGGAGCCGGAAGTACATCCTCTTCTACCCGTGGGATCAGGGCGGGAACCGGTGCAACCTGGCGATCGTCAGCCGGTCGCAGATCCTCCAGCCGGCCCTGCTCTACCCGACCGCCGGACCGGTCTGGCGCCCGGCGCTGGGGGCGAATCTCAACGGGCTCTGGCTCTTCTCCATCCACGCCATCTCACCCAACGGCCCGGATGCTCCGGGACTGCTGAACGCCATCGCCCTCTACGCCGGCACCGCCGGCTGGGTCGCCGCCGGCGACTACAACCGGGAGCCCCACACCCTGGCGGTGCCCTGGACCGTCAACCCGCCCAACGGGGTGACCCGCCCCGCATCGGGAGTCGCCATCGACTACGCCGTGGGCACCAACCCCCGGCCGGTGACCGGCCAGGTGGTCAGCGGGCTGCTCCTCTCCGATCACTACCCGGTGCTCTATTCGCTCTAGCCCCTGGTGTGCGATCCGTCGGGCGCCCGGCACTGCGGGCGCCCTGACCGCTTGGGAGGAGGTGTGTCCGATGAGGCGACAGGTGAGCGTGCCGATGGCGACGTGGAACATGAACGGGGGTCTCCCGGACCCGGAGCGCAAGTGGCGGGAAGGGGTGGCGGCGCTGATGACCAGGCGGCTGCCGCCGGTGGAGATCTTCTGCCTGCAGGGCTGTAAGGAGCTCCCTGCCGGCGCCGCCTTCGAGGAGCGGTACGGCCCCCAGCTGGAGCTCTACCGCTGGCGACCGGACCGCGACGGCCCCGCCCTCTACATCCTCTACCTGACCGCTGAGCAGGGGCCCGGGGCGGGCCTGACCATCGTGAGCCGGCCGAAGCCGGAGATCCCCCGCCTCCTCTACCCGGCGGGCGACGGCCCCCGGCTCCGACCGGCCCTCGGCGTGCTGCTGCGGGACCGGTGGTGCTACACCATCGAGGCGATCGGGCCGAACGATCTGATTCCGGAGCCCGGCGGGAGCCCGTCCCCCCTGGGGGCGGATGTGGCCGGGCTGCTGGAGGCGGTCCAGACCGATGCGGGCAACACCACCGACTGGATCGTGGCCGGCAGCTTCTACCGCCTGCCGGACGGATCCTTCCCCGAGGGCGGCTGGACCCCCTGCCCGCCGGGCCGGGCCGACGCCCTGCTCCCCACCTACCCGGTGCTGGTCGACCCGCCCGCCTACCCCGACTCCACTAAGCTTCCCCCGCCCCGGGCCTTCGACTTCTTCGTCAAGACCCCGAAGAACTGGCTGCCCTTCCCCACCGCAGTGGAGGAGGGGATCCCGCTCTCCGCCCACTCCATCGTCACCTCCACCTTCCAGACCGATGCATAACAGGACCGCCACGGATT
>JBMONC010000100.1:0-37490 GCA_049324875.1 Bacillota bacterium
GGTTAGCCCCCAATCAATGGCATTAACCGATGCTTCGCGATCCAATGCGCAATTCCTGCTCCCATCTGCACGGGTTATTGAAAAGTTGGAATGTGCAGAGTGCGGAAAGCGGGTGTAATCCGTGGCAAGTATAACGACCCCACGTTCAAGCCTGACAAAGTGATCCCCCCCACCGGACGGGCCGGTGGGGGGTGCGTCTCCCTTAGGCGGGGCAGTACTTGTTGAACCAGCGCAGGATCTTCTGGAACCGATCCACCCGGAGGGTGGGCGGGCCCTGGCGGGTCAGGTCGTGGTTGGAGCGGGGGTGGCGGACCAGCTCGGTGGGCGCCTGCTTGTAGAACTTGATCGCCATGTAGAACTGCTCCGCCTGCTCGATCGGGCACCGGTAGTCGAACTCGGAGTGCATGATCGAGATCGGGGTCTTCACGTTCTTCACATAGGCCAGCGGGGAGATCTTCCAGAGCGCCTGGACCCCCTCGGGCGACCAGGGGTCATCGACGAAGTGCTGGATCTGGTTGAAGAAGGGGCCGAAGTCGGGGGTGCCCGAGAAGGAGACCCAGTTGCAGATGGAGCGGTGGGTGATGGCGGCGGCGAACCGGTCGGTCTGGGTGACGATCCAGTTGGTCATGAAGCCGCCGTAGGAGCCGCCGGTCACCGCCAGCCGCTTCTCGTCGATCCAGCCCTTGGCGAGGGCGTGGTCGACGGCATCCATCAGGTCGAGGTAGTCCTTGCCACCGTAGTCGCCCCGGACGGCGTTGACGAACTCCTGCCCGTAACCGGTGCCGCCCCGCGGGTTGATGAAGAGGACGGCGTAGCCGGCGGCGGCGAGGATCTGCATCTCCTGGTAGAAGGCGTGGCCGTAGCAGGTGGCCGGGCCGCCGTGGATCTCCAGCACCATCGGGTACTGCTTGCCGGGCTCCCAGCCCACCGGCTTCATCAGCCAGCCGTGCAGGTCCCAGCCGTCCCGGGCCTTGAAGTTCAGCTCCTCCACCTCGGGCCACTCAATCTGGTCGAAGAGCGCCTGGTTGACCTGGGTCAGGCGGGTCTCGGTGAACTCCCGGCAGTCCATCAGGTAGATGTCGGAGATGTTGAACATGTCGCCGGCCACGAAGGCCAGCCGCTCGCAGTTCCGGTCGAAGGTGCCGCCGAAGATCTCCCGCTCCCCGCCGGCGATCAGCTGCGGACGGCCGCCCACCACCGGGAAGGCGTAGACCGAGCAGGCGCCCCGCTCGGTGACGGGGACGTAGAGGAAGTTGGCGTCGGGCGCCCAGGTGATGGTCACGCCGTTACCGCCGGGCCGGACGTCGGCCCCCACCGTGTCCTTCATGTCCAGGTCCCAGTTGTCCAGGATCCGGGGCTCCCCACCCTCCACCGGGTAGAGGTAGATCTTGGGCTGGGTGGTGTTGGCGAACTCGTTGGTATGGCCGATCACCGCCAGGGTCTTGCCGTCGGGGGAAAAGATCCCGGCGTAGAAGACGCCGATGGTGCCGGTGATGTTGCGCGGCTGGAAGGCGGCCTCCGCCGCTTCAGCCGAGGCCTTGCAGGCCTGGGCCGTCGCCTCGGCCTCGTCGCCCTTGGGCGGCTCAGCGCCGGGCGCCAGGGGGGCCACGCAGGCCTTGATGGCCGGGGCGTCGCCGGTGGGCACCTCCACCATGAAGACGTCCATGATCCGGAAGGACTCATCCTCCGTCCGGTTGGCGGAGAAGGTCAGGTACCGGTTGCAGGGGGACCACTGGGGGGCGGCGTGGTCATACGGGCCCCAGGTCACCTGGACGGGGGCGGGCAGGGGCTCTCCCGGCTCCGGCACATCCACCACCCAGATCTGGTTGTTCCGGTCGGGCCTGATCCCGATGTGGTCGGCCCGCCAGCGCATCTGCGTAAAGGTGCGGGCCTCATCCTTCGCCCGCTTCTCCTCCGCCTTCTTGTCGGCCTCGCCCTTGGTCCTGGTCAGCAGCTCCCGCTTGTCCTCGGGGCCGACCGAGGAGATGAAGGCGATGCGCCTGCCGTCGGGGGACCAGACCGGGTTGGAGGCGCCGTGCCGCATGCTGGTGAGCGGGCGGGCCTCCCCGCCGAACCGGTCGATCAGCCAGATCTGCCGGTCTCCGCCCCGGTCGGAGACAAAGGCGAGGGTCCGGCCGTCGGGGGACCAGCGGGGCGAGGAGTCACTCTTCTTGCCCCGGGTGAACTGCACCGGCTTGCCCCCCTCCGCGGGGACCATCCAGATATGGGAGTGGGGCTCCTTCGACTCCTTGTCGATGATGGTCTGCACATAGGCGATGACCTCGCCGTCGGGGGTGATCTGCGGATCGCTCACCGTCACAAACTGGTACAGATCCTCGGGCGCCAAACGACGCTTCTGCTCAGCCACGCGGGTGGGCCTCCTTGTCTATACATGGGATCATGCTCTCCTTCTTATACTCGCATCCGCCCTTTCCCTGCCGCCCGGCGGGATTTTGTTGGTGCCATGAACCATTTGTGGGGTCAAGGGATATGACGGGCCGCGGGCCACAGGTCCGCTAGGCCCCTGCGCGCGCCACCGCACGGTTGCGGCGGCGGACCCGCCAGGCCTGCCAGAACTTGACCGGGGCGATCGCCCAGGTCGCCGCCGGGATGGAGATCAACAGGACCGCCCCGCTGATGGCGAAGAAGTAGACCCAGGGGGCCCAGGCCTCGCCGAACTCCGGCTGGCCGTTCTGGGGGTCGACGGCGACCACCACCTGCACCCGGCCAAAGCCGGCCGGCGGCGCCGGCATGGGGGTGGGGATGCCGAACCCGATCGCCCGCTGCAGCAGCTCCTGGATGATCCCCCCGCCGTACCCGCCGGTGTTGCCGGGCAGGACGGAGGAGACGGCGGTCAGCGGGCTGGCGTAGGCGTAAGCGGGGGTCTGGCTGGTCATACCGCCGAACTTGTCGTAGCGCATCGCCGTCGAGCGCTGGATCATGCCGACGAAGGGGAGGCCCAGCACCAGGGTGAAGACCAGCAGGTAGGTGACCAGGGAGGCGACGCCGGTCCGCTTGAAGATGGCGCTGAGCAGCAGGCCGAGGGCGGAGTAGGTCAGCGCCGTCACCGCCGCCACCGCCATCACCATCCCCAGATGGACCGGCGGCACCCCGCCGAAGAGGTAGACCAGGGCGAAGGCGGGGAGCGAGGTGGTCAGCAGGAAGAGGGTGTAGAAGACGGAGCCCAGCCACTTGCCAATGATCACCCCGAGGGGCGAGGCCTGGGTGATCAACAGCAGGTCCAGGGTCTTGCGCTCCCGCTCACCGCTGATGGAGCCGGCGGTCAGCGCCGGGGTGACCAGGGCGAGCAGCACCACGAAGCCGGTGGCGAGGATGGCGAAGAACTGGGCCCCCACGCTGGGCCGGAGCGGCTCGCCGTTGCGCATCGTCAGGGAGAGGAAGCCCGCTGCCCCGAGGGCCAGGGCGCCCAGATAGCCTGTCAGCAGCAGCACCGAGCGCCAGCCCCGGCTGCGGGAGCGGAGCTCCTTGTCCAGCAGGCCGGTCAGGCCGAGTTTGAGTCCGATCCAGAAGCGCTTCACCGCGCCACCTCCTCCCGGGCCAGCTTCACAAAGGTCTCCTCCAGGTTGGTCTCCACCTCGGCCAGGCGGGTCACCTTGTGGCCGGCCCGGACCACCGCCTCCAGGGCATCGGCGGCGCCCTCTGCCCCGCCGTCGCAGCTGAAGGTGATCCCCTCGGCGGTCACCTGGACCTCGCCCACACCGGGCACCTCCTCCAGCACTCGGGCCGCCGCCTCGGGTTCCCGCAGGACCCGCATCCGCCAGAGGGGGTGCTCCGAGGCCCAGAGCACCTCCGCCACCCGCCCCTGCCGGACCAGCCGGCCGGCGGCCACCATGCCCACGTGGGTGCAAAGGTCGGCCAGCTCGGAGAGGATGTGGGAGGAGATGAGGATCGTCTTGCCCATGCGGGTCAGCTCCTTGAGCAGGTCCCGCATCTCGGACCGGGCCACGGGGTCCAGGCCGCTGGCCGGCTCATCCAGCAGCAGCACCTGGGGGTCGTGGATCAGGGTCCGGGCCAGGCAGAGCCGCTGCTGCATCCCGCGGGAGAGCCCTTCCACGAACTCCTCCCGCCTGGAGCCGAGATCGACCAGCTCCAGCAGGTCGTCCCGGAGCCGGCGGGCCTTCTCTCCCTTAATCCCGGAAAGGGAGGCGTAGAACTCCAGGTACTCGCCCACGGTCAGGTCGTCGTAGACCCCGAAGAAGTCGGGCATGTAGCCCACGATCCGCCGGACCTCGCCGGGGTGCTGGATCACGTCCACCCCCGCCACCTGGGCGGTCCCCTCATCGGGGAGCATCAGGGTGGCCAGGATCCGCATGGTGGTGGTCTTGCCGGCGCCGTTCTGGCCGATGAAGCCGTAGATGGCACCCTGCTCCACCGAGAGGCTCAGGCCGTCCAGCGCCTGGGTCCGGCCGTAGCGCTTGCGCAGGTTTTGGGCCAGGATCACCGGCCACCCCTCCCTTCCAGGGTGAGCTGGGGCACCACGAAGCGGATGATCTGGTTGCTGCCCGAGACCGCCTGGAGCTTCACCTCGCCGGAGGCCCCCAGGTAGTCGGCGGGATCGGTCAGCCGGACCCGCTCCTGCCCGGCGGGCAGCTCCTCCCAGGCGCCGTCCCGGAAGTTGAAGATCCGGAAGATCCCCGGTGCCGCCGCCTGCGGGGTGAAGTTGGGGGGCGGCGCCTTCCGCATGGCCTCGCTTGAGGTGATCGGCTCACCGACCATCTGGGTGTTGACCTCCAGAGCGGTGATGGTGGTGCCCTTCAGCACCGGCGGGGTGAAGGTGAAGGTGACCGAGCCGCCGTCGATCTCCATCCAGGTGATCACCCCGTTGCTGCTGGAACCCATCCCCCGCATGGTGTTGACGGCGATCTCGGAGGGGATCAGGGAGGCGGGCAGGGTGAACGGGCCCTCCTCCACCTCCAGGTAGAGGTCCTGCTGGATCAGGTGCAGGTGGTGCTCAGGGTGCCCCTCCAGGTCCACCACGGCAGGGCCGACGGCGTCCCGGGTAAAGGCGATGAAGGTGAGCGGGAGCGAGGTGCTGCCGGGGCCGGGGGTCGGCCGGTAGAGCATCGACTCCAGCATCCGGGAGCGGCGCTGGATCTCCGGCTCCCGGGGGACCTCCATCGGCACCTGCGCCACCCCGCCCTGGTAGACCATGGGTGGCGCCGGCATCCTGGTCGGCACCGCCGCTCCCGGGGAGGCTTTGCGCCCCTCATCGGTCTGGATGGGCCGGCCGAAGAAGAGGGTGGGCAGGTGGACGTGCCGGAAGGGTTGGGCGGGGCCGACCTCCGGCTGCAGGGTCACCTCGGCCGTGGCGCCGGGGGCCAGCTCACCCAGCCGGGCTGCCACGCCGCCGACAGCCACCGCCGCGTCCTCCAGGTGGTAGGGGGTCTCGTTGGTCACTGTGCCCCGGATCAGGTTGCCCTCCAGCTTCAGGTGGGTGGTGATCTGTCCGGTCTGCTGGGTGCTGAGGGTGCGGGAGAGCGAGAGGGGGCGCATCGCCCATTCGCCGGTGTAGAACTCCATGCGGGTCTCCCGCCCGGTCACCAGGCGGAAGGAGGGTTTGGTCTCGCTGCCGGCCCGGGGGCCCCAGGGGCCGAAGTTCGGCCCGTCCACCAGCCCCAGGACGTTGATGGGGGCGTCGGTGGCGACCGGCAGGATCAGCTCCTTGCGCATCGGGGCGTAGACGCCGACCATCATCATCTGGCCGGCGGTCCCGGTGGTGGTGTCGAGCCGGACGTAGGAGACGGTGTGGCCCAGCATATCCCGTCCGCCCACGGCGACCCCGCCGA
The DNA here is from genome assembly GCA_049324875.1 of Bacillota bacterium. Classification (GTDB taxonomy): domain Bacteria; phylum Bacillota; class Sulfobacillia; order Symbiobacteriales; family Symbiobacteriaceae; genus JAWLHU01. The sequence continues at coordinate 5,808 of JBMONC010000100.1, forward strand.
GGTAGATGGCGCCCGCCACCAGCAGGGAGGCGAGGGGCACGGCCAGCCAGACCCAGCCGCGCCGGCGGTTGCGCCAGAAGAGCAGGTGGAGGCCGGGGCCGGCCAGCAGGGCGAAGCCGCCCAGGTAGAGGGCCACCTGCTGCCAGCCGGGGTAGGCGTCGGTGGGCAGCGCCTCGATGCTGGTGCGGAGCCGGTAGCTCATATCCTGCTCCATATTGATGATGCGGAACTTCTCTTCCTCGGGGGTCAGCTCATCAAAGAGGGCCGGGCTGATCGCCTGCTTCAGCAGCGGGACGCTGCCGCTCCAGGAGGCCAGGGGCTCCAGGGTCAGGTCGACCGCCAGCACGGTGATCGTCCCCTTCCCCACCGCCATCCGCCAGGCCAGCGGCTGCTCCGGGGTGCCGGCCAGCAGGGTGCCGCCCCGGGGTTCCATCTTGACCGCCGGCCCCCTCAGGGCGGCCTGCTCCTCCACGCCGGACCAGCGGACCAGCGGGCTCAGATCGACATCCATCAGGGCGCCGCCGAAGGTGACCGGCAGCTTGCCGGCGGGCAGCACGGCAGCGGTCAGGCCCGAGTCCGGGCCGCCGGCCAGCAGCAGGTGGCCGCCATTCTCCACCCACTGGTAGATCGCCAGGCGCTGGTCATCGGAGAGGGCAGACGGGCTGTTGCCCTGGACCAGCATCGCCCGGAGCGCCCGCATCCGGTCCGCCCGGTCGGGCAGCGCCTCGGCCTTCAGCCGGGCGACGTGGATCTCCTGCGGGAGCCCCTGCAGGGGGAGCGCGATCCGCCTGGCTGTGGCGGCCAGCTGCTCCTCTGCCGAGAGGATGCCCACCAGGGGCCAGTAGGGCGCCTTGGTGGCCCGGAACTCGATCTGCTCCCTGGCCAGCTCCTCCTCCCCCACCTTCAGCCGGACGGTGGCCCAGAGGCCATGGCTCGTGGGGACCCAGACGCTCACCTCCTTGCTGGCGGCCGCCGGGAGGGAGACCTCCTGCGCATAGGCGGCCAGGGGGATGCGAACCGTCTCGTTGGGGCCGGTCTGGTACTGGTTCTCCAGCGTCACCTCAACCATGGCGTCCAGGTCGCGGGCCGCCCCGGTCAGCCTGACCCGCACGGGGGCCAGGGAGCCGGCGGTGATATGCCCGTCCCAGCCCACCTCCAACAGTTCCAGGACCGGCTTTGCCTCCTCGGCCCGAACCGCACCGGCGGCGGGCAGGAGGGCCAGCAGCCCGAGGAGGAGGGCCAGCAGCGCGGCCCTCATCGCCCGGTGACCTCTATCGGCAGCAGCGTTCACGGGCAGTCACAACCCCCTTGCTGGTATCTCGTCCCTTGTTGGACCGTTCCAGCCCCCGCCTCGGTTTCGCAACCATCCGAAATCTGACGAGTCTTTATAATAGCAGAGAGGCCTCCGGCCCGGCGGGCGGGAAGCCTCCCTTGTGCGTGGCGTGATCAGGCCAGGTCGGGCCGGGGCTGCGCCCGGGCGGAGGGGATCAGATCGGGCCGGATGGGGACCAGCCGCCCGGTGCCAAACTCGTAGGCGTAGCCCGGCGGCGGCGGGTTGTAGCCCTCTTCCGCCGGCGGCTCCTCCCCACGGCCGGCCTCGGGCGGGGGCGGGGGCACATCAGCCTGGGGGCTTGCGGCGGGCTTTCGGGAGCCGGTCGGCGGCAGCAGGGCCTCGGGCACCGACCGGCGGGGAGCCGGATAGACCAGGATCACATCGCCGTTGGTCACCATCCGCTGGATGTACTCATCTGCCCGTCCCACGGTGGGACTCACCTCCCGCTCCAGTCTATGCGGGAGGCCCGTGTCGGGAGTCCGCTCAGAAGCCGATGCCGACCAGCAGGGCAACCACCACCAGGGCCGGCAGCATGTTGGCCACCCGCACCTCGGCGGCCCCCACCAGGTTCAGGCCCAGCCCGAGGACCATCAGGCCGCCGGTGGCGCCGATCTCCCGGATCATCGGTTCGGTCAGGATGGTGCTGATCCACGAGGCGCCCAGGGTGAGCGCCCCCTGGTAGAGCAGGATCGGGACGGCCGCCAGCATCACACCCGGCCCCATCACGGAACCGAACATCACCGCCGCAACCCCGTCCAGCACCGCCTTGGCGTAGAGGATGGAGGGATCCCCCTGCAGCCCGTCCTGCAGGGCGCCGGTGATGGTCATCGCCCCGACGCAGAAGAGGAGCGTGGTCTGGACGAAGGCCCTGGCGAAGCCGCCCCGCTGGGTCCAGGGCCAGCGCTCCAGCTTGGTCGCCAGCCCCTGGAGCCGGTCGTCGATCTGGGCCAGCTCGCCGGTGACCGTGCCCACGGCGAGGGCGATCAGCACCAGCAGCATCTCCTGGGTAACCCAGGCCATCTGCAGGCCGATCAGCATGGTGCCCAGGCCCAGCGCCTGCATGGTGGACTTGCGGACATGCTCAGGTACCCGCGGGATCACCAGACTGCCGAGAGCGCCGCCCACGATCACCGTGGCGGCGTTGACGAGGGTACCCAAACCTACCACCAGAACGAGCCTCCCCTAAAGAACTTAAGGGATAAAAGTTCACGGTGAGGTCGGGAGAGTCCTTCCGGGTGCGAAGGAAGTCTGCAGCCAGCGACCCCGGGGCCGCCGCCCAGGGTACCAGTCATCGAAGTCGTCATCCTCATCGACCCGGATCAGAATCGGCTGGGAGGGGAGCCCTGCCACGATGGGCAGCGGCGCTGCGTTGGACACAGCTGCGGGGAACCGGAAAAGGTGAAGCACCCGCATCCCGGTGGATGCAGGTGCCTCGGGGGAAGACCGCCGCGCCGGCGGAACGGATGGCATTGGCGCAGACCAGGATAAGGGGAGACGGGCCTGTCAACCCGCAAGGCTCTTGCGGAGCATGAAGAGGCCGGGCTCGGGCTGGTAGCCCATCTTCCGGTTGACCGCCAGCATCCGCTGGTTGGCCGAGTGGTTGTGGGTGACCAGGGCGGGAACGCCGGTCGCCATCGCCCACTGCAGGGCGGCCGCCTTCACCGCCGTGGAAAGCCCCCGCCCCCGGTACTCCCGGCGGACGCCGGTGTACTGGTGGTAGTAGGAGCCGTCCTGCCGCCGGAACATGTGGGCGATGGCGGCCCACCGGTCGCCGTCCAGCGCCACGAAGATGGCCGCCGGCTCAAAGCGGGGGTGCTGGATCATCGCCTTCTCGAAGAGGTCGTAGGGGATCTCGGGCATCTGCTCCTGTCCCGGCACGTCCCGGCCGGTCTCTAAGTAGAAGGCGTAGAGTTCCTGGTAGGTCTCATCGGCTGCGGGGAGCTCCGCCAGGCTGATGATGCGGAAGCCCTCTGCCCGGGCCCTCTCCAGCGGGCCGAGGAAGGGTGTGGCATCGAATCCGTCCAGGGTGAGTCTCGACTGGAAGAGGTGGTGCCGCTTCCGGTAGCCCTTCCCCTCGGCCCAGGCGATCGCCTGGGGGTGCCTCTCCTGCACACCGCCGTCCAGATGCTGCGCCCCCTGCTCGGCGCACCAGGGCTCCAGCGCCTGCAGCAGCCGGGTGCCCAGCCCCTGCCGCTGGTATGCCGCCTCCACCCGGACGCTGATGGTGAAGGAGCCCGGCTCATTCAGCTCGCCGCCGCTGGCGATACCGTACCCGGCAATGACGCCCTCGCCGGTGACCGCCACCAGCCGGAGCACCGGGTCGGTCTTGGGGCGAAGCTCAATCCCGCGACGGAACTCCTCCAGCGTGGTCGGATCGGGCACCTGGGCGTTGATGATCGCCACGATGCGGGGATGATCGGCCTCAACCATGGGGCGCAGTGCGAAACTCATGAGAACCCCCCTCTCCCTCGGTGACTCCATCGTACCATCTCTGCAGGGTCGGGGGAATCGGACCGGGGGACGGGCGGGTCCCTCGTACCGAGGGAGGATCTGCGCGCAAAGGGCCCCGCTCTGCCCTGAGCGGGACCCTTCTCGCTACCAGATCAGCGCCTGGAGGCCGAAGCCGATCAGGATCGAGGCAACGGTGGCGATCAGGCCGGGCAGCATGAAGCTGTGGTTGAGCACATACCGGCCGATCTTGGTGGTGCCGGTGGTGTCGAAGTTGATGGCGGCCACGATCGGGCCGTAGTTGGGGATGAAGAAGTAGCCGTTGACCGCCGGGAGCATGGCCGCCAGGAAGGGCACCGGGATCCCCAGGGTGAGGCCCAGCGGGATCAGGGCACGGGTGGTGGCCGCCTGGGAGTTGACCAGCACCGAGAGGAAGAAGAGGGCGACGGCGAAGAGCCAGGGAGCCTCGGTCACCATCGCCTTCAGGCCGCCCTGCAGCGCTGCCTCGTTCCCCTTGAACCAGGTGTCGCCCATCCAGGCGATGCCGAAGATGGCGATGACGGCGGTGGTGCCGGCGCTGAAGACGCTGCCCTTCACCACCTTGCCGATCTCGGTCCGGGTCACCAGCACGATCAGGGCGGCGGCGCTCAGCATCACCATCTGGATGGCGTCGGCCATGCCGAGGGTGCTGCTCTTGCCGGCTGCGGTCCAGGCGGGGCGGAGCGAGGGGAAGGCGCCGAGGATGACCACGGCCACCGCGGCCAGCAGGAAGATCGCCACCGCCCACTTGGCCTTCGGCTCCTCCTGACCGCCGGCCATGGTCGGGCGGGCGGCGGGAGCCACCGGCTTGATCTCCCCGGCGGCCAGCCGCCGCTGGTACTCGGGGTCGCTCTCCAGCTCCTTGCCGTAGAAGTTCATCACGGCGGCGGCGATCATGCAGCCCAAGAAGGTGGCCGGGGCGGTGATCGCCATCAGCTTCACCAGGGTCATGCCCTTGTCAGCCGTCAGGGAGAGCATGGCGACCATCGCCGCCGAGATGGGGCCGCCGATGATGGCGAACTGCGAGGCGATGACGGCCACCGAGAGCGGCCGCTCGGGCCGGATCTTGGTCTCCCGGGCCACCTCGGCGATCACCGGGAGGACCGAGTAGGCCACGTGGCCGGTCCCGGCAAAGAAGGTGAAGACCCAGGTGACGATGGGGGCGACGAAGGTGATGTAGGTCGGGTTCCGGCGGAGCGCCCGCTCCGCCAGCCGGACCAGGTAGTCGAGGCCGCCGGCCGCCTGCAGGGCGGCAGCGGCGCAGACCACCGCCAGGATCATCAGCATGACGTCCATCGGGGCCGAGGTGGGCTGGAGCTTGAAGCCGAAGACGAGCACCGCCAGGCCGAGGCCGCCCATCAAGCCGAGGCCGGCGCCGCCGATCCGGGCGCCCACGTAGAGAAAGAAAAGAACGATGGCAAGCTGGAGCCACATCATGGGGGATCGCCTCCTGTGAGATATCCACTGCAAGCATACGAGACGGACCCCATGGTCTGCTATGCGGCAAAAGCCTTAACCTGTGAAAGTTGTCACATGCTCATAAGCACTAGTCATGTCAGGATGCCCCGGTAGCCCGCGCGGGTCAGGGACATCCCGCAGGGCACAAAAAAGGCGCACCCCCCGGCACCCCGGCGATGCGCCCTCTCGCTATGCCCGCCTCTCTCCCTCCTGCCGGATAGCCCGGTCGAGCACATCCACCAGCCGGTCGACCTCCGCCTCGGTGATCACCAGCGGGGGCGTCACCATCAGTGTATCCCGGTAGGGCGCCACCCCGGTGATCACCCCCTCCCGGAAGGCGGCCGCCTCCACGGCGAAGCCGATGGGGCTCCCGCCGCCGAAGCGCTCCTTCCGCTCCCGGTCCCGGACCAGCTCCACCCCGATCATCAGCCCCTTGCCCCGGATCTCCCCGATGAAGGGGTTCTCCCGGGCGGCGAGCCCCTCCATGAAGCGCCGGCCCATGGCGGCGGAGCGCTCCGCCAGCCCCTCCCGCTGGTAGATCTCGATGTTCTTCAGCGCCACGGCGCAGGCCACCGGGTGTCCGGCGTAGGTGAAGCCATGGGTAAAGGGCAGGTCGGCCTCGGCGATCGCCTCGATCACCCGGTCAGCCACGATCACCCCGCCCAGGGGCAGGTAGCCGCTGGTCAGCCCCTTGGCCGTGCAAATGAGATCCGGGGTGACACCGAAATGCTCCATCCCCCAGTCGGTGCCGGTCCGCCCGAACCCGGTCATCACCTCATCGACGATCAGCAGGATCCCGTACCTGTCACAGATCCGGCGGATGTGCCGGAAGTAGTCCTCCGGCGGAAGGATGATCCCCCCCACCCCCAGGATCGGCTCGGCGAGGAAGGCCGCCACCGTCTCCGGCCCCTCCGCCAGGATCCGCTCCTCCAGCAGCGCCGCATACTTCGCCCCCGCCAACGGGTCATCGTACCCAAAGGGCCCGTCAAACCGGTCCGGCGCCGGGATATGGCTGAACCCCGGCACCAGCGCCCCAAACAGCTCCTTATGCCTGGCCAGCCCGGTGGCCGAGAGCGCCCCCATGGTGTTGCCATGGTAGGCCAACTCCAGGCAGATCACCTTGTCCCCCGCCGGTCGCCCCTGCGCCCGCTGGTAGAGCCGGGCCACCTTGACCGCCGACTCCACCGCCTCCGCCCCGCCCAGGGTGAAGAAGACCTTCCCCAGCCCCGCCGGCGCCAGGGAGGCCAGCTTGGCCGCCAGCTGCACCGCCGCGTCGTTGGAGAAGTGAAAGTAGGTATGGTAGTACATCAGCCGCCGCATCTGCTCCGCCGCCACATCGGCCAGCTCCGCCCGCCCGTACCCGATGTTGACCAGCACCAGCCCCGCCTGGGCGTCCAGGTACCCCCGCCCCTCCGCATCGAAGACGGTGGCCCCCTCCGCCCGCACAATGATGGTAGGCCCCTTCCGGTAGAACTCCCGGAAGTGGACCTCCCCATGAATCAGATGCCGCAAGTCCAGGTCGCGCAAATCCACCCGCAAGACCCCCTCTGAAGCAAAACTGCCCCGCCAGACCCCTCTCGCCAAGAGCCTCCGGTCTGGTCCGTGTTGGCCGGGGGGTCCGGAGAAGCCGGTTGGGGGGTATCCCCGTCAAGCGCCCATCGTGAACGAGCCGTAGGGACGGTAGACAACCCGACTCACCGAAGCCCGGGGGTGCGTCGCCACACTCACTGCCACAGTACGGTTTCCGGTCTTCGGTGGACCCAGGCCGAGGTCGTACCGTCCCTGGGTGAGAGAGCGCAGGGCGCAGGGGATACCCCCCAACCGGCGCCCCCCCGTGCAAGCCCGAGGAAGACCCCACCGCTACGGCTAAGCAAACTCAACATCCACCCAACGTACCAGACCGGAGGCCACCCCCCACCCGTCGTGGTGCCAGAGGGGATGCGGCTCCTGCGCCTTCCCCACCGGTGCCACCCGGCTCACCCCCAGCCGCCCCAGCGCCCCCGCCAGCCAGAGCCGCCTGTCATCAGAACCGGCAAAGGCCACCGTCTGCAGGTAGCCCGAGTGGGGCTTGACCACCCCCACCACCTCCGCCAGCGAGTCGACGGCGTAGGTCCGCAGCAGCCGGTTGAGCGGGCTGGGCAGGAAGGCGGGCTCCTCCTGGTGGACCACCCCCCACGCCAGATCCCCGGGGCTCAGGTGGCAGGCGTCGGCGGTAAACTCCGCCTCATCCCGGGCGGCCCGCAGGGCCGCCGCCTCCTCCAGCCCGAGCCGGGCCCGGGGCATCTCCTGCTCGAGCCGGGCCAGCGCCTCCCCGCAGGCCCGGGCAAACTCGCCCGGCGAGAGCGGCCCACCCCGCTCCACAAAGGCCATGTGGGGTGAGACGCAGCCCTGCTGGTCGTACATCGCCACATCCAGCGCCAGCCGCTCGGCGGTCTCGGCCGTTGCCGCCTCCGCCGCCACGCAGGCGAAGGAGATCCTGTGGCCGTGTCCGATGAACCGGACCCCCTCGGGCACCAGCCGCCGGATGGCGGCGATGGACGCATCCGAGCCGTAGGCCAGCACCGCCCCGGCCCGCTGGTAGGGCCAGCGCTCCTCGTAGCCCCAACGCTCCACCCAGAGCGCCTCCCCCAGAGCCGCATCCACCTCGGCCACCGACCGGGCGAAGAGGGCGGCGAAGTGCGGCTCCTCCGAGGCCGGCCGGACCAGGCAGGCCGACTTGAGCGCCAACCCCAGCGCCATGTCGAAGGCGGGAATCCCCGGCACGTTGCCGGAGAAGACGCAGGTGAGCAGCCCCGGCCCGAAGGCCATCGACCGGAGCCCGCCAGGCCGCTCCACGAACCGGTCCAGGGCGTAGCGGCTGCCCAGGTCGGCGTCCAACAGGTCGCCGATCCCGATCGCCCGCCGGACCATCTCCGGCAGGCCCCGCCGCAGCATGGCGGGGGCCAGGCCGGTCTGCTCCGCCAGCCGCTCCTCCGCCTCCCGCCGGATCGGATCGGCCGGGTCGAGCCAGCGCCGGCAGACCCGGTTCAGCGCCGCCAGGATCTGATCCACCGGCCGCTCGGCCAGCGCCTCCTGGGCCCGCAGGAGCCGCTCCAGCCTATCCATGCCGGTTCACCCGCAGAAACTGATCCATGGCGATGGAGCAGCCCCGGGCCTCCGCCCCCGGCGCCCGGCCCAGGATCTCAAAGCCGTCGGGATGCTGCACCCCGATATCCTGGGTCAGCAGGAAGGCGCAGGACCAGAGGTTGGCCAGGTCGGCGACCGCCACGATCCCCGGTTGCCCCTCGGGCACCTCCGCCAGGGTCTCGGGGTCGAGCATCCGCACCCGCACCCAGTCCGGCCCCGCCTTCCGGGGCGAGCCGTTCAGCAGCGTCTGGTCGTAGCAGTTGGACGACATCTCGGTCATGCCGTACTGGTTGATGCAGACCACCTCCGGCCCCAGCGCCTTCCGGATCAGCCGGTAGAGCTCCTCCCGGGAGACCTCCCGGGACTTGCCCTTGAAGCCGCCGGTCTCCATCACCCGGGAGCCGGGGGGCAGCTTGACCCGCAGCCCGCTGTCCACAAGGTGGACGAAGGCGAAGGCGGTGCCCAGCAGGGCGACCGGCCCCTCTGCCCGCTCCAGGTCGGCCCGGAGCCGCTCCACCTGCAGCCCCTGCTCATCCACGTACCAGTCGACCCCGTCGCCGAAGGCCTCCCCCTGCTGGCTCAGGTACCAGGAGAGCGAGGAGTGGGGGTTCAGCTCGGGCCGCTGGGCCAGCATCATCATCGGAATCCGCTCCGCCCCCGGCAGGGCGAAGCGCCGGAAGACCGGGCGGGAGCAGGCCCGGTAGAGGTCGAGGGACTGGAAGTAGTGGCGCCCCCGCAGCTCCGGCCCGGCGGTGGTGCCGCTGGTCTGGAAGAAGTGGGCGGGCTCGCCCTCGCCGCTGTAGATCCGGGCGTGCTTGAAGGCGGTGACCGGCAGGTGGGGGATCTGCCGCCAGTCGGTCACCGTGCCGGGGCCGGCCCCCCGGGCATCGCAGTAGCGCCGGAAGGGAGCGCAGCGCTCATATTGAAAGTGGAAGAGCTCCAGCGCCATTTCGTTAAAGTCGAAGGGCGCCCCGTCGAAGATGGCCAACAACCGCTCCTCCATGCAGATCACACCCCCCGGGTGGCCGGATCCCAGATGATCTTGTGCAACTGAATCTGGACCCGCGCATCGATCCCGCTCGCCAACACCCACTCGGTCAGAGACCGAAGGTCGACCCCATCCCAGACCGGCGAGAAGAGGAGCCGCGCACGCTCCTCCAGCCCGTGGCGGCGGATCAGCTCCACCGACCAGTCGAAGTCCTCCCGGCTGCCCACCACAAACTTCACCTCGTCGTGGGGGCGCAGGTGGCGGAGCGAGTCGAAGTCCATGGCGCCGCTCTCCCCCGAGGAGGGGGTCTTCATGTCCAGGATCCAGCGCTGCCGGTCGTGGAGCCGGAAGGGGGCGATGGGCACCGCCCCGGAGGTCTCAACGGAGAGTTCGTAGCCCTCGGCGTGGAGCCGGTCGAAGAGCTCCTGCAGCTCCGCCCGGGGCTGGATCAGCGGCTCGCCGCCGGTCAGGCAGACCCGCTTGCAGCGCCTCTCCCGCACCGCCGCCATCACCTCATCCACCGTCATGGGGACGGAGCCCTGGGTGGTCAGGGCGTAGGGGGTGTCGCAGTAGGTGCAGCGGATCGGGCAGCCGCCGGTCCGGACGAAGATGGTGGGCAGGCCGGCGGAACTGGTCTCGCCCTGGACCGAGAGGAAGATCTCATTGATGCGCACGGCCGGCCCTCCAGTCCTCGTAGGTCAAGTCGACGTAAGCGTTGGGCGTCTCCCAGATCCGGAGCCGCACCGGCTGGACCTCCGGGTGGTCCGGCCGGACCACCTCCTCCCACCGGTCGAAGAACCAGATCGCCAGGTTCTCGGCGGTGGTGTTGACCATGGGCAGCGACTCGTTCAGGTACTGGTGGTCCAGCAGCGGCTCGTAGTAGCGCTTGAAGATCGCCTTCAGATCGCCGAAGTCGTAGACGATGCCGCGGTGGTCGGGCACCCCCCGCACGGTCAGTTCCAGCCTGTAGGTGTGGCCGTGCAGGAAGTTGCACTTGCCGACGTAGTCCTCGAGGCGGTGGGCCGCATCGAAGGTAAAGATCCGGGTGACTTCGAGAAAGACCGGCACGGGAAGCCCTCCTTCGCCGCAGAAAAGTGAAAGGACCGGGCCGACGTGGCCCGGTCTCAAAACGCGCATAACAGGAGGATGCGCAGTTTTGATGACGCGGGTGTTCGCTGCGACCGCGGGCATCGATCCGCCTGGGAGATGCCGGGCTTATTATAGCGTAGTCTTCCCCATTTGCCTAGCGAGAAAAGCATTGATCACCCGGTGATCGGGGAGACATGGTGGACACCTGGACTTTTTTGAGGTTTGTGGTCAACTTAAGTGAAGGAAAAGGAGATAACGGGTTCACGGCGAACTCATTAAGGCCCTTCTGCATATCGTCCCGCTTTCTTGGGCCGAAGGAGGATGTCGATGTCCCAGCCTCTACCAGACCAGATTGACAATCTGATGCAAGACTTCGCGGCAGGCCTTCGTTCCATCCTCGGCACCAGGCTGGTGGGACTCTACCTCGGAGGCTCGTTCGCCATGGGGGACTTCTGTGCAGCAAGCAGCGACCTGGACTTTCTGGCCGTGACCGAGGGCCCGCTCTCCCCGGAGGACCTGCTGGCGGTGGGCATGCTGCACAACGAGCTGTTGGAGCAGCACCCGGCTGCCGCCCTGCTGGAGGGGGATTATGCCCCCAGGGAGTACCTGGTGCCCCACGGCACCACGGTGCCGGTACCGGGCTGTGAGCGGGGGCTCTTCCTGCCCAAGGTGGGGGAGATCATGCTCTCGGCCGATAACATCTACAACATGCGGGAGCACGGCATCACCGTGCTGGGGCCGGCGCCCCGGGAGGTGCTCCCGGAGGTGAGCGAGGAGCAGGTCCGCTCGGCGGTGCGGTCGATGCTGCAGGAGAGCACCGGCATCTGCCACGGCCCCGAGGAGGCCGCCGATGGCATCCTCAATCTCTGCCGTTCCCTCTGCACCCTGGAGGAGGGTCGCCCCACCACGAAGTCGGAGGGGGCCCACTGGGCCCGCCGCAACCTGGAGCCGGAGTGGCACCCCGTGATCGACGCCGCCGTCGCCGCCCGCTGCCGGGGCACGGCGGAGGACTGGGATGACCAGCTCTGCCACTCCGTGCGGGAGCTGGAGGATCTCCTGCGGAGCCGGTATCTTTAGGGGCCACGGATTACACGGCCACCGATTACACGGATTACACGGATTCCCCTGAAAATGACGGCCACGGATGACACGGATTACACGGATGAAGACAGAACATGGACAATGATGGGGTTCGTACCTTTTCATGGGTGGTGCTGGTGCGAAGCACCGCACCATGGTGGTTACACGGATAATACAGATACATTATGAACAATGGGGGCAGTGCCTTCTTCACCGGGAGATGGTTCCAAGCACCGCACCACCCTGACACTATGGAAAGACAAGAGGCCGCATCCTGCGGCCTCTGTTTATTGGGATAGGACTTTTCATGATCCGTGTGCGGTGCTTCGCACCAGCACCACTGCCTTCATCCGTGTAATCCGTGGCAGAGATTAATGCCCCCCCTTTCCGCCGAACCGGGCCAGCAGGATCTCCTCGGGCGAGACGGAAGGCTGGGCCATGAAGTGGACCACCCGCCAGCGGGGCTTCTGGGCAGCGATCGCCTCGGCCAGCTCGGGCAGGGCGGCCAGGGTGCGGGACACCGCCTCCTGGTGGTCGCTGCCGGGGAGGGCCGGGGTCAGCCGCATCAGGTTATACAGCTCGCCCCCCGGCTCGGTCTCGGGGACGGCGGGCTCGATCTCCTGCAGTTCGAAGTGGAAGGGCTTGTAGCGGGCGCCGGTCAGCGTCCCCTCGATGGAGCGCTGGTTGGGAAGCCGGTCCACCGCCGGCAATCCGCGGCTCAGCTCGCCCCGCCGGTGCAGTTCCTGGATCAGGGCGTACTGGGGCGAGACCACATCCCCGCCGGTGTTGAAGTAGGTGCCGAAGAGGTTGAAGCAGAGCCGTCCGGCGGGCTTGATCCGCTCCCGCCAGGCGGTCAGCACCCCCTCGGGGTTGGGAAAGGTCCAGAGCGCCATGTTGCAGAGCACCCGGTCCACCTTCTCGGTCAGCAGCGCCGCCCCCTCGGCGGCATCGGCCAGGTGGATCGCCTCCGCCCGGTCGCCCAGCCGGCGGCGGGCTTCCTCCACCATCGAGGGGCTGCTGTCGATCAGGATCAGCCGGAGCCCCTCGGGCACCTGCTCCAGGGCAGCGAGCGATGTCAGGCCGCTGCCGCAGCCCAGGTCGACCACGGTCATGCCCGGCCTCAGCTCCGCCAGCTGGCAGAGCCGCCGGTTCGACTCCCGGTAGAGCGCCATCTGCGAGGCGATCTCATGGTAGTACTGGCCCCAGGTGGCCATCGATCAGTCCCCCTCCTCGATGCATGCCCGTAGCTCCCGGTAGAGCTGCAGCTTCCGCGCCAGCGGCTCCCGGCTCCGGCCGCTGGGCGAGGCTGCCACGAAGTCCCGCACGCCCTCCACCACCGAGGTGGGCTGCAGGCCGTAGCTCACCCGCTTCGCCCCGGTCAGGGCTGCGTAGACCCCCTTGCCGTTGTAGCAGGCGATCCGGGGCCGGTAGCGCGCCAGCTTCGCCCGCAGCTCGGCGGCCCCCTCCCGCATCTCGCCGCCGGTCAGGTCGCCGCTCGACTTCGACCAGCGGCCCACCAGATCGGTCAGGCCGTAGCCCAGCTTCAGCAGGTCGCCATCCTCCTCGGGGGCGTAGAGCCGTTCGGTCAGCCCCGCCTGCCAGAGCAGCCAGTAGAACCGGTTGCCCCTGTAGGCGTAGTAGTGCCCCTCCCGGGCCGCCGTCTCCCCCGGGTTGAAGCCGATGAAGAGCACCTTCAGCCCGGGGGCCAGGTGCTCGGGCAGGTCGCGCCCCGCCATCCGCCCTCACCCCTCCTCCGCCAGGGGCAGCTCCAGGGCGTCGAACTGCTGCGAGAGCCAGCGCACGTGCTCCCGCATCTCCGGGTCCTGCAGCAGCACCCGCCAGGCCTCCCCGGCCGCCTCCACGAAGGCGGGCTGCAGCTCCTCCAGCCGGAAGCGCTCGGTCAGCGGGCAGAGGCCGGTGGCGAGGAAGGAGTAGCGCATCTCCAGCCGCCCGTCCTCGTGCAAGTAGGGCAGCAGCGGGTAGGTCCGGCACTCGAAGGGCCGCTTCTCCCGCTGCTCCGCGCAGAGCTTGGTGCACTGCAGGAAGGGGATGGCGTCGTACCGCTCCTCCCAGCCCGGGGCGAACTCGTACTCATCGGTCCGGTGGAACTGCCAGCGGGTGAAGTCCTCGCTCCCGTCGAAGAGCGGCAACTCCCCGGGCAGCAGGTAGACCCCCTCGTTGGGGGCGAAGTCGGTGCAGCACTTGTGGCCGCAGAGCCTCCCGCAGTCGAAGGGGAGCGGGGTCAGGTCGGCCAGGATCCGCCGGGCTTCTTCAATCAGTTTGATGTCGGCCAAAGGGCTCCCTCCCTCCCCTGAACTCTACCACATTTGGGCGGGCGGCGCCTGCGGGAATGTGGTAGGATGGACTTGCATGTTTTTGACGAGGAGGAGAAGCGGCAGATGGCGGAACTGGGATTCATCGGGCTGGGAAAGATGGGCCGCCACATGGCCCGCAACCTGATCCGGGCCGGGCACAGGGTCACCCTCTACAACCGGAGCCGCGGGCCGGTGGAAGAGCTGGCAGCGGAGGGCGGCCTGCCGGCGGAGAGCCCGGCGGAGGCGGCTCGAAACGCCCGGGTGCTCTTCACCTGCCTGACCACGCCGGAGGTGGTGGAGTCCACCGTGAGGGCGGCACTGGAGGGGGCCAGGCCCGGCGACATCTTCGTCGACCACTCCACCATCGGGGTGGCCGACGCCCGCCGGATCGCAGCGCTCTGCGCCGCGAAGGGGGTCCGGTTCATCGACGCCCCGGTCTCGGGCGGCCCCTGGGGCGCCGAGGCGGGCACCCTGACCATCATGTGCGGCGGCGAGCCCGAGGCCTACCAGGCGGTGCTCCCCTACCTGCAGGTGGAAGGGAAGCAGCTCTACCACCTGGGGCCGGTGGGCGCCGGCTCGGTGGCCAAGCTCTGCAACAACCTGCTGGTCGGCATCCACACCGCCGCCATGGCGGAGGCCTTCGTGCTGGGGGTGAAGGCCGGGCTGGAGCCGAAGGCGCTCTACGAGATCATCTCCGGGGCGACCGGCGGCTCCAAGCAGATCGACCGGCACATCCCGAAGTTTGTCTTCCCCGGCGCCTTCGACGCCGCCTTCTCCATTGAACACCTGCACAAGGATGTGGCCCTGGCGGTCAGCCTGGGGAAGGATGAGAAGGTGCGGATGGTGCTGGGAGCGATGACCCAGCAGCTGTTGGAGGAGGCCCGGGCCGCCGGCTACGGCGACCAGGATATCGCCGCCCTGATCCGCCCCCTGGAGGATCTGACCGGCGTGCAGGTGCGGGCCTGATGCTGCCGCAGGAGTTTCCCCGACACCTGGCGCTCCTCTCCCTGGAGGATGTGCTGGGCGACCTGCCCGATGAGCGGGCCCGCGAGGCGTACATCGCCGCCTTCGAGGCCCGCAGGGCCGACCCCCTGGCGCCCGGGGGCGTGGTGCTGCACTGCCAGGGGATGCGGGCGATGGGCGGCGACCCGCCGGCGGTGCGGCTGCTGATGGCGCTGATGCGGCTGGTGGTCCTCCGCTTCCGGGACCTGAACCTGGAGCGGTTCGAGCAGCAGGGCAGCGAGGGGCAGCTGCTCAACGCCTACGTGCGGGGCGAGAACCTCGCCCTCCCCCTGCCCGAGCGGGCCCGGGGGCTCTTCATCGAGCGGGCTGACAAGGCGCCGCCGGAGGTGGCCGGGGCGCTGGCCGCCTGGGACGGGGCGCTCTACGCCACCTGGCGGGGGCCGGCCGGCGGGCCGGTCTGGGCGGCGCTGACGGAGAGATGTTCGGTGATCAAGGTCTGACCATGCGGAGGGGTCGCTGTGCCCAGTCAACTGCTGATCATCCTCATCGAGCGGATCGGCCTGCTGATCGCGCTCTCCTTCCTGGCGACCCGCTCACGGACCTTCCGCCGGATGATGACCGGCGGCACCACCCGGTGGGAGCGGGTCCGGCTGGGGCTGGTCTTCGGCTTCTTCGGCATCCTCGGCACCTACACCGGGGTGATCGTCTCCCCGGAGGGGATCTCGTGGACCGAGGGGGTGACCGGGCCCCTGCCACCGCATGAGGCGATCGCCAACTCCCGGGCGGTGGCGGTGGTGGTGGCCGGCCTGATGGGCGGCCCCTGGACCGGCCTGACCGCCGGGCTGCTGGCCGGCGGTCATCGGATGATGATCGGCGGCTTCACCGGGCTCGCCTGCGGGATCGCCACCAGCAGCCAGGGGCTGCTGAGCGGGCTCCTGCAGCGCTACCTCGCCCGCACCCGGAGCGGCCCCTCCCCCGGCGTGGCGCTGCTGGTGGGCGTTCTGATGGAGCTCCTCCAGATGGGGATCATCCTGCTGGTGGCCCGGCCCTTTGAGGCATCGGTGGCGCTGGTGGAGCTGATCGCCGGCCCGATGACCCTGGCCAACAGCGCCGGCATCTCCCTCTTCCTGGCGCTCACCCGCTCCATCCTGACCGCCGAGGCCGCCCTGGAGGGGGATGCGGCCCGGAACGCCCTGACCATCGCCACCCAGACCCTCCCCCTGGTCAGCAGGGGGCTGAACCGGGAGACGGCCGAGGCCGCCGCCAAGGTGATCCGTTCGGTCACCGGACTGACCGCCGTGGCCATCACCGACACCAGCGAGATCCTGGCCCATGTGGGCCTGGGGGCGGACCACCACCGGGCCGGCTCCCCGATGCTGACCCGGGTGACCCGCCGGGCGCTGCAGGAGGACCGGATCCTGGTGGCGGACGAACCCCACGGGATCGAGTGCACCCACCCCCACTGCCCGCTCCAGGGCGTGGTGGTGGTGCCGCTCCACGAGGGGGAGCGGGTGGTCGGCTCCCTGAAGCTCTACTTCGATCCCGCCCAGGTGCGCCCCCCGCTGGAGCTGGCGGAAGGGCTGGCCTACCACTTCTCCACCCAGCTGGCCCTGGCCCGGGCGCAGGAGCAGTCCGCCCTGCTGGACAAGGCGGAGATCCGGGCCCTGCAGGCCCAGATCCAGCCCCACTTCCTCTTCAACGCCCTGAACACGGTGATGGCGCTGATCCGGGTCGATCCGCCCCGGGCCCGGGAGGTGCTGGGCCACCTGGCCGACTTCCTCAGGCGCAACCTCCAGTCCACCCAGGTGGAGGTGGTCCCGCTCTCCCGGGAGCTGGAGCACGTCCAGCACTACCTCTCCGTGGAGCAGGCCCGCTTCGGCGACCGGCTGGAGGTGCGCTACCGGGTCGCCCCGGAGGCGCTGGAGGCCGAACTGCCGCCCCTGACCCTCCAGCCCCTGGTGGAGAACGCCGTGATCCACGGGCTGAAGCCGGTAAAGCGGCCCTGGGAGCTGGAGTTGGCCGCCGCCGTCTCCGGCAGCACCGTCGAGGTCTGCCTGCGGGACAACGGGCAGGGGATTGAGCCCGACCGGCTGGCCCACCTGCTGGAGCGCCCCGCCGGGGCGCGGGGGGAGCAGAGCGGCCTGGCGCTCTACAACGTCCACCAGCGGCTGCGGGGGCTCTTCGGGGGCACCGCCGGCCTCTCCATCGCCTCCACCCCGGGGGCGGGCACCACGGTGACGGTCCGCTTCCCCATCCGGTCCAAGCGGGAGGAGGGTGACGGTGATACGGGTACTGGTGGTCGATGACGAACCGCTGGCGCGCGATGAGCTGCGCTACCTGCTGGGATCCCATCCGGAGATCGCCGTGGTCGGCGAGGCGGAGGACAGCGCCTCTGCCCTCGCGGCGGTCCGGCAGCTCCGCCCCGATGTGGTCTTCATGGATATTGACCTGCAGGGCGACAACGGCCTGGAGGTGGCGCGCCAGTTCCTGACCCTGCCGGCCCCGCCCCGGGTGGTCTTCGCCACCGCCTACGACCAGTTCGCCCTGCGGGCCTTCGAGGTCAAGGCGCTGGACTACCTGGTCAAGCCCTTCACCGCCGAGCGGGTGGCCGAGACGGTGGAGCGGCTCCGGGAGCTGGGTCCGGCGGCCCCGCTCCCCGTGCCCGCCTCCCCGAAGATCCCCCCCACCCGCCCCGGGCCGCGGGTCGGCCGGATCACGGTGGAGGAGGATGAGCGGATCCTGCTGCTGGACCCCGAGGGGATCTACTTCGCCACCCGGGAGGAGCGGGTCACCCTGGTGAAGGCCGAGGGGCGGACCTACCGCACCCACCTCTCCCTGCAGGAGCTGGAGGAGCGGCTCCAGGAGTACCCGTTCTTCCGCACCCACCGGGCCTTCCTGGTCCACCTGGGGCGGGTGAGCGAGATCCACCCCTGGTTCAACGGCGCCTACGAGCTGGTGATGTCCGACCGGGAGCGGAGCCGCATCCCGGTTAGCCGGCAGGCGGCCAGGCGGCTGCGGGAACTCCTCCAGTTCTGATCGCCTGCCATCCAGACCGGCAGCGAAACCATTCAGACGGCAGATCGACCTTTCAAGCATCAAACAAAAACGAGCACACGCCTCTTCGCTAAGATGGAGCAGAGATTCGCCCATCTTTGATCGAGGAGGCGTGTTGATGATCACATTTCTTGCGTCCGTTGCCGCCCTCATCCTTGGTTATTTCCTCTACGGCACCTTTGTGGAGAGGGTCTTCGGCATCAGCGAAAAGCGGGCCACCCCTGCCTACACCAAGCAGGACGGCGTGGACTACATGCCGATCGACACCCCGCGCAACTCGCTGATCCAGCTGCTGAACATCGCCGGGCTCGGCCCCGTCTTCGGCCCGATCCTGGGCGCCCTCTGGGGCCCCGTCGCCTTCGTCTGGATCGTGATCGGCTCCATCTTCGGCGGCGCCGTGCACGACTACTTCTCCGGCATGATCTCCCTGCGGGAGGGCGGCGCCAACCTGCCCACCCTGGCCGGCAAGTACATGGGCCAGGCGATGAAGGCCTTCGTCAACCTCTTTACCGTGGTGGTGCTCCTGCTGGTGGGCGCCGTCTTCATCACCGGCCCCGCCGACCTGCTGGCCACCCTCACCCCGCTCTGGATGAACAAGAGCTTCTGGGTCATTGTCATCATGGTCTACTACGTCCTGGCCACCCTGATGCCGGTGGACAAGATCATCGGCCGGCTCTACCCGATCTTCGGGGCGGTGCTGCTGATCATGGCCTTCGGCATCGGCGGCAGCCTGCTGCTGGGCGGCTATGAGATCCCCGAGCTGACCTTTGCCAACCTCCACCCGAAAGGCCAGCCCATCTGGCCGCTGATGTTCATCACCATCGCCTGCGGTGCCGTCTCCGGCTTCCACGCCACCCAGTCGCCCATCGTCGCCCGGACCATGAAGAACGAGAAGAACGGCCGGGTGATCTTCTACGGGATGATGATGGCCGAGGCGCTGATCGCCCTGGTCTGGGCCGCCGCCGGCATGACCCTCTTCGACGGCACCCTCGGCCTCTCCGAGGCCCTGGCCAAGCTGGGCGGCACCGCCGGTGTCTCCCGCCAGATCGCCCTGATGACCATGGGCTCCATCGGCGGCACGCTGGCGATCCTCGGGGTGATCGTCCTGCCTATCACCTCCGGCGACACCGCCTTTCGGGGCGCCCGGCTGATCATCGCCGAGTTCCTGAACTTCCCCCAGGTGCAGCTCGCCAAGCGGCTCCTGATCTCGGTCCCCCTCTTCATCGTCGGCTTCGGCCTGACCCAGATCAACTTCACCTTCCTGTGGCGCTACTTCGCCTGGTCCAACCAGACCATGGCCATGATCGCCCTCTGGGTCTCCACCATGTACCTGGTGAAGCACGGCAAGAACTTCTGGGTCACCTTCGTCCCCGCTTCCTTCATGTCGGCCGTCTCCTTCACCTACATCCTGATGGCCCCCGAGGGCTTCCAGCTCCCCACCACCGTCGCCTATCCCCTCGGGCTGGCCCTGGCCGCGGCGCTGACCATCTACGCTTACACCCGGATCCGCCCGAACTTCGCCACCATCCCCCAGATGGGCGACGATTAGGGCGATACACAGGCAGGACCGCCGGCGAAGCGCCGGCGGTCCGATATCTTTGCCACGGATTCCCCTGAAAATGACGGCCACGGATTACACGGATTACACGGATGAAGACAGAACATGGACAATGATGGGGTTCGTACCTTTTCATGGGTGGTGCTGGTGCGAAGCACCGCACCATGGTGGTTACACGGATTCTGGTGCGAAGCACCGCATCATGAAGAAAGTCAGGAAGAAACGGGCCGGTTCATCCTGCCATCAACAGAAGAGGCCCCGTTTCGCTTCTGGTGCCATACTTATGCGCTCGTATTCAGCCAGAGGGGCTTTCTCAACAGCCCCAACCCAGGCTGGAGGGTCTCGTCCTGTCGGAGGATTCAGTGGCCGTGAGCGACGGCACCCTCCAGACGAATCGCCTCGATCACGGCTCGGCCCTGGCGATCGGTGGCGAAGGTGACGGTGCCCCAAACCCCTGCACACCACTCAAACCCGCCCCAGGTGGCGCCGAAGGTGTGCGGACCCGGACCTTCGGGCTCTACCTGCTGCACCTCTGCACCACAGGACTGCCTCTCCTTCGGCGTCGTCACCTTGCCGATCTGGACAGAGCCGGGCCCGTAGTCCGGCGCGGAGATCCGCTTCTCCGCCGCAAAGAGCGCCGCCGACTCCGGCGTGGCGAAGTAGCGGGGAAGCTCGTCGGACAGGCCCAGCCAGCGGGCCACAAAGGCTGCCTGCAGAACGTCCTGCGGGGTGCTGGGGTAGAGCAGCTCCTTGCCCTCGGGGCGGTAGGTGACCGAGTTCCGGGTAACCCCGGACCATTGGCCTTTCGGGTCCTCGAACCAGGTGTAGACGGTGACCAGGGTATGGCCGGCGGGGTCCTTCAGATCCCACTCAACGGTGATGGTGCCGTCCTCGGTCCACGTGACCCGGTCGGCCCGGGTTCCCGAGGACTTCAGGCCCCAGCCATAGACGCCCTCCATGGTCCAGCTCTTCATGTACTCGTTCTCCCGGGCGGTCACGGCGGTGACCCCGCCACCGGTCCCGTCGGTGCGCCGGCTCTGGATCAGGAAGGCCGGACGGCGCATCCCCTTGAAATGGAGCTGCTCCACCCGGTACTCGGTCCCCTCCACCGAATTCTCGCTGCCGATGCGGGATCCGTCGGCCTGGTAGAAGGCGACCTGGGTGGTGGACCACTGCCCGAACCGGCCGACCACGAATTCGGGCTTGCCGTCGCCATTCAGGTCCAGCCGGAGCACCTCCAGGTTGGGCCGGGCCTGCTTCAGCGTCAGATAGACCGCCTCTTCGGCGAACTGCTCGGCCGTCCTTGCCACAACCGGGGCGGGGCTCGGGGGTTGGGCGAGGTTCTGGAGGAGGCGTGTCCTGGCCTCTGCCGGCAGCGGGGCAGGGAGCCGCTGGTCGTTGAGGTATTTGTGGAAGGAGCGGGCGGGCTCGGCCCAGTTGTCGGCGCCGGCATAGACCGGCCCCCTGCCTTCGGCAAAGCGGAACACGGTCCGCTCCCCCCGGTTCAGCACCACGACCTCCCAGCAGGTGGGGATCTGGTGCAGACAGTTGTCCACCTTGGCCAGCCGGAACCAGACGACCGAGTCGCCGCTCTGCTGGCTCCAGTAGAGCCCGTCCGTCAGCTCGGCGGGAAGGTAGCGCAGCAGCGTGCGCCCGTTTCGGGGATCGGCGCGCCAGATGCCGTCGGGCCGGATATGCCAGACGGCGTTCGCCTTGCCATCCTGCACGGCCACCACCCGGTCGCCCTCCCGCAGCAGATGCTCAGGAGCGGGAACCTCCTCGGGTGCCCCGTGCTCCCGGAGGTTGTACATCACCCGCCAGTCCTGGGCAGGGAAGAGGGCTGATGCAGGCGGAACGGAGGGAGCTGGTGGCTCCGGTGGCTGCGCCTGTGTCGGCGGTGCCTGCGTCTCTGCTGGCGAGCCGGCAGGGGGCACCGGTCCCCGGCTGCACGCCACAGCCAGCAGGGCCAGAAGAAGCAGGGTCACGCACCGCATGGTGAACCTCCTCTTCCCATTCTCTAGCTGTTGGACGCACCCCTCGCTCGCCGAGTTCCAGCAGCAGGTCAGCTTCGCCCTATTGGGACGGCCCCGATATCTTTGCCACGGATCACACGGATTACACGGATAAGACAAATACATCACAACAATGTGGGGTGGTGCCCTTTTCATCCGGGGCGCTGGTGCGAAGCACCGCAGCATGGTGGTTACACGGATTATAATCAGGATCAAAACATATTTTATTGTCTGGCTGGTGCGGAGCGCACACCATTGATGAACAGGGCACCGCCTCACTCTTGGAATTGCCCTCGATGGTGCGGTGCTTCGCACCAGCACCACCTATGAAAAGGGTACGAACCCCATCATTGTCCCTTTTATGTCTTCATCCGTGTAATCCGTATATTCCGTGTAATCCGTGTTAATGGATAGGCCCGGGCGAGACGCGGCGCCACTCCTCCCAGCCTTCCAGCACTCCCGGGGGCGCCTCGCCGGTCAGCAGGTCGGCCAGGGGCTGCAGCCAGCCGGCCCAGGGGTGGCCGCGACGGCGGGCGATGATGACGTGGGGCTCCAGCCAGAAGCCGGGGGAGCGAACCCCCGCCTCCAGGAGCCGCCGGAGCGCCTTCAGCGCCTCGGTGCGGCCATCCGGGGCGCCGTGGACCACGGCGTAGAACCAGCACTCGGCCGCATCGGGCGTGGGGCGCTGCAGGGCGGGGTGGCGCAGCGCCTTTACCAGCGCCTCCAGCCCCTCCTCCCGCTTCCCCGCCAGCAGGAGCAGGCCGGCGTAGTTGGCCAGCATGG
Source organism: Bacillota bacterium (assembly GCA_049324875.1). Lineage (GTDB taxonomy): Bacteria > Bacillota > Sulfobacillia > Symbiobacteriales > Symbiobacteriaceae > JAWLHU01. The sequence goes on from JBMONC010000100.1 coordinate 28,054, forward strand.
CAGCGTTGTCGGGGGCCACGGCCAGCCCCCGCCGGTAGAGGGATTCCGCCTGCTCGTAGTCACGGCGGATGTCGGTCAGGAAGATGGCGTACTTGAACAGCCCGTTCCGGTGGGTGGGGGCGATCTCCAGGGCTCGCTGGTAGAGCGCCTCCGCCCGCTCGTGCTCCCCCCGGACCTCCGCCAGGAAGGTGGCATAGTTGGTCAGGTTGTTCGGGTGGAGCGGGGCCACTTCCAGGGCTCGCCGGTAGTACTGCTCCGCCCGATCGAAGTCGCGCAGGGCGCTCTCCAGGAAGTCGGCGTAGTTGCCGAGCAGCACCGGGTCGTTGGGGGCCAGGGAGAGCGCCTTCTGGTACTGCTCGTCGGCGCCGGCGTAGTCGTGGCGGACCGTCTCCAAAAAGATGGCAAAGCGGCCCCGATTCGTGACGTGGGCCGGGTCGATGGCCAGTGCGCGCCGGTAGTAGCGCTCCGCCAGGTCATGGCGGCCGCGCACGCTCTCCAGGAACAGGGCGTAGCGCCCCAGCAGGTGGGCCAACATCGGCGGTCAGGGCCCTCCTTTCCTCTGTGGCGCCATGGTACCACGAAGCGGAGGGATGGGCAAGGGCGCCTACGGCTGGAGCCGCGCCATCAGGGGGGCGGCCATCGCCGTCAGGAGCATCAGCGCCAGGGCAATGCCGGCGTGGATCACCGGGTAGGTTCGCATCACCTTCTCCTCCTTTGGTCGGCAGCGGAATTCTTTGATCTGATCGTACCAGCAGCGGGTGCGCCTTTCGTCCCATCCGCGTCTCATCTCGCGTCTCAGGCGTCTCGCCGGGCAGGAAGGTTAAGACCAGGGCCGAACCATTAAGGGGATAGGCTCCAACAAGACTGCGGCCATACCGGAGGTTTGGGGATGCGTGCCATCATCATTGGCGCCGGGAAACTGGGGTACAGCGTTGCCCGTATGCTAAGCAAGGATCATGATGTGATCGTGATCGAGCAGCAGCCGGAGCGGGTGACCATCGTCGAAGAGAGCCTGGATGTCCGGACCATCACCGGGGAGTGGTGCAGCCCGGCGGTGCTGAGCCAGGTCGACTTCGCCTCGGCGGATCTGGTGGTGGCCGCCACCGAGGTCGATGAGGTGAACATTGTCGCCTGCCTCGCCGCCAAGGCGGGCGGTCGGGCCCGGACCATCGCCCGGGTGCGGAATCCGGAGTATGCCTCCCGCCGCTGGCTGGGCAGCGAGGCGCTTCGGGGAATCGATCTGATCCTGAGCCCGGAGCGGGTCTCTGCCGAGGAGATCGCCCAGCTGGTCACCTGCCCGGAGGCGCTGGGAATCCAGTACTTTGCGGACGGCCGCCTGCAGATGCTGGAGCTGCGGGTGCCCGCCCATGCCCCGGTGCTCAACCAGCCGCTCAGCCGGGTGGACTTCGGCCCGGTGCTGATCGCCGCGATCCAGCGGAACGACCGGGTGCTGATCCCCCGGGGCAACGACGTGATCAAGCCGAACGACCGGGTCTTCCTGCTGGCCCGGACCGGGGAGGCCGCCCCGGCGGAGGCGCTGCTGGGCCAGGTGGTCCGCCCGGTCCGGAAGGTGACCATCCTGGGGGGCGGCCGCATCGGGGCCCACCTCGCCCGCCGGCTGGAGGGGAAGAACATCGCCGTCACGGTGATCGAGCGGGAGCGGGAGCGCTGCAGACACCTGGCTTCGGCCCTCAACGAGAGCAACGTCCTCCACGGCGACGGAGCCGACGCCGAACTGCTGCGGGAAGAGGGGATCGCCGACGCCGACATGTTCGTCGCCACGACCTCCGACGACAAGCTGAACCTGCTGGCCAGCCTGGTGGCGAAGGACCTGGGGGCCTACAAGACGGTGGCGACGATCCGGCGGCTGGAGTTCCTGCACCTGGTGGAGCGGGTGGGCGTCGATGTGGTGCTCAACCCGCAGGTGATCAGTGCGGCGGCGATTCAGCGGTTCCTGGCCGGGCCGTCGGAGCTGCTGGGCCTCCACCTGATGGAGGGCGGCGGCCTGCACCTGCTGGAGTTCCTCATCTCCCCCCAGTGCCCCGTGGCCGGGCGGAAGCTGCACCAGGTGGTCTTCCCCCGTGGCTCCCTGGTCGGAGGTCTCTTCCGGAGCGACGGCAGCGTGATCCTCCCCAGCGGCAAGGATGTGCTGCAGCCCGGCGACCGGGCGGTGGTGCTGTCGCTGCCACAGGCCCGCGCCGGCATCGACAAGCTCTTCGCCAAACCGGCGCGCGGCTGGCTGGGTCAGCTCCCCGGGACAGAAGGCCGGTGACCGCCCGATGAGCCACGTACACCTGCGCGCCGTCGGCTACCATCTGGGTGCCCTGCTGGTCATTCTGGCCGCCACCATGCTCCTGCCCCTGCCGTGGGCCTTCACCCCCGGCGAGGAGGCGTGGCGGGCGCTGCTGCTCTCCGCCCTGCCCACCGCCCTCGCCGGGGCCGGCCTCCGGCTCTGGGGCCACGGCCACACCGAACTGCGCCGGCGGGACACCTACCTGTTGGTCACCCTCGCCTGGGTGGCCGCCGGCACAGCGGGTTCGCTCCCCTACCTCTGGTCGGGGACGATCACCTCCTTCACCGACGCCTTCTTCGAGTCGATGTCCGGCTTCACCACCACCGGGGCCAGCATCCTGGTGGATGTGGAGGCGCTGCCCCCGGCGATCCTCTTCTGGCGCTCCCTCACCCACTGGCTGGGTGGCATGGGGATCATGGTCCTGCTGGTGGCGCTCCTCTCCGCCCTGGGGGTGGGCGGCCTGCAGGTGATGCGGGCGGAGGCGCCGGGGCCCACCGTCGAGCGGCTGACCACCCGGGTGCGGGATACCGCCCAGGCGCTCTGGCTGACCTACGTGGTGCTGACGGTGATCCAGGTGCTGGTGATGTGGGCCCTGGGCATGAGCCTCTTCGACTCGCTCAACCACGCCTTCGCCACCATGGCCACCGGCGGCTTCAGCACCCGGAACGCCAGCCTGGGGGCTTACTCACCGGCGCTCCAGTGGGTGACCACCCTCTTCATGTTCCTGGCCGGCATCAACTTCGCCCTCTTCGTGGGGGCGGTGCAGCAGCGCTCCATCCGGCTCTTCTGGCGGGATCCGGAGTTCCGGCTCTACGCCCTGGTCAGCCTGCTCTCCTCCCTGGTGCTGGCGGTGCTGATCGCCGGCCAGGGGATGGGCCTCTTCGCAGCGCTCCGGCACGGCTTCTTCCAGGCGCTCTCGATCCTGACCACCACCGGCTTTGCCACCCAGGACTTCACCCAGTGGCCGGTGGCGGCCCAGGCGATCCTGGGGCTCCTCTCCCTGGCCGGCGCCTGCACCGGCTCCACCGGCGGCGCCATCAAGATGCTGCGCCACCTGGTGCTGATCAAGCAGTCGGCCGGCGAGTTCGCCCGGCAGGTGCAGCCCCGGGTGGTCCGGCCGGTCCGGCTGGGCGGCCGCACGGTCACCGACGAGATGGTGCTGCACATCCAGCAGTTCTTCTTCCTCTACCTCGGGTCGCTGGGCATCGGCTTCCTGCTGATCGCCTCCACCGGCCTCGACCTGGTCAGCAGCCTGACCGCCGCCGCTGCCACCCTGGGCAATGTGGGCCCCGGCCTGGGCAGCGTCGGTCCGATCAGCAACTACAGCGCCCTGACCGGCCTGGCCAAGTGGACCTGCAGCGCCCTGATGCTGCTGGGCCGGCTGGAGCTCTACACCGTCCTGGTCCTCTTCTCGCCGGTCTTCTGGCGGCGATAATAATGAAGGAGAGCAGCCGCGCAAGGGGCTGCTCTCGTCGCGTCTAGCCTTTCAGTTTGGCCTGGAACCGCTGCCGCAACTTCGCCAGCTTCGGGGCGATCACCACCTGGCAGTAGGGCTGCTCGCTGTTCCGCCGGTAGTAGTCGTGGTGGTACTCCTCCGCCGGATAGAAGGCGGTGAAGGGCGCCACCTCCGTCACGATCGGCCCCGGCCAGATCCGCTCCGCCTCCAGCTCGGCGATGGTCTCCTCCGCCGTCCGCTTCTGCTCCGGCGAGTGGTAGAGGATCACCGAGCGGTACTGCGTGCCCACATCCGCCCCCTGCCGGTTGAGGGTGGTCGGGTCATGGGTGCTGAAGAAGACCAGCAGCAGCTCCTTGAAGGAGATGACCGCCGGGTCAAAGGTGACCTGCACCACCTCGGCATGGCCGGTCTCCCCCGAGCAGACCTGCCGGTAGGAGGGGTTCTCCACCCTCCCCCCGGCGTACCCCGGGACCACCTGGAGCACCCCGCTCAGCTGCGACAGCACCGCCTCGGTGCACCAGAAGCAGCCCCCGCCCAGCGTCGCGATCTCAGCCATGACGCATCCCCCCTTCTCTGCCCCCTAGCTTGCCCACGCCGGGCCGCCCTACATCAGGTCGATCTCCGGCGGCTCGTAGCCCATCTGCCGGGCCAGCGCCGAGACCTGCCCCCGGTGGTGGGCATCGTGCAGGATCACGTGGAGCAGCGCCTTGGCGACGGTGAACCGGACCTCGGTCCCGCTGGAGTAGGTGATGCTCACCTCCCGGTCCAGATCCTCCTCGCTCAGGCCGGCCAGCCAGGACTCGGTCTCCGCCCGCACCTGCCGGGCCAGCCGGCGGATGGCGGGCACGTCCGGGAACTCCCGAAAGTCCCAGTCGGGCCGCTCCCCCTTCCGGATGGCGTACTGCACCCAGAAGGCCTCCGCCTCCAGCGCGTGGCAGAGCAGCCCCCGGATCGAGCGCCAGCCCACCTTCACGTCCCGGGTCAGCTCCTCCGGCGTCAGCTGCTCCAGGAAGTCCAGGAGCCGCTCCCGCCGGTCGTAGTGATAGCTCAGCAGCTCCTGGAGCGTCGCCCTGGGAACTCTCATCGCGCCCTCTCCTCTCTAAGGCCGTCGCAGATCGCCTCGGCCATGGCCAGGCTCTGCTCCCACGAGACCATGCCGGGGAAGAACCAGCGGTCGAAGACCTCCTGAATCAGGAGCACCATCTCAATCCCATCCACCATGGGGCCGTGCTGGATGATCCGGTCGGCGATCTCGTCGATCTCGGGATCGTACTCATCCTCGGGCGCCCCCATCATGAGCAGGCGCATTGGGTCAGCCTCGTTGACTACGGCAGCCACCAGGCGGCGGAGCTCCAACATGGCAGATCACCCTTCTAAATCTCGGGCGGCTCAATCCCCTGCATCCGCATCAGCATGAAGATCTGGCCGCGGTGGTGGATCTCGTGCTCCATCACGTGATAGACCAGCCAGTTCATAGTCGCCCAGGGCAGGTCCGGGTAGGGCATGGGGAACTGTCTGGTCAGTTCGGTGACCGGGCTCTCCCGCAGCCAGTCGACGGTGCTCTTGTGGAGGGCGGACCAGTAGGCCAGCAGGCTGTCAAGGTCCGTGAACCGGCCCTTCTTCCAGCGCGCCTCCCAGGGATCCTTCTTCAGGGCGTTCCGGTAGATCCAGACCCACTCGGTCTGGGCCATGTGATCCGCCAGGTCGAAGGCGCTGGAGTGCCAGCCCTCCGGCTTCCAGTGCAGTTGCTCCGGAGTCATCCGCCGCAGGGCGTTGATGGTGAAGGGGCGCAGGTCGGTCTCCCAGTGCCGGTAGACGTCAAATGCCAGCATGCGTGAGCCTCCTTCGTGAAGTGGCCTGCTCTCTTACTTTTCTGCGTCGCCGTACAACTCCTTGTGCCGATGGTGCCATTTTTGCCGTGGGGCTTTTTTACTGGACGAGGGCCTCAAAGCGCTCCAGCACCGCCTGGTCCCAGGTGCGCCGGGCCTCCTCCTCCCGCGGGTGCAGGCGGGCGAGGTAGAGGGCGGCGATCTCGGCCTTGCGGGCCGGGCCGTCGGCGGCCTCCTCCAGCAGGTAGGCGGCGCTCAGCGCATCGGCCATCCCATGGAGGATGCGCAGGGCGTGCAGCTGGGCCTGCTCCGGGCCGGCGGTCGCCGCCTGCTGCAGCAGCCCCACCAGCCGCTCCCGGAGGGCGGCCACCCCCTGCCGCAGCTCCGCCGGCGCCGGCCGCTCCAGCCGCCGGTCGATCTCGCCCAGGATCCCATCCGGCCCCTCCTTGGCCAGCACCCGCAGCGCATCCAGCGCCAGGATATGCTCCGGCCCCTCCCAGACGGTCAGCACCTGGGCGTCCCGCAGGAGCCGGGGCGTCACGTACTCCTCGATGTAGCCATTTCCGCCCAGGCACTCGATGGCGGCCCGGGCCAGTTGCAGCGCCACATCGGCGGTGCGGGCCTTGGCGACCGGGATCAGCAGCCGGTGGATCGGCTCGCTGTTCTCGAAGGAGTCGGCCGCACGGAAGGCCAGGGCGGTGGCTGCCTCCAGGTCGATCAGCATCCCCAGCAGCTTGGCGCGCATCAGCGGGTGCTCCGCCACCGGCCTGCCGAAGGCGATCCTTTTCGATGTATAAATGATCGCTTCCAGGAAGGCTCGGCGGGCCAGGCCGCAGGAGCCGATGGCGTTGTAGACCCGGGAGAGGTTGATCGCCTCCATCATCATCTTGAAGCCCTTGCCCGGCCCGCCGATCAGGTATCCCTCGGCCCCCTCCAGCAGCACCTCGCCCGAGGGGACGGCGATCACCCCCAGCTTCTCCTTCAGCCGCCGGATCCGGTAACGGTTCCGCCGGCCGTCTGGCAGGGTGCGGGGCACCAGGAAGAGCGCCAGCCCTGCCGTGCCGGGCCCCGCCCCCTCGGGCCGGGCCAGGGTGAGGGCGACGGGGGCATCCGCATTCGAGGCGAACCACTTTTCGCCGGTCAGGAGCCAGCGCTCCCCCTCCTGCCGGGCGGCGGTGGTGATCGCCCCCACGTCGGAGCCCCCGGTCTTCTCCGTCAGCCAGGTGGCGCCCTGGGTCAGCCTGGCGGGGTCGGTGGCGATCAGGCCGGGCAGGTAGCGCTCCTTCAGCGCCGGCGGGGCGAAGCGCTCGATCGCCAGGGCGCAGGCGCCGGTCAAGGCCACCGGGCAGTAGAAGCCGGTCTCCGCCATGGCGACCATGTAGCCCATCGCCCAGGTGACCGCCGGCGGCACGGGACCGGGCGCCCCCTCGGGCACCGTGTGCCGCCAGGCGACGATCCCGGCGCCGTAGACCTCGGCCACCGTCTGCAGGTAGCCGGGGTTGTAGACCACCCGGGAGATCTCCTCGCCCTGCCGGTCGTAGGCCACCAGCCGGGGCCGCCCCTCCGCCTTGTCGGTGTAGTCGGCCCGGGGCGCCACCCGGCTGCCGCAGAGCTCCCCGAAGCGGGAGAGATGGGGCCGGGCCCACGCCAGCATGGCGGGGCTGGTGTACCGTGCGACCACCGCCTGGAGGTTCGGGTCGGTCTCCCACCAGTTGAGCCCCTCTCCCTGCTCGTAGATCGCAAAGCGCATCTCACTTCCCCCTCTCGTCAGCGTAACGTGACAATACGAAATTTCTCGATTGGTTAGACCTTCTCCTGTGGGGGGACGCGAAACCGGGAGCCTGGGTGGCTCCCGGTGGCGTTCCCTATGGCTGGGACCAGTGGATCAGGGTGCCCAGCCCCTCGACCGTGATGGGCTGAGCGGGCCGATCGAGCTGGATGAAGCGGGTTGTGTGCTCCTGGCTGCTCGCCACCCAGTCCCCGTCCGGCGAGGCCAGCAGGGTGCCCAGCGGGGCCTCGACCTCCTGGAGAAGCGCCAGGTTCGAGGCGTCCAGCAGCGCCATCTTCCCCGCGCAGCCCGGGCCGTTCTGGAGGACGGCGATCTGGCTCCCGCCCTTCACCCAGACGTAGGGCCCCGGGCTGCAGGGGGTGTAGGGGTGGATCTGGACATCCTTCCGTTGATGCTCCAGGTAGACCGGCAGCACCCAGAGGTTCCCCGGGCACCCCTCGGGGCGGAACGAGGTCATGATGAACCGTGGCTCCGGCCCGGCAGCCTTCCCCACCGCCGCCAGCGACTCGCCAAGAGGGGACCAGCGCAGGTTGTAAAAGTAGAGATCGTTTTTCTCGAAGATGGAGGCCTGCTGGGGGAAGGCGGCCACCAGCTGCTCCTCGCTCGCCCCGACCACCGGCTCCTGCCCCTCCCGCCAGATCAAAACCCGATCCCGGGCCGGGCCGAGGTTCTTGATATAGGCCAGGGCGCTCCCGTCCGGGGACCAGACCGGCCGGTTGGCCCGCTCGGCGAGCAGGGTGGCCTTCCCCTCGGCCAGCTCCACCAGCCAGAGACTCCGTGTGGTGACATAGGGGCCACCGACCTCCAGCACCAGCCGGCTCCCGTCCGGTGCCCAGGCCACCTGCCTCGGCTCCGACCCGGGGATCGTCACCCGCCACCTTTCCCCGCCCTCCTCGTGGAGCGCAAGCATCGTCTCGTCCCCGACGGCGCCGTAGTTGAGCAGCCGGGAGCCGTCGGGCGACCAGGCGAGATCCCGGAGGGATGCCTTCTGTACCGGGCGATGCTCCCCGCTCCCCAGGTCCAGCAGGACCAGTTCGCCCTCCACGATCCCCGCCACCCGCCTGCCGTCGGGCGAGAGGGTGGCTGCGCTCATCCCCGCCGGAAGCCCGACCCGCCGGCGCTCCCCCGCCTCCACCACCGTCGCCGCCTCCCGGCTGAGGAAGACCAGCCGCCCCGGCACCCCCACCAGCGGGTCCGGCGCCGGGCCGGCCGGTGTGGCGGCCGCACCGGACGGCGCCCCACCGCATCCGGCCAGCACCATCAGGGCCATCATCAGCAGCGCTCCCCTTCGCATCCACATCCGGAGATCCCCCCACGTACCAATCTTGCTGATCAGAATGCACGGGGGGAGCCAAACCGGACAGCCTTACTCCGCGGTGCGCCAGTACTGCCCAGTCAGGCTGTTCCGGGCCATCCGTCGGGTATCCACCAGGTAGCGCCGCAGGGTGCAGAAATCCGGGTGGAACCGGAGCAGGACCTCGTTTATTTCCCGCTCGGCATAGAGGCGGCCCGTTTCGAACTGCTCGACAAGGTAGTCCAGCAGCGCCTCCACCTTCGCCCGTTTGGCCGGCATCTGCCTGATCCGACCCTCCTCATCCAGGAACCGGTTCACGATCTCCATGTGTGACATCTCTCTCGCCTCCTGACTCATATATAGACACATGTCGATATACAAGTCAAGACGGATGGAGAGAATGATCTTTGCCACGGATTACACGGATTACACGGATTTAATAAATACTTGATCTTCATACACGGTGCTCATACAGCCCCACCGGTGAACAGGGAGCCGCCCATTATTGTCATTTGTTTGTCCATGGTGCGGTGCTTCGCACCAGCACCACTAATGAAAAGGGCACCACCCACAATGTTTTTTATCCGTGTAATCCGTGTAATCTTGTTTTCCGCACTGGGGCCAATAGTAACCTCGGTAATTCAGACTGGATCGACGTTACACGAAGGCAGGGGGGTACAGATACTCCGGTAAGTCCGGGACTGTCAGGCGTAACCTGCGGAGGATGGACAGGTGGTGGGGCATAAGGTTGCACCATTCCAGTTCAATGGTCCGGT